>CAWIEY010000005.1:0-96599 GCA_963835195.1 uncultured Alphaproteobacteria bacterium
TGTGGAGCCTCAATAGGTTGTTTCTAGCCAAGCTGAGTTTGCTGATGGGCGGTTTTGATCCGATGCTGCCATGAGGCCTGTGCCAATTGTAGCGGTGAAGCCATCTTGGCAATTCGGCGGTTCGTTCGTGTGAGGTGTTGTAGGCCCGAGCATAAGCCCATTCGCGCAAGCTGGTCTGGATGAAGCGCTCGGCCTTGCCGTTGGTTTTTGGGGTATACGGCCTGGTGAAGATGAGCTTGAGGCCAAGCCGTTTGCAAGCTCGACCGAAAGCTCTGGAACGATAGCACGATCCGTTGTCAGTCATGACGCGCTCGATCTTCACGCCCAGGCTGGCATAGTAAGCGACGGCTGCTTTGAGGAAGGCGACAGCGCTTTCCTTTCTCTCGTCCTTCATCACGCGGCTGAAGGCGATGCGGGAGGCATCGTCGATGCAGACGTGAACGAACTCCCAGCCGATACCAAGATGGCGGTTGACCATGCCAGTTCGGTGTCCGGTGATGCGATGCCCGATGGAGCCGATTTTGCCGAGCTTTTTGATATCGAGGTGGATGAGTTCGCCCGGCTTCTCGCGTTCGTAGCGTCGAACCGGCTCAGCCGGCTCCATGGCGCTCAGCTTGTTCAGCCCTAACCGGCGTAAAATGCGGCTCACCGTGGCCTCCGAGACGCCGACCTCGGCCGCGATCGCCTTGCCCGTCAGTCGCTGACGCCGAAGCGCCTCAACGCGTTCGACAACCGGCTGCGGTGTCGGCCGATGCAAGCGATGAGGTCGCGAGTCTGCGGTCCTGCAGCCCGGCGATACCCTCGCTGTCATATCGTTTTAGCCATTTGCGCACTGTTCGCGGGCAGACGCCTACGGCTACGCTGACGGCCTTCGGCGTCTGCCCGTTCGCAACCAGTTCCACGATCCGCTCTCGACCGCGTGGCGTCAGCCGGGCGTTCTGTGCATGTTCATCCGGTCCTCCTGGGTTGCTGAGGCTTCGACAACTTCAGCTTCTCTCGGCAAGGGCCGGATGGACAACCGATGGAAAGCTCACAGCTAGCTGACGACGCTTGCAGCTCCTGTTCGCGCCATTTTAAAAGCGTCGACACGATCCAAGTCGCCTAGCCTCAGAGATGTGCAAAAGGCGTTCTTGGCAGCAAAGATTTAGTGATCTTCTTGGGGCGATAGGAACGCGGTACGAATAGCTTTTCGAATTACCTTCGGATGCAAGTTGATGGCCCTAGCGAGCGCATCGATTGAGCCATAGGAACCGTCGCTCAGCAGCTTCAGCCACGTTTGAGCGCGAAGGACGGCCTGGGCGAGCATGGGATTAGGTTGCGAACTGGTGCCGGAGTTGCCGTCGACCTCGATCTGGAAAAAGTCACGCCGTCGCTTTTTCGCCCATGGAAACGCAATAACACTCGGGGTCGCGCTCTCTGAAACCTTGAGTGTGACGACGAACTGATTTTCCTTGAGCACTACGCGGCCAACGTGACTTGCGACTATCTGAGTTTGGGTTTAGGTCGCCGCCGAGAATCAGAATTCGCCAAGTTTCTTCTGAATGGCCTTTATCACGGCGGTTTCGAGGTCCGCCGCCGGAACACGAGACACGGCGCCGGCTTGGGCCTTGCGACCTTTCAGCAGCGCCGAACTGACGTAGAACCGGTAGCGGATGCCAATGGAAATCCAGTTCGGCTCGGTGCCAATCCGACCTCGACGGTCGGTGTCGCGATTTGAGCGCGAGTGCGCTGCGAGGATGAGCGGGACGGCGCTTCATTGCTGCCTAAGATGAATGTATCAGCGTCTTGGCCGCGACAGCGGCGATTTTGGCGTAACGCCGGTCACCGTGCACGAGCAGGAGCGTGAGCGTGCCCTCGATCAGCAACATTATCTGGGCGGCAGCCTGAGCCGATCCAAACGCGGCAGCGAGCCGCGCCTCGACAGCCGCCTTGTGCCGTCTGGCGATCTTGCGCGCCGGATGACCGGGCAAATCCGCAAGCTCCATGACGAGCCTTGTAAAACCCGCACCGGTCCAGCCTCGGCCGCTGCTCCATATCGCCAGATCCGCGAACAGCTTGTCGATAGAGTTCGGATCGTGCGTCGCAAGCTTGCTTGCCCAGGTTTCGATGCGTGCAAGCGCCATCTGATGATGGTGTTCGAGCACGTCAGCGAGGAGCGAGTCCTTGCTGTCGTAGTGCGCGTAGAGCGTCCGCTTGGTGACGCCTGCGCTGGCTGCAATCTCGTCCATGGTCACGCGCGCGAAGCCTGCACGATAGAACAGCGAATAGGCGCCCTGGACGATGCGGGCCCGGGTGACGGCTCGCGCGCGCGGCATGGAAAGCTCCTGATAGTATACTCATGAGTGAATTTACAGAGATTTGCCGACCTCGTAACGAGGCCTCACGCCGCTACTTAGGAGGCCACCGTGAGCGTTCCGCACCTGGTAATCGCAAGTCTCACTGCGAAGGCAGTCGTCGCTCCGCTCGTCCGTCCGGTGAGAACAGCCGTCGGAACCATACCTGCCGCCCCGCTGGTGCTGATCGAGGTCGCCACCCGCGAAGGCATCACCGGCAACGCCTACATCTTCGCCTACACCCCGACGGCACTACCGGCCTTGCATCGGCTTGTCGGCGACATCGGAGCAGAGCTGGTCGGGATGTCGGTGGCCCCGCAGAACGTCATGCGCCATTTCGACCGGCGCTTCCGCTTGATCGGATGGCAAGGACTCGTGGGCATGGCCGTGTCGGGCATCGACATGGCGTTGTGGGATGCATTGGGGCGGGCTGCCGGACTGCCAGTCGTGCGGCTCTTGGGTGGAACCGTGCGTCCGCTCGAGGCGTACGATAGCTACGGCGTGGTCGATCCGAACGTCGACGCCGATGTATTGGCAGGGTCGGTTGCCTCCGGCTTCAACGCCATCAAGATCAAGGTCGGCGATGGTGACCTTGATCGCGACGTTGCGACAGTGCGCCGAGTGCGCGAGATCATCGGGTCGGACGTCCGGCTGATGGTCGATTTCAACCAGGCACTCGACGTGCCAGAGGCCATTCGGCGCGTCAAACGGCTCACGGAATTCGACCTGCATTGGATCGAGGAGCCGGTGAAGGCAGAAGACCTCGCCGGCCACGCCCAGGTTCGAAGGGCGACGGGGGCAACCATACAGACCGGCGAGAACTGGTGGTTTCCCGCTGGCATGGCGGCGGCAATTTCCGCAAACGCCTCGGATCACGCGATGCTCGATCTGATGAAGATCGGCGGCATCACAGGTTGGTTATCCGCTGCCGGTCTTGCCGAGGCAGCGGGGTTACCGGTCTCAAGTCACATTTTTGCCGAGGCGAGTGCCCACGTCATGGCGGTCACGCCGACGGTTCACTTAGTCGAGTGGCTGGACCTCGCGGGCTCGGTGCTCGCCGAGCCGCTGCGGGTAGTCGACGGCCGGATCACGCCCGGAGGACCGGGCCTTGGACTCGACTGGGACGAAAAGGCGGTCGCGCGGTTTGCTGCGTGATCTCGACATGATTGAGATTGCTAGCTGCTCCGAATTTTTGGCAGGCAAAAGCATCTGCCAACGTTATGGATGCTTTGGGTCGTGCGGCACGTTTTCGGTCTCGTCGCCTCACTTCTGCTTTGACCCCGAAAGCGAGCGGAGAGCGGACATTGCGCTAGGGCGGTTCGTGCCATTCGCGTCGGTTTTCGCGCTGCAGACGGCGCGCGCGTGTTGTCCGTCCGCGATGCGTCCGGCGGGCTGCGGTGGGTTTCGTCCGACCTGCCCTCGTGCCCGTCTGGCCGGCGACTGATCAGCGCGGCAGTCCGCGGCTTCCCTTACGGACAGCCTCAACGACCTTGCGGATGAAATCAACGACGAGTTGCGGCTGTTCCTTGTGGATCTCGTGGCCGCTGTTCGTATTGGTTATGTGCTCCGCGTCCGGTGCAAGGTGAGCGAGCTTCTCCTGCGCCTTTTTCTGTGCAGCGTCGGTGACGTAGCCGAAGTCCGGCGGAACATCAGCCGGCAGTTCGCCCCGGGCGACCATTGACCGGACCTGAGGACCCCAGGGCCGGTCAGCGGACAACACCACCAGCGGGAGCGGCCGGAGTGGAGAAGCTGCGCGAACCTGATCGAGGCTGCGGTCCGCATCGATCTCTTCAAGGGCCGGGTACAAGGCCAGGCTCTGCGGGTCGATGCCCTCGATCAGCCTTCGCTGAATCGCCCACTCACTCGGTGTCTCCGCATCCCGAAGCCCCTCGCTGAGCGCATCGACGAGGACCAGACCGGATACCTCGTGCGGATACGCGCTCGCATAAAGCCTGACGATCAGACCGCCATAAGAGTGCCCGACAAGCACGTAGGGCCTCGCCGCGCCAGCCGCGCTCAGCAGCGCATGCAAATCCGCGACTGCATCCGCGGCAGTCGTCGGCTGAGGCGCTGGGTCGCTGCGGCTCGGTTTGTCATTGACAGGTGTTCCGGGACGGTCGTAGGCGCACACTCGGGTAAACTTGGCGACCTCGGGAAACACCGCCGGCGTCGATTTGTCGGATGCGCGCCAATCCGCGGCGGACGCTCTCAGGCCGCCGACCAGCACGACGACGGGCGATCCGGCGCCGCGGCACTCAAGATAGATCCGGCGACCCCCGCCGATATTGACGAGGCCCGCGAAGTCCGCGTTTTCCAGAGCACGGGCGGCGTCCGCGTCCAGCACGGCGAAGAGTGTGGCAAGAAGCAAGGCAATGCGAGCGGCGAGGTACATCGTTATGCCAATGGCTAAGCGGAGGCCCGTCCTAGCCAGCCGCAAGACGGCGGGCCGGTCCCGGCCAAAGAGAGCCTCTATTCCCGCCGGAACTCATAGGCTTGACCATATTCGCAGGAGAGCCGCAGCAGAGCGAGCTTGCCGTCCTTATCCATTTGAAACTGAGCAAATCCCCTCGTCATGTAGCCTAGGTCGACGATGGGCGCGAACCGGCCGGTCGGCATGAGCTTGGCGATGAAGACGTCACCGTCCCAAGGCTCGAGCCTGAACATGGCCTCCGTGGCGGCGAGCTGCATAACGAGTGTGTCGCCGTCCTGCGAAACCTTCGCTGCGCCGAAGCTTGGATTGACAAAATTGCCGGCAAGCGGCGCCAACGGCGGGAACGGCCGCGGATTGGTAGGCTTGGCGAACACTTTGGCGGCCGCCTCAAAGCTCGCCTTCGCTTCCTTGAGCCTGTCCGCTACGTGGTCGCGCTGGGGATTGCCGAAAATCCGTTCCAACACCCATAGCCCTAACGCAGCAGGAAATCCCACGTTCGTTTCGTTGCTGAGGATAACGACGCCGACATTTTTGTCAGGCGCGAAGCCGACAAAGGAGCCGAAGCTCAGGGCGTCTCCATCGTGCCACACAATGTCCCCGTACGGCGTCGCGTAGATATACCAACCCAGTGCGTAGGACATCTTGTCGTTGAGCCCAACTTTAGGCGTGCGCGTAAAGGCGAGATTATCCGGCGAGACGATGGAGCGCCCCTCGAAGCTGCCGCCGCCGAGCTGCAGGCGAACCCAACGCGACATATCCTCGACATTTGAGTTGATGTCGCCGGCTCCAGCCAAGTGATAGGGGAAAATCGGGGTGAATGGCGTCTCCGTCGTGCCTTCCGGCGACCAGCGGTGACCGTTCGCATGATTGTCGGAGGCTTCGATGGCTTCGGCCGTATAGGACGAGTCCTTCATGTTCAGTGGATCAAGCAGCTCCTGCCGAAGCACTGTATTCCAATCCGCCGCGTTCGCGGCCTTCGCGACGATCCGGCTGGCCAAAAGGTGCGTGATGTTGGTGTAGGCAAAGGTCGTTCGGAAACTCGATACCGGTTCGACATCGCGCAGCGAGCGTATCAACGCCGCTTCGTCAAAATCGGTCATGGCGAGCATGTCGTTGACCAGGGGTGGAAGCCCGGAGCGTTGAGCAAGCAGGTCGAAGACTCGGAACTCGCGCGTGACCCAAGGGTCTTTTAGCTGAAATTCCGGATCGAGATCGACGACGCGGTCGTCCCATCGCAGTTTACCGCGATCGACCATGATCGCCTCGGTCGCAGCGAGGAATGCTTTGGCGTTCGAACCGATCTGGAAGATCGTGCGTGTATCGACCGGCATCCCCCCGCTCTTACTTCGCACCCCGAAGCCCTTGGCGTAGATGAGTTTGTCGCCGGCGACGATTCCGAGCGCTAAGCCGGGCACGTCGAACCCCCGCATCCCGCTGGCGATGTAGGCTTCGATATCCGGGATCAGCGCCTCAACGCGATCCTTCATGGCCGTGTCCGACTTCGACACGTCCGCCGCCCGCGTTGCATTGTTCGGGTCGAAGCCGATGAGTGCGACGATTATCAGGAACGCTCGCGAGATGCCCGCAATCCCGCGAGACTGCCTTTCGCTTTCCATGGTCGTCTCCTCAGTCGTCAAAGCGCTGGCTTCCGCGTTACGGCGAGAGGCTACATAAGGCGTGGAAAATTCAATTCTCCTTACCACGCCACAAGAAGATTAAATCGGGCAGATAGCGTCACGAACTCGCGCCGCTTGAGCTGGCCGATTTTCATGCCGCGACTCCCATCTGTATTTCGGAAGGCACCGCGCAATGTTTTTTGGGAATCGGCCTAGCACTCGGTGCTCGCAACGCCATGCCCACAAAGTGATGACACGGGCCAGCCGATCAAGCCTTAATTCCAGAAGCGCTTCGTGGCGATGCGCGCACCGTCTGCCATTGCCCGGAGCTTTGCCCATACCACGTCTGGGTCGACGGCGGCTTGGCCGACCCACGTGCCGAACCCGCAATCGCTTCCCGCGATCACGTTTTCCCGGCCGACGAGTTTGGCATAGTTGCCAATGCGGTCGGCAATGAGTTCGGGATGTTCGATGAAATTGGATTTAGATTCGATCACGCCAGGGATCAGCACCTTGTCCGGCGGCAGTTTCACGGCCTCGAATAGGGCCCATTCGTGGGCATGCCGCGGATTGGCAGCCTCAAACGAAATCCCGTCGGCGCGCACGGCGAAGGCGAGATCGATGATGTCGGCAAGCGGCACGTCGCAATGGTGGGGTCCCTCATAATTGCCCCAGCAGAGATGAATACGAACTCGATCGGACGGGATATTGGCGAGCGCGTGATTGAGTGCCTCGACATGTGCAGCAGCGCGCTTCTTGAATGTCGTGAGGTCGAGCGACGCATATTGGATGTGCCTGCCCATTGCCAAGTCGGGGCAATCAAGCTGAAGGCAGAAGCCGGCGGCGACGATTGCCTCGTATTCGGGGCGCATCGCCGAAGCAATGGCTTCAAGATAAGCCTCCTGTGATGGATAATAATCATTGCGAAAAAACAAAGAGACGACGCCTGGCGATGCGGCAGTGAGGAAGCCCTGACCGGGCTGTGTCTGGCCCAGCGCTGCGCGAAGGTTCTCGATGTCGGCGCGGACCTGGTCGGCATCCGCGACCTTAATCGGAGCATTGCATGCCGGAGTCTTGCGCCTCGACCGGCCGGGGTCGCCGAACACCCGCTTCGCCAAATTGGGAAAGTCCACAAGATCTTGGTAAACGAACGTGTTTCCTGTTCCCCCGAAACCGGCGAGCCGATCCTTGACGTAGGTCGCGTAGCTCGGTTTTGACATCTCGCCGTCACTGACGATGGCAACGCCCGCTTCTCGCTGCTTTGCCACCACCGAGGCGACGGCGGCGCGGATCTGGGCAGCAAGAAGCGCCCGGTCGACGGTTTGGCCATCCTCCTTCGCGTACATCGACTGGATTAGCTCGTCGGGGCGCGGGAGGCTGCCAACGTGGGTCGTCAAGAACTGGCTGTCGCTGCGGATCATCAGAAGTTAGATTACCTTTCGGAGCCGATCGACTCTCGACCACCGAGTGTGCGGAACCGTTCCTGCCTCCGGCAGGCGGAGCCGAAATCTTATCAATCCTGGCAGCGACGTTGAAGTCGCCCTCCGCGTCGGCGGGGCGTCGGAAACGGGTCATTTTCGCCGCTTTGATTTGCTCGGGTGATGTTTGTTATGCCCTCGTTAACGATCCTCAAAGCGGAAGTGGTTCACTTCTTTGGCAGCTCTCACCGCGAGATAAAAATAACTGCCCTGGCCTCAACGACCTCGAGGCCGATCTGATCGGGAAAAAAAGGCGCCAAAGCTTCAAGGAGCGCAACTCGAAAAGCTGCCAGCCGCGGGCCCAGGATGGCCGGCGAGGTTGTCGACCGCGTCAGCGCGCGTTCGACCAAGGCCTCCGGCGTGATGTCCTGGCTGTGTCCGACGCTAATCTCGGCGGTCTTTTCAAAACGGCTGCTGTCAAACCAATGTTCGTAAAGCCGGCGGTAGCTGGGGTCGCGGCTCTCGCCCCACAACCGAAGTGTAGCCTCGTAAGCCGAGCGCCACGGATTGGCTTGGCCGGGAACGGTCGTTGATCCGCAGATTAGTATGCGGCCGCCCGGCGCAAGAATTCTATCGATTGCAGCGAGTGTCGCCTCACGATCCAGCCAGTGCAGCGCACGTCCAATGGTGATGACATGGAAACTGCCGACGTCAGCAGGCAGGTCTTCCGCCCGCCCTTCAATGAGCGGCAAATTGATCTTGGCAGCGGCGGCTGCGCGACGCGCTTCGGCCACCATCAACGGCTCGGGGTCGACGCCGACAACGCAGCCGACATAGGGCGCGAAACCGAGCGCCAGCACGCCGGGCCCCGTCCCCAGATCGATCAAGGCTTCGCGACGGTTAAGCTTCAGGGCGTCAGCCGCGGCAGCGAAGAAGGATGGCGGATAGGGTTCGCGCCGCGCAGCGTACGTTCGCGCCGTAGTTTCAAAGCGACCCATTTCTTTCCGTCAGGCCTCCGGATAATCGATCATGCTCGGCACGCTGTGCTTTGTCGGGTTAGACCGTAGCGATGGTTGGTCATGAAATGCCGCGCCGCGCAAGTGATCGGCGACAATCCAATGCGGAGGGCGTCTAGCCCGGACGCGCTAAGGAAGCCCCTGCAAATCGCCAGCGATTAGAAACGGCCGTTGCCGGATGCACGGCGGCCCTTCCACGGGCGCTTCGAAGGGGAATAGAAATGCTTATAAGCACGGGTGCTATACGGCGGAAGCGATCGAGCGAAGGCGCGAAAATGCAGAGCTTTTACGTACCGTGAAAGCGTTGGCGGGCGATCTTTGGCTGCCGCCAATCGCGCCTCGCGTACCGATAAAATCGCCAAGTCCGCTTTACCCGTGAAAAGCTGACATCGAAACAGACATGGCTCATGTCTGCTTTGTGCCATGAGCTGCCCTGAGCAGGTGCAGCAATTCGACGTGTCCTATTGGGAGAGGTGTTGCCGAATCTTCGCCAACAGTTGGCGCGGACTATACGGTTTGGCCACAAAATCATCGCAGCCAGCGGCCCGCGCCTTTTCTTCTTCGCCGCTCAGCGCATACGACGTGACGGCGATGATCAGAGTTGATCGCAACGCCGGATCAGCCTTGATTCGGCGCGTTGCCTCGTAGCCGTCAAGCAACGGCAACTGAACATCCATCAGGATGAGGTCAGGCCGATACTCCTTCGCCGCCCTGCAAGCTGCCTCGCCATCTTCAACCTCAATCATCTCGTAGCCGGCGCTACCCAAGAGGTCGCGTAGGATTTGCCGGTTGTCCTCCTGATCCTCGACCACGAGAATGCGCCTGGTCATGGCCGGTCCGGATGTTGTTGTGCAACTTTGATGGGAACTGTGAATGAGAATGTCGACCCCTTTCCTGGGGCCGACTCGACCCAAATCCGGCCGCCGTGCATCTCGATGATGCGCTTCGAAATGGCCAGACCCAAGCCCGTGCCGCCTTTGCTCTTGGTCTGAGTGTTGTCTGCCTGCTGGAACTCCTCGAAGATTTTCTCCTGATCGGCGGCGGCAATGCCCGGTCCAGAATCGCGTACCGACTACATTAAAGGAGCCATTAGACGCCGACGCCTCAATCGCGACTTCGCCCTTCTCGGTGAACTTGATGGCATTACCGACCAGATTGAGCAGCACCTGAGCGAGCCGACGCTCGTCGCCGCGCCCGGCCGGCAGGCCCTTTTCGAGCTTCGTGGTCAGCGCCAGATTCTTCTGCGAGGCCAGCGGCTCGACCGCGACGTAGACGCTTTGGACCAATTCGACCAGCGAGTAGTCGACGAGCGAAAGTGTAAGCTGCCCGGCCTCGATCTTCGACAAGTCGAGCACGTCGTTGATCAAGCCCGAGCAAGTGCTTGCCATTGGTCTGCACCCGCTCTAGCACCGCGCGCATCTTCTCCGGAACCTCGCCGTAGATGCTATCAAGCATCAATTCTGTGTAGCCGAGAATGGCATTGAGCGGCGTGCGCAACTCGTGGCTCATATTGGCGAGAAATTGCGATTTGTGCTTGCTTGCAACTTCGAGTTCGCGGCCTTTCTCCTCGATCTCGTGGAACAGCCGCGCGTTCTGAATTGCCAGCGCCGATTGCGCCGCGAAAGTCTTCATCAAGTCGACGGTGTTTTCCAGAAACGCACCGGGCGTTCGGCGGCGAACTACCAATAAACCGACGATGTCATCGCCGCTGAACAAAGGAGCGGCAAACCGGGCGCGGTAACCGGCGCGAAATACGATATCGTCAACGGGCGAGCGCGCCACCTCGGCTAGATCGGAGACCTGGACTACGTCGCGATTCGCGAGCATCAGCGCGATATTCTGTTCGTCGGTTCGGATGTGAGCTTCGCCTAGCGCGGTAATAAGAGTCTGATCCATCCCATAGGTTGCGCGCAGTCGGAATTCGCGTCCGATATCGAAAACATAAATTGCACCGGCTTCGGTGCCTGAGAGCTGTACGGCCTTCGTCACGATGGTGTTGAGCACCATTTCCAGATCGAGCGTGGAATTGACAGCTTGCGAGGTTTCGCCAAGCGCGCGTAATTCCTCGACTGAGCGCGCGAGCTGGTCGGTACGCGCCCGCAATTCTGAGAGCAAGCGCGCGTTTTCGATGGCGATGACGGCTTGCGCAGCGAAATTCTGCACTAGTTCAGTCTGCTTGTCGGTGAACGGCTTCACTTCCTGACGGTAAATGGCGATGGCGCCGATCACTTTGCCTTCCTTGAGCATCGGCACGACAAGGAAACTTCGCGCACCGCCGAGGTCGCCGAGCACAACCGACGAAGGACTGCGCTGCCTATAGCTCTCCTCCGTCGCAAAATCGGCAACCTGGACGGTCGCCTTCGTAGCTGCCGCGCGTGCGAGTGGTGTTTGCGGGCCTAGTTCAATTACGGGTTCTCGCCGGCGTAACTCGGCAAACCCAGATGGCGCGTTGTGCATTGCGACGATGCGAAAACGCCTGGCGCCTTCATTGAGCAGGAGATTTCCGAAGGTGGCCTCACAGAGCCGTGTCGCATTGGCAAGCACGCTGTCGAAGACCCCCTGAAGCTCACCAGGTGAAGCGCTTATCACCCGAAGGATTTCAGATGTTGCCGTCTGCCGCTCCAGCGATTCGCTCAGCTCGCGCGTGCGCTCTTGCTCGGCCTCGAAAAGCCGCACATTTTCAATGGCGATCACCGCCTGATCGGCAAAGGTTGCCACCAGCTCGATTTCACGGTCGTTGAAAGGATCGACCCGGTTGCGCGCGAGCGCGATGGCACCGATCGGATCACCGTCGCGCATCAGCGGCACGCCAATCATCGAGCGAATGCCACCGACCCTGGCATCCTCTTTCTTCTCGTACAGCGGATCGCTCCAGG
The DNA here is from genome assembly GCA_963835195.1 of uncultured Alphaproteobacteria bacterium. Taxonomy (GTDB): domain Bacteria; phylum Pseudomonadota; class Alphaproteobacteria; order Rhizobiales; family Xanthobacteraceae; genus BOG-931. Next base: position 11,691 of record CAWIEY010000005.1, read on the forward strand.
CATCGTCGATTCGTGCGATCTGGCCGGTCATCGCGGCTCGGCCGACCACTGTTCCCGGTCCCGGCGAAATCAGTGTGTTTCGCTCGATTTCAAGATAGGCCGGGTTGCTGCTATGCCCGGCCGCGAAGCGATAAACGCCGTTCTCCAATCGGTAGATCACAGTTTGTTCGGCGCGGCATAGCCGTTCGGCGGTATCAACGACGCTTTGCAGGATTGGCTGCAGGTCAAACTTGGAGCGGCTGATCACACCCAGGACTTCGGAAGTAGCGGTTTGTCTTTCCAGCGACTCGCGCAGCTCGGTAAGCAGTCGCGCATTTTCGATGGCAATGACAGCTTGGCTGGCGAAATTCGTAAGCAGTGAGATCTGCTTTTCCGTAAACGGGCGGACCTCCTGCCGGAATACAATTAGCGCGCCAACGAGGTCGTCATCCTTCAGCAATGGCACGACGATAAAGGTGCGTACCCCGCCCAGTTCGACGGCGGCGACCATTCCCGGATCGCTCCGTTGCGCGTAGTGGGGATCCGCCGCTAGGTCGGTGACGTGCACGGCGGTCTTGGTCGCCATCATACGAGCGATCGGGTTTCCCGGCGGGGGCTTCAGAGGCGCCCGCCGACGGAGTTCCTCGAAGGCGGGCGGCGTGTTGTAGGCGGCGACGAGACGCAGGCCGTCGCCCTCGCGGCGAAGTATGTCGACAAAATTGGCCTCGCAGATATGCGCGGCGTTCTCCATGATGCTGGCAAACACCGGTTCGATCTCGCCGGGCGAGCTGGAGATAACGCGCAGTACTTCGGCGGTCGCCGTCTGCTGCTCAAGCGACTCCGTAAGGTCATCAGTGCGCTGGCGTAGTTCGCTTAAGAGCCGCGCATTCTCGATGGCGATGACGGCCTGGTCGGCGAAGGTTTCGACGAGTTCGATGTGCTTTTCGTTAAAGGGCTCGACTTTAGTGCGCGTCAGCACCAACACCCCGATTGGGGTGTCTTCGCGCATCAGCGGGACGCCAAGAATGGTGCATACTCCTCCGAGCCGCGACGCCTCGGAAAAGGCCCATTCCGGATCGGCCTGGATGTCCTTCACTTGGATCGTGCGACGATCGCGGAGCACGCGGCCGGCAATATTGCCGCGATCCATCGGGAGCGGATGCTGATCCATGAACGCCCTGAATTCGACGGAGAACCCGTAGCTAGCCACTCGGTGACAAACGTCGCCCCTGGGAAGAACGATCGATGCCCGTTCAGCCCGGCACAGCCGCGCCGCGGTCTCGACGAGCGTGTCGAGCACCTTCTGCAGCTCGAAGGTGGAGCGGCTGATAACCTTGAGAACGTCGGATGTGGCCGTCTGTTGCTCTAGCGATTGCCGCAGCTCGTTGAGCAGCCGCGCGTTCTCGATGGCGATGACAGCCTGCGCAGCGAAGTTTTCGACTACTTTGATTTGTTTGTCGGTGAATGGCCGGACTTCCTGGCGATAGACGGCCAAGACCCCGATCACCTGTTCGCCTTTGAGCAACGGCACGCCGATTAGAGTACGGGCGTGCGCGAGCTCGATGGTCGCTGTACGTAATTTGTCCTGGTACGTCGGTTCAGCAGTGATGTCGGCTGTGTGATAGGTCTGCTTCGTAACAACGAGTTGACCGAGCCCAAATCTTGGATCTACACGAAATGCCGGCTCGTGGCTCAGAAAATCAGACCACTCCTGCGGAGCGTCGTGAGTTGCCGCGATGCGAAATAAGTCTCCCTCTCGCAGCCATAAATTTCCGAACTTGGCGCCGCAAACGCGCACCGCCTTCTCCAGCATCGCTGCAAACACCGGTTCAAGGTCCGCAGGTGAGCGGCTGACGACCTGAAGCACTTCCGATGTCGCCGTCAGCTGCTCTAACGATTTGGTTAGACCGTCGGTACGTTGGCGCAGTTCATTGAGCAGTCGCGTGTTTTCAACAGCGATTGCTGCTTGATTGGCGAAGACGCCAGCAAGCGCAATCTGTTGGTCAGTGAACGGCTTCACAATGCTTCGGCCCAGAACGAGCGCGGCAATCGGGATGTCTTCACGCAGCAGCGGAATGCCCATGAGCGTACGTGCGCCCCACATTTGCATACCGACGGTCAGATCGAATTCGGGATCGTTGTGGACATCGTGGATTTGGATCGCGCGGCCTTCGAGCACAGCGCGCCCCGTTACGCTGCCCCGCCCCGGCTCGAATTTGACCGCCTTAAAATGCTCACGGAGCTCGCGCGTGAAGCCATAGTTTGCCGCGTGCTCTGCGACAGAGTCTTTGAGCAAATTAAATGTCGCGGTGTCGGCTTCACAGAGGCGGGCGGCTGATTTACGAGCGTGTCGAGCACGGATTGCAGATCGAATGCCGAGCGGCTGATGAGCTTGAGCAGGTCCGCCGTTGCGCTCTGCTGCTGGCGGGCTTCAGCGAGTTCGCTGGCAAGAGCGTTGATTTGTTCTCGCAGCTCGGCGACGGAGCGCTTCTCGCTGCTCGCGGAGCTTGGCGCATTGGCGCGCTTGGCCTTCGCAGCGTCGTGAATCGCACTTTTGCTGCCTTACGGCTCGTAGTGCTACGCCGCCTCACCTAAGTCCTCCCTGGGCGGATGACTAGCCTATCACATGGGCAGGAGGGGTGTGCAGCACATCAACTCAGCCTAGCAGGTGTCGAAAAGGGTCATAAGCGACCGATGCTGCGTGGCTGCGTGATGTCCGTTGTAACCCCATTCGCGACCGAACAGCGGACATTCAAAAAGCGACACTAAGTGCCATGTATGGACGGCGCCCGCGGTGCAAGGGGAAAATCTGACATTTCAGCGAGCGGGTCGGGTGCAGCCATGTATTCGGCCTTTGAATGCGGCCGCTGTGGCCGCTGGCCCTGATGTAATCCGCTGATCGGGTCCCAACCAAAAGCACGCGTATCTTAGTCTCGCATGGCACTTGTCGCGGGTCTTCCCAATCGACGGTTTCGACCGTTCGCATCAATCTCGTCATCACCCCTGCAATTCTTCAACGCACTGACGCAACTTCATACCTCCATCGGCAGCCTTCTTGTCACGCTGCCGCAAACCAGGCGGATCGACAGGTCTTGCCGCTGATCATCAGCGCCCAGGCAATGCGAGCCATTTTATTGGCAAGTGCAATCGCAACAACCTTGAACGGTCGCCGTGCCAGAAGCCGCGTGACCCAGGGAAATCGCTGCGGATTGAGCTTGGCGCGGCGCAGAGTAGAAACCGCGCCAACCACGAGGAGGCGCCGCAGGTAGCGGTCGCCTTGTGTGGATATTGGCCCGAGCTTCGTTTCCCTCCGGTCGACATTTGTCGGGGCACCAGCCCAATCCACGCAGCAAAGTCGCGCCCGAACGGAAGATCTTCGGGTTTGTCACCGTGGCGGCAATCGCTGAGGCACCAATAGGCCCGATCCCAGGAATGGTCTGAAGCCGCTTGCTCTCTTTGTTGGTGCGGTGCTGCACCACGATCCGCTTCTCTATTGCCCCAATCGTCGTCTGCAAGGCCTGAAGCTGCGCCGCCAGCACGACCAGGCTGGCTCGAGCGTCGTTCGGCAAATGGGCAGTAGTGTCCTTTGTGACGATCGCCAGCAACTCCTTGACCCCTTCGCGCCCTTGGCGGGGCTATGATGCCGAGCTCAGCCAAGTGCGACCGCATGGAATTGATCAGCTGTGTGCGCTGCTGCATCAAAAGATCGCGGGCACGATGTTGCATCAGGTTGGCCTGCTGCTCTGCAGACTTCACTTGAACGAAGCGCATCGTCGGCCGGCGTACCGCCTCACAGATTGCCTCGGCGTCCGCCGCGTCATTCTTATTACGCTTGACATAGGCCTTTACGTCCTTCGCCGGCATCAGTCGTACTTCGTGACCTAGCTTCGACAGTTCGCTGGCCCAGTAATGCGATGTGGCGCAGGCCTCCAGTCCAACAAGACACGGCGACAGATCCTCGAAAAAATGCATCACCTGGCTACGCCGAAGTTGCTTGCGGACAACGACCTTCTCGTCGGCGTCAATGCCGTGAACCTGGAAAACGTTCTTGGCGATATCCAACCGATCGTGGTAATTTGCATGTGGACGGCTCCCTCGTGTGATTCTTCGCAACGATCACCTTACCGGCAATACGTTGCTGGGAGCGGGCGCCGTCCACCACATCATTAACGACCAGAGTGCATTGCATTGAAAATGGCTGACTATTCGATCACCTCGTCGGTGAGCGCCAGCAGCGTCGGCGGAATGTCGATGCCAAGCGCCTTCGCGGTCTTGAGGTTTATCACCAGCTCGAACTTGGACGACTGCATGACCGGCAAATCGGCCGGCTTCTCGCCCTTGAGAATGCGACCGATATAATTGGCGCATTTCCGATAGGCCTCGGCAACATCAGTGCCATAACTCATCAGCCCGCCGGCAGTTGGAAAATAGCGGGAAAAATACGCTGCCGGTAGGGCGTAGCGCGCAGCAAACGCGATGATTTGTCTGCGAATGCTGCTGAAATATGGATCGTTGATGAGGAATAACGCACTTGCGCCATCCTGAATGAGAGTTGCGAAGGCCGCGTCAAGGTCGCCTTCGGTCCGGGCGCTTGCAACGGCGATTTTGCATTCGATAGAAGCTGCGGCGTCCTGCACCTGCCGAACCTGTAGCTTGGCATCGGGGTAGCCCGGGTTGAATAGCACGCCGATGATCTCGGCCTTTGGAACAAGTTGATGAAGCAATTCAAATCGCTTCGCCAGCACCGTGGTTTGGGCAATGCTTATGCCGGTGATGTTGCCGCTAGGCCGGTTGATGCTGGCGACAAGACCGGCTTGCACCGGATCGCCGCCGCCACTTTCAAAGACGATTGGAATTGTGGTGGTCGCGGCCTTGGCCGCCAACGCTGGCCCGTTGCCGCCGGTCGCGAAAATTGCGGCCACGTGCCGACGAACCAGATCCGCCGCAAGTCCAGGCAACTGGTCGTAGTGACCCTCCGCATAGCGATAATCGATCGCTACGTTTTGGCCATCGACAAACCCCAGCTCCTTCAAGCCTCGGATGAAAGCCGCGGTGTTCCGCTCATTTGCTGAGAAGCTGCTCAGAAGACCCACCACTGGCATCGCCGACTGCTGTGCGCGGGCAGTGAGCGGCCACACCGCTGCCGCGCCACCGATCAACGTAATGAAGTCGCGCCGTCTCATTCAATCACCTCATCGGCGAGTGCGATGAGTTGGTCCGGAATGGTTATGTCGAGCGACTTGGCGGTTTTCAGATTTATCACAAGCCTAAACTTGGTCGGCTGTTGGACCGGGAGATCGCCGGGCTTGGCACCTTTGAGAATACGATCGACGTAGTCTGCACACGGAGCCGCCAGGTCGATCGGCTCGACGCCATACGACATCAGCCCGGCCGCCGTGGCGAAGACTTGCGCACCATAGACAGCGGGAAGACGGTGCTTGGCGGCAAGGCTGACGATGACATCGCGGTGGGTCATAGTGAACGGGCTCGCAACGACCACGATGCCGCCGCGCGCTTCACGTGCAACCTGGGCCATCGCAGAGTTGATCTCGGAATTGGTATTGACGGGAGCGGCCTGCACCGGCACCGCAAGCGAAGAGGCCGCTTGTTCAATAGTTTTTAAGAACATGCTGCTCCATGGCGTTGGATTGTATAGCACCGTTACGTGCGTCGCTGGCGGCTTAATTTGAGTCAACATCTCCAACCATTTGCCTGCTATCGGTGCGTCAAAAATGGTAAAGCCGGTGATGTTCCCTCCCGGGTGCGCTAGACTTGCCACCAAGCCTACACCGGCCGGATCGGGAACGCCCTGAAACACGATCGGGATGGTTCGCGTTCGCGATCGTAGCGCGACAGCGGGAGGTGTAGCTTCGCTGACAAGCACGTCAGGACCGAGCGCGACCAAGTCGGCGGCGTAGCGTTCCAGCTGCGCGGCATCCGCATCCGCGCCCCAGCGCACGTCAATCCGAAGATTGCGACCTTCTATCCATCCGAGTTTCGCGAGCTGGGCACGAAACGCGCCCAACCGGGACTCTCCGGCTGGATCGCCCGCAAACGTGGCCATAAGCACGCCTATGCGGCGCAATTGATCGGATTGTTGTGCTCGGGCAACAAGCGGATACGCGACCACCGCACCGCCAAGCAGTGAAATGAACTGGCGGCGCTTCATGCCTCCTCCCTGGCCGAGATACGATCATAGACTAACACCGGAAGGGGACCCGTTCTGCGCCACAATAAAGAATGCGCGGCGATGTCGCAGTAGGGTCAAAAGCCGACATCAACGCGCCCAGACCTCATGTCCGCGAAGTGCCATTAGCCCACATGGAGGAAAGAAGCTGGGTCAAGTGGCGCGGGCGCGATCAATCTGCGCAGTGACAGACACAACCGCTGTTACCCCGTGGCAGAAACCGCTGACTGCTTCTTCTTAGGAGAGGATGCAGCCGGTTCCGACGACTGGAGTTTACGATTGCGACCCAACGCTTTGGCGCGATAAAGCGCTTGATCGGCCGAATCTAACAGCGTGTTGAGATCGGAACTTGCATCGTCCGAGATTGCGACGCCGATGCTAACTGTCGCGCTAAACGTCCGTCCCCCGACGGTGTGCGAGGCAGCTTCGAATGCGCGGCGCAACCGCTCTGCTAGCGCGAGGGCATCTTGTCGCTTGATATCGGGTAAGAGGCAACCGAACTCGTCGCCTCCGAGCCGGCCAAACAGATCAGTCGGTCGCAGCAACGAAGCCGCTAACCGACAAAATGCGGCAAGTACTTGATCGCCGGCACTGTGCCCGAATGAGTCATTGATGCGCTTGAAATGATCGATATCAAACAGAATAACAGCAATTGCCTGGTGGGCCACATGACTTCGGATCATCAGTCGTTCGCCAGATTGGAAAAAGCCGCGACGGTTCGTAATGCCCGTCAGCGGATCAACCAGCGAAGCATGCAGGTATAGGCCAGCGACTCGATCCTTAACCAGACCTCCTAACAAATACGCTCCGCAGATGCTGACAAACATTATCTCGAAGATCACAAAAGTCCGCAGATCCACATCGAAAAGTTTAGGATGGGCCCCTGCCATGGTGAGCGGAATGCGGAGTGTGATGGCTGCCGCGTGACCGAGGAGGAGTACCATTATCGGCCAACGCCATACTTCGTCACCACGCCCGCGCCAGAGCTCGAAGGCAGCGAGTAGCGTATAGGTAACAGAAATAACCACCATCACGGTGACGCGAGCTACCGGGAGGATGTAGATCGGAGTAATGGAGCAGGCGACGAGCCAAATTAGACTCCCCGCAAGAGTAAGAACGATCGAAATTCGTTTGCCTTCGAAACTGCGCACTCCGGACCACATGATTCCGGAAGCGGTCGCGAGTAGCGCATTTCCAATAACAATCGACAAAAAATCCGGGACAGTGTCGCGTGCGATAACGATCAACACCAAAGCGATAGAGCCGATGATTAAGGAGGATCCCCACAGGGAGAGCGCGAACGTCCTTCGGTGCTGGAGCCACCAGAGCAATAAAAGGCACCCCGCGAGCCCCGAGGTGAACACGGTGACGGCCAGCAGCGTCGGCAGATTGAGCATAACCTTAAACCACGAATGAATATGGCGTCCGCAGCTAGGCGCTGACATGCTGCCGGCTCGTTAAATTGTTTTCCGCGATTTAACCAGATCTGGAAAGGATTAGTGCCGCATCGGCGGTCGGTCGCTGGGGACCGCGCACGGATAATCGTTTCGGTCTCGGATTTACGCGATTCGCATCCAAGCGAAATGTGCTCCCGATCATTTTTGCGAAGCAGTAATTCATCGGACTGAAGTGTCCGCTCAGATTGATGTCTGCTCTGTCGTCGTGGGCGAGCAGCGGATCCGATGACAGTGCAAACGGCCGAAAGTGCGAAGCGTGTGCTTCGGGCTTCAACTTAGACAATAGCCAGCTAATGGCTTCAGTTTTCCTTAAACGCGGCTGTGGGAGCCTTGCGGCGCGCATGTGAAAAACAAGGAGGCGCAGCATGAAAATTTGCAAAGTAGGTGCCTTGGCTCTGGCGGCCGCGCTCGGTTCAGGTCTGTTCATTGGACAGGCCTCGGCCATGCCGGCCTATGGCATGGCCACCGTCGCCAGCAAAGTTGGCAACGCTACCCAAGAGGTCCGCTGGATTGGTGGCGGTTGGCGCGGCGGCGGCTGGCGCGGTGTTGGCTGGCGTGGCGGCTGGGGTCGATGGGCTGGTGGACGATGGGGCTGGGGTCGTGGCCTCTACGCCTACGGCGGACGCGGTTGGGGCTGGGGCTATCGTAGGCCCTTCCTTGCGGCTGCTACTGTCGCGACCGGCGTAGGCCTCGCCGCGACGGCCTGGAATTCCGGCTTGTACGGCGGTGGGTACTACGGCAATCCGTACTACACCAGCGCCGGGTACTACGGGAATCCCTACTACTCCGGCGGTGGGTACTACGGCAATCCGTACTTCTCCGGTGGCCCGTACTACGCCTACGCCGGACCTCGCTGGGGCCTCGGCTGGAGACCCGGATTGTGGGGCTGGCGGCGAAGGTGGTGGTAACGCCCACGTTTGGTCTTGGTTGCCAGCGTTTTTACGAGAAGGATGGGTGAGCGCAAAGCAATGCGCCCGCCGGACATCTGCAAAACAAATCCGGGCGGGCGCATTACCATGCGCCTTCTTTTTGTCTGGTGAACTCCAAATTGTCCCAGGGCGGAATCGAATTGATTACAACTGGACGCGGCCTGTCACAGACGCACGGCACAATAGCCGCGTCCCAAGACACTTGCGCTTTGGCACCGGCCGTGTTGCCAGAACACGTTGCCAGCGTCAGCTTTTCAAATCGCAACGCGCAGAAATCGCAAACCGACTGCGCACGCGGTATTCTGGTCAATGGCGATTTCATCAAGCCATCCGGGACATCTTCACCCACGAGTTTGTGCGTTTCGAGATCGATTGCCACCTCGAATTGCGGCAGTGCTGACCGCGTTCGTCATTTACTTCGTGGTATTTGTCGTGCCAAAGCTGCCGGAGATTCAGCTCGCGGCTGAGCGGCATCGATTTCCGCAAATCGTCCAGCGAAAACGAAGCGTATTGCGCGCGGTGGCGTATGGGGCCGGGAACCCCGAAGCGCACTCAATGTCTAGTCGACCTGCCGCAGTTACGCGCCCAGATCGAAGATCACCCATACCAAATTTTCCTTTTTGCACGTCGGCCCGATCGCCACGGGATGTTACGCCGAATTTATCGCAGGCATTCAGCAAACGAGCACGATCTTACCGGCCGATCCAGGTTCAAGAATCTCCTTATGCGCACGTGCTGCCTCGGCGATTGGCAATTCCTTGCCGACTACTGGTCGCAAAGTGCCGTTTTCGAGTCCTGCAAAAAATCCCGGGATGGATTTCCGCCTCTTCCTCCGGCGTTATACTCCAGAGCGCCAACGCTCAAATCGAGGCGCGGCGACCCATCAACTCACGAGGATTGATGGTAACTTCACCGCGGCTGCCGATGACGATCACACGCCCGTTGTTGGCCAGAAGCTTCGTGTCGTGAGCGAGGTTCACATTGGCGAGCATTTCCAGGATGATGTCCACCCCACGGTTGCCAGTTGCTCGCAAAATCTCTTCTTGATATCCGGATTTACGGTGATCAAAAACTTGGTGGGCGCCCTGCCGCTTGACTAGATCAAGGCCTTGCGGAGTCCCAGCCGTACCGAGGACGGTTAAACCCATGGAACGCGCGATTTGGACCGCCGCAGTGCCCACGCCGCCACTTGCGCCGTGAATCAGGACGGTTTCAGAAGCATGCGCTTTAGCCGAGTGATACAACGCGTGATATGCCGTGCCATAAGGTACCCAGATCCCCGCGCCTTGCTTGAAATCAATATTCGCTGGAAGGGGATGGACTTGCTCTTCGCGAACAAGCGCGTATTCCGCATATGCACCACTGATGGTTCGCGCGGTATATACGCGATCACCTGGCTTAACCTTTTTGACATCAGCGCCAACCACTTCAACGATGCCGGCGCCATCGGACCCAGGCGTGTAGGGGAGCGTTGGCTTTACGGCATACGTGCCCGCGCGCATATAGGTGTCGTAGGGATTGACCCCTGCCGCATGAATACGAACCAGCACCTCACCTGCTGAAGGCTTTGGCGTGGGCGTATCCTCTAGCTTCAAAACTTCAGGACCGCCAAATTCGTGAACCCGAATAGCTTTCATTTTCAGTCTCCAATCCGCGCGCGCCCGCGCTATCGAACAGCGTTGCTACTAGCCGACGGCAGGCGCTTGCAAATGCCTGGGGAGTCAATCCAGCCCTGCGCGGGGGAGCAATGCACTATAACCAAGTTTGCATCCAACTAATCATAGGTTAGTCTGCGGCGCCTTTACCGATAGCGGCAACCTATTTTGACAAGCATCGGCGATCTTCCAGCTATCCCACCGCAATATGGCGTTCCGATTGAGCTGTGGCCGGGCATACTTTGGATACGCCTGCCGCTGCCGTACCGCCTAAATCACGTTAATGTCTACTTACTCGAGGACGTCGATGGCTGGGCGCTGATCGATACGGGACTCGGAGATGCCACAACTCAGAACACCTGGGAGCGCCTTTTTTCCGCTGTGCTTGACCGGCCGATCACGCGGGTCATCGTAACGCATTTTCATCCCGACCATGTCGGCATGGCGGGATGGATCTCGGCGCGATTCGGCGTGCCGCTCTACATGACCCAGACAGAATACCTGATGACGCTCAGCATCCACCTCGACCCTGGCGCGCTCGAAGCCGAACACTACGTCAACTTCTATATCGATCACGGGCTAGATCCGGATGAGACGCAGATGATCGTCACAAAGGGCCACTCATACCTGCGGACCGTGCGGCCGCTCCCGCTAACGTTCCGTCGCCTGTGCGTAGGGGACGAATTGCATATTGGTCGGCGCGACTTCAAGGTGCTGACAGGCGCTCGCCATGCACCCGAACAGCTGTTGTTGTATTGCCAAAACGAGAAGTTGTGCATCAGTGCCGACCAGGTCCTCAACCGAATCTCCCCGAATGTCAGCGTGTGGCCAGTGGATCCGGATGGCGACCCGCTCGGTCTCTATTTGCGTTCATTGAAGATGATAGTCGCGACCATTCCCAATGATGTCCTGGTTCTCCCCGGTCACGACATGCCATTTCGCAATCTGCATGGCCGCATTGCCGAATTGATCAAACATCACGACCTACGCTGCGGACTGATCGTCGACGCCTGCCAAGAGGGTCCGAAATCAGCGGCCGAACTGGTGCCATTCATCTTCAAAGGCAAGTTCGGACCGCACGAGATGGGATTCGCCTTCAGCGAAGTGCTCTCGCACGTCAACTACCTTCTGCGGTGTGGTCGCCTCGAAGCTGTTGAATTGGGGGCAAAGTTAAGCGGAGACACTCCCCAGCGCCGTGCTATTTGTTATCGCGTGGGGACAGGTTGACGTGGTTGCACAGGCGCGGGTCAAACGCGTCCCTCAAACCCTGCCTGCTATGGCGTGCGTTCATAAAAATCACCAAGTCCGCTTTACCCCCGAAAACGAGCAAATAGATGGGGTAATCGGTCGGCGTTCTTGTGGATAGCTGAAAGATTTGGGGTGCTGCGCTTCAGGCTGATGGTGAAACGGGGTCACGGTTGTTACGGGCCTCAAGCATCAGAAGGAGAAGCGCAGCATGGACTATTTTGCTGGACTGGACGTATCGGTCAAGGACACGAGCGTCTGCATTGTGGATGGCACGGGCCAGATTGTTTGCGAAGTGAAGGTTGCGAGCGAGCCGGATGTATTGCTGACGGTTCTGAAGAATCCTGCTTACCATTTCAGGCGGATTGGGTTGGAAGCTGGACCGTTATCGCAATGGCTGTTCAGTGCGCTTGGTGAAGCCGGCCTGCCGGTGATCTGTGTTGAGACGCGGCACATGCGAGCGGCGCTGAAGGCGCAGATCAACAAGACCGATCGCAACGATGCCCGCGGCATCGCGCAGATGATGCGGGTGGCCCTTTACCGCCCGGTGCATGTGAAGACGCTGCGCAGTCAGAAGCTGCGGATGTTGTTGACCCATCGGAAGCTGCTGCAGTCGAAGGCTATCGCCATCTATAACGATCTGCGCAGTACGTTGCGCAACTTCGGTCTTAAGGTAGGCGTGGTAAGGGCATGTCCGCTTGGACCTGCCGACAGCTATCGGCAAGGCCGCCGAATAGATCGTTCCACCTTGTCTTCGAACCCCATGATGGAAGGGCCTTGGCGCCGAGTCCGGAGAGAAGCACGAGCCCGCAGGTGACATCGACACCCCAGTCGGAGACGGCCAAAAGCGCTTGACCCCATCCGGCCGATTAGAGAAGCGGACATCGCGCGTTTCCGAAATGTGCCACAAGCTGCCGTGGGCAGACGCAGTAAAAATTCGGAAAACGTGGCAGTTTTGGAAAAGCAGTCTACCGCGCGTCAATTAGTGGTCGTTTCCCCTCGACCTCCACGGCACCATGTGACATGGCCAACATCCAAATGCGACGACGAATGCTTGTCGTTCACTCGGTGCGAGGCTGACGCTCGGCGGTGCTAGTGCGGAGGGGCTGCGACCAGAGAGCCCATGGTAAGGCGGCCAGCCGAAGGGACTGCAGCATCACACTGTACAAAGGATCGTCGTCGACTATTTCGACGGCGTGGGCCGCTCGGCGAGTGTGCGGTATTGGCGCGTTGTCATGTTCCGTAGCTTGTCTCTCGACAAGTGAGTTCGCTGCGAGTTTTTGTTTTGACCAAGCCCAAAGAGCACAGATTTCGGCAGCAGCAATGCTCTCAGGCGCAAATTCCGAAACCGCGAGACCAGCGGCGAGCGAATCGATGTGGTCGTTGCGCAGCACAATATAGGGAAGCGCGAGCACTCCTGCCTCGTTCAAAGCCAAGGCAGCGCGCGTGAGACGTTGTCCGCGGGCCGGCGTTTGATTGAGGACAAAGGCAAATTCCTTGTTTAGCCTGCGAATTGCTTTGAGCGTCGGTTGGGTTGCCTCGATGTCCGCCGGACTGGGCTTGGCCGGAACGAGACATAGGGTAGCTGCCCGGATGGCATCAGCAACAAAATCGATGTCGCTGCCAGCCGTGTCGATTATCGCGAGCGTGCAGCCCCTCCGTTCGAACGTTCGCAGGGCGCGTTCAAGCTCGAACCTGTCGGCAACCCGCTCAACGACTGGTTCAGAGCTAGCTCGGCGCGCCGCCCAGTTCGAGATCGTACCTTGGCGATCGGTCTCCAAGACGAAGACACGCTCACCATCCTCCAGGGCGGCGACCGCCAGACCGATGCACAGGGTCGACTTCCCCGTGCCGCCCTTCTGGCTGACTAGAGTAATCGCCTGCATAAATTCTACCTTCGTAGTCGCGGCTCAACTCGGCAAGTTAAGCCAACGGCGAATCGTCTGCAGTATAACAATGCCGAACCACCTGGGCGGTATGCAGAACTCCACTCGGTCGCCGTGGCTGGCCAGCGTCTAAGTTTGTCGCGTCGGCTCAGAGGCTGACCCGTTCGCAGAATTTTGGAGGGCGGTGGGTGGCGAACGTCTCCACGGGGCGATGGTCTCAATTATGATCCTGGCCCCAGCTACTGCGCTATCTATGTCATGCTGAACGCGCTCGGTCTCGGACTGGAGAAATTCTTGAAGCTTCTGAAGTTGGGTGCTCAAACCCTGCAGGTCCTCGATCGAGCTCGACGTTAAACGTGTGACCGCCGACATTATCTGCTCGGCATTGTCTTCGTGCGGCCGAGTGGTTTTTTGGCCGACGCTGGCAATATTTTGGTCGGGCGAGCCGTTGCTTTGCCCCCATGTTGGCTTGACGGAAACCTGCGGGGCGCCGGTTGTGGTAGAGGTTGGCTCGTGCATCGCCTCCGTCCTCCGTCAAATCTGGCCGATGCTTCGCGTGTTACAAGTAGAGTATTGAGAAAGCATTAACCATGTCTTGGCAGGCTGCGATCGGATGCCATGCCCCCGAAGGTGAGCAACGAAATGGCCAAAGCAATCATTAGTTTGCAGGAAGCAGCCGAATTAATCGGTCGATTGAAGGCGGCGGCAGAGGGTAACGGAAGATTTGCGGAAGTAGTTATGCCAAACGGCAGAAAACTCGCCGACTGCACATTCGGCTATGTCGGGCAGCTCGGTGAGGCCATGCAATTGATGGGTCTGCGGATGCCCGAGTCACGGCTGGGCATGGCTCGGACAGCAGATTGGCTGTCCCGATGGGCCTGAACATAGCAGACTCGGCGGCGGTCGCTCTGCCGGCGTTCAGAAAAGGCTGACGCGCCGGAAATCCGCACAGCGCAACTACCCTAAGTACACGCAATTTCTCACATAGCCGCAGCGAAATGACCTGACGTGCCAGAAGACGACGTCGCTTTCGCTATTCAAATACTTCGTCGGCAAGCACGAGGAGTGACGGCGGCACGCCAAGGCGCTTGGCATCAATGTGTCGACTGAGTTGCTCGCGACTGCTGATGATTTTATCGAGTAGCGACGCCCTTCTACGTCGACAAAATACTCAAAGGCGCAAAGCCTTCAGGGCTTCCGGTCGAACAGCCAACCAAATTTGAGCTCGTCATCAACCTTAAGACTGCAAAGGCCCTCGGCTTTACTGTTCCGCATAATCTGCTTGCACTCGCTGACGACGTAATCGAGTAGCTTGAGCTTGTGAAATGCTGCGCCTGCTCACGGCGATTCATGGCACAAAGCGCACCTCAAAGAGCTAGCAGCGAATGTCTGCTAATGGGCGATGACCGGGCTACGAGCAACGGCGCGATCGGTCGCCACGGCGTCACCATCAAGCCGCAAAGTGAAAGACAATGCCGATTAGAGTCATGCCCACGGCCGCCGCTACGATCGGCAGGAGAATCTGCGCGGCCGCTTGTGCGCCGCGAACGCGGCCCGTCCGGGTCTCGTAGTCCCATCCAAGCCATTCGTGCAGCGGAGGATCGCCGACGTCGCCTGGCGTTGTGCCGTTATTCTTATTTCCGCCCACGCTGAACAGAATGAGCGTCAGTGTGGTCGCAACGAAGATAAAGCCGCTCACGATGATGAGCAGATAATTGACAAGTCCGCCAGTGGCGAAGTTCCATGCCATCAGCACGAACCACGCACACAAACCAATGACGATGGTATAGATGCGCGGATGAGCGCGGTTGGTAAATGGCCGCTCCGCGTCGTCGTGGGAATGATCCGCCTCAGGTGCTTTCATGGCGGCCTCGATCTGGTAGCGGCCATTCGGCCGCTTGCAGAATCAACGGGCCACAGTGGGCGCACGTTCCGTGCGTGGGGATGTCGCAGGTGCGACGTTTGGTTTGGTTCCGACGCTAATCCGCATGTCGATGGCCGCAGATCAAGCACGCGCGTCCCTGCCGGATCGTAAGTCTGACGTACTTAATTACGAATAGCTTGCGCCCCTTCTTGGAACGGGCGATCATTTTTGCGAGGCCGCTCGCTATAGCCGCTTGCCAATAACGAGAACCAACATCCTGATTCATCTCGCACATCGGCCGCGGCCGGCGCGCCGGCAACACACCACCCTCGGCCGTTTCGGGTGCAAACGTTCCACGCTAGTATCAAAAACCATCAGAGCGATGGAGGGGCAAAATGCTCATGGCGCGTCGTCTTGGGGCCGAATTCTTCGGCACTTTCTGGCTGACATTCGCTGGCTGTGGCAGCGCGGTGATCGCCGCCGGCTTTCCGTCCCTCGGCATTGGATTTTTGGGGGTGGCGCTTGCCTTCGGATTGACCGTGCTGACCATGGCCTATGCCGTCGGTCACATTTCCGGCGGACATTTCAATAGTGCGGTGACCGTCGGGCTCTGGGCTAACGGCCGCTTCAAGGGCCAAGACGTCATCCCCTACATCATCGCGCAGGTCGTGGGCGCGATCGTCGCGGCGGCCGTCCTCTACCTCATCGCTTCCGGCAAACCGGGCTGGGTCCCCGACGGATTCGCCGCCAACGGCTACGGCGATCTCAGCCCCGGCAAATACAATCTGACATCATGCTTCCTGATCGAAACGCTCGCGACTTTCTTTTTCCTGTACGTCATCATCGGCACCACCTCGAAAGGCGCTGCGGTTGGATTCGCCGGGATTCCGATCGGACTTTGTCTGACGCTTATTCACCTTGTCCTGATCCCGGTCACCAACACGTCGGTCAATCCGGCGCGCAGCACCGGTCCGGCGCTGTTTGCCGGCAGCGCCTACATTGCCCAACTGTGGCTGTTTTGGCTTGCGCCCATTCTCGGCGCCGTCATTGCCGGCCTGATCGGCCGCTGGCAGCACGAGGCGCCCGACGCATTGGTGTGAGCGATGTCGGCAAAAGCACACCCGAAACCGGACCCGCGGCGGTCCTCAGGTTTTTTGATCAGACGGCAGCAACCGCAGCGGCGTTCTTTCGTTTGCTGAGCCACCAAAGGACGCTATCCGGGACGGTGATCGTCGAGCTTGCTGATAGTATGCTGGCAATTGAGGAAGCTGTTTGCGACCTCTGATTACGTCTGCCCCTTCAGACGCTTGTTGCATTCGCTGTAATAGCCGTCGCCCTTTTCGATCCATTTGAGGCCGCCGTTTCCGCCATTTGCTTTATTGATCCTGTACTGATCAAGGCACGTGTGGAAGCGCGCCTTGCCTGCGGACTCGCTTGAATATTTGGCGGACGCGGCGGAGGGAAATACCGCATTGCCGACCGTCGCCGGCGCGGCGGAGCGTCTTGGCCGGGCGCGCGCCGCCGGAGTAGATGGTGCTGGAGCAGGTGCGGGCGCCGGGGGTGCGGCTGTTGTTTGCGCTGGCGACCCCCCGCTCCGGCATTGCGCCACGTAGGCTTTTTCCGTGATGCCCTTGGCTTGATTGGCAGCCTTATTGGCTCTCCACTCTGCCCGGCAAGCCGCCGCAGTCTTTGCCTGCGCCAGAGCCTGCGAAGATAATGTCGCCATGGCGAACGCCATCATGCACGCGGAAATCCCGATGTGCGGTTTCATCGTCTCGTCTCCCGTGGATGCCCGAGGCAATTCAACCTCTCCAATTGCCCTTGTCAATGCAATGCGGTGAACATCATGGCCCCGAAGAGTTTATTGCCTTAGCGCCATGGCAATCATGATGGAGGATTTTCGTCGCGTCACTACCCCAAAGCCCGAAGACGATGCCTAAGATGTTGTGCATCACAGCAAACGACCGGCCGCCATGTCGCTAAGGGTCAGGAGCGTCGCTTGCGGGCGACCGTCTTGATGTCCGCTTTTCGTCTGCTATCGACCGAGTTAGCGGACGTGGAAGGAGATCGGCGACGTTGGCAAAATTGCCGAATTGCAAAATGTCTATCTCCCCGATAAACGGGATGCGAACCGCAGAAAAAGGGAAGGGCGCTCTAAAATTTCCCTGATATTGAATTAGTTTTCCCTGATCTCTCCTCCAAAATTCCCTGCTCTAAATCTTAGAGCAATTCATCAGAAGTGCCCGTGATTTGGGCTCATCTTGACGAAAGCAACTCGCCGCCAAGGCAAATCGCACGAATTTCCCTGTATTTTTCCCTGATAGCAGGGAATCTGACGCGGAGACTGGTTCGAAATGGACTGGCACATCAGCCAACCAGTCGAGACTACGTGGACCTTTGGAGCGCTAGCCCGAAAAAAGCCCGCGATGGCGGCGCTATTTGCGCAGGTAATTGAATCTCCACATTCCTGGTTTCCCAAAATAGCGGAGGAAAAGTGCCTGCATTCTCTGGCGCTCACTTGGAATATTCCCAAATTTCGGAGACGGACAGCGGAGAACGGTTCGACATTCGACTGGGTGGCCGGGTTCACTAGGTAAATCTCATCAGGTGACAAGTCCAATTGCCAGTAACTTGCGTCGAAGCCTAGCGCAGCCGAGGTGAGCGATCGGGCTGGCTAGGCAAGACCGCCATTTGCGCCGACGATTTGCCCATTAATCCATCCAGCTTCAGCGGATGCAAGAAACGCGACGGCTCGCGCTATGTCCTCAGGTTTTCCCAACCGCCCGAGTGGCGTCGCGGCTGGCGCAGTCTCACGAGATAGTTTTGAGACCATATCAGTATCAGTCGGTCCCGGAGCAACGGCGTTGACCGATATTTTTCGCACCCCAAGCTCTCGCGCGAGAATTTTGACAAACTGTTCGATCGCAGCCTTGCTTCCTGCGTACAGCGCGCTGCCCGCTCTCGGTTGAATGGTCATGTTAGTCGAAATGGCAATTATCCTGCCGCCATCGCCGACACGACGCGCTGCCTCTCGGAATACAAAAAAAGTACCGCGCGCGTTGACAGAAAAGACATGTTCGAAATCCTCATCCGTCGCGTCGGCAAGCAATTTGGTCACATTCACGCCGGCGTTCGCGACCACGATGTCTGGCCGGCCAAGCTCCATTTCCACATAGTCAAACACATGTTGAACTTCTTGCGAGTTGCGAACGTCCCCCTTAATTGCAACTGCGCGTCCGCCGCTCGACTTTATTGACTGAACTACGCCTTCTGCCTTGTCGCGATCCACGCTGAAGTTTACCGCAACTATTGCCCCATCGTTCGCAAGCTGCTCTGCGATCGCACGTCCGATTCCCTGCGCCGCCCCGGTCACGACCGCGACCTTTCCCCGAAGATCACCCATACCAAATTTCCCTTTTTTGCACGTCAGCTCGATCGCCACGGGATGCAAGGACGATCTAGATACCATTCATTTTGTTACATGCTAGTCCAATGGGGAAAAATCTAACGCAACGACGTCGGAAGCCCTTCGTTTGCCACGGTTGGTGCAATTCTTTTGAGGCGGCGGTGGAACGGCGGTGCGGTTATGTTAGGCTATTTTGGACGCCTTGCGATCAAAAGTTTGCTTATCTTCAGCGCCCGCATGATGGACTGGCTTTCGGTTGCGAAGGGGTGGTTATCCGCAGTAACGCCTATTGACGTCGCATGTCACGAATCTGCGACAGAGCCACAAAGGCAAGGTTCGGAATTCCGCCGGTTGCTCCCAGCACTAGAAAGGGGAATAGGGTGACTTGCTTGAAAGTTGCATTCGTCGGCTGGGGTGCGATTAATTCGCGCGTTGGCGAGCTGTTGGAGAAACGAGGAACTAGAATCGAGATCGTTGGAATTGCCACCAACCATGGCCTGCATGAGGCGATTTCAAAGAACGTGACTTTTCTAAACGACCCGGCGAGCCTGGCTGCGGTCGAACCCACACTCGTTGTGGAAGCCGCGAGTCGCAGCGCAGTTGAGATGTGGGCACCAAGCGCTCTACGCTGCGCGAAAGCGATGATAGTGACCTCCACTAGCGCGCTGCGCGATATTTGTTTGCTGACGCGCCTGTGCCGAATAGCAGAAACCCACGGCAGCCGACTTCTGCTGCCCTCCGGAGCGATCGGTGGGCTCGATGCGCTGGGAGCCGCCGCCATGATTAGCGTGGATGAGGTTGTCCACGAAATAACGAAACCGCCCGAGGCATGGATTGGTACAGTCGCGGAACAGCAAGTGAATATACACGGTTTATCCCAGCGGCGCGTGCTCTTTGAGGGCACAGCGAGGCATGCCGCGGACCAATACCCGCAGAACGCTAATGCAACCGTCTTAACTTCTTTGACCGGGATTGGGCTTGATCAGACTAAGGTCCTTCTCGTCGCTGATCCGAGTGTCAAGTGCAATCAGCATCGCATTACCGCTCGTGGCGCTTTTGGGTCTCTGGAGGTACTGCTGAAAAATGAACCTTTGAAAACGAACCCTAAATCCTCTGAACTAACAGCGTTAAGCTTAGTCCGGATGATTGAGCAGGAAATGAGTAGTTTAATAATCTAAATTGACGCCCTCGCTCACACTTACAGCACAGTTGGAGCAGGAGAGGTTCCATCCACGTGGCGGCAGATCGTTCCATACAGTGGCCATTTTTGAGCACGAAGGTCATTGCTTGGAGCGGGCTAGAAAATCGGGGGCCGGGAGGTTCGCGATTGGAGGCTCGCTCTGCCAGTGTCCGCCACAACGCCGCTTATTATTGTCGATCCACAGCGTACGATGCTTGCTCCGAAATCAGCGCTGAATTGCTGCCAGTTTGGTCGAAAGCCACGGCGAGCGGCGATATGATGCTGCCGCATGTCTGATCGTGCGCGCCGCGTAGCGGCCGACCGCCTGATCGAGGGACTGCTTCCAGCGCTTGAAGCTCTCCTTGACGGGTCTGAAAGACCTTGCTGACGCCAACAAGCACTATGGCGTCGCCGTCCGGCGCCGGCGACGCGTGGCTGCGCATTTGCACAACCGTTCTCGCTCTTGCCATCGTCAGTGCTTCCACATGCACGCCGCTATTATTTGTGAGCGTCGCTTGCTCCGGCAACCATCGAGTCGTCCAAAATCAAGTGACCGGGAAGATTGATCATCGTGGTCGTACGTTCGTTGACCACATGATAATCGGGTAGCAACGTATCCATCAGGTCACCGGTATACTCAAAGCCATAGCGCTCCGGCAGCGGAGTGGTATTTTGGCTGAATTCCCAGAACGGCGAACGGTACCGCTCGGGGCCGTCACATCTCTGAGCGTGTTTGCTCTGCTAGTGGCTTCCGACCGATGTGTGCATTGCTTTGCGGAATGCGAATAAAATTCGAAAATATTGGATGCAAAATGTGATTGCCAAACCTTGGAGTCGCCGAAAGTACTGCGAACAGGCCTAATGAACAAAAAGGAGGAACCGATGTCTCATCGCTACGCCGATTATACTAGGCTCAAGATCGACTATCCATCGGAGCGTATTCTCCGACTAACTTTCAACCGGCCCGAAACCCATAACTCCGTCGATGCCGAGACTCATACGCAGCTGACCGACATCTGGCGCGACATTGGCGCGGACCCCGACATCAGCGCCGTGTTGGTCACGGGAGCGGGCAAGGCATTCTCGGCTGGTGGCGACTTCGAATTGATCAAGACCATTCTTAACGATCCGGTGGCGCGCATGTCGACCTGGAAGGAGGCTAAGGACCTCGTCTACAACATCATAAATTGCAACAAGCCAATCGTCTCAGCCATCAATGGTGTTGCGGTCGGAGCGGGGCTGGTGGTTGGCATTTTGGCCGATATTTCTGTGTGCGGAAAATCAGCGCGCATTGTCGATGGCCACACCCGGTTAGGCGTCCCCGCGGGAGACGTTGCTTGCATCATCTGGCCGCTGTTGTGCGGCCTTGCCAAGGCGAAATATTACCTACTTACCTGCAAGCCTTTGTCGGGCGAAGAGGCGGAGCGGATTGGGCTTGTCTCACTTTGCGTAGACGATGCCGATCTGCAAAGGATCGCTCTCGAGATAGCGCAGGAGTTGGCAAACGGCGCGCAAAGTGCGATTCGCTGGACCAAATACGCGCTCAATAACTGGCTGCGCGTGAACGGGCCATTGTTCGACACTTCAACTGCACTGGAAATGCTTGGTTTCACTGGTGCTGAGGCACGCGAAGGATTGGCCGCTCACCTGGAAAAGCGAAAGCCTGTCTTCCCGACAGCTTGCCCAATCTAACCACGCGTATTGGTGTTCGGTGAGACCGTTCCACCGTTGAAGACTAAAGATCTCTTTCCTGTTTCATGGCGAAAGATCGTGCGCAACAACAGCCGGGTGGCTGTTCCTTTTTTGCATGATCGATCGTTTCGCGTTTTTTAAAGGGGCGAGGACGTGGTCCTTAGTTTTCGACGACGCAATATCGATAGGGACGCTTTTGGGATGCCGCTTCGGGCGCGCTTCAAATGGATGGGTCGGAGACGAACCTCACCGCGAATGCGAGTTCCTGGAGCGTGCTTGACCGGTCGCTATCAGGCGCCAGACCTGCTCGGAACAAATCGGCATGTCGAGATGACGGACGCCATACTCGCTCAAGGCGTCGACAACCGCCGCAACGATAGCCGGAGGCGTGCCAACGACGCCGCATTCGCCGGCTCCTTTGGCGCCAAACATGTTTGTGGTTGCGGGCGTAGAAAGGTCCGTGAAAGAATGAAAGGGCGGCAGGTCATCGGCGCGTGGCAGGCAATAGTCCAGCAAGCTGCCGGTGATGAGTTGTCCGCTACCTGGTTCATAATAACATCGCTCAAGTAGCGCTTGGCCTACGCCCTGCGCGCTCCCGCCATGGATCTGCCCGTGCACGATCGTTGGATTAATGACGACGCCAACGTCATCGACGGCGGTAAGCCGTTTGAGTTCAATAAAGCCCGTTTCCTTATCGATCTCGATTTCGACAATGCAGCAGCCGTTGGGAAAGCAGAACGGTGCCGCTGCGGTGCCCACAGCGATGACGCGACCCCCCTCGGTCCATCGCGCCAGTTCGCGGAAACTCGCGGTGCGGTCGGTGCCGACGATGAAAAATTTTCCGTCAGCGTATTCGATATCCGTTTCGGCCGCCTCGAGACGCTGCGCTGCGAGCGTGCGCCCTTGTTCGATCAGGCGCTCGACGGCGTGTGCGACCGCCGCGCCTCCGATCATCAGCGAGCGTGAGCCGTAGCTGCCGACTCCCGAGGCGACACGCTCCGTGTCGCCTTGTACCAGGCTAATTGCGCTGAGCGCGACACCTAGTCGAGCCGCAGCGATCTGGGCGTAGACTGTCGCAAGGCCTTGGCCCATTGCCTGCGTGCCGGAGAGAACGGTGAAGACCCCGTCGGTGTCTACCTCAACAGCGACCGTTTCACTGGCCTCTAGTCCGCTTGTCGTGTCGATGTGGCACGCAATGCCTCGTCCGAGCAGTCGACCTCGTCGTCGCGCCGCCTCGCGGCGGTTCTGGAAGCCTGCCCAATCGGCAGCCGCGACGGCGCCGTCAAGAATTCTAGCGAAGTCTCCGCTGTCGTAGGTCGCATTCGCGGCCGTGCGATAGGGCATGGCCGTGCGCGGCACGAGATTGCGGCGGCGCAATTCGATCGGATCCATGCCAATCTCTGCCGCAGCGACATCCAGAAGCCGCTCGAGGCGATAAATTGCCTCCGGCCGACCAGCGCCGCGATATGGGCCGGTCGGCAGTGTGCTGGTTAGAACGCAGCGCACGCGAAGGTGCAGCAGGGGAACATGATAGACGCCGGTCGCGACGCGGTTTCCGGTGTGTGTGGCGATTGCCGCGCCGAAATAGGAAACATAGGCGCCCATATTCGCGAGCACGTCCGCCCGCACCGCCAAAATGCGGCCGTCGGCGTCAAGCGCGAGCACACAATCGCTCTCATGATCGCGGCCGTGATACTCGGCGAGGAAGAGCTCACTGCGGTCTGCTTGCCAGCGCACCGGGCGCCCGAGCTTTCGGGCCGCATAGAGAACGAGTACCTCCTCCGGATACGGCGTAATCCGGGCGCCAAAGCCGCCGCCCATATCGGAAACCAAAATGCGCAAGTGGTCTTCGGGGAGTCGCAACACTTCGCGCGCGAGCACGCGCCGCAGCAGATGCGGCGCTTGGCAACAGGCATGCAATGTCAGTTGGTTTCTCGCCTGATCATAGACGCCGACCGCGACACGCGGCTCTAATGGATTGGGGATGATCCGGTTATTGACAAGCGCCAGGCGAACGACGTGCGGCGCCGTCGCCGTCACGGTATTGGACCGCGTTAGCGTCGCCGATCTCAAACAATCCGGCGACGTTGCCCGCTGCTTCAGCCCAGAGCAGAGGAGCGCCTTCGCACACGGCCTCACGCAAATTGGTCACCGAGGGCCGCGGCGTGAACGTGACGTCGATAGCTTCGGCGGCATCCTTGGCTTGATCGATCCGTTCAGCCACGACGATCGCGATCGGGTCACCGACATAGCGAACGCGTTCTCGCGCCAGCGCAAAACGCTGAGGCGCCGCGAGCCGTCCTTCGTTTGCGCCGCCAACGATCGGAGGGGGAATGCCGATCGGGCCAAGCCCATCGGCTGCGAGATCATCGGCGGTGAAGATGCCGACAATTCCGGGCATGCCGCTCGCCCGCCCGATATCAATCATCGCGAGATCAGCGTGAGCGTGAGGTGAGCGGACCACCACCATTTCGAGCTGCCCGGGAAAACTCTGGTCCCCGAGAAACTGGCCGCGGCCGATGAGCAGCCGCTCGTCTTCTACGCGCAAAGGCGAGCGTCCGGCGCCGAACTTGGCCGCGGCGTCCGGCAGCCGCGCACCCGACTTAGACGCCGTCATCGGCTCGGCCTTGGTTCCGTTGCAGCTGACGCGCGCACGTCGGATCAATCAAAAGCCGTATAGCGCCGCGGGATTGTCCACCAAGATACAGTTGCGCGTCGCCTCGTCCGGAACCCATTCTGCAAGAAGATCGAGAAGGGCTCCGTCATTTGCCATCGGCCCATCGATGGCGACGTGCGGCCAATCTGTGCCCCAAACCAGACGCTCGGGTCTGGTCTCTACTAGTGCTCGCGCGAAAGGGATCGTGTCGCGGTAGGGAATCGGTTGCAATGAGATTCGGTTTGCTCCCGAAATCTTGACCCAACAATCGGCTTCCTTCAGCAGTTTGCACAGTTCCTGAAAGCCCGGATCGCCCACACCGTTCGCCGCCGGAATATATCCCATGTGATCGACGACGAACGGGACGGGTAGGCGTGCCAGCCGTGCGGACGCGGACAGCAACCGCGGTCCGTCAATCAGCAACTGAAGATGCCAGCCCCGGTGCGCAATGCGTTTGGCCAAGGTTTCCATCGCCTCAAGCCCGATTCCGCCGCCGAACAACTCATTGCAGCGTAAACCCCGCACCCCGGCGGCATCGAGAACGTCGAGTTCGACTTCAGAAATATCGGGAGCGACGACCGCGATGCCACGCAGCCGTTGCGGGTGGCGCCGCAGCGTTTCGACAAGGAGCCGGTTGTCCGTTCCGTGTACGCTCACCTGCACCAGCACGCCGCGCTGGATGCCAAGCGCGTCGTGCATGGCCAAATAAGCTTCCTCGGGTGCGGGCGGCGGTGTGTAGCTGCGCTTTGGCGTAAAGGGATAGCGTTCGGGCGAGCCGATCACGTGGGCATGCGTATCGCAGGAGCCGGGGGGCGGGCGAAAATGCGGTGCACGGGGATGCGGATCTGGCCCCTGGCACGGCGGCGGTTCGAGATTGGTTGTGGAAGGGTTGGGCATCCGTGCTTTCTTATTGACGCATGGATTTGACGGACGGCGCTTCGCGTCTGCGGGCCGCGCCTGAGTTACCGAGGAGTGCCTCGGTAAATCGGACCCCGGGCTACGACGCGTTCAAGCAAGCCGTCGGTAAGGTATTCCGGCGTCGCATAGGGATCGTAAGGGACGCTTTCCTGGCCGGGATAGCCGAGAAGTTCACGCACCCGCGGCGACATGTAATAGGCGCCCGACGCGGCAAGGCCGAGTGCGTTAAATGCAGCCTCGTCCTGTCGCAGCAAGTTGTTCGCGGCGGCGCGCGGCTCCTGACCTTGGGCCGCCATGAGCGCACGCAACAGATCGTCGCGAATATCGGGACGATGTTTGAGGACGTCGTCGAGCAGGGTTTCGTGCGCACCGACTGCGCTTGCTGACGGCATCTTGCCGTGCGCCGGCACGAGAACATCGGCAAGCTTCTGGAAGACGGCGCGCAGCTCTGCGGTGAGCCGGTTGGGGGGTGGATTGGCCATCACGCGGCCTCCTGATTGCGGCGCTCGGCGGCGAGATGTTTGGTCTGGCGAAGTGCCACAGACATTATCGTTGCGGTAGGATTTAAGCCGGCCGACGTCGGGAACGTGCTGCCGTCGAAAATGTAAAGGTTCGGCACGTCATGAGTTTGGCCCCAGCAGTTGACGACCGACTTTTTGGGATCGTCGCCCATCTTGCACGTGCCGAGCAGATGCCATCCGGTGTCACGGACCTCGTGGACCACGACAGTCTCGATGGCGCCGGCGGCCTGCACCGCTTCGACGCAGCGATCGACGTGGAATTTTAGAAGTCGTCGTGTGTTCTCGGAGTTGCGGTAGTGGAGTTTTGGTGCCGGAATGCCATCACTGTCGGTCAGTACTGGATCGAGCGCCACGCGATTTGATTCTTCGGGGAGGTCCTCGCCAATAATGCCCCAGACGATGCTGTGACCGAACCGCCGGTCGACCACCTCGTGCAAGCTCGCACCCCAGGCGTCATCGATCGTCGCTTCGCGGTCGGAGAAAATCTTGGTGCCGACGAAAGACATGGCGCCGAGCGGGCCGCCGGTCGGCATGGCGCCCCATTTGGCGCCGCGGACGAAACCCCGCTTCTGGTCGGTTTCATAGAATTGATAACAATCGATCTTCTGGCCAAACGGCCCGCGCCAGGATTCCAGGTCCTCGTCATAGACTCCGAGCACGGCTGAGAAAGGATGCATCATCAGCCGTTTGCCGACCAAGCCCGACGAATTGGCAAGTCCGTCGGGGAACCGAGCGCATGCGGAGAGCAACAGAAGGCGTGGTGTGCCAATCCCGTTTGCACAAATGATCACGACTCTGGCTTTTTGCCGGCGTTCGCGACCGTGCTCGTCGACATAAACAGCGCCGGTCGCGAGCCCGCGGTCGTCCACTTCGACCTGCCGCACCCGGGCGCCGGTTACCAAACGCACGCCGTTTTTGATGGCGTGCGGCCAGAACGTGATGTCCGTAGTGGATTTAGCGCCCTCGGGACAGCCGGTCATACAGGTACCGCGCAGCACGCAAGCGTTCAGTCCGTTATAAGGAATTGACGGAATGGCGTTGGTCCCTGGCCACCAGTGCCAGCCCAGCTTGTCGAGACCGCTGGCCGCCTTGCGGCCGATCTTGCCGATCGGCAGCGCCGGGGTCGGAAAATTGCCGCGGGGCGGGTAGGCGGGATTTCCCGGAATGCCGGAGACTCCGACCTCGTGCTCGATCTGGTCGAGGAACGGAAACAAATCCTCGTAGGTGAATGGCCAATCGTCGGCGATGCCGTCGAGAGTTTTAACCCGGAAGTCGGAGGGCGTGAACGGCGTCCAATGCCCTGCGTAAATCGTGGCGCTGCCACCAACCCCGGCGAACATTAAAGGGTTGATGTCGGATTCACTTGTCTCGACGGGATAGTCACGCGGCAGATCGCGCACGTTTGGATTCGGATGCCACCGCTTCTGGCTGACCAATTCCCACTCCGGGCGTCGGCCTGGATAGAGATCTCGGTCGGGCATGTGGCCCTGTTCCAACGTCACGACCGAGAAGCCGGCGGCCGAAAGATGCTTCGCCGCAACTGATCCCGACGGGCCCGCGCCGATAATCAGCACATCGACGACTTCATCCCGCTGCGGTCGCCGCGCGGCGGGCTTGCCACTGGCTGTCATGTGCTCCTCCTCTGGCCGCGTTTTTGAATCGCCGCTGCGACGCAGACCGCGTTACTTCGGTGTCGGCTTAAAGATTGGACCGCGATCGATCACTTGCTGCAGCATGCCATTGGCGACGTATTCCGGCGTGACATCCGGGTCTGCGGGGCGGCTTTCTTGACCAGGATAGCCGATGAGCGTGCGCACTTTTGGGCTCATGTAATATCCGGCGGCGGCCACCAGACCAATGGCGCCGAGCGCCGCCGGGTCGTCGCGATTAAGCGCTTCTGCTGCGGCAGCAGCCGGCTTGCCGGCGGCGGTACGCAAGCCGCGCATAAACGCGTCGCGGAGGTCGGGACGCAAAGCCAACATGCGGTCCAGAATATCGCCGCCGACGCCGACTATGCTGGCCGCAGGCATGCCTTCAGCTTCAGGAATCAACACATCGGCAAGGGCGAGGAATGTGCCACGCAACGCCTCGTCAAGTTTGCCGCTCATGCCGCCACCTTTTGATTCCGCCTCTGCGCTATGAGGTGTTTCACGCTGCGCAAGGCGATGGCACAGATCGTGCCCGTGGGGTTGAAGCCCGACGAGGTGACAAAGACGCTGCCGTCGTAGACGTAAAGGTTAGGCACGTCGTGCGCGCGACCACTTGGATCGACCACCGAGCGTTTGGGATTGACGCCCATGCGCGCCGTGCCCATCAGATGCCAGCCGCAATCGCGCATCAGCGGCGTCACTGACATATCGACCGCACCGGCCGCGAGCGTTGCTTCCTTCGCCCGTGCGAGATGGAAATCGATCAGCTTCCTGGTGTTGCCGGAGTTCTTGTAGATGATCTTCGGGGAGGGGATTCCGTCGCTGTCGCTCAGCTTGGGATCGAGCACGACCTGGTTGATCTCGTCGGGCAGGTCCTCGGCAATGATACCCCATTCGAAAGCCCGGCCGAACACCTTGCGGGTGTTCCGGTGAAGATTGGCGCCCCACGCCTCCTCGAGCGGCTTGCCGCCATAGGCTGCGCGCAGGCCAAGCGGTCCGCCGCTCGGCATCACTTGCCATTTCGCGCCGCGCACGAAGCCGCGTTTTGCATCAGTTTCGTAGAATTGCATCGACTGAATGGTTTGTCCGGCGGGCCCGAGCCAGCTTTCCAACGGCTCGTCGAAGTATCCAGTGACGGCGGCATAGGGATGCATCATCAGGTTCTTGCCGACGAGGCCTGAGGAATTGGCAAGGCCGTCCGGAAAGGTTGCCGATTTGGAAAGCAGGAGCAGCCTTGGCGTACCAACTCCGTTGCAACAGACAATGACCACCTCGGCCCGCTGCTCACGCTCGCGGCCGTTGCGATCGATATAGATTGCACCCGTCGCCAACCCGTCGCCGTTTACAGTGATTTCGCGCACACGGGCGCCCGTAACCAAGCGCGCGCCATGTGCGACCGCCGACGGCCAGTGGGTGTGATCGGTTGAGGCTTTGGCCCTGTCCGCACAGCCCGTCAGGCATGTGCCGCGCCGGACGCACTGGTTGCGTCCTTCGTACGGGCGGGAGGGAATTGCGTTTGGTCCCGGCCACCAATGCCAGCCGAGCTTGTTCATGCCTGCGGCGGCCTTCATGCCGATCTTGCCGATCGGCAGGGGCGGGAGCGGGGGTGCCTTGCCTGGCGGGTAAGCAGGATCACCAGCGAGGCCGGAAACGCCCATCTCGATGTCCATTGCATCGTAGAAAGGTTCGAGATCCTCGTAGGTGAAAGGCCAGTCGTCGGCGACACCATCGAGAGTCTTCACCCGAAAGTCGGACGGCATAAAACGCTGCCAATGCGCGGCATAAAGGATCGTGCTGCCGCCGACCGCGTTGTACATCAGCGGGTTGACGTCGGATTCCGAGGTGTCAATCGGGTAATCGTTTTCGAGGTCGCGGACGTTGGGATTGGGATGCCAGCGCTTCTGCGCCATCAACTCCCATTCCGGCTTGTCGCCCCAGAATTCGCTGTTATCGACCTTCGGGCCCTGCTCCAAGCAGACAACATCAACACCGGCTTCGGCGAGATGCTTAGCGGCCACGGAACCGGATGCGCCGGCGCCGATAATCAGCACTTCCGCCACCTTGGCGCGCTTATTTACGTTCGCCATGGGCGACTTCCCTCTTGCTTTTTTTGTGGTCGCCGACTTCCGCGATCACACTCAAATCGCTCTTATGCCGCCGTCCCTGCGAAAACTGCCATAGCCAAGACTTGCATACAAGATAATTGACAATTTCATTGACATTCATGTTTACGTATTGAGCCGGTTGCTCGCACGCTGGTGCGAAGCGACAAATGATGTGCGCTGCGACAAAAACGCTGGCAACGCTGCGACGGGGTAGCGGAGAAAATGTATGCAGGTCGCTGTGGTGCTGCGCCTCGCGCCAGAACTTAGCGGCGAGCTTGAAATCGCCGACGATGGCAAGGAGATCGATCGCGAATGGGTCGGCATGAGGCTCAACGAGTTCGATGACCACGCGCTGGAAGAGGCGATCCTCCTCAAGGAAGCCGAAGGCGCTCATGTCACAGCCCTTGCGTTAGCCGGCGAAGGCGTGGATCGCATGTTGCAGAGCGCGATCGCCCGAGGCGCCGACCGCGCGATCAAAATCACGACCAGCGCCGAAGGCCCATTGTCGTCCCGCGCCGCGGCCCCCATCATCGCGGGGGCGATACGTCAACTCGGTGCTGAACTCGTGCTGACCGGCGTGCAGACGCCCGAAGATCTCTATGGGCAGCTGGCGCCTTACCTCGGAGCGATCCTGGATTGGCCGCATGTCAGCGCAGTTGGCGGCATCGAGAGCGCCGGCGAATGCGTCGAAGTGCTGCAGGAATATAGCGGCGGCGTGTCGTCGCGGTTGCGGCTTCGGCTACCCACGGTGGTCGGCGTGCAGACCGCATCTCAGCCACCGCGCTACGTCTCGGGCAGCAAGCTGCGTCAAGCCATGAACGAGACGATCGCGGTCATCGAGTCAGACGTGCAGCCCGCCAGTACCGCCGCCGAAATTCTCAGACTACGGGAGCCGGCGCGAAGCAGCGAAGCGGTCATGCTCGAGGGTGATGCCGAAGCTGTCGCGGAGAAGATTTACGGCCTGCTCGCCGAACGTGGCTTGGTGAAAGCATGACGGCGAGCGGCGATATTCTCGTTCCTATCGAAACGCGCGACGGCGCAATTCAACCGGTTTCGCTCGAATTGATGACCGCGGCCAGAGAGCTCGCCAGCGCGCTCGGTAAGAAGGTTGAAGCACTGGTCGCAGAGGCGGCTCCGCAGCAGATAGCCGGACAGCTTGGCGCCGCCGACCGCGTCCTTACCGTAAGTCATCCAGCTCTCGAACGGTACACACCGGAAGCGTATGCCGCAGTCCTAGCCGAAGCGGTGCGACAGCGCGAGCCGGCAATCGTTCTTCTCGGTTATAGTTCGGTCGGGCTCGACTTGGCGCCCAATCTCGCAGCGCGCACTGGCCGTCCGCTTGTCAGCTATTGCGTCAAGCTTGCAAGCGCAGGCAATGCCATCGAGGCCGATAGCATGGTCTACGGCGGCAGGTTGCGCGCGACGACCAAAGTTACAATGCCGGCGATTTTTGCGGTTACCCCCGGTAGCTATAGCGAAGCACCGACAGGCACCGCACCCGCCGAGGTTTTGGCTCTCGAGCCGCGCGATGCTCTGGCTGCCTTGCGCACCGTCTTTGTCAGTGAGACTAGACCGCCGCCCGATGCCGTCGATCTCGCTCAGGCTGACCGCATTCTTTGCGTCGGCCGCGGCATCAGCGACAAGGATAGCATCGCCATCGCCGAGGAGGTGGCAGCAGCATTGGGCGCGGAGATCGCAGGCAGCCGCCCGGTTATCGATGCCGGCTGGCTACCCAAGGAGCGCCAAGTCGGCAAGTCGGGGACCAAAGTTAAGCCGAAGCTCTATATCGCCGCCGGCGTTTCCGGCGCACCCGAACATCTCGAAGGCATGAGCGCGGCAGAGCTCATCGTCGCGATCAACTCAGACGCCAAGGCGCCGATATTCCGTGTCGCTCATTACGGCACGACTTGCGACCTCTTTGATCTCCTGCCGGCGCTCGGCGAGCGGCTCAAATCCGCTGAGAGCGGCTAGTGGCGGTGCAGCCGCTCATTCTTTGGCTGCTCGTGGCGCTTACGGTCGCGGTCACCGGGGCACGTTTCTACCGCCTGCTTTCTCCGCTGTTGCGCGCACGCTCTGACCCACGATTTGACCAGCCCGGTGCACGCGCGCTCGGCGTGCTTCGCGCAATCGGCCTTCACGAACGCCTGCTGAAAATCCGCTATTCCGGCATTCTTCACGCCATGATTTTCAGCAGCTTCATTGTGTTGTTCACGGCCATCGTCGAGGCCTTCGGCTCCGGGCTTTTCCCGGGGTTCAGCTTGGCGCCGATCGGCGGCAACACATGGATTGCTTTGCTCCAGGACGTTTTTGCAGTCGTTATTCTGGCCGGTCTCGGGCTTGCCGCATGGCAGCGTTACGTCATACGGCCGCAGCGCTTTCGCGGTTCGAATACATTCGACGCTACAATCATCTATCTTCTAATCGCAGCCGTCGTGCTCACCATGCTGCTGCGAGCTTCATTCGCCATTGCCGCGGGTCATGACGCCGCCGCTGCATGGCGGCCGCTCAGCCGGCAAATCGCAGCACTGCTGATCGCATTCGGTATCGGTAACGAGAGCGCGGCGCGCGCCGAGCAGTTCTTCTACTGGGCGCACGTGTGCGCAATTCTCGGCTTCCTCGTGTACATTCCCGGCTCCAAGCACCGCCACATGTTCCTGGCGGCGATCAATGTTTATTTCCGCAGCCTGAAGCCGAAGGGAACGCTGCCCTCGGCCGACATCGACCATCCGCCGATCGGCGTTGGTGAGATCGAGGAATTCACGTGGAAGAACATGCTCGATCTCTATTCGTGCACCGAGTGCGGCCGCTGCCAGGCGGCGTGCCCCGCTTATGCAGCAGGGCTCCCACTGAGCCCGAAACTGTTGATCACCGACCTTCGCGACCATCTCATCGACAAGACGAGCGGTACCGCCCAGGAGCCCCTTCTCGGCGGCGCCATCGCCGAGGAAACGCTGTGGGCATGCACCACTTGTCGCGCGTGCATGGAAGTCTGCCCCGTCCATATCGAGCACATCCCCAAGATCGTCGACATGCGCCGTCAGCTCGTCGAACAGGCGCGCGTGCAGCCCGTTTTGCGGGAGGCGTTATCCAATCTGCAACGCAACGGCAATTCGATGGGCAAGTCACCGCGATTGCGCGCGCGCTGGACCAAAGAGCTGAGCTTTAAGATCAAGGATGCCCGCGCAGAACCGGTCGACATTCTGTGGTTTGTCGGCGATTTCGCCTCTTTCGATCCGCGGGTTCAGGTTAACACCCGAAGGGTCGCCGAACTGCTGCATGTCGCCGGCGTGGATTTCGGCATTCTCTACGAAGCCGAGCAAAACAGCGGCAATGACGTTCGCCGCGCCGGCGAAGAAGGTCTCTTCGAGATGCTGGCAAACCACAACATCGAGCTGTTGCAAGGTTGCAAATTCAACCGCATTATGACGACCGATCCGCACAGTCTCAATGCGCTGCGCCAGGAATACCGCGCAATCGGCGCCGCCTTCGAGGTGATTCATTACACCCAACTGCTACTGGAGCTGATCGACAGCGGGCGGCTGATGCTTACGCAAGGGGCAGGGGAAGTCGCGACCTACCATGACCCCTGCTATCTCGGCCGTTACAACGGAGGCTTCGACGCGCCGCGGCGGATAATAGAACGTACCGGCCACCGGCTGCATGAGATGAAACGCTGTCGAGAAAACTCATTCTGTTGCGGCGCGGGCGGCGGGCGAATCTGGAGCGACGACACCGGGGTCACGGAACGCCCGAGCGAAAACCGCATCAAAGAAGCGCTGGCGCTCGGTGACGCAAAGTATTTCGTTGTCGCCTGCCCGAAGGATAAGGTGATGTATACTGCGGCTGTGCAAGCGCTCGGCGTGGACGACCGCATTGAGGTTCGCGACATAGTCGACCTGATCGAACTCGCGCCGCGTGGCGTCGAACGCGCCTCAGAAGTTTCGGCTTGAGATGGCCGCCGAAGGCACGCCCGACGCAACTCCGTAGCACCTGGCGGGCGGGTGCTCGTTGTTCCGGATTGGCCTCTAACGCAATCAAATGCTGCTGTTCTTAGGCAGCACCTTCCAGATCCGCAGGCCAGCCACCGTGCGCGCGCTTGTAGGCTTGCAGTGCCGGCCAAATGTGGTTGACGCAAAGCTGGACCAGCTTGTTGCGTTCGCCCGCTTGGATGGCATCAATCATCTTGCGATGCTCGGATCGAGATCGCGCCAGCAATACAGGATCGCCAATCGCATAGCAGCGAATGCCAAGGGTCTCGACCCAGATGCGCTGGATCATTCCGGCAAGGCAGCGGTTGTTGCACGCCGAGAACATCGTGCTGTGAAATTCATTATTGAGGGTGCAGACACGCTTGAGATCGTGGCGATCGACAGCCTCGCAATACTGATCGTGAATTGCCTCAAGCCGGTCGATCAATGCAGGGTCGGCAGGAAATGGAATACGGCGGGCCGCTTCGGCCTGCAGCAAGGCGCGCATCTCGTAAATTTCTTCGACGTCGCGAGGGGAAAAGTCCCGCACTATCGCGCCCTTGTTGGGCCTGCGCGTGACGAGGCCGAGTTTCTCAAGGTCGAAGAAGGCCGAGCGAACAAGGTGGCGTGACGCCCCGAAGCGGATACTCAGATCATCCTCGATAAGGCGTTCGCGCGGCCGCAGCCGACCAAAGATAATGTCCTGCTTGATGTGATCCACGAGCTCGGCGAGCTCATTCTCCGAATAGGATTTGCGCAAAGCGTGAGCCCCCTTCCTCGCACGGTCGGCAAACTACCTTGCCGCGAAACCTAAGTCGTCCAATAATTTCCCTCTTCCGAAAGTTTACAAGATAGACAATAAGATCGCCAACAAAATCGTTGACAATCCAGTCGGCTCCTTGAGACAGTAGTTTTGCCACAAGTCAGGCAAAACCGCTCGCGGGACAGTTCTTGACAAGGCAAGAGGGGGCGTTCGCTCGAGAGGGGCACTAAAAGTCGTGACGCGCCATTTACTTGCCGACAAAGTGATCGCGTCTTCAGAAACGCTCATCGCCCCAACCAAACGAGCGGCCCGAGGCTCTTCGGCGCAGTTCGACATTGTCCTGCGCCGCGGGCTTCCGTGGGCAAAGGTGCTGCGCGCCGGGATTAACGCAGGTCGTCCATGAGGACGACTCACACACAAGGAGGAAAGCATGGCCGACTACACAGACGAGAAGGTGCGAAAGCACCTGCTCAAGGAGGCACTTGAATACGCAGAATTCAGCCGGCGCGCACTGCTCACCGGGGCGACGGCGATGGGCGCCGGTGCATTGGGAAGCGGGTTGATCGGCGCAGCCAGTGCCAACGAAATCCAGCTCGCGCAAACATCCGGCAAAAAAGTACGGGTAGGCGTTCCGCTTACTTACGGCCCTTTCAACCAGCCATGGCGGCGTGGCTGCTGGCAAATCGTGAAGACCCTCCTCGACAACGGTTGCGAGCCCGTCTGCGTGCGCGGCGAGCCGACCAAAGCGAGCGAACAAAGCGCCGAACGTACGCTGCTCGACCGCAACATCGACGTTCTGGTGATGGGCATTTACTCGCTCGAGTCCGAGACCGCGTACATCGCCGACGACGCGCAGAAACGCGGCATCAAGACGGTCGGATTTGCGGTGTCGGTCAAAGGCTCGCCGGCGGTGGTGGAGGACACTTGGGGCACAGCGACGGTAATGGGCTACTATATTCAAAACGATCTGCAACGACAGGGCACGCTAGTCCAAACGGCTGAGGCAAAGGGCTTTTATACACCGTTCGATATGGAAGCCGACATGCTTGACCTGATGACGAAATACGAACCGCGCATGAAGATGCTGCCCTTTATGCACGGCGGCGTGTCGACGCAGGACGAAATCGCAGACGGCCGACAGAACGCGCTCGCCCTGCTTCAGGCCCATCCCCAACCGCACTCGGTCGATGGGATCGTTTCGTGGTGGTGGCCCTTCACCATTGGTGCTGGCCAAGCGCTCGCTCAGAGCAATCGCACTGACATCAAGCTCTACAATCACTACTTCTCAGACCAGTTCTTGAGCGCTATGGCGGCCAAGACCTATCCGATAGTGTTCAGTACCGACGTGCCCTGGCACCTTTTGGGCCAGAAAACCGGCGAGCTGGCGATCAAGCTCGGTCGCGGTGAGAAAGTGCCTAACAACGTCTACCGGGTGCCGATCACGGCAATCACGGTTGACGAGGCCGCCAAGTCGCTTGCGGAAATCCAGGAGATGGACAAGCAGGCAATCGCCCTTTTGAAACAATACGGCGGCTAAGCAAACGTGGGCTGATGAGGTCGGCGAGTTTCATCTCGCCGGCCTCAACCGATACTTTTTAGTGGGCGGAGTGAAGTATGGCAGGACGGCTGAACGGGAAGCGCATCATCATCACCGGCGGCGTCGACAATATAGGTAAGGAAGCCGCGCGCCAGTTTGTCGCGGAAGGTGCAAAGGTCGTGATCGGGGACGTCAACGAGACGGCCGGCCGCGCCGCCGTCGCCGAGCTTGGGCCGAGCACGCACTTCGTCAGAGTCGACGTGACCGACGAGGCCAGCGTGCGCCAGCTCATCGAGAGCGGAGTGGCCTGGCTCGGCGGACTCGACGTTTTGTGCCAAAATGCCGGCCTCCAGCATTCGGGCGCGGTGACTGAATTCGACGCCAAACGATGGGACGCACTTTTCGCCGTCAACAGTCGCGCGCACTTCTTCGGCGCCAAGTACGCCATCCCCCATTTGCGCAAATCTGGCAAAGGCTCGATTATCAATACCGCGTCGCTTGCCGGTCAGCGTGGCGGGCCGGGCATGACCGCTTACTCAGCTTCAAAGGGTGCCGTCATCGCTTTCGGAACGGCGCTTGCCACGGAACTCGCCAAGGACAATATTCGCGTCAACACGATTTGCCCGGGATGGGTCGATACGGCGTTTAATCAGCCGGCGATCGATTTTATGGGCGGCCGCGGGCAGCAGGATAAAGTGGTCCAGCAAATGGTCCCCCTCGGCCGACAAGCCGTCCCCTCTGAGATAGCGCCCCTCTTTGTCTACTTGGCGTCAGACGAATCTTCCTACATGACAGCTCAAGCCGTCACGATCGACGGCGGCGTGTATAATTAGCCTTGCCCAAAAAAGAGACCACGGGCGCATGAACGACATGACTGCAACGACAACCGGCTCGATAGCTTCGACTGGGACCAGTGCCGCACCACTCGAAAAGTTGTGGCTTCGTTTGCTGCGCCGGTGGGGGACCATTACCGTTATTGTGCTGACGGCAATCGGCTTCGGCATAGCCTCGCCGTGGTTCCTCACATTCTCAAACCTTAACAATATTTTGTTTTCAATGATCGTGAGCGCTCTCGTCGCGATGGGGCTGACGTTTGTCGTCATGGCGGGGAGCTTCGATCTTTCAGTCGGGCTTTTGGTCACCTTCACCTCGATTGTGACGGCCTTCGCGATTCCGGCGCTCGGGCCGTGGGGGGCCATCATCGCGGCGTTGATCGCCGGTGGCGTAGTCGGG
Source organism: uncultured Alphaproteobacteria bacterium (assembly GCA_963835195.1). Lineage (GTDB taxonomy): Bacteria > Pseudomonadota > Alphaproteobacteria > Rhizobiales > Xanthobacteraceae > BOG-931. The sequence goes on from CAWIEY010000005.1 coordinate 48,521, forward strand.
CTGGTGAATGGGCTGCTCGTCACCTACGGCCGGCTTTCAGGTATCGTCGTAACGCTGGGCATGATGTTTGTGCTGGAGGGCATCAATACCTTCTTGACCGGCGGCTATCAGGTTGCGGTGAGCTACAGTGAGAAGGCCTTCGCCTACATTGGCCAGGGCAGAATCGGCTATGTCGCTTTCCCGGTCTTGCTCCTCGCCGTGGTTTTCTGCGTCGTGCACGTGCTCGCCACCAAGACCAAGATTGGCCATTACATCTCTGCGGTCGGCGATAACCCGATGGCGGCGTTCTACTCGGGCATCAACGTATATCGGTGGGTAATTGTAGCGTTTGTTTTGGCGGCGGTGCTTTCAGGGGTGGGGGGCGTCATCAACACCTCAATCTCGTCGTCGGCGCAGCCGGTGGGAGGCCAAGGCTATTTGCTGGAAGCGTTTGCCGCCGTCTTCTTGGGCGCGACGATTTTGGGTTACGGCAAACCGCACGTGCTCGGTACGTTGCTCGGCATTTTCTTTATTTACATGGTGAACTCAGGAATGAGCATGGTCGGCTTTTCGTTTGCCGCGCGCCAGCTCTTCGCTGGCGTGATCCTGATCCTTGCGGTTGGCGCTAACGCGCTACTCAATCGCGAGGAGATTCACCTGAAGTTCATCTAGACGGGGCGAACCATGAGCCAAGCTCCGCTGGTCGAATTTCGCGAGCTTGAGAAGGACTTCAGCGGCACAAAAGTTCTCAAGGGTGTCTCGCTGTCCTTCATGCGCGGCGAAGTTCACGGCCTACTCGGGGAGAACGGCGCTGGAAAGTCGACGCTGATCAAGATCCTCACTGGCGTCTACAGTGCGTCGGGAGGGACGATCCAGCTCGAGGGCAAACGCACGCGGATCAGCAGTCCTATCGATGCCCATCGTCTCGGAATCGGCGCTGTTTATCAGGACGCCGAGCTGGTATCCGGCTTCTCCGTTGGCGCCAACGTTTTGCTCGGCAACGAGCCTAACCGTTTCGTAGTGTCACAACGGCGGATCAATGACCGCGCGCGCGCCATCCTCGCGGAGATTGGCATCACGCTCGACGTTAATCGTCGGGCTTCAAGTCTTACAGCGGCAGAGATGCAGCTGGTAACGCTCGCAACGCTTTTTCAACGTCGATACAAGGTGATCATACTGGATGAGCCGACGGCGCGTCTTTCCGCAACCGAAGTTGAGCTCCTTTTCCGGATCGTGCAGCGCTTTCGCGAGCAGGGCATCACCATCGTATATATTTCACACCGTCTGGGTGAGGTGAAAGCGATTTGCGACCGCGTGACTATCCTGCGCGGCGGTCGCGTGTCGGCCATACTGGCGCGCGATGAGATCACCGAAGAGCGGGTCACCGAGCTGATGGTCGATAACAGCAAGTCAAAACTCGAGACCTATAATCTCGGCCACGCTACCGATCGAGTCGTTTTAGAGGTCAATGCGCTTGCGGCGGAAAATCTTCAGCCGATCTCTTTCAATGTCCGGGCCGGCGAAGTACTTGGCATTACCGGTCCGATCGGAGGCGGCAAAGAGCAGATTCAGAAAGTGCTCAGCGGTGCCGTTCACCACAGTGGTAGGATAAGCGTTGACGGGCGGCTTGCGCGTATCGCCAGTCCAAGCGAAGCACGCGCCGCAAGTATCGCGGTCATTCCCGAAGATCGGCGCAAACAAGCTTTGTTTCCGAATCTTTCGATCGCGGACAACCTGGCGCTGCCGGTGCTCAGCACGTTGAGTCGAGCGGGGCTCATCGACCGCAAGCGCAAGCTCAGTTACGCCGAAGGTGTCATGACCCGTTTCTCGGTCATCCCGCGGCAGGCGGAGAAGGCAGTCAAGTTTTTCTCCGGCGGCAACCAGCAAAAGGCGGTGATCGGCAAATGGATGACCGCTAGAGCCAAGGTCTACATTTTCGTCGAGCCTACCTCAGGCGTCGACGTGGGCGCGATCAAAGAAATTTACGACATCATCCTGCATCTGGCAGGCCAAGGAGCAGCCGTTATCGTGATCTCGTCCATGATCCACGAGATCTTGGCGTTGTCGGAGACGGTGTACGTCATGCACGATGGGCGCCTCGTCTATCGCGCACCTAAGCGTGACTGTACGCACGACCAACTTCTTACCATTTCCATGCAGGGCGGCTCACGCATGGCGGCCGCGTGAAGGCAGCATTTCTAAAACCGGGAGAGATGACGAAATGAGCGGGATTACTGTAGAAGTCGCGCAAAAGGGTATTGCCGCAGGCTTGGCGAAGGCCAAACAGCTGAATTCGCCGTCCAGCATCGCGATTGTCGATGCAGGCCGCAACTTGCTGGCTTTCCAACGCATGGACGGGGCGTTGCTGGCGAGCATTGAGATATCGCAAGCTAAGGCATTTACCGCCCGCTCACTCAACATGAAGACGGGCGATGTCATGCAATATGTACAGCCGGGTGCACCGCTCTACGGCATGGAAACATCGCACCGTGACCGGCCGTTCGTGGTTTTTGGTGGAGGCGAACCGATCAGCCGAAAAGGAGAGGTGATCGGCGCCGTGGGAGTGGCGGGTGGTGCGGTTCCCGACGATGAGGCGATCGCCGCGGCCGTCGCCCAAGCGATCGAGAAAGCTTAATTGCGATACTGCTACACGGCAAGCGTCCAGCTCGCCTGACCGGGTGCCGGGACCCACTGGGCATCCGTTGCATCGGTGGGTGTGCCGGCATGGGCCCGAGCGCCCCCGTCGTGCACGTTGCTCCAAATAAGCTTAGGCCTAGCCTTTTAGCCGGTTACTTCGAGAACGATTTTTCCTCGCTTATGCGGAGCGCCGGCGAGCATCTCATGAGCGGTGCGCACATCGTTCAACGGCAGGACGGTGCCTACTTGCGTAGTCAAGCGCCCGCCGTAAAACAGCCTCGAAATGCGGTTCAGCCGTTCCGTACTCACCTCAGCATAGAAAAATACCGACCGAACGTCGGATCGCCCAGGCATAGGGTTATTGGATACAACAGAAACAATAACGCCACCGGGTTTCAAGACGCTGTATGAGTGTTCCCGCGTTTCTCCTCCGACGGTGTCGAGTACTAGATCAACAGGCCGCACGTCATTTTGGAATCTGCCAGATTGAGAATTCACGACCGTTTGGCTACCGAGAGCTTTGACGTAGTCGATGTCCTTCGACTTGACGACGCCAATTACCTGCAGACCGGCGTTTACCGCGAGCTGAACTGCATATGCACCGACATTTCCAGCGGCTCCGAGAATCATTACAGTCTGATTAGCTTTAGCACTCCCATACTCAAAGAGCATCTGCCAGGCGGTGACTGCAATCACGGGAGCTGACGCTGCTTCCACATGGCTTAAGGATGAAGGCCTTAGAGCAACCATGTTGGAACGGGCGACAGCATACTGTGCGTTCGCCCCACAAAATTGCGGGTTGGTCACACCATAGATCTCGTCACCTTTCTTGAATTCATTAACGCTCGGTCCTGTCTCTTCTACAACTCCTGACAAATCGGAGCCGAGCGTAAGCGGTGGGCTTGGGCTTACTTTGCTTCTACCCTCGCGAATGAGTGCGTCCCAGGGTCCAACCCCCGATGCGGCCACTCTGATCAAAAGTTCTCCTGCCGCTGGAAGCGGACGAGCAACGTCCTCAATGACAATAACATCAGGTGCACCAAAGCGATGGATTCGCGCTGCCTTCATGTTTGCCCCATTAATAGCGTAGGAAACCAATCCCTCGGGCTCGCTTGGACTATCCCCACATTCAACGATTTAGCACCGCGCTTCCGTTACGGGTGCTGTGCATTGAGACTAAGCGGACCAAGCAACTGCTCCGCCGCGAAACAGTGCTATGAACTCGCGCCGTCTCATGGCCTCCCCGAAGACTAATGACCACGGTTTTTTGTGCGTTCAACCTAGCATAAGGCAGTCGTTCGGGATGCCGTCCAAAGGGTCCAATGTCTCAGTTGGGTCAAAACCTGCCGAATAAAGCGCTCCGCGACACCTCCGCTCTTGCCCCAACATCTGAAGTCACAGCGACGTGCGTGGTGGACGTTTCGTGCCAGGGGGAGGCTCAGCGCTCTTGAGCATCTTTATTCAACCACTTCGTCGGTGATGGCGATTACTTCGGGAGGTCTGGTGAGGCCAAGTGCCTTGAGCGACACCGGGGATACTTGTGGCTAATATTGGCGGATCCGCACAGCAACGTGAAAGGATCTTCGCCATGTCGGACGAATCGAGAGCAGGTCTTGATCGACGCGATTTCATGGTTGCAGCCGTCGGCGCGTCAGCCGCGCTCGCCGCCAGCTCTGGCGCTCAAGGTGCCGGACAAGCAAATACTGCGTCACCAGGAACGGTTTTCACCGGGGACGTGATTGACGGAAAGAAGGTCATCAGCGCACTAAACGTCGATGATCTGGACCCCGGCAAGAAGCATCTCTTCTATTTTCAAGGAGTGCAGACGGTCACCGGGCAACATTGGTACGTCTCGGTGATGATCGCCAAGGGTGCGAGACCGGGCAAGCGCATCGTGCTGGTCAGCGGCGTGCATGGTGACGAGATCAGCTCGGTACGCATGTTACAGACCGTCATGGACCAGCTTGATCCGGCAGCAATGTCAGGCGCGGTATTGGCCGTTTTGGATGTATCACGCCCGGCAATCGAAGGCATGGCGCGGCGATGGCCGAATTCCGGACGAGGCATCGGTCTTATTGACATGAACCGCGAGTGGCCCGGCAATGAGAACGGCCCCACTGCGCCTTCGCGGCATGCCGGGTTACTGTTTAACAGGTTGCTCAGACCGAATGCGGACTACGCCATGGACTTTCATACCGGGACGAGTGGAATGGACGTGACTGCGTTCCATCTGGCCCGCATGGACTTGCCAGAGGTGCGTGCGATGGCGCAGCTGTTTCCCATCGATCAGATCTTCGATAACCCTGCTTATCCCGGCATCTTGGCAAGCGCCTTCATCGACGCAGGTATTCCTGCGTTTACTCCGGAGATTGGCGCATCGCGCATTTTGAATCACAGCATGATCCCTCTGTTCGTAGAAGGAACGATGAATGTCCTCAAGCACCACGGGATCATCGCCGGGCCGATGGGCCGCGTCGGGAAGGATACAGGCATTTTTGTTGGCAACAGCGCGTACGCCGTAATCGCGACCAACGGTGGGTTTGTTGAACTGTTGGTTAACCTGAATGACAAGGTCGAAGCCGGACAGAGGGTCGCCGTGCAGCGCAATGCCTTCGGTGAAGTCGTGGCGGAATATACCAGTGGGGTGACTGGAGAGGTCGCAGCCTGTCGTACCGATGCAACTTCAGAACCGGGCAATTTGCTCGTGGCTGTGCTCTACAACCGAGCCCCGCCTGACCATATCGATCCGATACCTGAGTAATGTCCGCTAAGGGGTGTCATTCGCGCAATTTGGCGACATCTTTTCATCCCCGATTGTCCCGCCGATCGCGTCATAAACAGCGACGGCAAAAGATCTCGGCGCAGGAATGAATCCTCAGCGATGTCGGTTAGCTCATCCGTCGATGGTCGAGATACACGCCCGACGAAAAAGCCAACTGCATCGGTTCGCAGGCGGGCGGGTTCGGCAGCTATACCGATTTCGTCACCTGCCTCGAAATGGCACGGCAAGCGAGCAAGGTCAACAACTGAGCCGATCGACCACGCGTTAAACCGGGTGGCGAGGTTGGCCATGCGTTGGTACTTGACCCTCATCGGTTTGGATTGGAGCAAGTCGACCGATACGATGCGAAGTTTGAAATCACGAGCCGAGCGTGCCGGTAAGCGGGCCGCTATCATGCAGCGTCGATTCAACTATGCACAAAGGGTGTTGACCCCAATGTATTGGCGCGTCGCGCTGCTGGCTTTGTTGACGGCGAGCGTGCCGCAAGCCAAAGCCGAGTCTCCTGACGAGCAGGTACTGCATCTGCTCAATCACTACCGCCAGGTCGCCGGGCTAACGACGGTCAAGCTCGATCGACAACTCAGTGCGGGGTGCATGGAACACGCAAATTACATGGTGCAAAACCAAGGCACCGACGCGGTGGCCGGGCTTAATCCTCACACCGAACGGTGGTACCTGCCCGGCGCGAGTGCCGCGGGGGCGGCATGTGCCAAGGCGGCTGATCTATTCATCGGGGTCTCCGATCTCGGCGTCGCGATCGACGTCTGGATGGCCGGCATGTACCATCGGCGCCCAATACTCGATCCCCAGCTCGAGAGGATCGGTGTCGGTTATGCCCGCCTTCCCGATGGGATGCTGACGGCCGCGTTGAGGTTCGAGAACGCCACGCGCAGGGGCGGTACCTGGCCCGTCGCGTATCCTGCGGACAAGCAAGCAGATGTTCCACTGGACTACGGCGCCGAGACCCCCAATCCTATCCCCAACCATGGCATCGGGGGCTATCCGATCACGCTGCAGTTTCCACCGTTCGATAAGGTCACCGGGGTCTCTGCAAAGCTCACCGATGGCACGGGCAAGCCGGTAGAGTTTTTCGTTTCGGATCCTCAGCATCCGGCAACGTCGTTCGGCCAGTTTGGCGTGATCTGCCTTATCCCGAAGCAGTCACTGCAGCCGCAGCATGCCTACAGCGTGCGGATCGATGCGACCTGGAAAGGCAAACCGGGTAGCTGGACATGGAGCTTCTCGACGATCTCGCTGCGCAGGATCGAAGCGTCGGATGATCGTGCCGTCGCCGGCGCAATAAACATAGCGAGCCTCGTTCATGGCACAGTCACTCACGGCGGGATTAGGAACAGCGAGACGGCTTTCCTTCAACTCGCGGCCGGCGAAGGGAGTCGTTACAAGATGATGTCGGTGATCATCCCGGTGGCCGTGTGGCGGCAGATCGCTGGCACCGCTGAGCCCGGGTCGTTCAAGGGCAAGGTCATCGAAGTGCAAACGACCCCGCAAGTTGCCGGAGGTAAGTATGTCAATATGAGGATTTCGGCCGCCGCCCAGCTCCGCGTCCTAACCGCGCCGGCATTAGGCTCTCGCAACTGAACACAGCGCGCATGGCTGGTGTCCCTCGACCGAAGTGCGCTAGTCGGCCTGAGAAGCGGTTTTTGAAATTGGTTGTCAGGCGTGCAGTTCGCGGTGCAAGCGTCTTCGCCTTCTTCAGATCGAGTGCGTCGACGCCTTCCGTGAACCAAATGTGCCGCTTGACCGGTCGAACTGGCTGCCCGCGCCGGCTTGACGCCGGACCGAAGCGATAAAGCGTGGGATTTCGTTCCGGCTATCGCTGAGCGCCGGTCCGCCACCTTCACGTGCTTAGCATTTGACCGCCGCATGCCGTGAAATCGCGGTCGGATTGTCCAACGCCTCGATCATTCATATCTTTGGCCTGAATATTGGTGCCACAGATGCTGAAGTGGTTCGCCCCTTTGTTACTGCTGGCCGGCAAGCCGGAGGTGCTGATCCGCCTCGTCGTCGGCGCGCTTGCCGTGGCCGTGCTGCTCGGCGGCGTATGGTTGATATCGAATATCGCACTGACTTTCGACGCACTCAAGAACCCATTTGTTGCCGCCGCCTACGGCGCCGTGCTGCTCTGTTTCTTTGTCGTCGTCGGACTGACTGCGTGGCTGCGCCTGCGCCGCCCGGGCTCGACGCCGAAGGCCATCGCGGCAAAAGTCCAGCAACCGCTGCCGAACGAGATCGTGACGAAACGCGCACGCGAGCTTTCGACAAAATGGGCAGCGGAAGGCAGGCGTGTTGCGGCGGCGCCAGACGGGCGGCTTCGCCAATCGGCAGACTCCAGTACCGCGGCGATTGCCCCGCCGCGCGCAATGCCGCCCGTGCGCGCAACGCTGACCGTGACCGGACCGGCCTATACGGGCAAGACGGCGGCGATCGCACAACTTGTCGCCGCTACCCGCGCGCAGCCGTCTGAAACAAGCGATGTCGTTTGCTTGGTCGATGCCGGAGCAAGCGACGGCGACGAGCGGCGTGTCGCCGCGGTTGTGGAAGCCGCCGCCGCGACCGATGGCGTGTTGTTCGTCGTCGATCAGGACTTGCGCGCTACCGAGGTCGCATCCATCAAGCGGCTCATCGCCAAGGGCAAGCCTCTCTACATCGTCTTGAACAAGGCCGATCAATTCAATGCGGCCGATTGCGATGCAATCATTGTATCGATCCGCAAGAAGATGCCTCCCGGCTTTCCGCCCGCCAACGTCGTGGCCGCTGCGGTTGCGCCGAGCCCGGTCAATCGCGAGATCGAAAACGCGCGCGGCGCGGTGCGGATAGAGACGCGCCGGCCATCGGCGGACATCGATGCGTTGACGAAACTGCTGGCCCGGGCTGTCCGACCGACCGCCGGGCACACGCTGCAATTTGCAACCTATTCATAGCCGCGGAGCGGTGATTGCATGCAGGACCAGTCAATATTGCCCGACACTATCGAAGCACTGCGCAAGCTCTCGGCCGACTCGCGGCTGAGACCGCAAGAGCGCGCGAGCATCGAACGGGAAATGCACGATATCGAGCAATTCACTGCAAAGCTCGAGAACGGCCGCGTCGAGATAGCGGCGTTTGGCGAGGTGGGTTCGGGCAAGAGCGCGCTGCTCAACGCGCTTGCCGGCGAAAAGATTTTCGCGGTGTCCGCCGAACACGGGTCCACTGCTAAGATCGCCAAGGCTGGGTTCAAGAATACCAAGCTGATTCTGGTCGACACGCCTGGGATCAACGAGGCGGCCGGCGAACTGCGCGGTAAGCTTGCCGAGGAAACAGTGCGCTATACGGACCTCGTGCTGTTCGTCGCCGACGGTGACCTCAACCGGGTCGAAATCGACGCGCTTAACCAGCTTTGCGACCTGAACAAGCCAGTCTTGCTTGTCATCAACAAGGCCGATTTGTTCGGGCCAGCGCAGATCAAGGAGATTTCCGAATCGATTTTGCGCAAGATAGGCCATCGCATCGGTGCCTCCGACATCGTCTTCGCTGCCGCCGCTCCGCGAGAGGCTGAACGCGAAATTCACAAGGCAGATGGCAGTGTCGAAATTGTCCAATATCAGCCGAAGTCAAAAATCGACATGCTGGAAGCGCGCATGCTCGAAGTTCTCGAGCGCGAGGGCAAGGCGATCATTGCGCTCAATGCGAGCCTGTTCGCGACCGATGTGAGCGAGCAGATCAAGCAGTTAAAGCAGCAAGTCCGGAGCAAGGAAGTCACGCGCCTGATCTACTATTTCATGTTGGGGAAGGCGCTCGTCGTCGGCGCCAATCCGGTTCCGGTGTTCGACGTACTCGCCGGCATCGCCAGCGACGCCATGATGGTCCAACGCATCGGCGCGATCTACGGCACCGATTTCTCGCTGAAGAATTCGCAAAACATGGTGCTGGAAATCCTGCGCGCCTGGGGGCTGATGGCGGCGGCGGAGTACGGTCTGCACCTCGCCGCCGACCTGTTGCGAACGTTCACCTTTGGAACGAGCACGGTACTGACCGCGGTCCCGCAGGGTCTCGCCGCGGCCTGGAGCACGTACGTCGTCGGCAATGCGGCCAACATCTATTTCCGCGACGCCGGCTGGAGCGGACGGTCGCCGAAAGACATCGTGCAGCTCATCCTGGCGGGCGCCGAAAAGCGAAAGACAAGCATCCTTGCGCCGATCAGGGATCAGCTAAAGGAAAAATTCGGCCGCTAGCCGCAATCGCCGGCGGCGGTGCAAAAGCCGCGAGCGGACTTCCGCGTTCGATGCATCAGAGCGCCGCTCACTATCGAAGCGGTCCTTTGCAAAGTGGCTCGAATTACTGAACCCGGAGGCAAGTGCCGTTTCCCGTACTGATGCATTGAGGTCAGTCCGTCCGAGCATTTCGCCCGGCCGCCAATTTCGGTTCAAGGTCAGGAGCGTCATTTGCGGGCAGCCGACTTGAGTCCGCTTTTCGTCCGATATCGACCGGATCAGCAGACGTGGAGGGAGATCGGCAACGTTGGCAAAATCGCCGAATTACAAAATGCCTGTCTTCGATAAGCGAGATGCGAACCGTCAGGAAAAGGGAAGGGCGCTAAGCCGCGCCTTGGATAAAATCCTCGGTCAAGCTGTCCGCCGCGTCACTTTAATAATGGAAGGCAATCCGCTCTCGAAGTCGTAACATGCAAGTCCGCAATCGCTATTGGGCTATTTATGCTTGACAGAATCCACTGCGACTTCTTTGCGTTCCTGGGCTTCCGCCTTAGCCTTCCGAACAAGAAACCGCGATAATTGTGCACGAACTGCGTCGGCTTCTTCCGCGGTCCATTTTCGAAATCCCTCACCACTCTTCATTCCCAGATGACCGCTGCTGACCTTCGCTTGCAAATAAGGATGAGGCCCAGCCGTACGATCCAAAGCCGGATAAAGCACTTTGGCTATATCGAGGGTAAGATCTAACCCGACCAGATCGCATTGCTCCATCGGGCCGAGGACTGCCATCCGGGCGCCGAAACCCTGCTTGACGACTGTATCGATTGTCTCCGCATCACAAATGCCCTCAGCCAACATCGCGATCGCCTCGCGTTTAAGGGCGTGCTGGAGCCGGTTGCCGACGAACCCAGGTACGTCGCGGCGCACATGTACCGGAGTTTTGCCGGCGTGACGAAGCAGAGCCATCGTTCGCTCAATGACTGAATTTTCCGTCCACTCGCTCTGAACCACCTCGACCAGGGGTACGAGATGAGGTGGGTTCCAAAAATGGGTGCCGACGACGCGCTCGTGATGCTTTAGATTGCGGGCGATCTCAGTCGAAGGGATAGCAGAGCTGTTGCTAGCCAACACGGTATCAACTGGAACGATGCTCTCGAGCTCAGCGAAAATGCTTTGCTTCAACGGCAGGCGTTCCGGGGCCGCTTCGAACACAAAGGCCGCATTCGAAGCCGCCGCTGCAAGCTCTTCATGGACAGTTATCCGTTCCAACAATGTCGGACTAGCCTCGAAGAGCTGGAGGATCTGCTGCCACCGTTGCGGCAGCGAATTGCGATTGTCCGGATCGGGTTCATAAACGCTGACGCGATGGCCGGCAGCAGCAAATAGATACGCTATGCCGTGCCCCATTAAGCCGCCGCCGACGATGCTGATCATTTGCTTATGCAAGGCGCCTTACTCTTTTTTGTGTATTTGAGGGCACTTCAGCGTGCGCCTCATCGTCCGCAAATTGCGCGACGGCCAACAACGCGTCCATACCTGCCTTGATGTCGCGCGCTATCGCTGCGCCGGCCGCGGCGCGATTGGCCTTCTTGAGTGCCGCAATGGCTTGCCTATGAAAATTAATGTCTTTGATACCACGCAGAACCCTGGTGTGGTAACGCAGAACTGGACCCGCTTGCAGCCAGAGAATTTCGATTAGGGAATGCAGCTTCGGCGATTTGCAGTATTCGTAAATCGTGAACTTCAGTCTTTGGTTGACGTCAAGATACTTGACGATGTCGTGAGCGTTCGCTGCCTGATCCAGCTCATCGGAAAGCTTGTGCAACCGCCTAAACCCATCGGAATCGATGTGCCGACATGCGAGTGAGGTGGCGCGCCCTTCAAGCAACGCCCGAAGTTCCATCAGCTCTTTGAATGCCTGCCGTGTGACTCGCGGCACAATAAACGTGCCGTTCGAGCTTTGCACCAAGCCGCCTTCGGCCGTCAGCCGGGAGATCGCCGCGCGTACCGGCATGTCACTCGTGCCCAGTGCTGCGGCCAGCTTTCGCGAGGTGAGCTTCTGGCCGGGCGCGAGCTTGCCCGAAATTAGCGCTTGCCGAAGCTCCGTATAAACGCGCTCGTGGAGTGGAGCAAAATCGATTTGTGCGACCGGTAGCGTTGACACGGATGCCTCTCAATTCACTTGGCAGCAGCTATGCCAAATTCGCGATCGCCGACAATACCTTGCGGTCGGTAAACCAGAATAAGCAGAAGAACAACGGCAAGGGTAATCTCTTGGACGCCCTCGGGTATCTGCACCTGCGTTGTGCCGATGTGAATGCCCTGCTCCAGCGCCCGGAGAAACCCACGAATGCCCGCGACGACCAGCGTACCGACGACGGCCCCGGTCAGGCTGCGCAAACCGCCGACGACCAACATGGCTAGCGTTAGGAATGTCATATTGAGCCAGAAGATGTTTACGGCCAGTGTCCCAAGAAAATGCCCGAACAAAATGCCGCCGATGGCAAAGAAGAACGCACTGATCATGAAGGCGATCAACCGCTCTCGCCACACAACAATGCCGGCAGCCCGTGCCGCGACTTCGTCCTCGCGGGCCGCCCGCAACCGTAAGGCATGGGCTGATGCCATATATATCTGAGCCGCGACGATCGTCACGGCGACCCACGCCAAAGCCGTCCAGAGATTGACATATAACGGTAGCCCGACCAGCGAGCTTTGACCGGCGGTCATGCTGCTCCAGTTCTCGTAGATAGTCTTGAACACGAACAGGAGCGACAGCAGGGCAATCGATGCAGCGACGCTGCTCAATCGCATGATGATCAGTCCGGCAATCCCCGCTATGGCGGTTGCCGCGAGTGCCGCGCTGAGCGCGGCGACCAGCACCGGGATATCGGCGTGCAGAAGAAATTCCGGCAAGCCCGGCATGAATATGCCGCGCACGCCCGCGCAGCAGGTCTGCCAAGCGGACGCATAGGCGCCGATTAATGCGAACGTCACATGGCCGAATGAAATAACGCCAGAGTTGCTGACAAAAATCGAGAGGGCAATGACCATGACCATATAGATCAGGGCCTCGGTCAAAACCCCTTCCAATTCGCCATTGCCGATAAAATGCACGACCAAGCCAATGGCGACTACGATCGCAATGAGCCCGAGCGCCGGGAAAAGAGGCCGCATCGTAAGAGAAATCAAATGCGTTCTCCGGTTGCGCGCGGGGCGAACAGGCCCTGCGGTCGGAAGAACAGGACCACAATCACCAGTCCGTAGAGGAACGCGTCGCGGGACGGCTGCAGCGCTTCAGGGAGAAGCGCTTGCAGCAATGTCGAAGCCACGCCGAGCGCAAATCCTCCAAGGACGGCGCCCACCAGACTGCCCATGCCGCCGACCACAGTGCCGACAAATCCGGCCACGGCCAGCGGCACACCCATCTGAAAGTCGAGCACGCCTGTTTTGGACACATAAAGAATCGAGACCACGCCAGCCAAACCGCCCGAAAGAGCGAAAGCCAGGGCGATCACGCGATCAGCTTTGACGCCCAATAATCGTGCCATGGTAAAGTCTTCGGCGGCGGCACGCACCTCGAGTCCGGGACGTGCGCGCCTGAGAAAAACGCCGAGGCCTAGCAGCAGGATGGCGGTAGCTGCAACCGTAACGACGTCGACCAGGCTGATGCGGATGCTGGCGAGCTCGACTTGCCGCGTGAGCTCCGGGAAGATGCTGACCGACTTCGGACGACCGGTGTGGACGAACAGCACGATGCTCTGAATAAGATAACTGATCGCGAACGATGAGATCAGCAGCGTCGCACCATCCACTTCACGTCGCCGCAGCGGCCTGAACGCGAATCGCTCGGTGAGCAAAGCGGCGAACGCCACAATTAAGATGATTGCGGCTACCATGGCGACCGCGGGCCAGGCGCCGATCAGCGGCGGCGCGACATCGGCCGCCGTCGGCACTACGAGCGCATAAGCGCCAAGCATGATCAGATCGCCATGCGCGAAATTGATCATGCGCATGACTCCAAAGATCAGTCCGATTCCCAGCGCGACGAGCGCATAGATGCTGCCTAGGCTGACGGCGTCCGCTATCAGCTGGATCTGACTCAAAGTCTGTTTTCCTCGCCAAAATAAATGTGCTCGAGGTCCGTCCGACCGGCAAGAGTCGCTGCCGATCCCTCTAAGACGATTCTACCGGAGCGCAGGAAATATAGCCGATCTGCGAACTTGAGAGCGCGGCGCACACTTTGTTCGACAACCAACAAGGTGACGCCTTCCGAGCGCACGCGGCTTAATGTTTCGAATACCAGCTCGACGTATTTCGGTGCTAGTCCAAGTGATGGCTCATCGACGACTAACAGATGAGGGCGGGTCAACAGAGCGCGTGCGATCGCCAGCTGTTGTTGTTCGCCGCCTGATAAAAACCCGGCGGGACTTTGATAGCGCGCTCGGAGAATCGGAAAGAGCGCCAGCACTCGATCGAGGGTTTCGCGAGATCGTCCTAGTCCACCACGCAATCCGCTAGCGACCGCGAGATTCTCGCGCACGGTCATCCGACCGAAAATGCGGCGGCCCTCCGGCACCAGGGCAATGCCATCGGCAACAATTTCCTCGATGGGCCGTTCAGCGAGCGGACGGTTGTTGAAGCGGATGCTTCCCTTGGCAGGATGCAGTACGCCGGCAACGGCTAGCATCGTCGTGGATTTTCCAGCTCCGTTGGGGCCGACAAAGCAAACGATTTCGCCATCGCCCACTGAAAAGGAAATGTCGCGGATAGCCGGTACGCGGCCGTATCGAATCTCCAGGTCGTCGACTTGAAGCAGCATGTCAGGCGGCACCTAGATAGGCTGCGATGACCTCGGGATTGCGGCGCACTTGCTCGAGCGGGCCAGTCGCCAGCGTCCGCCCGTTGTCAAGTACATGGAGTCGTTGGCAGACCGTCATCACCACGCTCATATTGTGCTCGATCAGCAGCACGCCGCAGCCGAATTTTTCGGGGAGCTTCTGGATAAGCCGGGCAAGCTCATCGCATTCGGGTTCGGTCATGCCCGCGGCCGGCTCGTCGAGCAGCAGAAACCGCGGCTCGAGCGCGAGCGCGCGGGCGATGCCAACGCGCCGCTCGTCAGCGTAGGGCAAAGCGTCGGCCCGACGCTGCGCGACCTTCTCCAAGCCAATGTACGCCAAGGCTTCCTGAGTGGCGTTTCGCGCCCTGGGACGACGCGAGTGGCAAGTCAGCGCAGCTGCTTCGACATTCTCGAAGACGGTCAAGCGGCGGAACAGACGCACCGACTGAAAGGTGCGGGCGACGCCGCGGCGCGCTAAGGCTTCCGGCCGCAAACCACTCACGATTTCGTTGTTTAACAAGAGTGAGCCGCGTGTCGGCGGTTGATAACCGCTCATCACGTTGGCGAGCGTCGTTTTGCCGGCGCCGTTCGGCCCGAGCAGACCCAAAATTTCCTTTTCTCCAAGCGCAAGGCTCACCGATTCGAGAGCGCTAAGGCCTTCGAAATGTACGCTAACCTCTTGCGCTTGGAGCTTAAGCACAACGCGCCTGAGATCTTCGAGGGGCTCGAAGAAAACCTCCGCGAGCCCCGCAATTGCTACCACCACTTGACATAGTCGCCTTTGCGCATGTCGTAATATCCGAGTGGGCTCCCTTTCGTGTCCTTGATCTCGATCATCAACATCGGTCGATTGAGATTAGTATGGAGCTTCGGGGTAAAGGTGGTGAGCCCCGCGAGCAGCGGCTCGTCGGTGAACTTCTCAAGCTCTGCACGAACTTTCGCAGTTTCGAGGCTCTTGGCGCGCTCTGCGGCGCGGGCCCAGCCCTCCACTACGCTGTGTCCGGTGATGCCTTGCCCAGAACCCGGACGCTCGCCGAACTGCTTCTGGTATTTTTCGTCGAAGGCACGTGCGTCAGGCCGCGGCTCATCGACACCGGCATCAGCGGAGTAGTTCAGATAATAGTAGTTGGTAAGGTTTGGCACTGCCGAATGCCATGCGCTTCCATCTCCACCGGTAGCCGACAAAACCGGAATATTGACTCCCGCGGATCGGAACTGGCGGATCGCGCTCGCGAGCCCGGGCGGGACGCTACACACGACCATAATCTGCGGCTTTGTGGGCAGAGCATTGTAGTGCGAAATTTGGGCCGCGACCGAGACATCAGCATTTTTGAACGTATCTTCGAGCACGACTGACTTGTCGCCGTTTAGTTCCTTGAATCTGGCAACGAAGCCGCGGCATTCGGATTTGTCATACTCGATAAATGTATCGAGCAGCGCATATGCTGTTTTCCATCCCATCTTCTTGGTGGCCCAATCGGCGAGGATTTTGCCGGTGCCCTCGGCGTCGGTGGCCATTGTAAACACGTTATTGCCAATTGTGAGATTGCCATACTTTATGTCGGCACCGCAGCTCGAGATGGCGAGGACGCCTGCTTGCTGCGCCACGAGGGCCGCTGGTGCACCGGAATCGAAATCGCAAGCCGTCATCATCATCTTGACGCCCTGCTTCACCAAGTCTTGCGCAGCTCTCGCTGTCTGCGCTGCGTCAGTCTTTGTGTCGATGTGGACGAGGCGCAGTTTCTTCCCCAACACTCCGCCCTTTGCGTTGAGATCTTGAATAGCAATTTCAGCGGCATGCGTCGGTGCCGTATCGAAAGCAGCCATCCAGCCGCTGAACGAAGTCGCCGCTCCAATAAGAATCTCATTATCTTCGGCTTTCGCGGCGGTCGCCGACGCGATCGTGAGTAGGGACAACGAAACTACGAACTTAGAAAGCATACTCATATTTCCCCTCCTGCAGATTGCGACGCGACGGGCGGTCGCGCCTTCTCTTGGTGAAGTTCCTGCGCGGCTTCGCAATGTTGAGTGGCGTGCGGGTCGTATTGGTCATTCGCGCCGATCACGACCTTGTAGACCTCCCTAGCTCGTTGAGAAGAGACGCGGCCTTCGGCCAGGTCGCTTATGGCCCTTCACGGGCTCACTCGGGACAGTAGCAGCCTTGAACATCGATATACGTCCGTCATCATCTTCGATGATCAGGTCCGTAAAAGTCCCCCCGGTGTCGGTCGCAAAACGCATCGCCAAACCGCTCGCGTTGATGTTTCAGTAGGCGGACCAGCCCCGGTCTACGAACAATGTCGCTCCAGTGACCGAATTGGCGTCACGCGACGCTAGGAATACGGCAGCGCCAGTCAGCTCATCGGGTTTCATCCAGGCGTTCGGGCCTCCGAACCGTTCGGCGGCCCGCCGCATAAATTCCGGGTCGGTTGCTCGAAACTCCTCGTTCAACGGCGTTTCGATCCAGCCGGGGGCAATTGCGTTGACCTGAATATTCCGTTCGCGAAGTTCGAGGGCGAGGCTCTTGGTCAGCAGCACAATCGCGCCCTTGGTGGCGCAATAGATCGCCGAGCCTGGAAACCCGTCTTCTCCGAAAATCGATCCAATGTTGATGATCTTGCCGCTGCCATTGCGTTCGAACACCGGCAACACGCTTTGACACAGAAAGAAAACGCCCTTGATATTGGCGTCGAGCATGGCGTCGACAGCCTTTTCGTCGGTTTGGCCGAGCGGTGACATCAGATAGGCGGCGGCGTTGTTAACGAGAATGTCGATTTTGCCGAATGTATCGACAACGCCGGCGATCGCACGCTTAATCTCAGAAACCTGGCTTACGTCGGTCTTGAATGCGCTCGCTTCGCCGCCGGCGGTCTGAATCGCCTGGACCACGGTGCGCGCCTTCGCTTCGTTCCTATTGAGTATCGCGACCTTTGCCCCTTCGGCCGCGTAACGCTTGGCCAGGGCTTCGCCGATGCCTTGGGATCCGCCCGTCACTACCGCAACCTGCCCCTTGAGTTGCATTGTCATTCCTCGTTAGCAGGCGCTATGCCGCCTCCTTCCGCAGCTCATTCGAGACCCGGTCCAGAGCATGCACGAAGCGCAACACGCACTCGTCGATTATATCGGGTGTAATTACAAACGCGGGAGAAAATGCAATCACGTCATTGGCCGGCAATGCCCGGACCAGAACACCGGTTTCAATCGCTGCTCGCGCTACGCGCGCCGCAACCTTTGCTTCAACCGGAAAGCTCCGCCGGCTAGAACGGTCAGCAACGAGTTCGACACCAACCATCAAGCCGCAGCCACGCACGTTGCCGACGAGTGGATGATCGCCTACGGCCTCAGTGAGACGATTAAGTAGTTGCGTGCCCATCGTTCCAGCCCGCGCCACCAACTCCTCGCGTTCAATGATGTCTAGATTGGCGAGGGCCGCAGCCGCGGCTGCGGGATGCCCTGATGTCGTGAAACCATGCCCAAAAACGTCGATGACGCTGTCTTCGATCTCGGACCAGATACGGTTGCCGATCAAAATCGCTGACATCGGCAAATAGCCGCTGGTTAGGCCCTTAGCGGTCGTCATCAAATCAGGCGTCACGCCAAAACGGTCGGCGCCGAACCATGTCCCCAGTCGCCCAAATCCGCAAATAACCTCATCAAGAATGAGCAAAACGTCATATCGATCGAGGATTTCCCTAATCGCGGTGAAATAGCCGTCCGGTGGAACAAGTACACCACCGGTCCCCATCACAGGTTCAGCGATGAATGCCGCTACTGTCTCCGGCCCTTCAGCGATGATTGTTCTCTCAAGCTCTCGCGCATAATCCGCTGCCGTGAGGTGCGGGACGCGATATTGGTCCGGCGCTTCGACATGCCGTACCATTTGTAACGGCAAATCAAAAAAGCGATGCACCCCCGGCAAGCCGGTAAGACTTCCGGCTGCAACAGTCACGCCATGATATCCGCGCCACCGCGCGATCACCTTCTTCTTTTCGCGTTTACCCCTAATGTTGTTGTAAAGCGTCACCAGTTTGACTGCCGTGTCGTTTGCGTCGGACCCGGAATTACCAAAAAATACTCGGCGCATCGTAGCTGGTGCGCGATTGAGGACGCGGGCTGCCAACTTTGCCACTGGCTCGTTGGTCATCCCGTTAAAGGTGTGGAAAAACGCTAACTCACTCATTTGTTTGGCGACAGCATCAACAATCTCCCTGCGGCCGTGCCCAACGTTCACGCACCAGAGGCCTGCAGCCGCGTCGATCAACTCTCTACCGCGGTTGTCTTCAATGATGACGCCATGTCCACGGCTGATCACGGTCGCACCTTCGCGAAGCAAGCCGGGCACCGATGTAAACGGATGCAAGTGGTGAGTGCGATCAAGCTCGGCAATTGAAGCCATAAACAAACCCTCTTGCGATCTGCG
Source organism: uncultured Alphaproteobacteria bacterium (assembly GCA_963835195.1). Classification (GTDB taxonomy): domain Bacteria; phylum Pseudomonadota; class Alphaproteobacteria; order Rhizobiales; family Xanthobacteraceae; genus BOG-931. The sequence goes on from CAWIEY010000005.1 coordinate 67,390, forward strand.
ATCGCAGATCGGAGGCTTGCACAGGTCCTGGGCTCGGTGCAAGCCCCCAGCACGTTGAACCAATCGTCAAGGCCGCAAGCCTGTGCGCCGGCGGCTCCAGTCATTGGAGATGACGATGTTGGTTGGCGCGCCGAAGAAACGAAAGACAACGAATATCGCGTCGGGATCGCACTTCGACAGTTGACGAACGAACCGAAAGAGGCGCGGCGCGCCACCACCCCTACTTGGCGGGACACTCAAACCGAACGAAATTTTGCGCGGTGCTTGACGATGGCAGAACGACGATGCGAGTCATGAACGACGCTTCGGACACATGGGTTCGTCTGCTTTGACCCCGAAAGCGACCGAAGAGCGGACATTGCGCTAGCGCAGTCCGGTGCGAATGAAACGATAAGCGCGCTTAGAACGGGCGGGGCAATCCACGGGGTTGCGCCTCGACACGCATCGCTACGTCTTATAGCGTGCAATTCCTCAACGAGGGAAAGGGTGGAATGGCCGATCACGAGGTGTTCGAAGAGCCAAGTTTCGTACTGCAGAAAGGCGCCGTACTTCCACTTGCGCGGCTCGCGTACAAGACGGTGGGTACCCTGAACGCGGCACGTGACAACGCCGTACTGGTGCCGTCTTGGTACACGGGCACGCACAACGACACCCAAGCGTTTATGCTGGGCGAGACGCGGGCGCTCAATCCGCAGCGATATTTCATCATCCTTACGAATTTGCTCGCCAACGGTTTGTCCTCGTCGCCCAGCAACATGCCGGCGCCATTTGAATGCGGTCGCTTCCCGCATGTGACCATTTACGACAATGTCCGGCTCCAGCATTTGTTGCTGACCCGACACTTGGGTATTGAACGACTGCGGCTGGTAACCGGATGGTCGATGGGCGCCTGCCAAGCTTACCAATGGGCGGCACAGTATCCTGACATGGTTCGCGCAGCCTGCCCGATCGCTGGGTCGGCGAGAACAGCAAATTTCAACCAAGTGTTTCTGCTTTCCCTACGGCGTGCCTTGGAATTGGACCCAGTTTTCAATGAAGGCTTCTATGATCGCCCGCCAGTGCGCGGCCTCAAGGCGTTTGCGGCTATCTATGCAGGGTGGGGTACCTCCGAGCCGTTCTTCCGCACCGAAGCGTGGCGGGGGATGGGCTCTCGCAGTTGGGACGCTCATGTCGCCGATTTCTGGGAGCCATTTTTTCTGCGCTGCGATGCCAACAACCTTCTGTCCCAGCTATGGACCTGGGCGTCCGGTGACATTAGCGACAACGCAAATTTCCAGGGCGATTTCGAAGCAGCACTCAGGGCCATCAAAGCCCGAACGATAATCCTGCCGGCGGAACTGGATCGCTATTTTCCCCCGGTAGATGCCGAGTACGAAGCCAAGCGTATCCCGAACGGGGAATGCCGCATGATAAAATCGGACTGGGGCCATATGGCGCCGATGAATCCGGCCGATGCTCCAGCCATCGACGGCCCGCTGTCTGAATTGCTTGCAGATTGAATTGTGGGCTTTCCTAAGTTGAAAGAAGACGGCACGATGTTGAAGGGTACGCGGACCTCTTGATGGCGCACTACGGATTTTTTCAACAGTGCAAATGAGGCCCCAGGAGGGGAGGATCCTATGAGCGATTCGGCCCAGACGGCGGCGGACTTGGCGGGTCTCGCGCTGGCGGGCACCGTTATCGCCGTATCGTGGCCGGCCGCTCGCAAGTATTTTGCCCGCTGGACAGGGCTGCAGAAGCTGAAGTTTGTTGGTTCAATTCTGCTCTATGTCGTCTTTGGTATCAGCCCGATAATCCCGTTGAATTTGCTGGTACCACGCGACGCCGCGGGGCAGGCGTTGCCCGGCACCGCAGCGGCCGCGATGTTAGCAACGCTTGGCTGGATATCTCTGGGGTTGCTGCTCCTTCTGCGCTATCTCATGGATGAACCGCAGCCGAAGTGGATAAAGCACTTCGGCATCGCGCATGGCCTGTGCCTGGTGATCGTCGCCGTGGGCGTCGGTATCATTTTGGCCGTGCGCTATGGGTAGCCCTCGTCGAACCAACTCGCCGTGAAAGGCACCATGAGATCGGCAACTTGCTAACAGCCAGACGCTGAACCAAAATGTTGGAACAGCCGCCCCACTGAGAGAAGGTGCGTGGCCGACATATTCGTTAGCTATACGTCGAGCGACCGTGACTGGGCATTTTGGATAGCCACGGAACTGAAGACGCTGGGCCATACCCCTCACGTCCATGAATGGGAGATTGAGGGCGGCGGCGACATCTACGCTTGGATGGAGCAGCGCCACGACGCGGCGGACCATGTTCTGTGCGTCGTATCGGACGAGTATTTGAAAGCGCCTTACTCCACGCTCGAACGCAATGCGGCGATTTGGCAGGCTGTCGGCAAGCGTCCCGGATTCGCGCTGTTTGTTGCGGTGAAGCCATGTAAGTTGCCGACGCTGGCTGATCACATCCGTCGCTGTGAGCTTTTTGGAATTCCCGAAGAGGCGGCGCGCTTGCGGTTCAGCGAGTTCATGCAAAAGCGCGAGGCGCCTACAACTGCCTTCCCGGGCAAGGTGTTTGCTGTCTCCAATATTCCAATCCGTATTCCTGAACATTTCTTGGGCCGCGAGGATTCCCTCGCCGCAATTGCAGAGGCGCTCGACCGCTTTGAAGGCCGGGTCGCCATAACCGCTCTCTACGGGCTGCGCGGCGTCGGCAAGAGCACGCTCGCCGCCGCTTACAGTGAGCGCTGCCGCGGTGAGTACCGCGCCACGTGGTGGGTTAGGGCGCAAACGCCAAGCAGCATGCGCGCCGATCTTGTCGGTCTTGGAGTGCGGCTCGGTTGGGTCTCGGCTGACGAAAAAGAAGACCCGGCGTTGGCAATCGTGATGGAGCGGCTACGGCACGAGGGTGAAGGTATCCTACTCATATATGACAACGCGATTGAACCCAGTACGCTCAAGCCTTACCTGCCGCGCGGCGGGGCGGCACGGGTGTTGATAACATCGAACGCTCACGCCTGGCGCGGCGTCGCGTCCCCGGTTGAGATTAGACTATGGCCGACCGACATCGGTGCAGACTACCTCATCGCGCGGACCGGCCGCGACGAAGAGCGGTTCGCGGCGGTCGCACTGTCTGAAGCGCTCGGCGGCTTGCCGCTCGCGCACGAGCAAGCCGCGGCCTACTGCGAACGGCTGGAGGTCCCATTCGCGGAGTATCGCAAACGTTTGCAAGCGGCGCCAGCAAAGCTGCTCGATACGGGACGCGACGCCCCTGCCGAATATCACGACCGGCTGACGGTAGCGAAGACATTCAGCCTCGCTATAGATGAAGCTGCAAAACTTCATCCGGCCGCCGAAGCATTGATCATTCACGCCGCATTGCTCGCGCCGGAACCGGTTCCGTTATTCCTTTTCGCCGATGGGCGAGAAAAATTCGGCGAACCACTCGCTTCGAGCCTTGCCGACGACGGACTTGACGAGGCTGTAGCGGCGTTGCGCGCCTTCGCACTCGTCGACCGCGAAGCAATTTCTGACGAGCGTGAACCTGTGATCACGACCGACTGTTTGCGATTGCATCGGTTGGTGCATTTGATCGCACGGGCGCGGAGTGACGAAGCAGTTCGGGCTCAGGTGCAGCGCACGCTCCTGGAAGCTTTCGTTACGCTTTACCCCGACGACTACGATATCTGGAGCGACACAAAAATTTGGCCGCGCCTGCGGCGGCTCGATGCTTTAACGCTCGCTATGGTGGAAGGCGAAGACGCGCTACCGGCAGGCGCGGAAAAACAGATCGCGACGCTGCTCAGCGTTCTCGCCGAATATCGTTATTGGGCACTCGGTGCCGTTCGCGAAGCGCATCCGCTGATCGAACGGGCGCTGGCAATCCGGGAGAATGTGCTCGGTCCGGAGCATCCCGATACAGCCGCGGCCCTCAACATCGCCGCCACGCTCATACAAGCTCAAGGCGACTACAAAGCGGCGCAGCCGCTCTTCGAACGAGCATTGGCGATTCGCGAAAAAGGACTGGGACCAGAGCATCCGAAAACCGCAACCAGTTTGAACAATCTCGCTGTTTTGTTACAGAGGCAGGGTAATCTGAAGGAGGCGCTGCCCCTGCGCTACAGGGCCTTGGCGGTTTTCGAAAAAACCCTCGGCCCCGAGCATTTCCGCACGGCCAATAATCTCAACAACCTCGCGCTGCTACTGCAGGCGCAAGGTGACCTCGCCGGGGCCGAGCCGATCATGGAGCGAGCGCTGGCGATACGCGAAAAAGTGCTCGGTCCCGAACATCCTCACACCGCCCAAAGCCTCAACTGCCTCGGCAATCTGCGCCGCGCGAAAGGCGATCTCCCCGGCGCCCGGCCACTGTTTGAACGCGCCTTGGCGATCGACGAAAAAGTTCTCGGCTCGGGACATCCCACGACGGCAGGAGACGTCAACAATCTCGCCATGCTTCTCCAAGCTCAAGGCGACCTCGAGGTCGCGCGAGCGCTTTTCCAGCGGGCACTCGAGACATGGGAAACGATGTTCGGCCCAGAGCATCCACAGACGGCGTTGGGCCTGCACAACCTTGGCAAATCGCACCAAAAACTCGGCAATCTTGCCGAGGCGCACTTGTTATACGAGCGAGCATTACTGGTTTGGCAAAAAACTCTCGGCTCGGAGCATCCGAACACCAACCGTGCGCAGCAGAACTTTGCAAGCTTGCTCCTTGCCGAGGGCAACCCGGCCGAAGCTTTAACACGTAGCAAACCCGCGCTCGTGGCTCACGAGAAGGCGCTCGGAGCTAATCACCCATGGACCAAAGAGTCAGCGGGGGTAACCGCCGACGCGCTGGACGCGCTTGGCCAAGGCGCGGAAGCCGCTGCGCTGCGGGAAAGGTATGGCATCGTTCTCCAATAAAATCTGACTACTTCTTACGTGGTGCGCGCCCATGGTAACGGCGCTCAAGGGAGCACCTGGCGCCGCCCGCATCGATCGGCCGGGCATCTCCGCCGTCTAAGGCGCGAGTTGCATGAATAAGGCTGGTCGGTGCTGTGCCAGCGTCGGGCATTTTTGAAAAGAGCCTAAGTGTTAGCGATCGACCTCAGGGTTTGTAGTCGGTCGAATTGTCCACCCAGTTCTTGAAAAGCTGCGCGCTTGCGGCAATGGAGTTGGTGCTGAGGCCACCCAGTAACAATACATCCCATTGGAACACCAAATCGCCGTTTTGGTCCTTTCTGGCATGCACATATAGCCGATAATTGTTCCAGGAATTGATCCAATCCTGTCCGATGCCGGTATTCCCGCCGAAATTGGCAAAAAGCCCATATCCGTGACAACCGCTGCCATCTTTCTCGCACGAGAAGGGCCAGGCGCCGCTAACGATCTCCCCCGGCCAAAACTGCGTCCGCACGATGCGTTGGTCGCCAAGATCAGTGACCTGAGACGGAAACCCGGCGCCACTAATGATCTGCGCGAGCTGTTCGGGCTGAATCTTCTGTATCAGGCCTTCGGCGGGGCTACCGCCGCCGCCGCCACCACTTCCGCCGCCCGGCCGCGGTTGAGCGTCGGCCGCAACCGCGAAGGCGAGCGCTGCGAGTATTGTGAAGGCCCGTGTCACAGTGCCGACTGACTGCATGGAAGCTCGGCGAGTGAGGTTGTTTTTGATTAGTGTCCCACTTTGAAATCGGTCGATGCATCAACAAATTGCTTGAATATCTGAGCGGTCGCCGCAATGGCCTGGGGGGTGAGACCGCTCAGCAGCGCGACATCCCAGTAGAAAACCAGCTCTCCGTTTTGGAGTTTGTAGGCATGCACATAAAGCCGCCCTTGATTCCACGCATCAAGCCAGTCCTGGCCAACCCCGGTATCGGCTCCGAGGTTGGCGAGAATTCTGTATGCGTGACAGTTGCCGTCCTTATCGCAAGCTTCAGGCGACGCACCGCTAAAGATGTCGCCAGGCCAGAACTGCGTTCGGACCATTTGATGGTTGTTTACAACGAAAACCTTGGAAGGAAACCCAGCCGCGCTAAAGATCTGAGCAAGCTGTTCAGCATTGATCGTCTGGAGGACGCCGCTTGGGGCTGCACCGCCGCCGCCTCCACCCCCGCCGCCGCGTGGGCCGCCGCCCGGCCGGGGTTGAGCATCGGCTACACCGCTGAAAGCTAACGCTGCCAGTATCAGAAAAACCCTGGCCAACGTGCTCGCCATGCTCATGTCGAATTCTCCTCTGACCGACGCCTGCGACATATTTGACCGTCCCCCCGCCGGGGGCAAGCGGTATTTTGTTGTTGCGGCGACCGACGAACTTGTCGAAAATCACCGGCTAGAATAGGTTTGCCGTCTGCCTCAACAGGAGGAATGATGCGATGCGAGCCAGTCTTCAAATCGGTGCGGTCGCCGCTTTCGCGTTAGCGCTTGGTCTCGTCACGACCGCGGCGGGCGCGGCCGATTTCATCATGAAAAACGCCAACGCTACCGCGTCCGGCGCTGTGTCACTCCCAACCGGGAGCTTTGATTCGAATGATGCAGACGCTGCACAGCAGCAACCAACCGCATATGCCAATGCGCTGGCCGCTGTTGGCGGTCGTGCGTTGCTTGACGGCCGCGCAAACGCCGCCGACCTTGTGTCGCGGAGTGGGCTGACGGCCGCGGCGCTTTCAGGAGACGTGAGTGCGCCCGCCGCCATGGCGCGGCCCGAGGGCGCGCGGCCGAAGCTGAACGGCTTAGCGATCGTCAGGCAGGCGCGTGATGCGGGCGCCGAACCCGGCAGCCTCCCCGACTATCTTCGGTCTAACGCGGCCTCGTCATCGGCCACTGGAGCGTTCACGCGGCAGCCCGACTAACTCTTTCACCGCCGCGCCGACGCTCGGCCACGGAGCTTTGCTCTGTTCGGTGACGGCGCGCTATCGGTGGCTGAGGCGGAAGATCGCCCGCCATTGACGTGCGGGTGTACTTGTGTTGCTCGTTAGGGGTGGGGGGATGATGAACTTCAATAGGACAGCGGTCTGTTTCCTCGCCTTTTTTGCAGTCGCCGTCGCGCAGCCGGCCCGTGCTGAGGATGTGGCGTCGGTAGCGAAATCGGCGCAAATCCGCATCAGCTATGAGCCGCCGTCGAATGCGAACTACCGACCGATCTACGAAGCGTTGAAGCGTCGGCAGGTATTGGAGCGGCTGCAATCATTTCTTTCGCCGTTGCGCCTGCCGAAAGAGCTCACCGTGCGGCTCGCTCAATGCGGGTCGGAGACGATGCGGTATCAAGCGGGTGGTCCAGCCACCATCTGCTACGAGCTCGTCAAGCGCATCGCCGACATCGCGGCACAGCATACCAAGGACCCCAACGAGCAGGCGCAGATCATGGACGGCACCTTTGTCGAGGCGGTGCTGCATCAGATCGCCTACGCAGTCTTCGATCTTCTTCAGGTGCCGATCTGGGGTCGCGAGGATGACGCTGCGGACCGGTTGACGGCGCTGATCATGATGCAATTCGGCGAGCAGGTCGCCCTCACCACCATCGTCGGGACGGCGAGATTCTTCGAATATTCCAATCACACCTGGACTGGCGAGGACTTCGCCGCGGAGTCCTCGCCGGAGGGGCAGCGTTTTTATAATTATCTTTGTATCGCCTGGGGCGCCGATCCCGTAACATTTCAGTTTGTGGCGCCGCGACCTGGCCCGAGCATGTTTCCGAGGCTGCCGGAGCACCGCGCCTATGGCTGGTGTCGGCGCGAATACGCTCAGGTCCGGGATGCCTTTAATCTGCGGATCATGCCCTTTGTCGATCCGGATTTGCTCGTAAAGGTGAGGGCGTCGCGATGGCTGTTGTCAGACGAAATTCCCGCCAATCTGAAGTGAGCTGGACGCCCATGTTGCCACGCCTCGTCCCTGTCTTGTTCGCTTCGGCGTTCGCAACTGTGTCGCTTGCGTCCCAGGCCGCGGCGCAGACATGGGAATCGCTGCCGGTTAATCCTCAGGTCGAGATCGCGTACATCCCACCCAAATCGGCGCGCTTGCAGCCGATCTATGAAGCAATGAAAGAGCGCAGGACGCTGGAGGAACTTCAGCACTTCCTGGCGCCTCTGCGTCTGCCGCATCCATTGCAGCTGAACACGCATGAGTGCGACACCGTCAACATGTTTTATGCCCCTGGGCCGAGTGAATGGAGCCCAAAAAGCCGTTCGATCAATATCTGCTACGAGTGGCCTCAGACGCTCGTTGACATCGCCCCGAAAACGGTCAGTCCCGATGGGTTCGTCACGCGACACGAGGCGATCGTCGGCGGCCTTATCGGCACTATCCTGCACGAAGGCGGACACATGCTGTTCGACATGCTCACCGTGCCGGTGTTTGGCCGCGAGGAGGATGCGGCAGACGACAATGCCGCTTTTCTGGCGCTGCAATTCAATAAGGACGTGGCGCGCCTCATTATCAACGGCGTTGGCTATCAATGGACGAAGATCGGAAAGGATCCGGGCGCCTTGACGCCGATGCGGGCATGGGCCGATGAGCACGGCACGGCCAGCCAGCGCATGTACAACACGCTTTGTCTTGGCTATGGCGGCGATCCGCAGGAATTTCAGGAATTTGTGAATCGCGGGTGGCTGCCAAAGAAGCGTGCCGAGCACTGTGGGGAGGAATATGCTCAGCTGAGACTCGCCTTCCAGAAGACGGTGCTGCCCTTTATCGATCACGACCTGATGATCCGAGTGCGGCAGACGCAGTGGTTCACCCAGGAAGAATTAAAGTGAGCTGACCGGTTCTCACCCCGGTTGGATTGGGCACCCGCGTTTCGCTGCGCCATCGCCTAGGGCCTCAAATCGAGCCTCGTCATGAATTCACTGCCAACCTTCATTATTGCGTTCCTGCTGAGTGTCTCGCCGGCTCTGGCCTTCGATACCAGCAAGCTCGGTCAGGGAGGATCTCTCCCGCTGAGCGATCTGACGGAACTCATCAGCAAATCCGCTCCGCTACAACATGAAGTGGCAAATGCTTTGGTAGCGGCAAAGAAGAAGGCGGATGACGTGATATGCGACGGGAAGCGCTTTCCCTCACAGTGGGTAAATCTCGGCGGGGAGCGGGTCGCGCCGTACAACTGCGATTTCGGCGGCAAATGGCTGATCATCGACGCTAAGGTCAGGATAATGGATCCCAAAGGTCATGTGTTTGGGAGGATCACCCCAACCGCGATGAAGAAAGCCACAAGAATAGACCAAACAAATCTGTCGTGGAGGTGGACGAGCGAGCCGCCTTACGAGGAAAAACAGTGAGCGCCTAGACGCAACGGACGCTCGGTTGGAAACAAGAAACAAAGTGGGCTCGCAACCTACATTTCCACCAGCTCCACCGAACCCGATAAATTGTAGCTGGCGGCGCCAAAGTCTATTGTTACGATAAACGGGATTATGTATCGCCGTCATTGGGCGCGGGAGGACGGCCGTGAACGCTGCGAGCCTTGAAAGCGTCCCGCGTAGCGTCAGGGTTTTTGTGTCGTCCCCGGTTGACGTCGCGCCTGAGCGGGGACGCGTCCAGGCAACCGCCGCTAAACTCAATCGCGAATACGAGGGGCTGGTTCATTTCGAAACGGTGCTCTGGGAGGAGCGCTTCTACAAAGCCGACCGCAGCTTTCAACCGCAGATTCCGGAAGCGGTCGCCTGCGATATCGTTGTGTCGGTTTTTTGGACTCGCCTCGGCACCGAATTGCCCGCCGATTTTCCGCACATGCCGGATGGCAAGCCCTATCCGTCCGGCACTGCTTATGAGCTGCTCACTGCGCTCGGCGCGTCAAAAGCGAAAGGCGTCCCGGACGTGTATGTCTTTCGCAAGACTGCTGATGCCATGCTGCCGACGACCGACCCGGAGCGCCGGCGGCAGGCGCAGACCCAGCTTGACGCTCTGGAGGCGTTCTGGAGCGAGTGGTTTAGATCAGAGAAGGGGCAGTTCAAGGCCGCGTTCCAGACTTTCCGCAGCACCGACGAGTTCGAAAGCGGTGTCGAGCATCTGCTGCGCCAGTGGCTGCAGACGCACGGCCTGCTCGGTCCGCGGCTGAGGTGGCCGAAGGAGAAGGGCTCGCCGTTCCCGGGGCTGGCGCCGTTTGAGGCGGAGCAGGCGGCGGTGTTTTTTGGCCGCGACCGGGTCATCGACGAGGCACGGCGGCGCTTGGCGGCGGCCGCCGAGAATGCGATGCCGTTTTTGCTCATCGTGGGCGCCAGCGGTGCGGGCAAATCCTCGCTCGCGCGCGCCGGGCTCATCCCGCGTCTCACAACGCCGGGTGTTGTTACCGCGTTCGATCTTTGGCGAGTGGCCATTATGAAACCCGGGGAAGGTCAGGCAGGCCCGCTCGGCGCGCTTGCCGCCGCTCTGTTCGCCGCGCTCCCGGAGCTGGCGCAAGGTGACTTTTCGACCGCCGCTGCTCTGGCCGAGAACTTGCGGCGCGGCGGTACCCCGGCGGTGCGCCCGATCCAACGCGCGCTCGCCCGTGCCGCCGACGCAGAGCAAAACCGATTGCATTCGGACGAGGCTGTAAAGCCGGCCTTGGTGCTCCTGCTCGATCAATTGGAAGAATTGTTCACCAACGCCGTCACCGACGATGAACGGACGGCTTTTGCGCAAGCGCTGAAGCTGATGCTGGCCACGAGCGAAATCTGGTGCGTCGCCACCTTGCGTGCCGATCTCTACCACCTTTTGCTCGAGCAACCCGAGCTCAAGGCCGTGAAGGAAGCGGGAGCGATGCTCGACCTTGCTCCGCCCGGACCGGCCGAACTCGCCCATATCGTGCGCGCGCCGGCGGCGGCCGCCGGGCTGCTGTTCGAGCGTGATGCCAAGAAGGGGGCGCTCGACGAGCGCCTTCTTGCCGACGCGCGCACCGCCGACAGCCTTCCGCTCCTTCAGTTTACGCTGCAACAACTTTACGAACATCGCCGCGAGGAACAGGACAAGACTTGGCTGACGCATGCCGCTTACGACGCCATTGGCGGCCTGCAAGGCGCGATTGCCGCAGAGGCTGAACGTGCGACAGCCAACCTGCCGCGCGGCACAATCGACGCATTGCCGCGGCTGCTGCGGCTTTTGGCGCAGCCGGCAAGGGACGGCAAGACGCTGACGCTGCGCGAAGCCGCCATGAGCGAGTTCACGGCCGATGCCGGGGAAACGCTGCTGGTCAACGCGCTTATCGGCGCGCGCATCCTGATCGCGCGCCAGGACGGCACGGGGCGACCGGTGCTGCGGCTCGCCCATGATGCGGTGCTGACGAGTTGGCCGAAGGCGCAGGCGGCGGCGCAAGCGAGCCGCGACTTCTACCGCGTGCGTGCCGAGGTCGAGGAGGCGCTGCACCGCTGGCAGGAGCATGGCCAACCGAAGGACCGCTTGCTTGCGCGGGGCGTACCGCTGGCCGAAGCGGAAAAGTTGGTCACGGATTTTGCCGACGAATTGTCGCCCCCGCTCGTCGCTTATGTCGACGCGTCGCGCCGCAGGGCGCGGCGGCGGCAGCGGCTCGTGGGCGCGGCAGCGGTTTTCTTCTTTATTCTCGCCGTGGGCGCGACCGGCGCCGGGACGTGGGCTTTCCACGAGCAAAGACAGGCGCTGAGAAACTTCGGCCTTGCCGGGCGTACCGCCTATAGCGTCGTGATCGAAATCGCGCGCGGACTGCGTAATGTCGAAGGCCTGCGCGCGGAGACCGTGCGCAGGATCCTCGATACCGCGAAAGGCACCTTCGATCAGCTCGCCGCGGCGGCGCCCGATAATCCGGCGCTGCAGGAAAGCCGGGCGGACATGTTCGATGAATTCGGCGACACTTACGTGGCTCTCGGCGCTCTCGCCCGCGCGCTGCAGGCAGACCGCGAGAGCCTTGCGATTCGGCAGCGACTAGCCAACGCGGAACCTGGCGATCGTGAACGGCAGAACGCTCTCGCGGTATCGTATCAGAACATCGGAGACGTGCTGCTGGCGCAGGGAAAGCTGCCGGAGGCACTGAGCTACTATCGCGATGGGTTCGGCATCGTGCGCAAACTGGCTGCCGCCGATCCACGCGATGAACGATGGCAGGGCGAGCTCGCGGCATTTCAGGAGCGGATCGGTGATGTGCTGAGGGCGGAGGGCAACCTGCCGGACGCCCTTGCCTCCTACGGCGAGAGCCTTGCCGCCCGGGAGCGATTGGCCAAATCGCATCCAGAGGACAAGAGCGCGCAGCACGCGCTCGCCGTGCTCTACGACCGGCGCGGCGCTGCATTGCAGGCGCAAGGCAATGTGGCCGAAGCCCTCGCATCCTATCGCCATTGCTTGGCCGCCGCCGAAGATGCCGCTCAAGCCGATCCGGACAATGCCGACTGGCAGCGCGACGTCGCCGTGTGCCACAACAAGATCGGCGGCATTTTAATGAAGCAAGGAAAGCCTGCGGAAGCTCTCGTATCATACCGCAAAGGACTTGCCGTCGCCGAGCGTCTGGCCAAGCTCGATTCGGAAAAGGTCGAGTGGCAGCGTGACCTCGCGGTGTCTTACGGCAGGATTGCCGATCTTCTGGTGAGCCAAGGCAACCTGACGGAGGCGCTCGCATCTTACGGCAAGGCTCTCGGCATCATCGAGCGGCTGGCGGCATCCGATGCGACCAATGCCGGTTGGCAGCATGACCTCTCAGCCACCTACGGCAGCATCGCCGACGTGTTGGCGATGCAAGGAAAAATGTCGGAGGCGCTGCAATCATATCGCAAGGGCCTTGCCATCATGGAATCGTTAACCAAGGCCGCGCCAGCCAACGCCAACTGGCAGCGGGTCTTGGCGGGATTTCACGAAAGAATAGGCGGTGTGCTTACGGCGGACGGCAATCTGTCCGATGCGGCCGAATCCTACCGCCTCGCTCTGGCCATCAGAGAACGAATGGCGGCGGCGGATCCGGCGAACGCCACGGCGCAACATGAGCTCGCTGCGGACTATGAGCGGCTGGGCGACACGCTTCTGAATGAAAGCGCTTTCCCCGACGCCCTGAAGTTTTACCGCAGCGGCCTTGCCACGCTACAGCACCTCGCCGCCGCGCATTCCGGCAATACCGGCTGGCAGTGGGACCTCTCGACGGCCGACACCAAGATAGGCGAGGTGCTCAAGGAGATGGGGGAGCTTTCCGAGGCGCTTGCGGCGTATCGCGATGGTCTCGCCATACGAGAGCGATTGTCTGCCGCAACTCCTGCAAACCTGTACTGGCGTCGCGAGCTTGCGGTCTCCTACAACCGCGTCGGGGACCTGTTGCTGGCCCAATCACAGCTTCCCGATGCACTGAAATATTACGGCAAGGGCCTCTCAATCATGAAGCGCTTGGTGGATGAACATCCGGAGAACCTTGGCTGGCAGCGCGACGTTTCATTCTGCTACAATAAAGTTGCCGGCGTAATGGCCGCGCAAGGCAACCTTGAGGACGCGCTCCACACCTACCGTGACAGCCTCGCCATTACCGAGCGTCTTCTTGCTGCCAATCAAAGCAACGCGCAGTGGCAAAGGGATCTGAACTTTATCGCCTCTAGAATATGCGGCTTGGGCTATAAATTTGTTTTAGCACGCGAGTTTGCCAAGGCCCTGGATGCGGCGGATCAAGCGCTCGCTCTGACCTCTGACAGCGTCTGGTTCAATTTGGTGCGTGCCCACGCCCTCATGTTCCTCGGCCGTCCCGACGAGGCTCGGGCACTGTATCTTCAATATCGTGGCCGCAAGAATGTGGTGGGCGACAAATCCTGGGATGCCGTTGTGCGGCAAAACTTTGCCGAGCTGCGAAAGGCGGGACTATCCGACCCACTCATGGACCAGATCGAGCAAGAATTCGGCTCCGCCGGATGATGCTCCGTGCTACGGGTGGGCCAAGTGCTATGACCAGCGAAGCCGTCCGCTCCCCTGATAGCGCTCGCGACCGACATCTATTCGGCCCCGGGCCGAAGCGGTTGCTTGCGTTCGACGGCGGCGGCGTACGCGGCGCGATCACCGTGGCGTTCCTCGAGCGCATCGAGGCGCTGCTGTCGACGCGAGCAGATAAACCGGTGCGTCTGGGCGACCATTTCGATTTCATTGGTGGCACTTCGACCGGCGCCATCATCGCCGGTGCGCTTGCGCTCGGCTATCGCACCGACCAGCTCAGGGACTTCTACTTGCGGCTCGCTCCGCACGTCTTCAAGCGCCCGTTCTGGCGCGTCCCGATATTGCAAGCCGAGATTCGGCGTGCGCGGTTTGAGCCACGAAATAGAAGCGGTCGTCGGTGACCGCAGCTTGGCGAGCGACGACATCATCACCGGTCTCGGCATCGTCACCAAGCGTATGGACACCGGCAGCCCCTGGATTCTCACCAACAATCCCCGGGCGCCCTACTGGGATGACGGGCCGGGCTTTATCGGCAACAAGCATTACAAACTGGCTTTGCTGGTGCGCGCAAGCACCGCCGCCCCGAACTATTTTGACCCTGAATGGCTGCCGATTTCCGAACGCGCAGCTGCGCTTCCGCAATCCGCGGCGGCACCTTTCGATCCGCCGCCGCGACTGCGCTCCCTGCGCGCCTTGCTGAAATCGATCAACCCTCGCGGCCGGACGCGGGTGAACCCGCAGGACTATGGATTGTTTGTTGATGGCGCGGTGTCGCCGTACAACAACCCGTCGCTCGCCTTTTTTCAAATGATGGTGCTGCGGCGGGTCGGCGTCTGTTGGCGCATGGGGCCGGAAAATCTTTCTATCATCTCGATCGGGACCGGTACCCATCGGCCGCGGCTTCGGTACGAGACTCTCGGCTTAGCAACAACGCCGAAACTTGCTTACTATGCGCTGATGTCGCTGATGAGCGACGCGGAGGTGGCAACGCTTGCCCAACTGCAATGGCTCGGTGAATGTCCCGCGCCCTGGCCCATCAATTCCGAAGTCGGGACGCTCGCCGACGACGCTCCACGCGGAGGCAAGCTATTCCGGTTCATTCGCTACGACGTGCACCTGGAACAGGACTGGTTGAAAGCCGAACTGGGCATCAACGTAACCGCGCGCGACCTCGCCCGATACCGCTCCATGGACGATCCGGCGATAGTCAATGAACTTTTTGCAATCGGGCGAATTGCCGCCGAGCGTTACGTCAAGGCTGAGCACTGGAGCTAGCCGCAGGCTCCGAGTTGAGCGCCGCGACCGGAGCGCAACGAGCCTGCGACGCGCGCGACCAGGGGGTCATAGGCCGCCTTTTCGCGCGCCGGATATTCGATCAAAACATAATTCCATACCCGGCCCGCGCAGCCGAGCACGTGCTTGGCATAAAAGATCGTGTGCCCGCGCGTACCGGAGACGACGACGGCGTGTGGGCCGCGCCAGTGATAGGTGATTTTTTCACCGCTTTGCGGCTCCTCATAGGTTCGCATCTCCTCCTCGATCGACTCGGAAGCTTGCAGGCTGCCGTAGACAGAGATGGAGGCGCGGCCGTCGGGCGAGCGGAACACCCGTCCATCGCCGTTTGCCGGCGGCGGATCGGGCTTCCAGGCCGCCGGCACTTCGGCGCTGGTGCCGAAGCGCGCGTTGACGTAGGTGCGGAAACTCTGCGTCCACGCCGGCGAAGACGCAATCAGCAAGAGCACGCCGGCAAGCGCGACGAAATGAATCGACGAACAGCGCATGGTCGAGGCGCACCAGAACTTGCGGTAACGGGTGACCACGACCAGCATCAGGGTCCAGACAAGTTGGTAAGATGCGTTGCGACGAACAATCATTGCGGAGCCAAATCGACACTTACCGATTGCGGGGTCTGCGCGCAATCCTGAACAGCGTTTGCCGTTTCCTGATCGTTCGACGCCGCTGGCCGCGAGCGCGGCGACTCTCGATAACGAAACGCCAATCCGCCAACTCGCCGGCCATCACGGCGGCGAGCCGCCGCATATCGGCGGCGACCTGATCGTACGTGCGCGGCGCGCCCATGATGGCACGGCGAATGCTGAACAACGCGGCGATCGTCTGCGCCGAGCGCTCGACCAAGCGAATGAGATCCGAATCAACGCGATAGCCATTGAGCGCAGTCATCGTTGCCGGCAGCATGGCAAGCAATGCGATTGCCAGCGGCTTCCATCCGACCGCCGCCAGGCTGCCGGCTCTCGCCGCCGCGACGGCGAGCAGCACTGCTACCGTAACGGACGCAAGCAGAGCCCCATGCGCTGCGTACGACAGCCGCCGCTCGAGCACACTCAGTCGCCGGAACGTTGCGCGGTGATAGCTGATCTGACCGGGTATCTCGACGTCGCTCAGGTGAGCGGCAGCCGCCGCGACCACGGCCGCATCGATTTTCCCGTGCGGGGGACCGACGGCGCGCGCCATGCGCTGCAGATACCAGTCAGTCCACGAACTGTTGCGTCTGAAGGCGACGGTACTCTGCCGTTCGGAGCCGAGCCCGAACGAATGGCTAAAGCCGAGCCAGCGCAGCCGTTCGGCGACGATCCGATAATCCAGCCAACGCTCCTGCCATCGATGCCGGGCGCGAAATGTGGCATCTGCAAGCACCAGCCAATTGGCCACAAACTGAATAGCGATGGCCGCCTCCGATAGCGCTGGAACAAGCAATCCGATCACGCCGGACACCCACGAGCCGAGTATGACCACAAAATACGCGCTTACTGAGCTTGATCGAAAAAGCCGGCCATACTGCACCGCGAGGATATCAATGGTGTTGCGCGCGCGCTCGAGTTTCGCGACCTCGGCGCGAGTGGCCTGAGCGGTGGGCCGATCCGGTAAAATCTCTGGCGTAGGCGGCTCGACCTTTGCCGAAAGGGGCAATGAGGGCCGTCGGGGAATTGCCCTGCCGGCAATGCGAAGCAGAAGCGGATATTCAAATCGCCAGACCCGGGTGCGCGGGGTCTCAGAAATAAGATCAGCAAACGCCTGGCGCTGTACCTCGCGCGCAGGTGGCCTGACGATCGTATGTAGAAAGTCGGTCAGATCGGCCGGAAGCGGGCTGCGCAAGAGATCAGTCGCCGGCGGCGTTTCGAAGACGTCACGGGGTGGCGCGACAAGCAACGCGGATGCACCCGGTGACTTTGGATCGATGACGATGATGGGAATGCGCTGAGCAACCGCACCGTCAACGACATCCGCGGTCCCGCCGGGGCCTCGAGCCCGTTCGCCGTCCCAGACAGCGAGCAGCAAATCGATATTTGAGAGGATCACCTCGTTTGCGCGCTCATACGCGCGCGGACCTTCCTGACGTGTGCCGGGAAGCTCCACCACCGAGGCAGCATGTGCGATGACATCCTCGGCAATTGCTGCATAGGTGGGAGAGAAATCGTGACGGTATTCACTCCAGGGAAAGGGAAGCACGCAAGAAAGCGCGAGACCGTACTTGCCCGCTGCTCGAGCGCCGAGAAGATCAGCGCCCTCCGCAGCCATTGTGACGAGGCGCGCGGTAGGCATCGTGGCCGCGAAATAGGCCCGGTCCGGAGCGACGGCGGGAGCTAGCGCGCGTTGCGCCGTTTCGAGAATTGCACCGAGGGCCAGCTCAATAGCCCCCACTAGCCCGGCGTCCAGCTGGCGATGGCCGGTCAGCCCGATCGAAAGGACGGGAGATGGCAGCAACTCCTTCAGCATGCCGGATAATCATGTATGGTGTGACAAAATGGATCAAGAGCGCCGTCACGGCGGGAAAGAACCGCCGGGTCCGGGAGGTATCCGCCTGCTGAGTATCGGTCATCGTTCAAATCGTTGGCTGCGTCAGTCATAACGGTGTGCAAATGCCGGACGTTCTGAGGAAGGCGAGCCGTTCGCTTCCCGCCCTTGCGGTTTGTATCGTCGCTCTGTTCGCAAGCGCCAACGGAAAAGCGTCACCGACCTGTCCGGACGAACAGGAGACACCACAAGTCCCCAGCAATCCGGCACTATGTGCGGAACTCAGCCATGTTGTGCGCAACCCTAGCGCTCTTCCGCTCGATCAATATGAAGCCAAGCTCGGCGAGTATCTAAGAAACTTCTGTCATCGCGATCTCGGCCGAGGCTGGAAGGTGGACAAATATTTGCGCAACACCGGTCCGTACGTCGCGACCTACCGCAATGGTAGCTGGTCAGGTGCATCTCTCGGCACCCATTCGCCGGTTCTTGTCTGGTATTCACCCGAATTGTACCAATGGCTCAAGACGAACCGGGCCGACTTAGCTGTGAGTGCGACGAATGAGCCGGCGGTCCCGGACGGCGCCATCATCGTCAAGGAAATGTATCCCGTGCCGGCGGCCGCATGCCGCGGCATCGACTGGCAAAAGCTCCGGCCGATGTCTCAAGGCGCCGTCGTCATGGTTCGCGACAGCAAGGCTTCCTACGATGGCTGGTTTTGGGCCTGGTTCGGCTGGGGAGCCGATTGGATGATCGATTGGCCAAAACACGCTGAGGCGCGTGACTACCCGTCAATGGGCTTTGGGCTCTATTGCACGAATTGCCACGCCTCGGCCAAGGCCAACGCCACCTTCTCGGCGCTCCGAAACATTCTTGGCGAGCCGGGGCAACCGTACGTTTTCCTCAGCCAAAATTTCTTCCTCGATCCGTCGTGGCAAAGCCTGCATACGCGAATAGCGCAAGCGGTCGCCGCTGCGGCCGAACCGGCCGTGCCGGAACGACCCTACAATTCCGATTTCCGCAAAAGCTTCGCAATACCCGGCGGCCCACCGGAGAACGTCGTTCCGATGCCGTCTGAGACTTACGATCATGTTTGGGCCAAAGCGGGCGAGCGTTCGGCCGACAATCAGTTTCTGACGTCGGACCAATGTCTCGGCTGCCATAGCGCCGGCGGTACCGGATTACAATTTGACATGACCGAGCCTGGTACCGACAACAAGCTGATCAACGTATCGCCTTACGGAACGTGGCGCGGATCTCCCATGGCGCTCTCCGGACGCGATCCGATTTTTCTGGCGCAACTAGCGAGCGAAAGTCACGTTTTCCATCAGCAATCGACGGCATCGGTCGAGAATACTTGCTTGAGTTGCCACGGTGTCGCGGGGCAGCGGCAGTTTAGCTACGATCGCAAAGCAAAAACTGGGCGCTGCGAGCCGTTGCGCCGCGAGACGTTGGACGCCGTGCCCTATCCGCACGACGCCAAGCTTGCAGCCTTGAGCAATTATGGTGCGTTGGCGCGTGACGGTGTTTCTTGCGTAGCCTGCCACGAAATGGCGGTCGGCGCTGTGGATCGCGCCAAAGCGGCGAACGAACCGCAGAACAGCTGTACTCTCGGGCGGCAGGAATCCTTCAACGCCGGCTTGACCGGTCTTGCAAAAACTTTCACGGGCAATTTTTTCGCCGGCTCTCCGTCGCAGATCAACGGTCCATTCTCCGGACCAAAAGAAAAACCCATGAAGGCTGCGATCGGCATTACTCCGGTGCACAATGAAACGGTCAGCGGTTCGGAAATGTGCGCGAGTTGCCACACCATTCGCTTGCCGGTGCTCCGCGGTGATCGGACAATCGGACACAGTTACGAGCAAACCACCTATCCGGAATGGGCCTTTAGCGGGTATCGCACGGGCAAGACGGCGGATGGGACGCTGCCGTTAGGAGCCGGCGCGCAGCCGCGCTCGTGCCAGGATTGTCATATGCCGGATAAGGACCCAGCCGGTGCTCCCTACCGCAGCAAGATCGCGGCAATCCAGGAATACAGTAATTTTCCTCAGGCCGACGACACGCTGCTGCCGCAGGACATCGACCTGCCGGAGCGTTCCGGCGTAGCCAAGCACACACTGCTTGGATTGAATCTCGGCCTTTTGCAAATGGCTCAGCAATTTGCCGATGTTTTAGGGATCCGGCTGGAGGATCCGATGCTTTTGGATAGTGGCATCGACCCTATTTCGTCCGCCGAGCGACAGATGCTCGATCAGGCAGCCGATCGCACTGCAACGGTAACCGTCAGCGATGTCAGGACCCAAGGCGACGTCCTGGACGCGCGAGTGACCGTGATCAACAAAACCGGCCACAAATTCCCGTCAGGCGTAGCGTTTCGCCGCGCTTTCATCGAGTTTAAGGTGCTCGATTCCGGCGGAAATGTCGTGTGGGCCTCCGGCCGCACTAACAAGGTGGGTGTAATCGTCGATCAGAACGATCGCCCTATTGAAGGGGAACTGTGGTGGAAGCGCGATTGCTCCGAACGCATCGCGCCGTCGGCGCGGTTGCACCAACCGCATTATCAAGTGATCAGCCGGCAAGATGAAGCTCAAATCTACGAAGAACTTGTTTCTGCTCCGCCGGACGGCGACGCGCCCAGCTGCGGCGCTCACGCGTCGCCTGCCGGGCCATTGACGACAAGTTTCCTTTCGAGTTGTGCCCGCGTCAAAGACAATCGCCTGCTTCCGCACGGGTTTCTTGCAATGACAGACCGCACGGAAATCGCACAAGCGCTGGGAGCCGGCCCTGAACTCGCTGAGGAAGTCGAGCCGGTGGGCGTGGCCGACGACGCCGATTATCGAACGAGCGGCGGAGATAGTCTTCATTACCGGGTACCGCTCGCGGAATTGAAGGGCAGCGCCTCCGCCGTTCAGGCTACGCTGTATTATCAGGCGACGCCGCCGTATTACCTCCAGGACCGGTTTTGCACGAGCGGCGGCGAGGACACGCGGCGTTTATATTATGTTGCTGGTAAACTTCAGCTTGATGGTACGTCGGCGGAGAATTGGAAATTACGCGTTGCCACCAGCGGTCCTGTGGCGGTTCCTTGAGCACTTCCTAATGCACGCTCGCCGAGTATGGCCGCTCATTGAACGCAAGTGCCGAAATTCGAATCGCAGAACCGCAGAGTCATTTCACGCAGCGTCTCTGCCAAATCCGCTGCGCTTCGCGGTCACTACCAATGGGCAGATGGGTAATGGGGCTTTGCTCTATGCGCCGCCGCAGGTGTGTTGGGAATTCGGCCGCCGTCCAACTTTCGCGGGTTCGGAAGTTGGTTGTGCGGTACGTCCGTCCACGGGTATCTCCGGACGGACAATTTCTTGGCAGAGCGACGAGGCACATCTTCACACGATCGCCGGGCCGCGAGTGCACAATTCCGGCGATGGTATCGTAGGATACCTGATCGCCTCCATTGGCAAAGGACACCGCACTGCCACTCCCTGGTACGCCGAGTTGATAGCCAACCTGTTTGATTGTTGTGATGCTGCACTTACCGACGGCATTTGGCAGCGGTGCTCCATGAGCCGGCGTTGCAAGAAGAGCCGCTGCTGTTAAGCAAAGAACACCAAAGCGTTTGGTCGTGAAATTTGCGATTTGCATGAATGGCCTCCCCTTGACGGCACGAATTGACTGTTTGCTTCTCGCTGCCATGCGACCACGGTCAAACCGCACAGTCTAATATAATTTTTGCGCACCACGCGAAAGTACAAACCCGTGGCCTTTTCGATTAGCGCAAGTCAGGCCGCTCGTGACCACCCTGCAAGAATAACCACCTCGATTCCATTCTCCTCCATAGGGCAGTACCGGCAATTCCTCCACGTGAGTTGTGTCGCCGTGACAAATTCTTCGAGCATCGCCGTTTTCAAATACGACGAATGCGTCGCCCCAGGAAAGTGAGCAATCAGCAGGGCGGCGCGGCGGGGTATTCGTCGTCTTCATAATATCGCATCTAATATAAGGTCAGCCTGAGTATGTTCGACTTGAGGCTCGATCATGCAATAGATGTTTTTAGATGGCGTCTTGAAGCCCACCAAATCCTCGGCATTCGCACTATTCATTATTGAAACACAGAAAAAGAAACCAATCAGAAGAATGCCCCTATGGCATTTGACCCTCGCCTTGATTCCAATCAGGTGCGGAATGACAAAACGCCTGTCTCGACTGCAAAAACTCTCGATTGTCCCGGCGCCAACGTTCCTTGAATTGCGAGGGATGCTTGCTTTTTTGTCGAACAAGTCCGTTCCTTCCTTTACGATGGCGAGTAAGATCACCTCATCAGTTACCTTACTACGAAACAGCTGGGAGATTACACGATAATTCGATGAACGGCCTGCGCGTCTGCATCTCCGAAGACTGTTTTCTCATCCGTCGCGCTCCGCTACACTGCCGACTATTAAATGCGCATAGGCTTTGAGGCGTCAATTGGAGGCGACGACGTTCAACGCTTTCGACCTGATCAAAACTAGGTTCGGCGGAATCAATCATCGACACGTCTAGAAGGGAGGAGCTTCAATGAAAAAAGTTGCCATGATGATGCTTGTCTCAATTTTCTCGGTAGGAGCGCTGGCTTGGTCTGCGAACGCGCAGACTGAGAATCGCGGCGCCGCGACCATCCACAGCCTCGCGAAGGCAAACCCGATTGTTAAACCGGCGGCATGCTATTTTATGGGCGGCGGCACCGGATACTGCGGATGCGGCCCGGGCTGGACGAGCGCATGTGGCCTTCGATGCTGCCGATGCGTTCGGTGCCGTTAAACCTCGCAAGGTCCAAGTAGCACCCCACCCCTTTTTGCAGAGAGAAGCCCTATTGGGGACCCCAGGGACCGCACGACGTGCGCGCGCGAGTTATATCGGGGACCCGTGCGCTTGAAAGACTGACGCGACGGCCTGGCTGTTGCGTTCCGGTAGTTTCATCGCGGACGGCTCGCCTCGCTGAAATCGGCGAGTCATTTTGCAACTGCAGCGATCGCGAAGTCTGGTTCCTCAGGCGGACGCTGCATGACGGGCGTCTGCTGGTTGTCGGTGAGTTCGCCCACGCGACTGACCACATAGGAATCGAGCGTCGAGGTGGTAATGAGGCCATCGCGGCGCGCCGCATCGCCGCGCTCGATGCCTTCGACAACCGCCTTGGTGAAGGCGCCATTCCCGAGAGCGCCGCTTTCCACCGCGACTTGTCGGCCGGTCGAGGAGGCGAACACGACGATGCCGCCGTTCTCACTGGCGCTCACCGTGTTGGCCAAAACATTGATATCGACCCGCGGGCGCTTCCCCGCCGCGCCGGCATGACAGGTGTCGAGGAACCACAGCACCTTACCCTGCACACCTTGCAGCGATTTGCGCAGCTCGTCCTGCGAGATGCCTTTGACGCGTACGTCATCATCATTGGCATCGGCAGTGTAGAACCAATAGGTCTGCTTCTCGTCGGTCATGCCGTGGCCGGCGAGAAAGAGCACCGAGACGTCGTTGGGATTGGTCGCCATCTGCTCCAGCCATTCCAGGCCCTTGATCAGGTTCGCCCGTGTCACCGCGCTATCGGCGAGCACGCGAGTCTCGACATCGGCGTAATAACGGCCTTTCTGATCCTGCAGCACCTTGGCAAAGTCATTAGCGTCTTTGGCCGCGTATTTGAGCACCATGGCCGGATCGGCATAATTGCTCACCCCGATCACGAGTGCGTAGAGCTTGCGGGTCGCCTCCGGAGCGCCGTCCCAGGTGACCTTCATATGCGCGGCCTGGCTGGCGAGACCTCCGCTCCAGGCTATCAGCCCGACTTCGCTGACGTGCTGGGTGAGCGTCACCGGGATCGAGCCTTTACTTTCGACATCGGGTACCGGAGCTTCGATCGGCACGCCAAACGCCTTAACGGGACGGCCATTGATGAGAAGGTCGATGCGGTTGACCGGCTTACCCGAAGGCGAGCGCACCGCATAGTCGAGTGTCACCGCGTTGTTCTGCACGTGGTCGCCGTCGGCCGGACCAGCAATGCGGATGATCGGTGGCAGACGTTCGGCCAGCGGCCGCGTGTCCGCCACTATCTTTGCAGTTTCATTGGCCTGTTTGATTGCTGCGTCCTCATCGAGTGTGTCGAGCACGAGCCGCACAATATCGGGCCGATTGAAGCGCTCACGAAAGCGCGAGGCGGGGAAGAAGTCAGCGGCTTGGTTCCAGCCGCGATTGAGATGCCAGCCGATCAGATCCTCGCCGCCGGGCGAGGCCATGTAATAGCCGGTCGGCGTCCAGGCGACCCATGTTTTGGTCTCGCGATTGACGAACAGCGCGAGCAGCTCCTTGCCGTCCGACCAGCGATGCCAGCGGATGGTGCCGTCGCCATAGGCCGCAACAACGATGCGGCCGTCGGCCGAGACATTGACACCCCAGGTGTCGTCGGGGCTCTGCTGTTCCCATCGCTCCGTGCCGTCCTGCGCATAAGCACGCAGCCGGAAAGCCGTGCCGAGGACGAATCCGCTGCGGTCCGGCGAGATGGCCAGCGAACGCACGGTCTCGTTGACTCGAAGCGGTATGGCGCGGCCACCGTAGCTCGGGCGGGGAGAGTTCCGCCAGTTGTTGACTGGCAAACCGGTGACGATGGGCGCGGCAAGGTCGGCGAGCGGCTGCGGCGCCTCGCTCAGTGTCCCTTTCCCAAGGTCGAAAACCACCGGATCAATGGGCGCAGTGTCACCATTGGCGTCGCGCTTTGGGTCATAGCCCAGGCCGAAGCGGACTTTTGTCGCGTCCCGAGAAACGGTAAACGCGTCGCCAAGCTTGGCGCGCATGTCAGCCGCGTTCGATGGCCGCCAGCTGATGAGGCCCGTCTCACTAACGAAGCCGAAGCCAGTTTGGTCGCCGACGACGAAGCGATCACCGCAGCGCCTCACATTATAGATAGTGTTATTGCTGATGCCCAACGGCTCGGTGATTTGCTGTCCATCGCGATTGAAGACCAGCAGCGGAAACTTCCACAAGCCGGCGATTTGATAGCTGCCGCCGGCGAAAAGCGAATTACCCTGCTTGCTCCAATCAAGCGCAAAAAAGCCGCCTCGATCGACTGCGGGTTTGCGAGCGGCTGAAAAACGGAACTTCAGTGTGGCCGCGTCCAAAAAGGAAATATTCGAAGTATCCAAGTAGCCCACGGCAACGAATTGGCCGGCGGGATCGACTGATAGCCTGTATGGCGCGCGCCCCCCTGGCGCCGCAATCAATCGCTCTTTAGCGAACGTGGGACCTGGTCCATAGCGCCGCAATTTCCCATCAAAACTCGCCGTATAGAGATGCCCGTCGGGGCCGAAGGTGATGCCGTAGGTGTGGAAGCCGTAGGACGTGTCGCGCATCACCATTTGCCACTGGCTGGTGTCGTAGACGCGCACGCCGTCCCTATTTACACCGCTGGCCGCGAGCCAGCGGCCATCGTCCGAGAAGGCAAGGCCGATGATCACATCAATAAACCCTCCCAGCCGCGCCACCACATCGCCGCGCAGTGCATCAAAGACGTATATGAAGGATCCTTGCGTTTCCTGGCGAACATCCCAGCCGGCCGTGGCGACGTAGCGGCCGTTTGGTGAAACCGCCACGGTTCGCCCTTTTCCGCCGTTAGCTTCGCCGATCGGGCGTCGCAATATGCGCAGTAGGCGTCCGTCCGCACCCGACCAGATCCGTGTGGTCTTATCGTCGGAGGTGGTGGCAATGATGCGGCACTGTGCGTCGGCATCGATTCCCCAAATCGTGGCGGCGTGAGTGCCGGTCTCGATGCGCAGGATGGGAGCTTGCGACGGGCATGCCCTGATTGCGTTCTGCAGCGCCGGGGTCGGTTGCCCATTGATCGCGCCGCCATAGCAGCCTGCATCGGCGAGCCGCTGCTGCAACGTCGTGATCTCGCTGCTGCTCATAGCGGAGCCGCCGCGCGCCTCCTCGGTCGCAGCGTGCGCAGCAAACAAGAGGGAAAGCCCGATCAGGCAGGCCGACACATGAAGGGGCCGCATCATCGCTTCGTCGCCTCCGCGAGCGCGAAGTCTGGTTCCTCAGGTGGACGTTGCATGACTGGCGTCTGCTGCTTGTCGGTGAGTTCGCCCACGCGCCTGACCGCTGTCAAGGCCTTTTGGTCGTACCAAACGGTCCCGGGACGATCATCGCCGAGCGTCCACAATTCATCATGGATCCGCATCCCACAGACATTGTGCGCCCTGGAGCTAACGACTCGTTTGAGAGGCGCTGCCGCGTCTATCCGGTAATTGAATTGATGCCAGCGGTGCGACTTGTTGTCCTCTCTACCTGCACACGCGCCGAAGTAAATCATAGAAGCCGCGAAAGACGGTACCGGATCGTTGCTTGCGTACCTTTGTTACGGCCTCTACACTGATCGCCCATCGCTGAGGCGCCGCTCTGACGGCGATCATAAATGCACAAGCGCAACGCCGCGGCTGAGGTACGTACTGGGCGCGTGAGCATCGTTGCGTTCGCCGCCGCATATCTCGCGGTTTCTTTGATCGCCACAAGTCCGGCCGCCGCCTTCCAGCTTGTTACGGCGGATGAGGCAGCGCTGCCGCCTGGCACGGTTCCCTCGTTCGAGGTGCGCGGCAGCCCGACCCGTTTGCCCAGCATCACCCTTGTTTCTCCCGCCGGCGTCGGCGTGCTGTATTCCCCGATCGATTTGAAGTTGCAATTCCAGGCCTTCGGCGGCGCCGCCATTGATCCGGAAACCGTTGCAGTGACCTACGTTAAACGGCCGGACATCGACATCACACCCCGCCTCAAATCCTTTATTACGGCAAGCGGAATTGAAATATCAAAGGCCGAGTTGCCGCCAGGCGTGCACGAATTCTGGGTGCAATTAAAGGACACAAACGGGCGGATGAACGGCCATGAATTCAAATTCCAGGTCGCCAAATAAGCGCACGGCGTAATGCCGAAAATTGCCATCTCCTACCGTCGCTCCGACACCGCTCCGATGGCCGGGCGGATATTTGACCGGCTCTCCGCGCATTACGGCGAAGCGTCCGTATTTATGGACATCGATAACATCCCGTTCGGTATGGATTTTCGCAGCCACATCCACGAGGTGCTGTTGCGCACCGACGTTCTACTAGCGGTGATCGGTACGAATTGGCTAGGCCGCAACAGCGCTGGTGCGGTGAGAATGCAGGAGGAGACCGACCCGGTCAGGGTGGAGATCGAAACGGCCGTTGAACGAAAGACCGCGATCGTCCCAGTACTAACCGACGGCGCAAAGATGCCTGAAAGTGCCGAGCTGCCTTCCACATTCGGTAATTTCGCCTATCTCAACGCCCTGGACATATCGAGTGGACGCGATTTCAACGCCCACATCGAGCGACTCATCGGCGCGATCGATCGTCTCGCGACCCCAAATGGCGCGCCGGATTTGCCCGCCGCCAAACCAAACGTTCAGGGCGCGGCCGCCAAGCCGCATCGCGTGATGTGGCTTGGCGCGGGGCAATATTTATTGGTCCCGCTGGTCATCTTGCTGGCAGCGCATTACGCTATCGTGAATACGCTTAACCTCAATACGAACTATCTGCGGCTGGCCTGCGTCGTTCTCCCGTTTGCAGCGGGTTTTGCTTTTCTTTGGATGGAGAAGTTTGGCGCCGGGCCGGCGGCTGCCTTGGCGATCGCGTTTGGATTGCTCGGCGTTATTGGAATGACCGTATCCGAGAGCATGTACTCCGGCGATCCGCTACTCCCACAGACGCGGTTCGAATGGCTCGACAACTTTCAATTCGCCAGCACAATTGCGCTCAGCTTCATGGGCGGTCACGTCGTAGCTCGCATCGCACGTCATGTATTTACTGGCGAAAAAAGAGGTGATCCTAATAGCTCCAACAGGAACGCTGCTGAAGGAGGAACGCGATGACCCGCTTCCCTGTCATCAGACTGCCAGCAACCTGGTCGGATCGACAATTGACGGCTTCATCTGTTAATCGCGGCCTTTGCCGGTTCGCCGACGACTACAAACGGCGCCCAGTATTTAGGGTCGGCGCGCTCGGGGTGGCTTAGTCACCGATCATCGCCAGCATGGCTTTCCGCAGTGCTTCGGCGTGCGAGAGTTTCGGATTGGCGGCCACGGCATTGAACGTGTCGATCATGAGCGTCGCGGCACTTGTGCTTTCGACTTCCCAGTTTGACACAACAAGCGAGCGCGCACCGGCATAGAAGAACGCGCGCGCCAATCCCGACAGCGCCTCGGCGCCTGGTTTCTCGGCCGAAGCCGTGTTGCAGGCCGACAGCACCACCCAATCGGCATTGAGCTTGAGCTGCGCGACCTCGCTCGCAGTCAACAGGCCGTCATCAAGTTCGGTCGGCTGCTGCGGCAGTGACAGCACCAGCGCCGGCTCGGCATTGAGCTTGGCAAAGTCGGCAACGTCGCCGGCAAGCAGGCCGTGCGTGGCGAAATAGACAATGCGGTAGCGATCAAGTTTTTCGTGTTTGACGCGGGTCTCGGTGGCTTCCGGTCCGAGAATGACGTCAGATGCGTCGGCCTTGACGCTGGCCGCGACGTCCTGCAGCTCGCCGGCAGTGGCGGGGAGAGGTTCCAACGCCCCGGCCAGTTCGCCGATGTCGGCAATCGTGCCGTGAACGCCGCGTGTGGCGGTTACGTCAGCAGCGACGCGGGTGTTCTGCTGGAAGTGCTGCGGATCGAAGACCGGATCGGCGAACCCGATCAGCGGCTTCTCGGCTTCCGCCATGGCTGACTTTCCGCGCAGGACCTTCAGGCTGGCGATCGAAGGCAGGACCGTGACGGCATAGGCGCGGACGAGCCAATCTACATCTGAAAGCGCTTTGCCGGCCGGATCACGGGTCACCAGCAGCTGCGGCGGCAAGCTGGTCAGCGCACCGTTGACCACGAAGCTCAGGCGCGCCTTGTCGCGTAGCGTGCCTTCGACGGGCGCTAGAATCATCCGATAAAGCTCGAAGCTCGCCTGCGTATCGAATGGCTTGATGTTGTGAAAATCGAGGAGGTCGCGGAGCAAAGAGACCTTTTTGGAGATCTCTGGGGCATTGACCGCAAGCTCCTTCCAATCCACCGCAGTCCTGGTGATTGCCCAGACATAGCTTTTCTTGCTCTCGACATCGATGATGACCAATGCCTCATCGCCAGCAAGCAGCGTCTGAATATCCTTAAGCGGTAAAGGCTCGGGCCGGGACAACGCCGCATAATCGGGAAACTCGCGCGTGAAAACGCTTTGCAGATCGGCACGTTCTTTGCCGATTGCGGAAATGCGATCCCTGATCCGTTCCTCCGCCGCGGCATCGCGCTTGCCCGGCTCTGCGGAAACGGCGGTAATGATCGCCTTATCAAGCGCGCTGCCCTCGGCGGCAAGGTCTTGATCCTTGCGCACGAGCTGAGCAAGCCGGTCGCTACCCGCGGAAAACCGTACCGCCAGCGCATTGAGCGCTTTGCCGGCAGCAGTCTGCGAGGCACGCTGCACGACGTTGAGAGCGTCGTCGAGAGCCTCCTCGTTGCCGATGAGCTTGGCGGCATGCCCGCCATACAATACCGGGAGCGCCGGCCATGTAGCAGCCGTTTTATTGGAAATCAGTCGCCGAACGATCGGCAGCGCCTCGGCGTAGCGGCGCTGTGTGACATAGAACTCGGCCAGATTGTTCAGC
>CAWIEY010000006.1:0-66181 GCA_963835195.1 uncultured Alphaproteobacteria bacterium
GATTTTCTGCAACATCGGGGTGCTCTGCGCCGAGCGCCTTTTCACGGATCGCCAGTGAGCGCTTATAGAGCGGTTCAGCATCGGCGTACCGCCCCTCGTCTCCGTACAGTCTCGCCAAATTGTTCAGCGAAATCGCAACATCGGGATGATCGGGACCGAGCGCTGTTTCCCGGAGCGTCAACGACCGTTTGTACAATGGCTCGGCATCGGCATACCGTCCTTCCGCTGCATAAAGGAAAGCCAAATTGTTCAATGATATCGCAACCTCGGGATGATCTGGACCGAGCGCTTTTTCCCGCATCGCCAGCGACCGTTTGTACAATGGCTCGGCATCGGCATACCGTCCTTCCGCTTGGTAAATCAAAGCCAAATTGCTTAGCCATCCCGAGACGATCGGGTGATCAGGACCGAGCGCTTTTTCCCCGATCGCCAACGACCGTTTGTATAGTGGCTCTGCATCGGCGTAGCGACCTTGTTGGTGGTAAAGAGACGCCAAATTGTTCAGCGATTGTGCAACATCGGGATGATCGGCACCCAGCGCTTTTTCCCGGATCGCCAAGGACCTTTTCAGAAGTGGCTCCGCATCTGCGTAACGTCCTTCCGCTTGGTAAAGCGAAGCCAAATTGTTCAGTGCGGTTGCAAATTCTGTCATCGCAGCGCGCAAACACGGAATTGGCCAGGGCCATGAACCGCCCCATCAGCTCGACACCTTCGGCAGGGTCCGCCTCGGCGACTTGATCGACAATTGCGCGCCGCTGCGCTTCGAGGTCGTGGACAAGACCCTTTCGATTCTGCCAGTCCACGAATGAGCGGGACCGGGCGATTATGGTCAGCCGCTTGCGGATCTCCTTAGCGACCTCGTTCGGACCACCGCTTCATCCATTTCGGGTCTGGTCGGGAAGCTTTCTTTGGTGGCCGCGTCATGCAGCACCAGCCTGAGCCCGCAATGCAATTACGAAGTACCGAGCGCAGTCGCCGTCAGTAGTTGCTTGATTAGATTGAATCGACTGGCACGCTCAGCGGCTGCCTCGGGACTCTCCTGAAGAGGATCATGTACTATTTCGCTTTGCGTACGCTCAATGTCCGCCAACTGCACTTTAATCTCATCGGTTGCGAACATGCGCCGCACCTCGGAAACGAATCGCGGCAGTTCTCGCGCGAAGTCGGGATTATGAACTGAAGCTTCGGCAAAGTTCAGCAATTTCTCGCCAACGATGTAGTCGAAGGCAGCCTTGAGCCCGAAGCGTGCTTTGATCGTTTTTACCGCTTCGCATTGCTCGAGCCAGACTTGATGCGCTTTACATTCAGCCATTCTTGCTCCGCGTTATCATCCCACATTTATGACAACCATTCGCTTAGCTTCGACCAGCGCCGTCGGCCTGAGACGTTGCGCACCGCGATGGCAATAGCTTTCTTTTGTCCAACCAGGACGACCAGCCGCTTGCCGCGCGTGACGCCAGTGTAGAGCAGGTTACGCTGCAGCATGGCGTAGTGCTGCGTCATGACAGGAATCACCACGGCTGGATATTCCGAGCCTTGGCTCTTGTGGATGCTCGCGGCGTACGCCGGCACCAGGGCATCGAGCTCGCCAAAGCCGTAGGTGACCGACCGCCCGTCGAAGCTGGCGGCGAGTTCGCCTTCCCCGGGATCAACCTTCGTCACAAAGCCAATGTCGCCGTTGTAGACTTCCTTGTCATAGTCGTTCTCGATCTGCATGACCTTGTCGCCGGGCGCAAAGGTCCAGCCAAATCTCTCGACCTTACGCTCTCCCGCCGGATTTAATGCGGCCTGGAGTTCAATAGGTATTTTTCGATACCGTCGGCCGAGGTCGGAGGCGATGTGCGCAGAAACCGCGCCTTGAATTGCTGGCCGTGTGTCCGATTGTTGACCCATTCGCCTGACGCCGTGATCCACTCGCCGGCGGCAATGGTTGCGGCATGGCCGACCACGGTGACGACATCACGGTGCCCGCGTGCCTTGGCCCGCAGAACGCAAAAGCCATTCTCCGCATTATGGTAGGTGACACGCTCGACGAGCCCGGCAAGAGCCTCCTGCGACTGATTTTCGGAATGGTGTTTCATGGTCGGTGGGGAAGAACCGCCAGCAGCACGCATGCTGTCCGGTGCGCGATTTTCAGTACGTACATTCACCGCTTCTTGGAAGCATTCCCGATGAGGAATTTTCGCCCTTGCTCGGAGTGGCCAAGGTGTGGCGCCTCCTGATGTCGAAGTACGCGATCGGGTTCCGCCTTTCAACGTGCGGCGTTCGACCGGTCTAAGCCGGCTTTCGCAAAGGTGCGAAGGGCGGCTTTCTTTTGTCTGTTTACGCTGGCTCATTCCTAAAGGCGCCAAAATCGGAATCGCCACCGAGCCCGCTGGTGCGCTCGCCGCGCAGGGCACTTGGAGCGGCGGCCGGTCTAAACGTTACCCCGCTGATTACCCCAATAGGATTGGGAGGTCTTGTCGGGTCGGTCCCACATGTCCCATTCTTGTCCACCAAGAGCAAGTGACGGAGGCGATCTGAAAATTGGTTAACGACCGCCACGCCGATATTGAACGCTCTGCTTGGCTGTGATAGGCGAATGTCACCACGGCGTCGGGCAGGTCCGATCCCTGATCCCGGTTGATCGTGGAGCGCAGCCCGGCGACGTATAGCCCTTCGTTGGACCCCGGAGCACTGCGCAGCGGGCGCCAGACCACGCGGTGTGGCAAGTGGGCCTCTCGTGTTGAGAGGCTTATCATGTCCGAAATTCAAGCTCGCTTACATATCCGTCCGACCGCCAGGCGTGGCCTTTCGCGCCTGGAGGCTGCGGGGTACATTGGAATATCACCATCAAAATTCGACGAATTGCGCAAGACGAACCGCATTGCCCCGCCCAAGGTCCTTGATGGTCGGCTCATTTTCACGGTCGAGCGGCTGGACGAGTTCTTGGATGCGCTACCCGATGAAAACCAATCGGATAATGCCGACTGGACGGTTTCGCTATGACCAAGGTAGCGTCCCGCCCATGCCGCAAAGATTGCCGCCTGGCTGCGTCGAGGACCGTGATCGGCACGGAAAATTCCGCGTCTATTACCGGCGAAAGGGTTTTCCCAAGGTGCGCCTTCACGGCACGCCCTGGACCCCTGAGTTCATGGCCGAATACGACGCAGCAAAAAAGATGGCTGCCCCAGTCGAGCAAGGCGTGCTCGCGCGACCGACGCTCCCGGATACCTGGTCGTGGCTCTGTCTGCGCTACTTCGCGGACAGCACCGATTACAAGCTCTTGGACCCGCGCACGCGATACGTCCGCCGGCAGATTCTTGAAGCGACATTTGACGAACTGATCCGGCCCGGTTCTGATAGGCGCTTCGCGGACATGCCGGTGTCGCGCATGGATGGTAGCGCGATCGAAGTGTTGCGCGACCGTAAGCTATCGACGCCGGCCGCTGCCAATGACCGCTTGAAAGCGATTCGGCAGGTGTTCAAGTGGGGCGTGTCGAAGGGGCATGCGCCGTCCAATCCGGCTCGCGAGATTTCTTATTTCAAATCAACCTCGGAAGGCTTTCACACTTGGACCTTGGAGGAAGTGCAACAATTCGAGGAGCGGCATCCGATTGGAAGTAAGGCGCGGCTCGCGTTTGCCCTGCTGCTCTATACCGGCCAGCGACGGTCCGATATCATCCGTTTCGGCAGGCAACATGCCAAGCGGGGCATGCTGACCTTCACGCAACACAAGGGCCGTAACCGCAAACCACACACGCTCACGCTCCCGATTTTGCCGGCGCTGCAAAAGATCATTGATGCCTCACGGTGTGGCGACCTGACGTTCCTGATTAACGAATTCCGCCGACCATTTACGGACGCCGGCTTTGGCAACAAGTTTCGCGATTGGTGTGATCAAGCCAACTTGCCGCAGTGTTCAGCGCATGGGCTGCGGAAGGCGGGTGCGACCATCGCCGCAAACAATGGCGCGACTGCGCGTCAGCTGATGGCGATCTTTGGCTGGGACACGATCAAACAGGCAGAACACTACACGCGCAAAGCCGATCAGAAGCAGCTCGCCGAAGCGGCGATGCACCTGCTCGAAAAGAGGTGAGACCGTGAACAAAAGTGTCCCACTTTTTTCGAAATTAGTGTCCCACCTTTTGTAAGCGTCTGAAATTTTGGAAGAATTTTTGGTGGTGGTGCCCAGGGGCGGAATTGAACCACCGACACCTGCATTTTCAGTGCAGTGCTCTACCAACTGAGCTACCTGGGCCCACGACAACGGCGTTCGCGCAACGCCATCTGAGCAGAACGCGAGCGCGGCGCGTTATAGAGGCTCGGTTTCCGGCTGTCCAGAATAGCGAAGTGGCCGCGTTGCAGTTCGCCGTTGCCTCGCTCGCGCTTATCGCTGCGGCGCCGCTCGTCCTCCTTCCTCTTCTTCCGCTGACCGGCACGGCATAAACGCCGGACAGCCAGCGATGAAGATCGACATCGGCGCAACGCCGCGAGCAAAACGGGCGGAACTCCGCAACAACGGGCTTGCCACAGATCGGACAGGCGGGCCGAAAGCTTCCTTCATGCCCGGGATATTGGGACGCGACGCTTCAAAGACGCCAGCGGTCCGCTCGGCTCACAAAGCGTTCAGCCAGCCAAAATGGATGGGGTAGCCTTCGCCGCCGAGCAGCGTCACCGTCTCATAGAGCGGCAAGCCGACAACGTTGGAAAACGAGCCGACGATTTTGACAATGAAAGTGCCGGCGATGCCTTGCGCCGCATAGCCGCCGGCTTTGCCGCGCCATTCGCCCGACGCAAGATAAGCTTCGATATCCTGTTCCGAGAGCCGCTTGAAGCGCACCCGCGTCTCGACATGCCGCTGCCGAAACTTCTCCCGTCGGCGTGACCAAACAAACGGAGGTATGGACGCGATGATTGCGGCCGGACAGAAGGCGCAAGCATTGCGCCGCCTCGTCGAGCAATTCCGCCTTGGGCAGAATACGGCGGCCGACGGCGACCACGGTATCGGCAGCGAGAATGAAGGCGCCTTTGAGCTCTTCGTCGAGCCGCACCATCGCGAACGCGGTCTCGGCCTTGTTGCGCGCGAGCCGGGTGGCGCAGGCCCGCGGCAGTTCGCCCCGTTTCGGGGTTTCGTCGATGTCCGCCGGGCGCAGCGCGTCCGGCTCGATGCCGGCCTGGTTGACAAGCGCGAGCCGGCGCGGCGAACCGGAAGCGAGCACAAATTTTGGGCGGCCAATCATTTGAACCGGTAGGTGATCCGGCCTTTGGTCAGATCGTAAGGCGTCATTTCGACCAGCACTTTATCGCCGGCGAGCACGCGGATGCGGTTCTTGCGCATGCGGCCGGCGGTGTGGGCGATGATTTCGTGCTCGTTTTCCAGTTTGACGCGGAAGGTGGCGTTCGGAAGCAGTTCCGTGACGATGCCGGGAAATTCCAGAAGTTCTTCCTTCGCCATTCGCTACCTGGAAATTGCTGACATGCGGCCGCCGCGGCCGCGCCCAAACACCCGGCCGAAATCGGCGCGGAACCTAGCGGATGATGCGCCATTCCACAACTGCTGCGCCGGCGACAACCGAAGTCAGGAGCGAAGCCATCTATTCGTTTCCCGGGCGTTTACCGGCAAAGCGTTCGCCGATATGCGCCAAAAGCTGGTCGCGAACCGCGCGGTAAGCCTCGAGCCGCTGCTCGCGGCTGCCTTCGACCACGCTCGGATCGGGCGTCGGCCAATATTCGACGTCGACTCGCGCTGGTGCGCGTGATCTCAAGCGCGCGGTGATGCGCCTCGGGCGCGAGCGTCACGATAAGATCGAAATTGAGCCCCTCCAAATCCTCGAGCTCCTCGAAGGTCAGCGGCTTGTGGCGCGAAATGTCGAGGCCGATTTCCTCCATCACCGCGACCGCAAAGGGATCGGGTTCGCCTTTGCGCACGCCCGCCGAGGCGACATAGATCGAGCGGCCTAACATCTGGCGGAGCATCGCCGCCGCCATTGGCGAGCGGATGGCGTTAAGCCCGCAGGCAAAGAGCACGGCCAGCGGCTGCGCGGCGGACGGTTGCTGGCGCCGGCATTGCGGCTCATGACCCCTTCCAATGCAGCACCGTGACCAGCGTGAACAGCCGGCGCGCCGTGTCGAAATCGAGCTCGACTTTCCGCTTCAGGCGCTCCATGAGGATTTGCGAGCCCTCGTCATGGAGTGCGCGGCGCGCCATATCGAGCGCTTCGATGCGATCAGGCGTCGCTCCGCGGATCGCCGCATAGTAGCTGTCGCATACCGTGAAATAATCCTTCACGATGCGCCGGAACGGCGCCAGCGAAAGAAGATGGGCGATCACCGGTTTGCCGTCCTCAAGCCGAATGTCAAAGACCAGCCGATTGCCATCGATCTTCAGTTGAGCGTGAACGGCCCGTCCTCGTGGCCGGCCGGACGGAACGAGTTCTCTTCGATGAGGTCGTAGATCGCGATCGCGCGCTCATGTTCCACGTCGCGGCTCGGAACGTCCGATGGACGACTCGTCAAGTGTAACCGCGACGAGGCGGCCGGTTGGCTTTTCGTCGGGGGCTTGACGCGCCATCAGCGATTGAGCCGAATGGCGATCGAACGAGCATGCGCATCGAGCCCTTCTGCCGTGGCGAGCGTGATCGCCGCCTCTGCCAGCGCGCGCATTTGCTCCGGACCGCATTTGAGCAGTCGAACTGCGCTTCATGAAATCGAGCACGCCAAGTCCGGACGAGAACCGCGCCGATCGCGCCGTCGGCAGCACGTGATTGGATGCCGGCGACATAGTCGCCGATCGCTTCCGGCGTATGCGGCCCGATGAATATGGCGCCGGCGTTGCGAACACGGCGCGCCAACGCGTCGCCATCGGCTGCCGCGATCTCAAGGTGCTCCGGCGCTATCGCGTCGACGAGCGGCAAGGCTTGATCAATATCGCGCACCAAAATGATCGCGCCGAAATCTCGCCACGAGGCGCCGGCAATCTTGCCGCGCTTGAGCTAGCGAGTTGCGCTTCGACCGCACGCTCGACCGCCGCGGCAAGCTTCTCGTCGTCGGTCAAGAATATCGCTTGTGCGCTTTCGTCATGCTCGGCCTGCGCCAGCAAATCCGCGGCAATCCATTCGGCGTTGGCGCTGCCATCGGCGAGGATCACCACCTCAGACGGTCCGGCAATCATGTCGATACCGACTTTTCCGAAAACAGCACGCTTGGCGGCCGCGACATAGGCGTTGCCCGGCCCGATGATTTTCGCGACCGGAGCGATCGTAGCGGTGCCGTAAGCAAGCGCCGCAATCGCCTGCGCTCCGCCGATCCGATAAATCTCGTCAACTCCGCAAAGTTTTGCCGCCGCCAATACCGGTGCCGGCACGACCCGCCGGGCGCCGGCGCCACCATCACCAGACGCGGCACTCCGGCAACTTTTGCCGGTACTGCATTCATCAAAACCGACGACGGATAGGCGGCGGAGCCGCCCGGCACATAAAGTCCGACGCTTCGATCGCCGTCCAGCGCGAGCCGAGTTCGACGCCGATCGCGTCGTTAAAATGGTCATCCTTGGGCATCTGCCGGCGGTGAAACGCCTCGATGCGACCTCGCGCAAACTCAAGCGCGTCGAGCAGAGGACGCTCGCAGGCTGCAGAAGCGGCGGCAATCTCCTTGGCGTCGACCTTCAGCCCGGTGGCGCCGGATCGAAGCCATCGAACTTCGCCGTGTAGTCGTAAAGCGGCAGGTCGCCGCGCGCGGCAACGTCTGCGATAATTGCGCGCACAGACGCTTCAACATCGCCGGCGACCTCGCGCTTGGTGGCGAGAAAGCGGCGAAATCTTTGCGCAAAATCTGCGGCGCGCGTGTCGAGGCGGATTGCCATAATCAAGTTCTCATCATCGCTGCGGGGCGAATGCGCACGCCAGTTTCTGTTGCGAACGGCAGCGCAGTATCAGGTCTTTCTTCTTATAACAATTCTAATATTGCCTTCGTCGATTGACAAAATCGCCGACGTTCACCAATTGCTCGCATATTAGGTTTATGTAGGGTGCGGACTGTTCTGCACTTGTGCCGCAAGGTTTAACTCGATGTGCGTCGTGCGGCCGTTCTAGATCCAGTTCCCGGCACGACCGCGTGCATCGTGACCGACGTCTTATGAGGTGTTCGTGTTTGCTTCGCTGGTGATCGTTTTTCGCGAAGTTTTCGAGGCCGGCCTGATCGTCGGCATCGTTATGGCGGTCACTTCTGGCGTTGCCGGCAGGACAATCTGGATCGCTGGCGGCGTTGCCGCGGGCGTTATCGGAGCTTGCGCCGTCGCACTCTTTACCAGCCGGCTGTCCGCGCTGTTCGGCGGAAGCGGGCAAGAGCTGTTCAACGCCAGCATCCTCAGCTTCGCGGTGGTCATGCTCACTTGGCACAACGTCTGGATGTCGCGCCATGGCCGTGAACTTGCGGCGGAGATTCGCGCCGCCGGTCAAGCGGTGGTTGCCGGCTCAAAGTCTCTGGCGGCCTTGTCACTCGTGGTGGCTATCGCGGTTTTGCGGGAAGGCTCTGAAGTGGTGCTGTTCCTCTACGGTGTGGCCGCGGCGGGAGGGGGCGGCAGCGGCATGCTGGTCGGCAGCGCGATCGGGCTCCTGCTTGGCACGTTCGTCTGCATGCTGACGTATTTCGGTCTTGTCGCCATTCCGACCCGGTACCTGTTCGGCGTCACCAGCACGTTGATCGCATTGCTGGCCGCGGGCTTGGCGGCACAGGCGATTGCTTTTCTGCAACAGGCGAACATCCTCACGGCATTCGATCAGCCGGTATGGGACACATCGTGGATTTTGCGGGACGACAGCTGGTTGGGACGGGCTTTGCATACGCTTATCGGCTATGTCGATCAGCCTACTGCCATGCAGGTCATCGTCTATGGCGCGACGCTGATCATCATGGTCGGTCTGATGAAAACCTTTGCGGTGCCGCCGATGCGACGGCCGGTGGCCGAATTGACCTAATCGGCCGGGGCTACGCGGATTTCGTGCTGGCGAAGTGATCAGGGCAGATCACTGCCGCGTAAGCTTCGCCAAGGTCGGCAAGCTCGACTTCCAAGCATTCAACCTCGAGACGGATGGCGCCGCCGCCGGAGAAGGTCAGCAACACGGTGCCGCCTGGCGCGTCGTGTTCGGCGAATTCAATCGCCAAGAGATTGAGCGTTGCATCTTTGTTCGTCTGGTCGAGCCCTCGGCATTTGCAAGCCGTGACCCGCTCAAAACGCAAGGCGGTGCGGCACCGCCGATAGTCCGGAGGATGCATCCCCTTGGGGCCGTTGGCCTCAACCGCATTCATCCAATCGAACCGGTCGAGCGCCATGATGAAGCGGTGCTCGCGCGGCTGCCAAAGGACATCGGCGACCTTGACAAAGGCGTCCTGCACATGCGCCGAGACGACTTCGATATCGTCCTTATCGAGGGCAACGAGTTTGAGTTCGTCCATGACAGCGTCCCCGTTTCCGCACGCTCGCTTCAGCTCAAAAGTTAGGAAGGCGAAAGAAAGCTGCAAGCCCCCGATGCGTGCGGAATTCGACCGGAAAACTCCCCGCAGGCGGCGTGGTGCGGCCGGATGCTACGCGGGAATGAGGCGGCGATTGATTGCGATCGTTCCGTCGGCCGTTCTGCGCGCGAGATCAAGGAACCTTCAGCGACGATTTTCAATTTGCACGTGCCGCGCAACCGCGTCTCGATCTATCAACAAGACGCCGCAACCTCTGAAAGTTCAATTTGCCTAGCGGGCGAGAGGTTGCTAATAACTATCTAACAATGCTGATTGTACCCCGTCCCACCTATGAGCGAGTGTTGTTTCGGATCAAACACTGCGCTACTGATGACCCCTCAAACCGATCTGTTGTGTTTGTTTCACCTTTGTTGATGTTGTTGCCTTTCCTGAAAGGGAGGATTTATGGCTAAGAAGTCAAAGAAGCGGCGCGCGTGGACTGCGACCGAGGTGCGTGAATTAAAGACCATGGCGAAAAAGAAGACAGCCGCGGCCAAGATTGCCAAGAAGTTGAGAAGGACTGAAGGCGCAACGCGGCAAAAAGCGTTCAGCATCGGGCTTTCGCTCAATTCCCGTTCCTAAAACTACCAGCCTAAAACGTTTGCGAAGCGGCTCGGCGCCAGCCCGTGAAGGGCTGGTGCGCGGGTGCGCACGCATTTTATGACGAGAGCGCCGGTGGGGCGGGAATCCAGGACCAACTTTTTCTTTCTTGATTAAGCCTTTCTGATTAGATTTCAGGCTCGACCGAAAAGACGCTTGCCGGGCCAAGGGCGCTCTTCGGCATGCCGTTTTGGGCGTAAACCACGCTATGATGATCCTGGCGATGAATGGCACGGGTGAGCCGGGTCATGCTATTAACTGCAATCCGCTGCTAGGCACTCCGCGATGATGCAGCTCGCACGCCCCTCGGGCGAACATTTTGCGGTCTCCGAACTCGGCGCGGCCCTGGCCGCGTGCCGGCGGGCGTTTCTCGCTGTCGCATTGTTCAGCGGCATGAGCAACGTGCTGATGCTCACCGGCGCGTTGTTCATGCTCGAAATTTATGACCGGGTGTTGCCGAGCCGTTCCGTACCCACTCTGGTCGCCCTGTTGATTCTCGTCGCCGGTCTTTACGCCGTGCAGGGGTTCATCGACGCGATCCGCAGCCGGATCCTGGTGCGCGTCGGCCACAGCCTGGACGAAGCGATGAGCCAGCGGGTCTATGAAGTCATCGTTCGGCTACCCCTGAAAATCGGCAGCAAAAGCGGCGGCACCCAGCCAATCCGCGATTTGGATACGATACGAGGGTTTTTGTCCGGTATCGGGCCGGTTGCCTTGTTCGATTTGCCGTGGATGCCGGTTTACCTCGCTGTCTGCTTCCTGTTTCACCCCTATATCGGTCTCACCGCGCTGACCGGCGCAGTCATACTCATTGCCATTACCGTTGCGACGGAGCTGCGAACGCGCCGGCCCACAGGCCGTGCCACTCAGCTCGCCGCGGCGCGTAATTCGCTGATGGAGGCGAGCCGGCGCAATGCGGAAGCAATCACCGCCATGGGCATGGTCGGCCGCATTGCCAAACGCTGGAGCGAGCTTAATCGCAATTATGTGGCTTCGAGCGGCCGCGCCAGCGACGTGGTGGGCGGACTTGGTTCACTTTCCAAGGTTTTGCGGTTGCTGCTGCAATCGGCCATCCTTGCCGTCGGCGCCTGGCTTGTGATCCATCAGGAATCGACGGCCGGAATTATCATCGCCGGCTCCATCCTCGGAGCGCGCGCGCTCGCTCCGGTCGACCTGGCGATTGCCAACTGGCGCGGCTTTGTCGCCGCGCGGCAAAGCTGGCAACGGCTGTCGAAGCTGCTCGGCAACCTGCCGGCGCGAGCCGAGCCGATGCCCCTGCAGGCGCCGGAGAAAACGCTTCTGGTGCAGAACGCAGCCGTTGGGCCTCCCGGCGAACAGAAGATCGTTTGCCAGGATGTCAACTTTTCGCTCGACGCCGGCAAGGCGCTCGGCGTGATCGGCCCGACCGGATCGGGAAAATCGTCGCTGGCGCGCGTACTCGTGGGCGTGTGGATCCCGGTGCGCGGCAGCGTCCGACTCGACGGCGCCAGCCTCGATCAATGGTCTCCGGAAGCGCTCGGCCGCCACATCGGTTACTTGCCGCAGGACGTTGAGTTGTTTCCGGGCAACATCGCGCAAAATATCGCCCGCTTCGAGGATCCGCCAAACGCCGAGGCGGTGCTCGCCGCCGCGCAGGCCGCCGGCGTTCACGACCTCATCGTCAATCTGCATGATGGCTACGAGACGCATGTGGGCGATAACAACAGCGGGCTGTCGGCAGGCCAGGCGCAGCGCATCGCGCTTGCGCGCGCGCTTTACCGCGATCCTTTCCTGGTCGTGCTGGATGAGCCGAATTCAAATCTCGACGCCGAAGGCGATGAAGCGCTGACCCGGGCGATCATCGGCATTCGCGCGCGCGGTGGTGTCGCCATTGTCGTCGCGCACCGTCCGAGCGCCATCGCCGGCGTCGATTATATTCTGGTGATGGGCAAAGGCCGCCAGCAGCAGTTCGGAGCAAAAGACGAAGTGCTCAAAGGCATTATGCAACCCAGCGCCCCGCCGCGGGCGCTGAAAGTCGTGCCGGACCAGGAAGGCGCCGCGTGAGCAGCGAAACGTCCGGCGCTCGCTCTTCCATACGCCGACACGTCGTCGTTGGCAGCATCGTCGTTGCCGTCCTCGCCGTCGGTCTCGGCGGCTGGGCATCAACGGCGGAGATTTCCGGCGCGCTGATCGCGCCGGGTTCCGTGGTCGTCAACTCCAACGTAAAGAAGGTGCAGCACCCGACCGGAGGCGTCGTCGGCGAAGTGCGCGCCCGCGACGGCGATCACGTCAAGGCCGGCGACATTCTTGTGCGGCTCGATGAGACCGTCACCCGCGCCAACTTGGCCATCGTCAGCAAGGGACTGATAGAGCTCTACGCGCGCAAAGCGCGGCTGGCGGCGGAGCGGGACGGCGCCGAGACCGTCGCTACGCCCAAAGAACTCGCGGACAAGACCGGTGACGCCGACGTGCAGGAGGCGTTGGCGAGCGAACGTAAGCTCTTCGAGCTGCGGCGTACCGCGCGGTTGGGGCAGAAGCAACAATTGCGGCAGCGGATCACGCAATTGCAGGAAGAGATCGGGGGGCTGCAAGCGCAACAGGACGCCAAGAGCAAGGAAACCGAGCTGATCGAGCAGGAGCTCGGTGGCATGCGCGAGCTGTGGAAGAAAAATTTGATCCCACTCGATAAGTTGACGGCGTTGGAACGCGAATCGGCGCGGCTGCAGGGCGAACGCGGGCAGCTCATTGCTTCCGCCGCTCAGGCCAAGGGCAAGATTGCCGAGACCGAATTGCAGATCCTCCAGGTCGATCAGGACTTATCCAGCGACGTCGCCAAGGAGCTGCGCGAGACCGACGGCAAAATCGGCGAATATGTCGAGCGCAAGGTCGCGGCCGAGGACCAGCTCAGGCGCACCGATATACGCGCACCGCAAGACGGCGTTGTCTTTCAGTCGACGGCCAACACCGTCGGCGGCGTCATCGCCGCCGGCGACACGATCATGCTCATCGTTCCCGAGACGGACAAGCTTCTGGTCGAAGCGAAGGTCGACCCCAAGGATATCGACAAGGTCGAGTTCGGCCAGCCGGTCCTGCTGCGCTTCTCCGCCTTCAATATCCGCACGACGCCGGAGATCACCGGCACCGTCGCGCGCATTGCCGCCGACACCACGACCGATCAACGCACCGGGCAGACCTATTACCTCGTGCGCATCGCGATGGCGCCCGAACAGATCGCCCGGCTCGGCGACGTGAAGCTCACGCCGGGAATGCCGGTGGAGGCCTTCATCCAAACCGGGCAGCGAACCATGCTGTCCTATCTGATAAAGCCGCTGCACGACCAGCTGATGCGCGCTTTTCGGGAGAAGTGAGCGGCGACCATCGCCGGGATGGCAAGGCGTCGAGCACATGCGCGCCAATCGCCGCCTGGCGTGAGGGCGTGGCGTTTGTTCTCCGCCGGCAACCGGCCTGCTATAAGCGAAACCCGCCAAAGCGGAACCGATTGACATGAGACTAATCGCTCGCTGGGCGCGGCAATTCGGTCTGGCGCGGGCGGTGTGCACGCTGCTTTTGTTCGCGCTGGTGCCGCTGCGCATAGCCGACCCGCAGCCGCTGGAAGAAGCGCGGCTGCGCATTTTCGATCTCTTTCAGGTCCTGCGCCCGCGCCAGCAGACGGCGCGGCCGGTCGTCATTGTCGACCTGGATGACAAGAGCCAAAAGGAAATCGGCCAATGGCCCTGGCCGCGCACGGTGCTCGCCGACCTGGTTTCGGACATCGCGCGGATGGGCGCCGTTGCCATTGGCTTCGACATCGTGTTTCCCGAACCCGACCGCATGTCGCCGGCGGTTGCCGAAAAAAGCTTCCGCGGCCTTGACGCGGAGACTCGGGCAAAACTCGACGGGCTTGCCAGCAACGACGATATCTTTGCCGACGCGATCCGGCACGCGCGCGTGGTCGTCGGCCAAGCCGGCTCACCGACGCCGGTGCCGCTGTTGCCGGCGGAAAGCGCGCTGCAAACCGGATTTGCCGTTGTCGGACCGGATCCGCGGCCGTTCCTGGTCACTTTTCCCGGCCTGCTGCGCAATATCCTGCCCATCGAACAGGCCGCAGCCGGCCGCGGCCTGTTCTCAATCAATCCGGAGCGTGACGGCATTATCCGCCGCGTGCCCGTCGTCATGAACGCCCAGGGCATATTGGTGCCGACGCTGACCATGGACATGTTGCGCGTTGTCACCGGCAAGCGGCGCCATTCTCGTGCGCACCGACGAAGCCGGCGTCCGCGCCGCAGCAGTGCCCGGCCTCGAAGTTCCCACCGACCTCAATGGGCAATTCTGGGTTCATTTCAACAAACACGACCCGCAGCGCTATGTATCGGCGACCGACCTGCTGCACGGCCGCGTGCCCGCCGATCGCTTGCGCGGGCGGCTGGTTTTGATCGGCACCTCCGCCATCGGTCTGCTTGATGTCAAGACGACGCCGGTCGAACCGGCGATGCCGGGCGTCGAGATCCATGCGCAAATTCTGGAAAGCGTTTTGACCAATTCGCTGCTGTCGCGGCCGAACTACGCGATCGGCGCCGAGCTTTTGACCGCGATTGTTTTGGGTCTCGCGATCATCATTGCCGCTCCGCTGTTGCCGGCCGCGATAGTGGTCGCGCTGGGCGCGCTCTTGA
This sequence comes from uncultured Alphaproteobacteria bacterium, assembly GCA_963835195.1. GTDB lineage: Bacteria > Pseudomonadota > Alphaproteobacteria > Rhizobiales > Xanthobacteraceae > BOG-931. The sequence goes on from CAWIEY010000006.1 coordinate 14,742, forward strand.
TCGCAGGGCTCGTTGGCATGTCCTGGTATTTCTTCGCCGCCCACAATCTGCTCATCGACTTCACCTACCCGCTGATGTCCTGCTGGCTCATCTATCTCGTGCTCACCTTCTTCAATTATTTCCGCGAGCAGCAGCAGCGCCAGCAAATCCGCTCGGCTTTCGGATTCTACCTCTCTCCGCAACTGGTCGAGCAACTCGCCAAATCGCCGGAAAAACTCGTGCTCGGCGGCGAGGAGCGGCGCATGACGATCCTGTTCTCCGACGTGCGCGGCTTCACCACGATATCCGAGCATTACAAGGATGACCCTCAGGGCCTCACCCATCTGATGAACCGCTTCCTCACGCCGCTGACCAACGCCATCATCGAGCGCAAGGGTACGATCGATAAATATATCGGCGACGCCATTATGGCGTTTTGGAATGCGCCGGTGGACGATGCCGAGCATGAAGCCAATGCGTGCGACGCGGCGCTCGACATGCTGGCGCGCGCCGAGACGCTGAATGTCGAGCTCAAGCGCGAGGCCGAAGCCAATGGCGGCGTTTACATGCCGCTGCGCGTCGGTATCGGGCTCAACACCGGTCCGTGCGTCGTCGGCAATATGGGCTCGGACTTCCGCTTCAACTATTCGGTGCTCGGTGACACCGTGAACGTCGCTTCCCGCCTGGAATCGCGGACCAAGGACTATCGGCTTTCGCTGGTGATCGGCTCGCGCACCGCGGAAAAGGCCTGCGCAAAATTCGCCACCATGGAAATCGACCTCATTCAGGTGAAAGGCAAGAAACAGCCGGAAGCGGTTTTCACCGTACTTGGGCGCGCGGAAATCGACGACGACCCGCGCTCTAAGGAGTTGCGCGAGCTCAATGCGCAAATGCTCGCTTGTTACCGCCGGCAGCAATGGGACGCGACAACGACGCTGATAGATCGCTGCCGCAAGCTCGCCAACGCCTTCGGCGTCGATGGCCTCTATGACATGTATGTCGAACGGATCGCGGCGTACCGGGCCGACCCGCCGCCGCCCGATTGGAACGGCGTCTACGAGGCCGAGACGAAGTAGCAGACGACGATCAAGCGCCGCGCTACACCGGCTCACCGGAGCCGGATGGCTCGCCGCAAAGTCCTTCCAGCATATGGCGCAGGATCGTCAGATCGACCGGCTTGCGTACGGGTTCGGCGACGTTCAGCTTCAGCGATCTGGCGACGCGCAGGCTCTCGTGCAGCATCGCGTCATCGCAGCCGCTGACGACAATGATGGGCGCCGCGCAGCCGACTTCCGCCAGATGACGGAGCAGGTCGACGCCATCGCCGCTTCTGCTAAGCGTCATGTCAAGCGTGATGCAGTCGAAGGCGTTTTGCTGCAACAGCTTCTGCGCCTCCAGATAGCTCGCCGCGCCGACGGGAACGTAGCCCACTTTGGCCGCTGCCCGGCAAATGATCATGCGATGAAGAATATCATCGTCGACGACGAGCAGGCGCGGCGCGCGTTCCGCATCCGTTGCCCCGTCCGTTCGCTTTTTCTGCGCCGCGAGCGCCTGTGCAACCATGCGAGCCGCCTGGCAAAGCAGTAAGAAAATTACGGCTGAATGATCGATGAAGTCGTGCGAAATTTACATTAACGCGCAGCACCGAATCTGGACCGCTTTCCCGCGCTCAAGCAGGATGCGGTTTACCCGGAGTAACAAAATTCGATAAAAATTGTGTGGACGGCGCCACGCCGCCGTTGCCGTGCTGCCGTTGCGGAAAGCGCTATTTCGGCGCGCGTTTGGCGAGGATCCGCTGCAGGGTGCGGCGGTGCATATTGAGGCGGCGCGCAGTTTCCGAGACGTTGCGGCCACACAATTCGTAAATGCGCTGGATATGTTCCCAGCGCACGCGATCGGCGGACATCGGATTTTCCGGCGGCTCGATCTTTTTGTTTTCGGCGGCAAGGAGCGCCGCGGCGACGTCATCGGCGTCAACCGGCTTCGCAAGATAATCGACGGCGCCGAGCTTCACGGCATTCACCGCGGTCGCGATATTGCCATAGCCGGTGAGAATGAGGGCGCGCGCCTCGGGCCGGCGTTTCTTGATGGCCGAAATCACGTCGAGCCCGTTGCCATCGGCGAGCCGCATATCAACGACCGCAAAGGCAGGTGGAGATTTCTCGACCTGAAGCAAGCCTTCGGCGACCGACTCTGCGGTGCTTACGGCAAAGCCGCGGGTTTCCATGGCGCGCGCCAACCGTTGCAGGAAAGATTTATCGTCCTCAACGATCAGCAGCGACCGCTCATTGTGAGTTGCGGCGCTCGTCACATTTGGCAGGGTGCCGGCCATCGAATTGGTCATAGCAAATACTCCGTCTGATACCGATCGCCCTCGCATCTGATAGTTAAGATACTGCCGTTACGCCCTCAAGAGGCGGCGCAACCGGTGGCCGCTCGAAATCCGACCGGCTCCAGGCGACAATGACCGAGGCACCGTGCAGCGGCGCCGCCCGGTTCTTGAACGATAATTTGGCGCCAGTGCGCTCGAGGAGCGTTTTGGCAATGAACAAGCCCAATCCCAGGCCGAATGCCGCTTCTTCGTCATCTTCCGCCGGCGGCCCCGGCTGGCGATGAGTGACGTAAGGCGCTCCCAGCCGATCCAACACCTCAGGCGCAAAGCCCGGCCCATCGTCGCCGATGGTTATTTGCACCTCTTCCGGCGTCCATTGCGTTGAGATTTCGACGCGAGTGTTGGCGAAATCGACGGCGTTTTCAATCAGATTGCCGAGGCCATAACGGACCGCGGGACTGCGCGCGCCGATTGGCTCCGGACCACGGCTGGATGCATTGATGCGCGCGAGCGAAACGCCGAACTGGCGGTGCGGCTCCATCGCTTCCTCGATCAGCGCGGAGAGCGGCACCTGATCGAACGGATCGGCCGTCGGCAGTTCGGTAATTTTTGCCAGTATCTCCCGGCAACGCCGCGCCTGCTCGCGCAGTAATTTCACGTCCTCGGCGTAGGGCGAATTCGCTTCGAGCGCGCGTTCGAGCTCGCGGGCGACGACGGTGATCGTGGCCAGCGGCGTGCCGAGTTCATGCGCGGCCGCCGCTGCAAGACCATCGAGCTGCGAAAGGTGCTGCTCGCGCGCCAAGACCAATTCGGTCGCCGCCAGCGCCTCGGATAGCTGGCGCGCCTCCTCGGCGACCTGCCAAGTGTAGACGCCGATATAACCGATCGCCAACAGGATCGAGAGCCAGACGCCGACCACATAGGTTTCCGGCAGCTCGAACGGCTCTTCGCTTTCCCACGGCAGCTGATAATGAACGAAAATCAGTAGCGTTGCGCAGAGGACGGCAAATATGCCGAGCAGCAAAGTCATGCGCGGCGGCAACGCGGTGGCCGAAATCAACACCGGACCGACCAACAAAAAGGAAAAAGGATTCTCCACGCCGCCGGTCAGGAAAAGCAGCGCCGTCAACTCCGCGAGATCGAACCCCAAGAGATAGGCGGCGCGGTCGGGTTCGAGCCATTGTGGACGCTGGAAACCAAGGCTCAGCGCCACATTGAGCAGCGCCGACAACGCGATCACGCCAAGAGCAGGGCCAGATCGGAACGTCAAATTCCAGGCCGAAATGGACGACCAGGACGGCGACCGCCTGACCGAACACTGCGAGCCAGCGCAACCGCACCAGCGTATCGAGGCGCACATTCCGTGGCCGGTGATGAGACTGGGGCAGCCCGAACATGGCGCTAATGTAGCGATTGGCGCGAGCTAATCCAAATAAACTGCGGGAGGTTCGCGGCTGAGGTTTTGGTCACGGGCGTCACGGCTGCCACGCGGCAGGCTCCCTGCTCGTGCGTGCCTCGCGGTGGGTCTCTTCGATCATCGCAAAGAGAGCGCGGACCACTTCACGGACGCCTTTGCCGCTGACGCCTGAAACCACAAGCGGCGTCTTCTTTGCTGCACGGGCAAGCCGCGCTGTTTGGCGTTTGATCTCGGCGGCATCCATCGCATCGGCTTTGTTGAGCGCGACCAGTTCGGGTTTTTCTGCAAGGCCATGGCCATACGCGGAAAGCTCCGCCCGTATGGTTTTGTAGGCCTCAGCCGCGTCGCCCGCGGTTCCGTCGACGAGATGCAAGAAACGCGGCAACGCTCAATATGGCCAAGGAACCGATCGCCAAGTCCGCTGCCTTCGTGCGCCCCGGCGATCAGGCCGGGAATGTCGGCGAGGACGAATTCGCGGCCATCCAGCGCGACCACGCCGAGTTGTGGCTGCAACGTCGTGAAAGGATAATCGGCGATCTTCGGCTTGGCGGCGCTCACGGCGGCAAGAAACGTTGACTTGCCGGCGTTTGGCAGGCCGACGATGCCAGCATCGGCGATAAGCTTAAGTCTCAGCCTTATGGTGCGCTCTTCTCCGGGCTGACCGCTATTGGCGCGTCGCGGTGCGCGGTTGGTGGCGGATTTAAAATGCGCATTGCCGAAACCGCCATTACCGCCATGCGCGAGCACCATGCGTTCGCCGGTTTCGGCCAGATCGGCAAGTAGCGTTTCGCCATCCTCTTCATAAATCTGCGTGCCGACCGGGACCTTGAGCACAGCGTCGGCGCCGTTGGCGCCGTGGCGGTCCTTGCCCATTCCGCCGCCGCCGTTTTTGGCGAAGAAATGCTGCTGATACCGGTAATCAATCAGCGTGTTGAGCCCGGGAACGGCTTCGGCAACAACGTCTCCGCCCTTGCCGCCGTCGCCGCCATTCGGTCCGCCAAACTCGATAAATTTTTCGCGCCGAAACGATACGCAGCCGTTTCCGCCGTCGCCGGAGCGGATATAGACCTTGGCTTCATCAAGGAATTTCATGCTGCGAACCCAGGTCTAGCAACAAATTTCGATCGCATCGAGCCGCAAGACATTACCCGTGCAATGGGGAGGCGCCCTGCCCAGCGCGTTGATATAGTACGAATGTTCGAGAACGATACGTGAGCTTCTTTGAACGTTTATTATGAGTATTTCTTGAGTATATTTGGGCTTCGGTGCGTCTCGAGCGGCCAATGAGCAGCTTTCTGTCTGGTCCTCAAGCTAGCATCCCGCGCGGGGATTTGGCGAACGACGCCGTGTTTCCCGGCTGGTCGGCCTGCCGAGCTTGCTCGGCTGGCTGGCGGGTCTCGGCGTCCTTCGCATCGTGTTGCAACTGGTCGACGCCGGGCCCGGCGCCGGATTTAATCCCTACGGACTGAATGCCGCTCGTCGCGTGGCTCGCGCTCGAAGCGGCGGTTGCCGCACTGTTCGTACCGCCGGCCGCGCGCAACACGGCGTTGTCCGCGATGTTTGCGCTCACGATCGTGGGCGAAGCGGCGATTCGAGGCAGTCAAGTTTGCCGCGCCGTTCATTCCGCTTCGGCAGATCGCCGATCACCTTCTGGCGCGAGCGCACTGTGCCGATCGCGCTGTTTGCCGTTATATCGTTGTGGTGGATCGGGGCCACCGCCGCAATATTGCGAAGCTTCTCGCCGCAGCCGCGGCTTGCCGCGTTCGGCCGAATGGCCGGGCTGTGGCTCGCCCTTCTCGCCGTAACCACTGTGGTCCCTCACGCACCTGATTTTCATTCCCCACGATTTCGATATCCGCAACGCCAATTGGTGGGAGGTGCTGGCCGCGCACCTCTCACCACCGGCGGGAGCCAAAAGCGAGCCGGCGCGCTTTGCCCAATCGCAAGGCGCCCTCCTCCAAGCGGAGACCGCCGCCCTCGCTCCCAGCGTGAAAGGCGCCACCAACGTCTATGCGCTGGGCATTGCCGGCTGGGCCGATCAGGACGTGTTCGTCAAAGAACTCGACGGCGGACTGGCGGTGATGGGGGACATCCTCCCGATCAGCGGCCGTACGCTGCGCCTAATCAACGATCGCAACACTGCTCGATCACGTCCCGTTGGCGACCGACCGCAATTTTATCGCCGCCGTTCAGGCGATCGGCAAGGTGATGAACAAAACCGACGACGTTCTTCTGTTGTTGATGACGTCGCACGGGGAGCACACCGGCTTCGCGTTGAAATTACCGAATGAGACCGCAAGCGAACTGACCCCGCAATTCGTTGCCGCAACTCTCAATAACGAAGGCATCAAAAACCGTCTCGTCATCGTCTCCGCATGCTTTTCCGGCGCGTTCGTGCCGCCGCTGGCAAACGACGATACCATCGTGCTGACCGCGGCGGATGCAGAAAATACTTCGTTCGGCTGCGCGCCGGAGCGCGATTGGACTTATTTCGGCGATGCTTTCTTCCGGCAAAGCGTCCGCCGCGGCAGAGATTTGCAGCAGGCTTTCGACAATGCGCGCGATTCTCATCAGCGGCTGGGAGTTGATGGATCACGCCCGGCCGTCGAATCCGCAAGCGCACTTTGGGCCCGCCTTGGTTGCGAAGCTCGCGCCATTCTTTCAATTGGAGCGCGGCAGCGAGCATTAGCGTCGCCGCCGCGCTTCATCTTCGTTACCCGGACCCCTCAGGCCACGTGACTGACGCGGCCCCAGGTTTTCAGCGAGGCCCACAATCCGTGATCGAGACGAAACCGATCCATGGGAGCTGCCGAATTAATGGAGCGGATGCGCATCAATCGCACGCCGGTCCACTGAAACGCGCATTTCTCCAGCACCCGCCGCGAAGCCGGATTGCTGACCCGGGCGCCCGAGTGCAGCCTTTCACAGCCGAGGTCGGCGAAGGCGTAATCGATAAGGGCGCGCGCAGCCTCGGTGGCATAGCCCCGCCCCCAAAAGGATGTGCCGAACCAATAGCCAAGTTCGGGCCCGTCCTCGCGCAGATCGACGCCACAGGCGCCGATCAACTGATGCTCGCGCGTAACCACAAAACACGCCTCGCCTTCGCGCGCGTTGACCGTGGCGATGAACTGCTCGGCATCAGCGACGCATAAGGATGCGGAAGGCGCGCGGTGTTCGCGGCAACGCGCAGATCGTTCGCGAGCGCGGCAATCGCTGCGGCGTCCTCTCGGCGCGGCGCGCGCAATTTCAGCGCGGCGTCTCGAGGACGGGACTACGCCCATCCCGGCCGATGTGAGCGACTATCTCTGGCGCGAATGTCATCTCGCGGGCTCCTACAAAAAACCAAAAGGGGGAGCCGGCATCCCGTCTCCCCCTTTGTCGAAGCCCTTTTGGGCCCGCCGGTTCGACTGAATGCCGGCGGATTTGATTGATCCACCGTGTTACTGGGCCGCGGCCTCCGTTGCCGGAAGTACCGATACGAACACGCGGCCCTTGGTTTTGGTACGAAACTCGACGCGACCGTTGACCAGCGCGAACAGCGTATGGTCGCGGCCCACACCGACATTGCGGCCGGCATGCCATTTGGTGCCGCGCTGGCGCGCAATAATCTTGCCGGCGGTCACGTCTTCACCGCCGAAAATCTTGATCCCGAGCCGCTGACCGGCCGAATCGCGGCCGTTGCGCGAGGAGCCGCCTGCTTTCTTGTGAGCCATCGCTCAAACCTTTCGATCCGCTATCTATACCCGATTCATGACAAAAGCATCACCGCTTTCGCTCATTTCTTGGTCTTCTTTCGGCGGCTTATTTTGGGGCTTTGCGCGCCTTCGCCGCCGGCTTCTTGTCCTTGCCCCCCGCCTTGGCCTTTGGTTTTCCAGCCGTTTTAGCCTGCGCTCGGCGCGGCTTTTGGCCAGCCGACTCCGAACTCGCCGACGCGGTTTCAGTTCCCGCATCCGCCGAACTCCGCGCGAGCCTCTACCGGCGCCCGCCGTGGACGCGGCGGCGGCGTTTTGTTCGCTTTGCGCCCTTCCGTCAGGATCTCGGTGATGCGGATGAGCGTGAATTCCTGCCTGTGGCCGCGCTTGCGCCGGGAATTTTTCCGCCGCCGCTTCTTGAACGCGATGACCTTGGGACCGCGCGCCTGATCGAGCACCTCGGCCGCTACCGTGGCCCCGGCCACAGTGGGAGCACCAAGCGTCACCGTCTCGCCGCCGACGATCAAAACCTCGCCGAACTCGACGATTTCGCCGGGGTCGCCCTTGACCTTGTCAACCCGGAGTACGTCTTCGGCGGCAACCCGATATTGCTTGCCACCGGTTTTGAAGACCGCGAACATCTTTGTCCTCGTGTTCATTTCCGGTACTCGGAAGGGTCTTCCGGACCGGCTTCTTTGCAGTCAATTCTGCTGGTTAAGGCGCGCGGGACAGTATCGCCCGAGCATCGCCGGCGTCCTTATGACCGGGCGGTAAATCCCTGTCAAGAAATGCAAAGCTGCCCGGCCACCCGTCTTCGATCAGCTGTGATAAGACAGCCGCCAGAACAGGGAGGTCGCTCATGCCGACGAACGGAAAAAACCAGAAGATCGGCTGGATCGGCGCCGGCCGCATGGGTATCCCCATGGCCGAGCGGCTGATCAAAGCCGGATATGACGTAAGTATCTGGAACCGCACGCGCGCCAAAGCCGAGCCGCTGCAGAAAATCGGCGGCAAAGTGGTCGATCATCTGTCCGATCTCAAAGGCGTCGATGTGCTGTTCTCCATTGTTGCTACCGGCAAGGACGTGCAGGAGGTCCTCTACGGCAAGAACGGCGTTTGCAGCCAAGGCGGCCGAATACCGCCCACGGTGGTCGACTGCTCCACCATAGCGGTCGAGGAATCGGCGGCAGTCCGCGACCGGCTCAAACAACTCGGCGCCGAATTTGTCGCCGCGCCGGTGAGCGGCAATGCCAAAGTCATCAAAGCCGGAAAGCTCTCAAGCCGTCATTTCCGGCGACGAAACAGCCTGCAAGGCGGTGATGCCGCTCATCGAGGTGTTCGCGCCGCGCGGGGTGTCCTATGTCGGTGAGGGCGAACTCGCCCGGGTGTGCAAAATCGCCCACAACGTCATGCTCGGCGTGATTATCGAGAATCTGATCGAGATGACGTTATTGACCAACAAAATGGGCGTCCCGCGCCACGCCTGGCTTTCTTTCCTCAACAACAGCGCCATGGGCTCGATGTTCACCCGCTACAAATCGCCCGCGCTGGTTAATCTCGATTGGACCACGACGTTCACGCCGGAATTGCTGCGCAAGGACCTCGATCTCGGTCTTGAGCTCGGCCGTGACATAGACGTGCCGATGCCGGTGACGGCGGCGGCGCGCGAGGTTCTGCAAGGCCATTTCGGCGCCGCCATGCTGCAAAAGAATCCGCAAGAGTACTTGCAAAAGGACTTTGCCGCGCTGGCGGAGACCATGGCGCTCGCCGCCGGCATGAAGCTGGAAAGCGAAAACAAGAACGTGCCGACCGGCCTCGAGACCTAGCCGCAGGCCTGCCGCGAGCCTACTGAAGACAAAGCTATCGTCTGCGACGTTTATAATAGCGGTGGTGATAGGCTCTGTGCTGGCGCGCCATGGCGAGGCGGCATTCCGCGCTCAGCCGCCGGTAGTTGCGTTTCATGCATGCCGTAATCTTGGGGACATCGGGAACATAATCAGAGCAAAATTGCATCGCGTCCCCGGTGCAGGCCTGGCGAACATCGGGGGTACCCTGAGCGCCGGCACTCCCCGCGCCGATCATTAAAAGACCGGCAGGCAAGACCAGCCAGCCGGCAAGATACATGAATACGCAGCATATTTTTTCCCTAGGTTGCGCTTGGGCCGTTTTCGCGCCGTCACCCTAGAGCATCACTCGGAAAAGTGGAAACGGGTTTTCCGGTAAAATTCGAGAATAACCGTATGGTGCGCACTTGTTGCCGCCGTGCCACGGTCGCCTCAAGCACGAGCGATCCTCCGCACTTAACGGTCTGCCCGCCAACTCCGCCTTATTTCGGCGAGCTTGTGGAATGCCGTTGTGTAAGGAGCGACCCTATCGCAACGCTATCCGGCACAAAACCGGGGAACCCAAGCGGCTGACACGACAAAGCGGGGCTCCTCGGGAGTGTAAGCATCCGCGATCTTTCGATATTCACCAACGATGCTATGAAGGTTCATGCGCACCCAAGTCGCCATCATTGGTGCTGGTCCGGCGGGGCTGTTGCTTGGCCAGCTCCTGCACAAGCACGGCATCGATAACATCATTCTCGAACGTCAAACCGCAGAGTATGTGCTGAGCCGCGTGCGCGCGGGCGTCATTGAACAAGTCACCATGGACCTTCTTGATCAAGCGGGTGTCGGCAGCCGCATGCATGCCGATGGGCTTGTTCATGAAGGCGTCCAGATCTGTGTTGACGGCGTGCGCCACCGCATTTCGTTTAAGGAAATGACCGGCAAAGCGGTGATGGTGTACGGGCAGACCGAGATCACCAAGGATCTGATGGACGGTCGCGCCGCGGTCGGCGCACCGACGGTCTACGCCGCGTACGACGTGAGCCTGCACGATTTTCTCGGCGAAAAGCCGCGCCTCACCTATCGCGCCGACAGCAAGACACATGAGATCGACTGCGATTTCATCGCCGGTTGCGACGGCTTTCATGGAATTTCCCGTAAAAGCGTGTCGCCGAGCGCGATTACCACGCACGAACGCGTCTATCCGCTGGGCTGGCTCGGCATTCTTTCCGATACGCCGCCGGTGTCCGATGAGTTGATCTATGTGCGTCACTCGCTGGGTTTCGCGCTCTGCTCGATGCGCTCGCCGACGCGCAGCCGCTATTATCTGCAATGTAGCCTCGCCGAAGATATCGAGGCGTGGCCGGATGACCGCTTCTGGGAAGAGCTCAGACCACGGCTCGACGACGAGGCGCGCGAACGGCTGGTGACGGGTCCCTCGATTGAAAAGAGCATTGCGCCGCTGCGCAGTTTCGTCGCCGAGCCGATGCGCTTTGGCCGTTTATTCCTCGCCGGCGACGCCGCCCACATCGTGCCGCCAACCGGCGCCAAGGGCCTTAATCTTGCCGCGAGCGACGTCCGCTATCTGGCGCAGGCGCTGGTCGAGTATTATTCGGAAAACTCCGATGCCGGACTTGCGCATTATTCCAGCCGCGCGCTGGCGCGGGTGTGGAAGGCCGAGCGTTTCTCGTGGTGGATGACCATGTTGCTTCACAGGATTTCGGAAAATCCTTTCGACCAGAAGATCCAGCTGGCCGAGCTTGACTACCTGTTCAGCTCGAAGGCGGCGGCAACGGTGTTTGCCGAGAATTACGTCGGGCTGCCGTACTAAATGGCCAGGTGTCGTCCAAGCTTCGCTTTGTGATCACGGATGCGACGGCGGAAAGTAAGCGGACAAGTCAGTTGAGCAACGCAACCCAGCCAACGGTAAGAAAGCGCCCAGCGTTCCTGCGCGCGTTGGGGGATGACGATCCGCCCGAGCAGGTCACGGTAGGCGGCAGGATTTATCGAAGAACCGAGATCCTCAAGCACGACTCGTGGGCCGCCACCGCGATTTATGGCGATGACGCGGACCAGCGGATCATTTGTAAATTTAACCGGACCGCGCCTTTATTCGTGATTCCGCTGGCCTGGGTCGGCCGATCTCTTGCGGCGCGCGAAGCAGGCTTCCTGCGGCGGCTTGCCGACCTCGAAACTATCCCCAACGATTTGGGCGAAGTCGGCAGCAATGGGCGCATTCTTCCTAACGCCGTCGCTCGCGGCTACATCGACGGCGAGCCAATGCGCGTCAAACAAAAAATCAATCCGCGTATTTTCGATGAGTTGTTTGCGCTGCTGCAAACCATGCACAAACGAAATATGGCCTACGTCGATCTGCATAAATTGGAAAATATTATCATTGGCCGCGACGGCCGCCCCTACCTCATCGATTTTCAGGTTTGCGTCGGCTTGTCCGCTCGCTGGCCCGGAAACGGAAAATTCGCGAGATACGTCCTGGCCAGACTGCAAGAAATCGACATCTATCATCTCAACAAGCACCTCACACGCTGCCTGCCGGGAACGTTAACGGCGGAGCAAATTCGGCAAAAGTCGACAATCCCGCTGTTCATTCGCATCCATCGCCTTTTTGCCGTGCCGCTGCGGACCGCCCGGCGCAAACTGCTTGTGTCAATTGGCGTCCGCGCCGCCGGCGGATCGGGATCATCGGAATTTGAGCCCGAGGACGCCTATCGTTCCGAACGTGCGCGGCGACAATAATCCGCTCCGCGACTACGCCGCTGTGCGGATTTACCTGTCGCCCGTGCTCCGTCATCGGCCGACGAGAAAGGAACCGAGGCGTCCCAGAGGCGTTGTTAAATCGAGAGGCCGGATACGATCTGCAAAGGAGCATCCAATGCCGTTGCTTATGTGGATCGCGTTATGGTCAAGTTTATTGGGGGTGGCGACCGGTTGGCAGGAGACTGCATTGCCGATCCGCGTGGGAGCAAAAGACCGGCGCGATTACCGGAAAAATTAAATTTCAGCAATTCTAACCGCTGAACGTGAAAACGCGCCGTATCCCGGCGCGTTTCACCGTTTTAGCGGCGAACGCGCACCGCCCAATTAAGCATGACTGAAAGCGCAAGCGCCCACACCCGGCGTGAGGTTGCAGGGAGCACGGCGCGTCGGTATCAATACGCGCCCTAAAAGCGCCGGCTGGCAGGATGGCGGCCGGCGCGCATTGCATAAACAGCGCAGACCACGACCATGGCTCGTCTTGTCATGAAATTCGGCGGGACCTCGGTCGCCAATATGGAGCGCATCGGCAATGTGGCGCGCCACGTCAAACGCGAGGTCGATGCCGGGCACCAGGTCGCGGTCGTGGTCTCCGCCATGGCGGGAACGACGGATCAGCTGGTCGGCTGGTGTGAGGAGGCCTTGGCGCAACGGCAAATCTTCGACGCCCGCGAATACGACACCGTACTTGCCAGCGGCGAGCAAGTGACCGCCGGCCTGCTCGCGATCACGCTTCAGGATATGGATATCAATGCCCGCTCATGGCTCGGTTGGCAGATCCCGATCCTGACCTCCAACGTGCATGCATCGGCGCGCATTCTCGAAATCAACGGCGCCGACATCGTGCGCCGTTTCGATGAACGCAACGAAGTGGCCGTCATCGCCGGATTCCAGGGCCTGCATAAGGAAACCGGGCGCATCACCACGCTCGGACGCGGCGGCTCCGATACTTCGGCGGTCGCGGTTGCGGCCGCGATCGGCGCCGAGCGCTGCGACATCTATACCGACGTTGACGGCGTCTACACTTCCGATCCGCGGGTCGTACCGCGTGCCCGGCGGCTGAAGAAGATCGCATTCGAAGAAATGCTGGAGCTCGCGTCGCTCGGCGCCAAGGTCATGCAGGTGCGGTCGGTCGAGCTCGGCATGGTGCACAACGTGCGCATTTTCGTCCGCTCAAGCTTCGACCGGCCGGAGGACATCGATCCTCACGTTAGTCCACCTGGAACGCTGATTTGCGACGAGGAGGAGATCATGGAACAGCAAGTGGTCACCGGTATCGCCTTCTCCCGCGACGAGGCGCAAATTTCGATCCGCGAAGTCGCCGACAAGCCTGGCGTCGCCGCGGCTATTTTCATTCCGTTGGCTGAAGCCAACATCAATGTCGACATGATCGTGCAAAACGTATCGCCAGACGGGAAAACCACGGATCTGACTTTCACCGTTCCGGCCGCCGACTACCAGCGCGCGCTCGACGTGATCACCAAGGCGAAGAAAGCGATCGGCTTCACGCGGCTTGATGGCGCCACCGACGTCGCCAAGATTTCGGTCATCGGTATCGGCATGCGCAGTCACGCCGGGGTGGCCGCGCAGGCGTTCCGCGCATTGGCCGAGCGCGCCGTCAACATCCGTGCCATTACGACTTCGGAAATCAAATTTTCGCTTTTGATCGACGCTGCGTTTACCGAACTCGCCGTGCGGACGCTGCACTCGCTCTACGGCCTCGATCAGACCGGCGCCTAGTCGCGGGAGACTGTGTAAAGCGCCCCACTCCGCTGGCTTCGCTGCGGCGCACAATTTGTAGCGCCGTCACGCGAATGTCTTTGGCTTGCGGTTTGCATGGGGCATTCGATATACGCTTAAGGATGCTCGCCACAGGCCGGACCTGGGCGATTCCATTTTGCCGCCGGCCGGCGCGGCGCGGGCTCTGCGTCCGGTCCAAATTCAGGCGTCCGAGGGAGTTCACGCTATGCGTGGCGCGCTCGGCGGGCCGCGCGTACTGTTACGCCAACTCCGCGAAGTGATGGCGGAGCCGGTCAGCGCGCAGGAACGCCTTGACAAGATCGTGGTGCTGATCGCCGCCAACATGGTGGCGGAGGTTTGCTCCGTCTATGTGCTGCGCGTCGATTCCACGCTCGAACTCTACGCCACCGAAGGCCTTAACCGCGATGCCGTGCACCACACCGTGCTGCGTGCCGACGAAGGCCTAGTCGGGCTGGTCGCAAGCCAAGCGAGCGCCATCAACCTGTCGAATGCGCAAGCGCATCCAGCTTTTGCGTATCGGCCGGAAACCGGCGAGGAAAGCTATAACGCCTTCCTCGGTGTGCCGGTGCTGCGAGCGGGCAACACGTTGGGCGTGCTGGTGGTGCAAAACCGCGCCCGCCGCACCTATTCCGAGGAAGAAGTCGAGGCGCTGCAAACCACCGCGATGGTGCTCGCCGAGATGATCGCCTCGGGCGAGCTGTCGGCGCTGGCGCCTCCCGGCGCCGAACCCGCCGCCCGCCGCTCGCTGCATTTGACCGGCAGGACGCTATCGGAGGGAATCGCCCTTGGCCACGTGGTGCTGCACGAGCCCCGCGTCGTCGTCACCAATTACATTGCCGACGACATTCCGAAGGAATTGAAGCACCTCGAGTCGGCGGTGGAGACGCTGCGCGCACAGCTCGACGAACTGCTGGAACATGGCGACGTCGCCGATGGCGGCGAACATCGCGACGTGCTCGAGGCTTATCGCATGTTCGCCTACGACCGCGGCTGGGTGCACAAGCTCGAGGAAGCGGTGATGACCGGGCTCACTGCCGAAGCGGCAGTCGAGCGCGTGCAGTCCGACACCCGGGCGCGCATGCTGCGCCAGACCGATCCATATCTGCGCGAGCGATTGCACGATCTCGACGATCTCGCCAATCGTTTGATGCGGCAACTCACCGGCCGGGATCACGCGCCCTCGCGCGAGAGCCTGCCGGAGAACGCCATTCTTGTCGCGCGTTCCATGGGTCCGGCGGCGCTGCTCGACTATGACCGCAAGCGGTTACGCGGGCTGGTGCTCGAGGAAGGCGGACCGCACTCGCACGTCGCCATTGTGGCGCGTGCACTCGGCATCGCGGCTGTCGGCGACATCGACAACGCCACAGGGATCGCCGATCCCGGCGACGCCATCATCGTCGATGGCGCGGGCGGCGACGTGCAGCTGCGGCCGCTCCCGGACATGGAGGCCGCTTATGCAGAGCGGGTGCGCCTGCGGGCGCGGCGGCAGCAGCAATATCAGGCGTTGCGCGACCTGCCTTGCGTCACCAAAGACGGCCAGCACATCGCCCTCTCGATCAACGCCGGGTTGAGCGTCGACCTGCCGCACATTGCCGATACCGGCGCCAGTGGAATCGGCCTGTTTCGCACCGAGTTGCAGTTCATGGTCGCGCCGAACTTCCCGCGCGCCAGCGAGCAATACGCGCTCTATCGCGCCGTGCTCGACGCCGCCGGCGAACGACCGGTGACGTTCCGCACCCTCGACATCGGTGGCGACAAAGTGCTCCCGTACATGCGCAACATCGAGGAGGAGAATCCGGCGCTTGGCTGGCGCGCGATCCGGCTTGGGCTCGACCGGCCGGCGCTGTTGCGCACCCAATTGCGGGCGTTATTGCGCGCCGGCGGCGGCCGGGCGCTGAAAATAATGTTCCCGATGATCGCCACCGTTGCCGAATTCGACCAGGCGAAGGAACTGGTCGAGACTCGAACTCACGCATTTGCGCCGCCACGGTCATAAGCTCCCGGACCAGGTCGAGGTCGGCAGCATGGTGGAAGTTCCTTCGCTGCTCTATCAGCTCGACGAGCTGTTGAACCACGCCGATTTCCTCTCGGTCGGCTCCAACGATCTTATCCAGTTCCTCTATGCCGTCGACCGCGGCAACCCGCGCGTTTCCAGCCGCTTTGACCCGCTGTCGCCACCGGTCTTGCGCGCGCTCAAGGATATTGCCGACAAGTGCCGGGAGCACGGCAAGCCGGTGACGCTGTGCGGCGAGCTCGCCTCGCAGCCGCTGGGCGCATTGGCCCTGGTCGCAATCGGCTATCGCTCGCTTTCGCTCACGCCGTCGGCCATGGGCCCAGTGAAGGCGATGCTGCTCGAACTCGACAGCGGCAAAGCCGCCGGCTTCCTGTCGCCGCTCATCGATAAGGCGGCCAGCGCGATACCGATTCGTCATCAACTGGAAAAGTTCGCCGCAAGCGAGGCGCTGCAGATTTAGCGGGGCGTTTTCGATGCGCCGATGCTCGGCCGGACTTGTCGCTGCCATCGGCCTCATCTACTTAACCGAACAGCATGTTGCCCGAACAAAAACTCGACGCGCTAATCACCCGCCACGCCGCGCTTGAGCGCGACCTTGCCGCGGCGATGCCGGCGGAAGCGTACGTCAAGATGTCGCGCGAATTTGCCGAACTCGCTCCGGTCGTCGAGGCGGTGCAATCCTATCGCGCGGCGCAACGCGAGCTCGAAGGCGTCGAGAGCATGATCGAAGATCCCGCGACCGATGCGGAAATGCGCGCCATCGCCGCGGCCGAACGGCCGGAACTCGAAGCGCGCCGTGCCTCGCTCGAACAGCAATTACGGCTCGCACTCCTCCCCAAGGACGCGATGGACGAACGCAACGTCATCCTCGAAATTCGTGCCGGTACGGGCGGAGACGAGGCCTCGTTGTTTGCCGGTGATTTGTTTCGCATGTACGAGCGCTACGCCGCAAAACAGGGATGGAAAGTCGAGATCATGACCGCGAGCGAAGGCTCGATGGGCGGCTACAAGGAAATCATCGCCGAAATTCGCGGCCGCGGCGCCTTCGCCAAGCTGAAATTCGAATCCGGTGTGCATCGCGTGCAGCGCGTACCCGACACCGAAGGTTCCGGCCGCATCCATACTTCAACCGCGACGGTCGCCGTGCTGCCGGAGGCGCAGGAACTCGACCTCGCGATCAACGAAACCGACCTAAGGATTGACACCTTGCGCTCGGGCGGCGCCGGCGGCCAGCACGTCAATAAGACCGAATCTGCGGTGCGGGTCACGCATATCCCTTCGGGCATCGTCGTCATGATGCAGGAGGACCGCTCGCAGCATCGCAACCGCGCCAAGGCGATGGCCGTGCTGCGCACGCGCCTCTACGACTTCGAGCGGCAGAAGCAAGATGCCGCGAGAGCCGCGGAGCGCCGCGGCCAAGTCGGCACCGGCGATCGATCCGAGCGCATCCGCACTTATAATTATCCCCAAGGCCGCGTGTCGGACCATCGCATTAATCTGACCTTGTACAAGCTGCCGCAGGTCCTGGAGGGCGAGGCGTTGGGGGAAATCGTTGATGCGCTCGTCGCCGAAAATCAGGCGGCACAGCTTGCCGCCGAGGTGTCGTGATGTCCGCAGCCGGTGAGCTCGTGGCGGCGGGCAGCCGGCCCGCTTTGGATTTCACGGTCGCCGGCATGCGGCGCTCGTGGGCGCAACAGTTCCGTGCCGCCGGGTCTCGATTCGGCAAGCAGTGACGCGCGCATTCTCGTCGGTCACGCGCTGTCCCTCGACCATGCCGCACTGGCGGCGGCCGGCGACCGTCCGCTCGGCGCCGAAGAAAGAAAGACCATTGCCGCACTCGCGCGCCGGCGGCTGGCACGCGAGCCGGTGGCTCGTATCGTCGGCCGCAAGGAATTTTGGAGTCTGGCGCTCCGTATCAATGCGTCGACATTAGTGCCGCGTCCGGAAACTGAGACCGTCGTCGAAGTCGCGCTCGCGGCCATTGACGCGAGCGGCGCCGCGCACGCGAGCGCTGCGCATTGCGGATCTCGGCACCGGGTCGGGTGCACTCCTTCTTGCGTTGCTCAGCGAATTGCCTAACGCCAACGGCTTCGGCACGGACACCAGCTTTCAGGCGCTGACGATGGCGCGGACCAACGCTCGATCGCTCGGCATGACGAGAGCCGCGTTTGTGGCCGGCGACATGGCGTCGTCCGTTGGGCGCGCCGTTCGACTTGATTGTATCCAACCCTCCCTACATCGCCTCCGGCGAATTCGCCGCCCTTGCTCCCGAAGTGCGCGCGTTCGACCCGCGATCAGCCCTCGATGGCGGAGCGGACGGACTTGACTGTTATCGCTCGCTGACCGCCTCGGCACCGGTGCGGCTAAAACCCGGCGGCGCCCTCGTGGTCGAAATCGGCGCCGGGCAAGCCGACGCCGTTGCCCGGTTGTTCTCGGCAGCGGGGCTTGCGCTCGAGCCGCCGCAGCCCGATCTTAATGGGATACCGCGGGCGCTGCTGGCGAGAAAACCGACGCTGCGTGGCCATGAGCGACGCGCATTGACCCCAGGCAAAAAGGCAGCAAAATATCGCTTGGAATATCGACCTGAACCGATTAGTTTGCGGCTACGGAATTGGCCCGAGATCAAGTGCCGCGCCGCCTCGAATGCTTAAAGCATCGCTCCTTTGAGGCTTAGCCGCGCAGGCCAGTTGAAACGAAAGCCGGAACAGCAAAAGCCGGATCGGACGGCAAACGGGATCGCCAAGATTCGAGACCGAGAAGCTCAGTCGGTTCGGCGCGCATTTGCGAAATGCCGCGCTTTGCTAGAGGTTCGCAACGCCGCAGTCGAGGGCTGCGGTGGCTTGCGTGCGTGACATCAGCGGGGGCGATATGCGCGGCGAGTACGGCGAGTGCCACGCATTGTGAGCGGTGGTCCAGAAAGACGCGCCCAGTTTGATGTGACGAAAGTGAGTGAAATGGCGGCAGAGATGCCGTTGCAAACGAGGGGGTTGGCGAACAGCAAACCATGAGAAACGGTCAGAACAAGCGCATGCGGGGTCGCAATCGCAAAGGCGGCCATCATCACCATCATCAGAATCCATTGTCCCGGGTATTTGAGTCCAACGGACCAGATGTGAAAATTCGCGGCCCGGCTTCGCATGTTGCCGAAAAATATCTGCAGCTCGCTCGCGATGCGCAAAGTTCAGGTGATCCGGTTGCGGCGGAAAATTATTATCAGCACGCAGAACATTACTTTCGTTTGATCGCCGCGGCTCAGGAGCAGTTTCGTCAGAGCCAACCTTATTATCAGCAGCAACCCGGCGGCGACCCGCGCGGCAACATTTCCGAAGAGGGTTACGAAGAGGGCGACAGCGAGCAAGGTGCCGTCGAGGGCGAGCCGTTTGCTCCGCGCGAAACCCAGCAGCCGTTCTATCCCCGCGACCAACATCAGGGCCAGCCGCAGCAGGCGCAGCCACAGCCGCGGCCGCAATTTCAGTCCACCAATGAAGGCGACGTCGATCGGTTGCCGTCGTTCATTACCGGCGGAGGCCAGCCGCAAGGGGCGCCGCAGCAACAGGGCCAGGGAGCGAACAATCCCAACGGCCAGAACGGCTATGACGGTTCAGCTGACCGCTTTCCGTTGCACCGGCGCCGACGGCGCCATCGCGGCGGCCCGCGCGACCACTCGATGAGCGGCGAAGGCGACGGTCCGAACCCTGGCGGTTCGCAGCAAAGCGACGACTGAACGCGGCGCCAGGGCCGCGGCATCGACCCTGGATTATTCCGGTCCTGTTGACATCCCAACGCGGCCCAAGCGGGGCGCGCCGAGGTGGCCGTTGCCTCGGCTTCGCAACTGGCGTTAAGTGGCGCCGCGCCCGCGATTATCCGGGCCTTCAAAAGGATTTTGCATGGCCACGATCGAGGACCGCGCGCCCGCCACAAAGGCAGCTCTCAACGACGACATCGGCGAGGACAAGCGCCTGGAGATGTACCGTACCCAGGTCGTTATCCGCGAAGCCGAACAGCGTGCCTATGATCTGTTTCTGCAGAACCTGGTGAAAGGCACGAGCCATCTTTCGCTCGGGCAGGAAGCGGTCGCGGCCGGATTTGCCGCTGCTATGCGCCCCGGCGACCTTTCCTTCTGTACCTATCGCGGCCACGCGCACACGCTTGCCCGCGGCGTCCCGGTCACCAAGGTGCTCGGGGAATTGATGCAGCGCGATATCGGCCTGATGCGCGGCAAGGGCGGCTCCATGCATCTCACCTCGGTCGACCATGGGGTCATGGGGTCTTACGCGATTATCGGCGCACACCTGCCGATCGCCTGCGGCGCCGCGTGGCGAGCGCAATACAAGGGGCAGAAAGACGTTTCGATCTGCTTCTTCGGCGATGGCACGACCAATATCGGCGCCTTTCACGAGGCGCTGAACTTCGCCGCGGTCTGGAAGCTTCCGGTGGTCTTCGTCTGCGAAAACAACCTGTACATGGAATATACGCCGATCGGCGACGTGACCGCGGTGCCGCATCCGGCCGCCGATCGCGCGGCGAGCTACGGACTGCCGCGCATTATCGTCGACGGCAACGACGCCGACGCGGTGTTTCGCGCCGCGCGAGCGGCCTACGACAAGGCGCGCGCCGGTGAGGGGCCGTCGCTGATCGAATGTATGACTTACCGCTACAGCGGCCATTCGCGCGCCGATCCGGCCAAATACCGGCCCGAAGGCGAGCTGGAAAAATGGAAAGAGCGCGATCCGATCAAAATTTATCGGGAGCGGCTCAAACAATTCGGCATCGGCGAAGACACCATTCTGCGCATCGACAGCGAGGTGCGCCGCGAGGTCGACGAGGCGACCGAAGCGTGCAAGGCGGCGCCGCCGCCGGCGCTCGATATCCTCACCTCCGACGTTTATGCCGACGGAGGCTTCGCATGGCGGAACTGACCTACCGCGATGCCGTCATCCGCGGCATCGCTCAGGAAATGACGCGCGATCCGGACGTGGTGTTTCATCGGCGAAGACATCGGCAAGGCCGGCGGCGTGTTCAAGGCGACGGTCGGGTTGTACGACCAATTCGGGCCGCTGCGCGTGCGCGACACGCCGATCTCCGAGCAGGCGATCCTCGGCGCCGCCATGGGCGCGGCAATGACCGGATTAAAGCCGATCGCTGAGATCATGTTCTCGGATTTCTTCGCGGTGTGCTTCGACTACATCGCCAATGAGTTTCCCAAGAGCCGCTACATGTCGAACGGGCAAGTCAAATGCCCGCTGGTCGTGCGCACCGGCAACGGCGGCGGTGCGCGCTTCGGCGCCCAGCATTCGCAGAGCGTCGAGAACTGGTGCATGATGATTCCGGGGCTGAAGGTCGTGGCGCCGTCGTCGCCGACCGACGTGATCGGACTGATGGCGGCCGCCGTGCGCGATCCCGATCCGGTGATCTTCCTCGAGCACAAGTCGCTCTACCCGACCAAGGGCGAAGTGCGCGACGGCGAGATTGTCGACACGCTCGGCACGGCAAAAATCGTCCGCCCGGGCAAGGATGCCACCATCCTCGCGCTCGCCCTGATGGTGCCGCGCGCGCTTGCGGCCGCCGAAAAGCTCAAGAGCGAGCACGGCATCGACTGCGAAGTGATCGATGTGCGCTCGCTGGTGCCGCTCGACACGCAAACCATTCTCGGTTCGGTCGCCCGCACGCACCGCCTGTTTACGGTGGAAGAAAATCCGCGGCTGTGCGGCTGGGGCGCGGAGTTGGTCTCGATCGCGGCCGACGAGGCTTTCTACGATCTCGACGGGCCGCCGGTGCGAATCACGACGCCACATATTCCGCTGCCCGCCGCCGACATTCTCGAAGATCTCGCGCTGCCAAGCGTCGATCGCATCGCCGAACGCGTGCAACGCAGCTTGAACGCGTGAGTGGAGGACATCATGGCCGACCAACCGAGCCGCGAAAATCCGTGCGGGCCGATCGGCACCGAAGTTGTTTTTGAGAACGAGCAGGTGCGCGTCTGGGACATGAAGGTGCCACCGGGCGGCAAGAAGGCCTGGCACCACCACACGATGGATTACGTCATCATCAACGTCACCGGCGGCAAGATCGAGCTCGAGAACGTCGACGGCCATACCATTATTGCCGACGACAAGATGGGCGGCGTGATCTGGAATGACGCCGGGCAGAAGCACGAATTGCGCAACTTGAGCGGCAAGCCCTATCAGAACATCTTGGTCGAGCTGAAGAACGGCAAATCGAGCTCCTAACATAAGGTTCGCGCGCCATGGCCATGTACGACAATCTTCTCGCCAACGTTCCGACCGACCTGTGGATCGGCGGGAAGTGGCGAAAATCCTCCGACGGCGCTCGTTTCGACGTCATCGATCCGGCAACCGAGAACAAGGTCGCGTCGGTTGCCAGCGCGACCGTCGAGGACGCGAAGGCCGCTTTGGACGCCGCGAGCGCCGCGTTTCCCGGCTGGGCGGCGAAGAAGCCGCGCGAGCGCGGCGAGATTTTGCGCAAGGCCTTCGAACTGATCATGCGCGACGCCGAACGGCTGGCGAAGTTGATCACCATCGAAAACGGCAAGGCCCTTTCGGATTCGCGCGGCGAAGTCGCCTATGCGGCGGAATTCTTCCGCTGGTTCGCGGAAGAGGCGGTGCGCAATGTGGGACAGAATTCGACGGCGCCGGCGACCGGCGCGCGCATCCTCGTGCATCACAAGCCGGCCGGAATTGCCGTGCTGGTGACGCCGTGGAATTTTCCGGCGGCGATGGCGACGCGCAAAATCGGTCCGGCGCTCGCCGCCGGCTGTTCGGTCGTGCTCAAGCCCGCCTCCGATACGCCGCTGACCATGCTGGCGCTGATGCCGATACTCGAGGAAGCGGGCGTGCCTGCCGGCGTCGTCAACGTCATCCCCTCGCGCTCCTCCGGCAAAGTGGTTGGCGCGATGCTCCATGATCCGCGCGTGCGCGTGGTGTCGTTCACCGGCTCGACCGAAGTCGGAAGAAAGCTCCTGCACGAAGCGGCCGACAACATCATCCGGCCGGCGATGGAGCTTGGCGGCAATGCGCCCTTCATCGTCTTCGACGACGCCGATATCGATGCCGCCATCGATGGCGCCATGATCGCGAAAATGCGCAACATGGGCGAAGCCTGCACGGCGGCGAACCGCTTCTACGTGCATGAAAAAGTGCACGACGAATTTGCCAAGAAACTCACCGCCAAAATGGCGGGATTGAAGATGGGCAACGGCCTCGACGACGGTGTCGCGCTTGGTCCGCTCGTCAACAAGGACGGCCTCGACAAGGTGATCGAACTGGTCGACGACGCGGTGAAAAAAGGCGCCAAAGTGTTGACCGGCGGCAAGGTCCCGGGCGGGCCGGGATTTTTCTATCCGGCAACCGTGCTCTCGAACGTGTCCGCCGACGCCAAAATGCTCAACGAGGAGATTTTCGGCCCGGTCGCATCGCTGCAGACCTTCAAATCCGAGGACGAGGTGGTCACGCGCGCCAACGACACCGAATACGGCCTCGTCGCCTACCTCTATACCAACGACCTGAAACGAGGTCTGCGGGTTTCGGAAAAGCTCGATTTCGGCATGATCGGACTAAACCGCGGCATCGTCTCCGATCCGGCGGCGCCGTTCGGCGGCATGAAGCAGTCGGGCCTCGGCCGCGAAGGCGCGCACGAGGGGCTGATGGAATTCTTGGAGACGCAGTACGTGTCGGTGGCGTGGTAACCGCGCATACCAGGTAAGCCATGGACATTCTGATGCCGCAACTCGGCGAAACCGTCGCCGAGGGCAAGATCACGAAATGGTTCAAGTCGGCCGGCGACACGGTCAAGCCGGGCGACAATTTGTTCGAGATCGAAACCGACAAGGTTTCGATGGAGGTGCCGGCGACCGAAGCCGGCGTGCTCAGCGAGATCCGCGTCTCGGAAGGCGAGGTTGCGCCGGTCGGCGCGGTGGTCGGCGTCATTGGCGCGGCGGGACGCGCGGCAGCGGCGCCGGCGAATGCCGCGGCCGCAGCGCCCCCGGCTCCGACTCCAGCTTCCCCGCTCATTCCCGCGAAAGCGGGAATCCAGCCGGCCGAGGCGCTGGGTCCCCGCTTGCGCGGGGACGAGCGGCAGAGCCAGCAATCCGCCGCTCCGACCGGATATGAGAGCACTCCGGAGCCCTCGCCGTCTCCCGCCGCGCGACAACCTATCAAGCTTGATCCTTTCTTCGAGGTGCGCACACCTGGCCGCAATTTCGGGCCGGCACGGCTTCCCGGCGGGGTTGCGGTCACTCCGCTCGCGCGCCGGCTAGCGAGCGAAGCCGGCATCGATCTCTCCCGTCTGCGCGGCACCGGCCCGCACGGCCGCATTGTCGCCCGCGACATCGAAGGCGCA
This sequence comes from uncultured Alphaproteobacteria bacterium, assembly GCA_963835195.1. Taxonomy (GTDB): domain Bacteria; phylum Pseudomonadota; class Alphaproteobacteria; order Rhizobiales; family Xanthobacteraceae; genus BOG-931. The sequence continues at coordinate 38,899 of CAWIEY010000006.1, forward strand.
CCACGGCCGGCGGCGCACGCGGCGCTCGCCGAAGGATTGAGCGCCGATCAGATCAAGGCGCTCTACGATCCGGCGAGATACGAGGAGGTGCCGCTCGATGCCATGCGCAAGACCGTTGCTGCGCGCATGCAGCAAGCGAAGCAAACCATTCCGCACTTCTACCTGACCGCCGATATTTCCATCGATCGCCTCATCGCGCTGCGCGAAGAGGCAAACGCCGCGGCGGCGAAAGATCAGGACGACAAACCCTCATTCAAGCTCTCGCTCAATGATTTCATCATTCGCGCGCTTGCGCTCGCGCTGCAGCGCGTACCGGCGGCGAATGCGGTCTGGGCAGGCGACCGCATCTTGCGCTTCAAGCACTCCGATATCGGCGTCGCGGTGGCGATCGACGGCGGATTGATCGCGCCGATCATCCGCAACGCTGAAACGAAACCGCTGTCCGCGCTGTCCGCCGAAATGAAAGATTTGGCGGCACGCGCGCAAAGAGAAGAAGTTGAAGCCTGCGGAATATCAAGGCGGCGCGGCGGCAATCTCCAATCTCGGCATGTATGGCGTGCGCGAGTTCGCCGCCATCATCAATCCGCCGCAGGCGACGATCCTTGCCGTCGGTGCGGCGCGCCGGCAGGCGATTGAACGTCCCGACGGAGGAGTGGCGTTTGCCAGCATGCTTTCGGCAACGCTGTCCTGCGATCATCGCGTCGTCGATGGCGCGCTCGGCGCCGAGCTTTTGGCCGCCGTCAAAGCGCTTCTGGAAACGCCGGTGGCCATGCTCGTCTGACGGACGCCGCTGCGCCATCGCGCCGCGGACATTTTTGTCAGCGTTCGAAGATGGCACACTATATAAGCGGCTGCGCATGTCGCAGGGCGCCGGCGGCTGCTCACGCAAGTCGCCGGCATGTTCTTGAAAGACCGGATTTCCTGGTGCGTGGGTACATTCATCTCGCCCCGTTTGCCGTGCTTTGGGCGTCGTGGCTTGGCTACTGGATCGCCGCCGCGCGCAACGTGAAAGCGACGCGACGGCGCGAGTCATACGCCTCGCGGCTCGGGCAGATCGTCCCGATCGTGTTTGCCGCGGCGCTCGCTGGCGTTTGACCGTCAACTGCTCGGTGGCCTCGGCGCACGGTTTTTGCCGGATACGCCGGTGGTCTATTGGATCGGGCTCCTCATGGCAGTGGCCGGGCCTTGGCTTTGCCGTCTGGGCGCGAGCGCATCTTGGCCGCAACTGGAGCGCCCGGGTCACGGTCAAAGAAAACCACGAGCTTATTCGCTCCGGCCCTTATGCCATCGTCCGCCATCCCATCTATACCGGTCTGCTGTTTGCGCTTCTCGGCACCGCGATTTCTTTTGGCCAGTGGCGCGGGTTGGTCGCGTTCGCATGTGTGACGGTCTCGCTGCTGCTGAAATTGCGAACTGAAGAGCGCTTCATGCGTGAGACATTTCCGGACCAATATCCGCGGTATCGCGCCGAAGTGTCCACTCTGATTCCATTTGTTGTTTGAAGGAAGAACGTCTGCAAGGAGCTGATTTGTTGTCAAAGCCAAGAGAATTGCTGCTGATCGGGCCGTCTCGGCCCGTCCTCGCCAAGGGTTTGGCGAATTTCACCATCCATGAGCTCGACGCGGCAAGCCATACCGAAGCGTTTTGGCAGTCGCTCAGCCACCTGCGCGCAATGACCGTGAGCGCCCCCGTCGAGTCCATCGACGAGGCCTGGTACGCGCGCTTGCCCAATCTCGAAATCATCTCGAGCTTCGGTGTCGGCTATGACCACATCGATGCGCAGGGGGCGGCGAAGCACGGCATCGTCGTCACCCATACGCCGGATGTGCTGACGGAGGAGGTCGCCGATACGACGATCGGCCTCTTGCTTTGCACCGTGCGCGAACTGCCGCAGGCGGAACGGCATGTGCGCGCGGGAAAATGGCTGGAAGCCAACTATCCGTTGAGCCGCGCGACCTTGCGCAATCGCACCGTCGGCCTGGTGGGGATGGGACGCATCGGCCGCGCCGTGGCGCGGCGGCTCGAAGCCTTCGGCGTGCCGATCGTCTATCACAGCCGCCAGCCACGCCCCGATTTGCCCTACCGGCACTATTCGCGGCTGATCGACATGGCAAGAGATGTCGATACGCTCATCGTTATCGTGCCCGGCGGCCCGGAGACGCACCACATGATCGACGCGGATGTGCTGGACGCACTCGGCCCCGACGGCATTCTCATCAACGTTGCCCGCGGCTCGGTGGTCGATGAAAGCGCTTTGAGCGAGGCGCTTAAGCAGGGCAGGATTTTTGCCGCGGGCCTCGACGTCTTCGTCAATGAGCCATCCGTTCCCGCGGAATTGCTGGCGCTCGATAATGTGGTGTTGTTGCCGCATGTGGGATCGGCATCGGTGTTCACGCGCGAAAAGATGGACCAGCTCATGGTCGATAACATTCTCGCCTGGGCGTCGGGCAAGCCGCCGCTGACGCCGGTGCCGGAAACGCCGTGGCGGGGATGGCGCTAATCGCACTCTCGCTCATTCCCGCGCAAGCGGGAATCCAGCTCAAATCAAACTTCGTCCGCGCTTTCGCGGCGGACGAGCGCAATTGATTTAGCGAGATCGCGCTGGAGGGATCAAATTATTCCGCGGCGAGGCGCACTTCCGGCGCAGCCGCGCGCACGTCGGCTTCGACGTAATCCTCGAATTGGACGAAATTCTTCTGGAACATGCCGACCAGCTTGCGCGCAGTCTGATCGAATTCGAGTTTGTTCTGCCAGGTCTTTTGCGGGTAGAGCAAATGCGGCTCAACGCCGGCGAGCTGGATCGGCACCGAAAATCCGAAATAGGGATCGGTGCGGAATTTCACGTTCTTGAGCGAGCCGTCGAGGACGGCGGTCAAGAGCGTGCGGGTGACCTTGATCGGCATGCGCCGGCCGACGCCGTAGATGCCGCCGGTCCAGCCGGTATTGACCAGCCAGCAATCGACGTCATGCGCACTGATGAGCTCGCGCAACAAGTTGCCGTAGACCGAGGGATGGCGCGGCAAAAATGGCGCGCCGAAGCAGGTGGAGAATTCCGGCTGCACTCCGACCAGTCCCTTCTCCGTGCCCGCGACTTTGGCCGTGTAGCCGGAGAGAAAGTGGTACATCGCCTGCGCCGGCGTCAGTTTGGCGATCGGCGGCATGACACCGAAGGCATCGGCGGTCAGAAGCACAATGTTCTTCGGCATTCCGGCGCGGCCGGTGCGCGAAGCATTGGCGATGAAGTCCAGCGGATACGCGGCGCGGGTGTTTTCGGTTTTTGAGTCGTCATCGAAGTCGCAAACGCGGCTCTCGGGATCGAACACCACGTTTTCCAGAACCGTGCCGAAGCGTTTGGTCGCGGCGTAGATTTCCGGCTCGGCTTCGGCGGACAGCCGAATGCATTTGGCGTAGCAGCCGCCCTCGAAGTTGAACACACCGTGCGGACCCCAGCCGTGCTCGTCGTCGCCGATCAGCGTGCGCGTGGCGTCAGCCGACAGCGAAGTCTTGCCGGTGCCCGAAAGGCCGAAGAACAGCGCGACATCGCCGCCAGGTCCGACATTGGCGGAGCAGTGCATGGGCATCACGCTCTCGGCCGGCAAATAAAAGTTGAGCGTGGTGAACACGGATTTCTTCATTTCGCCGGCATAGGAGGTGCCGCCGATCAGGATGACCCGCCTGGTGAAATCCAGCGCGACCACAGTCTCGCTGCGCACGCCGTGACGCTTGGGATCGGCTTTGAACGACGGCAACGACAGGATGGTAAAATCGGGTACGTAATGCGACAGTTCGGCGCGCTCCGGCCTGATCAGCAGCGCGCGAATGAACATGGAATGCCAGGCCAGCTCGTTATAGACGCGCGTTTTGATGCGATAGCGCGGATCAGCGCCGCCATAGAGATCTTGCGCGAATAACGTCTTCCCTTTGGCGTGGGCAATGAAGTCGTCGAACAAAAGCTGGAATTTCTCGTCGGACAGGCGGCCGTTCTTCTCCCACCACACCGGCTTCTCGGTCTGAGCGTCGGCAACGACGAACTTGTCTTTCGGACTGCGTCCGGTGTGAACTCCGGTCTCGGCGCAGAACGCGCCGCCGTCGACCAGAAAACCCTCGTGGTTGGCAATTGCGTGTTCGGCAAGAACGGAGTCGGGCAAATTCCAATAAACGGCGGCGAGGTTCTTAAGCCCGAATTTTTCGACACCGTGCGCGCGATTGCGCAGACCGATTTCCTTCACGCTTACCTCCGCAATCCGTCCGGCTCCGCCGGAAATTCAAATGCCGACGGCGCACCGGGGACGCCCAGTGCGCTTTCGTATATCACCATCTTAGCATGTGCCAAGGCAGACCCCATCGCAACCCTAACTGACGATGTAGGCACCGTGTTCCGCGCTGCGATGCAAAAAGTACCCGCCGTTAACGGCTTTTTCGGGTGGCTTGCAAGTGGGCGGCGGCAACAGCTGGGTCACGCCCGCGTGCCGCGGCCGCCAATTCGACGACGGCTTTTCGCAGATTCTCGGCAGTGGTGATGCGCTCCGCGAACGGCAAACGCAAGGTTGCGTCGCCGAGCGCGAGGTCGAGACCTTCCGGGTCAAGGCCGGTGAGCCGCCACGGGCCGTCTTCGCCCCCGAGAAGTTTCGTCGCATACAACCGAACCGCCTCGGCATGGTCAGCGTTCATGTGCGCAACGGCCGTCTCTTCGGCCGCAAGCAGACTTTCTGCCTCGGAAAGATCGGTCGTGATCTCGCTGCCTCTGAGATCGGCGGCGCGGGCAAATCCGGCGTTGAGATGCGCGGAAGCGATGGAAAGTCGCCAGAACGAAAAATCGGCAAATCCGGCATAGAGCTCGGATTTGGGATGGCGCGCGAGAAAGCGCCTGCGGATCCGCGGTTCGGCTTCCGCAGCGCGGACAACGGGCGCAAATGTCCCGAGCACGGTGACGCGCGGATGGGCGAGCGGATCGCCGCGGCCGCTCGCCGCAAGCAGCAGCGACGCGCGGCCGTCATGCTCGAGGTTGGCGGTATGGGTTGAAAGCGCGGACACGAGAATTAACGGAGAGCCGTCAATGTCGGTCGCGACGTTAACCAACGATGCGAAGGGATGGCCGGTATTACGGTCGAGAGTCGCCAGCGTCCCGGCCCGCGTCGTGCGCAACAACGCTTTGGCGATAGTTTCTGGCTCGAAATCGGCGGCTGGGGCGCCTTCCGGCAGACGATCCGGCATGGAACCGGGCAATGTCGCAGGCTTGGACGGTTGGATCACTTCATTCTCCGCTACCGGCGCGCCGCGGCAATTGCCCCGATTTTGCCTTGTCTGGTCACACTTCCGCCCCTACATGGGTCTTCAAAGGCTTATGGGGCCGGGGCTATTAATGCTTGCGGCCAATTCATTTAGAAGGCCGCCATGCCGACCATCGCTCTCGTCGATGACGACCGCAACATCCTGACCTCGGTCTCGATCGCGCTCGAGGCTGAAGGATACCGTATTACAACCTACACCGACGGCGCTTCGGCACTTGATGGTTTCAAGTCGGCGCCGCCCGATCTTGCCATTCTCGATATCAAAATGCCGCGGATGGACGGCATGGAAACGCTGCGCCGGCTGCGGCAAAAGTCCGATGTGCCGGTGATTTTCCTGACCTCCAAAGACGAAGAGATCGATGAATTGTTCGGCCTGAAAATGGGCGCCGACGATTTCATCCGTAAGCCGTTTTCGCAGCGGCTTCTGGTCGAACGCGTCAAAGCGGTGCTGCGCCGCTCGTCTCCGAAGGACGGCACGGCGCCGAAAGAAACCGACAGCAAGGTATTGGAGCGTGGGCTCCTGCGCATGGACCCCGAGCGTCATACCTGCACCTGGAAGAACGAGCCGGTCACGCTCACCGTCACCGAGTTTCTCATCTTGCAGGCCCTGGCGAGCCGGCCGGGCGTGGTGAAAAGCCGCAACGCGTTGATGGATGCGGCTTATGACGACCAAGTGTACGTCGACGATCGCACGATCGACAGTCACATCAAGCGCTTGCGTAAAAAGTTCAAGGCAAGCGACGTTGAATTCGATATGATCGAAACGCTTTATGGCGTCGGCTATCGTTTTAAGGAAGATTAACGCCATAAGGCGTCGCACCGCCGCACTTGAGCCCGGGATGGGCCCCCCTGACGCAAGCCACTGACGTGCGGTATGAATAGCGTTATGCACCCAGCCGCTTGGGACAGGGTGCAAGCTGATCGAACCCCGGCAGACGACGTGCTCGATCGAACCGCAGATACCGCAGGGGCCGGTAACGATACCAACGTACCGACTCCGGCGGAGACGCAAATAGAGGCGGCGCGCGAGGAGCGCGACGCCGGCGTCAAGCCGCACGGTCTCGGCCGCATCGGCGGCTTGCTGCTGCGCGTCTGGCAATTCTTCATCACCCAAAGTTTTTCGAGCCTTACGCGGCGGATCGTCTTTCTCAACGTCACCGGCCTGCTCGCCCTCTCGATCGGCATCACCCTTCTTTCCCAATTCCGCGCCGGCCTGATCGACGCGCGGGTGCAGAGCCTTTTGGTGCAAGGGCAGATCATTGCCGGCGCCATTGCCGCATCGGCGACGGTCGAGACCAATTCATCGATCACCATCGATCCGGACAAATTGCTCGATCTGCATCCCGGCGAAAGTTACGGGCCTTCAGAGGACGCGCTTTACGGTTTCAATTTTCCGATCAACCCCGAGCGGGTCGCGCCGGTGCTGCGCCGGTTGGTCTCTCCGACCAAGACACGCGCGCGCATTTACGATCGCGACGGCGTTCTTTTGGTCGACAGCCGCAGTTTATTTGGACGCGGCGACGTCTTGCGATTCGATTTGCCGGCGCCCAATGCCGAGAAGCCGAGCTTGCTCGAACGCCTGTTCATCGCCATACGCCGCTGGCTTGGGCGCGGCGACCTGCCGCTCTATCGAGAACTCGGCGCCGGCAACGGCCGCGGCTATCCGGAAGTCGGTCAGGCCTTGAACGGCCAAAATGCCAGTATGGTGCGCATCGACGATCGCGGCGACGTCATCGTTTCGGTTGCGGTGCCGGTACAGCGCTTCCGGGCGGTCCGCGGCGCGCTGATGCTGTCCACACAAGGCGCCGACATCGACGACATGGTCGAAGCCGAAAGGCTCGCGATCCTCAAAGTCTTTCTGGTCGCCGCCGGCGTCATGATCGTGCTTTCGATCCTTTTGGCCGGCACCATCGCCGAGCCGGTTCGCCGGCTCGCGGACGCGGCCGAAAGTGTGCGCCGGCGCATCCGCTCGCGCGTCGAAATCCCCGATTTTACCCGTCGTCGCGACGAGATCGGACACCTCTCGGGGACGCTGCGCGACATGACCAATGCGCTCTATAGCCGGATCGAGGCCATTGAAAGCTTTGCCGCCGACGTCGCGCACGAACTGAAAAATCCGCTCACGTCGCTGCGTTCGGCGGTGGAAACGCTGCCGCTTGCCAAGAGCGACGACAGCCGCGGGCGGCTGCTTTCCATCATCCAACATGACGTCAAGCGCCTCGACCGGCTGATTTCCGATATTTCCGATGCGAGCCGTTTGGACGCGGAACTGCAGCGCCAGGAGGCGGCGTCGATCGACCTCACCAAACTGCTCAACACGCTCGTCGCGGTCGCGAATGAAGTCAAACGCGACGACGGCGTGAGCGTCCGCGTCCGCTTTGAAGGCGGCGGCGCCCGCAGCTTTTTGGTGCCCGGGCACGATTCTCGTCTCGGCCAAGTGGTCGATAATCTGATCGAGAATGCGCGCTCGTTCTCACCGCGCGGGAGCATGGTGCGGGTGACCTGCCGCCGCCTCAAGGGCGTTGTCGAGATCACCGTTGATGATGACGGGCCAGGCGTGCGGCCCGATGCCCTCGATAAGGTGTTCGAGCGCTTCTACACCGACCGGCCGCATCAGGGCTTTGGGCAGAATTCAGGGCTTGGGCTCTCCATCTCAAAACAAATCATCGAGGCCCACGGCGGAGCCATTTGGGCGGAGAACCGGCTGGGAGCCGCCCGACGCGGACGGAGCCTCAACTGTCGCCGGCGCACGCTTTGTCGTGCGTTTGCCCGCATCGTGATGGCGGAGCCGTCGGCTTCGGTGCACGCGTCCTGTGTGCTTGTCGGCGCGCGCGCCGTGCTCATTCGCGGACCATCGGGCTGCGGGAAGTCACGCCTGGCCCTGGACCTGATCCAAACCGCCGCGCGTGGCGGTCTGCGATTTGCGCGCCTCGTGGCCGACGATCGGGTTCACCTCACACCAGCAGGCGGGCGACTGCTGGCGCGTCCGGCCGAGCCGCTGGCAGGCCTGATTGAACTCCGCGGCGTGGGGCTTTTGCGGCTTCCCTATGAGGGATGCGCCGTGATCGGCCTCGTCGTTGATCTCAGCGCCCAAGATGTCAGCCGTCTTCCCGATCCGGAGCAGCGCGAGACGGCGATCGACGGTATTTCCCTACCGCGACTTGCCGTCGCATCGGGTGCTGCGGCCTTGCCGGGCGTTCTCGCGCTTCTCAATTCCCCACGTGACTCCTGGGTTTGACATCAATGCCATTGCCGAATTGGCGATTGCTTAACCATACGGCTTATACACTTTAATGAGGCATACGCGGCTCGATCCGGCCTTCGCTCCGCCGATTTTAGTCGCCCTACCGCAATGCAGCAGCGTTCGGATTTAGCGGAAAATGCCTCTTGCGCTTGGGCTTCGGATAGTCATGATGAGCGCCCTTTCGTGCGGTGCAAACGGGACGCGCCGACGAGGAGTTCCATGATCGGCCTTGTGCTTGTGACCCACGGGCGGCTGGCTGTTGAGTTCCGCGCGGCCCTTGAACACGTGGTGGGGCCGCAGCACCAAATCGAAGCCGTCACCATCGGTCCGGACGATGACGTCGAAGTCCGTCGCAAAGACATCATCGAGGCGGTCAAGCGCGTCGACACGGGAGACGGTGTGGCCATTCTCACCGATATGTTCGGGGGCACTCCTTCGAATCTGGCGATTTCGGTGATGAGCCGGCCCAAAGTCGAGGTCCTCGCCGGAATAAATTTGCCGATGCTGGTCAAACTCGCCAAGGTGCGGGACGAATGTCCCTTGGCGGATGCTGTTGCCGCCGCCCAAGATGCGGGACGCAAGTATGTGACGATTGCGAGCCGCGTGCTGAGTGGAAAATGAGCGTGGCGGCGCAGCGCGGCAACGAATCCGTGCCGGAAGGCCGACCCTCAACCGAAGGCGCAGTGGTCCGCAAGCTCGTCATCTGCAACCGCAAGGGTCTGCACGCGCGGGCCTCCGCCAAGTTCGTGCAAACGGTCGAAAAATTCGATGCCGACGTCCGCGTCACGCGCGGCGGCGAAACTGTCGGCGGTACGTCCATCATGGGGCTCATGATGCTTGCCGCGGGGTCGGGCAGTGCGATCATTGTCGAAGCCACGGGCAAAGAAGCGGCGCAAGTCATCGAGGCGCTGAGCGAGCTCATCAACTCGCGGTTCGGTGAAAGCGACTGACGTCGTCACAATTGCGGAGAAAGACCAATGGCCATGGAAGCGACTTCGCCGGCAGCATCGGCGGCGCAGCGAGCAGCGGCGACCATCCGTCTTGTTGATCGTCCCGATCTCGCCGAGACATTTGTCGATTCGGTAAGCGGCCTCGTTTTCGACGGGCAAACGTTGCGGATTGATTTCGCGGTCACGCGGCTCGACGAGATCAAGGCGAACGCGCCGGTCACCGGGCGCCGCTATCCGGCGTGCCGCCTCGTTCTGCCGCCGGCGGCCGCCGCCGATTTGATCAACCGCATGCAGCAGATCGGAGAGGCGTTGACCCAGGCCGGTTTGGCAACGCGAAATCCGCCCCGCGCGCGGCCGCGCAAACGCCTGCCGGGTAGCGCTTCAGCGCGTTTTTTCTCCGCCGTTGTGCTGCAGGCGGAAGCCGCCGCCTTGAGGTCGGCGACAAAGCTGCGGTAGGCGGCGTGACGTTCGTCAGCATCCTCGATCCGCAACAGCGCCGAAGGGTGGATGGTGACGACGAGAAGCGTTCCATCCGCCATGGCCAGCGTTTTCCCGCGCACTTTACCGATCGTCACCGTGCGACCGGTCAGGCTGCGCGCCGCCGTCACGCCAAGCGCGACAATGGTCGAAGGTTTGACGAGCTTGCGCTCCCAATCGAGCCAGATTTTGCAGCGCTCAACCTCGTAATTGTTGGGCCGCTTGTGCAGGCGCCGCTTGCCGCGCATTTCGTGTTTGAAATGCTTGACCGCATTGGTGACGAACGTTTCGTCTCGGGCGATGCCGGCGTCGCGCAGCGCCTCATCAAGCAGGCGGCCGGCCGGACCGACAAACGGTTTGCCGGCGAGGTCTTCCTTGTCCCCGGGCTGTTCCCCGACCAGCATGAAAGGGCGCGCGAGTTCGGACCCTCGCCCGGCACCGCCTGGGTAGCATCTTTGTAGAGCGGGCATCGCGTGCAACTGCCTTCGGCCAAGGCGAGCTGGCGCAAGGATTTGACCGCTGCATCCGTGCTCCGATCGCCATGATGGCAGAACGCGATCGCACGGTTGCAGTTCAACCATGGACATAAAGGGATCTTTATGTCTTTAGTGCCGCCGCGCCGACCGCATGCCGGATGAGCGCAAACGACTGCCGGCGGCGCACCACCACACAATGTGCGATACGCTGACGCTTTGAACAGCCCACCATAGAGCGCCCGAAGGATTTGTCATGAGCACGTCGACCAAGACGAAACCCGCATCCGCGCACGATTATGTCGTCAAGGACATCAGGCCTGGCCGAATGGGGCCGTAAGGAACTCGACATCGCCGAGACCGAAATGCCCGGCCTGATGGCGACCCGCGACGAATACGGGCCGGAGCAGCCGCTGCGCGGCGCGCGCATTGCCGGTTCGCTGCATATGACCATTCAGACCGCCGTGCTGATCGAGACCCTTAAGGCGCTCGGGGCCGACGTCCGCTGGGCTTCGTGCAACATCTATTCGACGCAAGATCATGCCGCCGCCGCCGTCGCTGCCGGCGGTACGCCGGTCTTCGCGGTCAAAGGCGAATCGCTCAAGGATTACTGGCAATACACCCATCGGATCTTCGAATGGTCCGATGGCGGCGGCCCCAACATGATTCTCGATGACGGCGGCGACGCCACGCTGCTGATGCATCTCGGCTCGCAAGCGGAACGCACGCCGAATGTGCTGCATCACCCCAACAACGAGGAAGAGGAAGTGCTCTTCGCCGCCATCAAAGAGCGCTTGGTGAAGAACCCCGGCTGGTACAGCAAGACCGCGAACGGCATCCGCGGCGTCACCGAGGAGACCACCACCGGGGTGCACCGCCTCTACCAGATGGAAAAGGAAGGGCGGCTGCTCTTTCCGGCAATCAACGTCAACGACAGCGTCACCAAGTCGAAGTTCGACAATCTCTACGGCTGCCGCGAATCGCTGGTCGACGGCATTCGCCGCGGGACCGACGTCATGATGGCGGGAAAGGTGGCGATGGTCGCCGGCTTCGGCGACGTCGGCAAAGGCTCGGCGGCTTCATTGCGCCAGGCCGGTTGCCGGGTGCATGGTCTCGGAGATCGATCCGATCTGCGCGCTGCAAGCGGCCATGGAAGGCTACGAAGTCACGACCATGGAAGACGCCGCGCCGCGCGCCGACATCTTCGTCACCGCGACCGGTAACGTCGATGTCATCACCATCGAACACATGCGCCAGATGAAGCACCGCGCCATTGTCTGCAACATCGGTCATTTCGACAGCGAGATCCAGGTTGCGACGCTGAAAAATCTGAAGTGGTCCAACGTCAAGCCGCAGGTCGACGAAATCGAATTTCCGGACGGCAAACGCATCATCCTGTTGTCGGAGGGCCGGCTGGTCAATCTCGGCAACGCTATGGGCCATCCGAGCTTCGTCATGTCGTCGTCGTTCACCAACCAGACGCTGGCGCAAATCGAGCTGTGGACCAATCCGGGAAAATATCAAAAGAAGGTCTACACGCTGCCGAAGCACCTCGACGAGAAAGTCGCGCGGCTCCACCTCGACAAGATCGGCGTGAAGCTGACCAAGCTTTCCCAGAAGCAATCGACCTATATCGGCATCCCGGCCGAGGGTCCGTTCAAGACCGATCAGTACCGCTACTGAGCGGTGGCCGGCACCACCGTGATGTGAGCTGCGGTCGCTGGTCCGCTAAAGCCCAAAAACGTGTGTCGGATGGTGATGTCGTCCGACCGCATGTTCAGCGGCGCGCCGGCTAAGGCGTCGGCCGTGCTGCGGCACGTGCTGTCGCTTTCGCAGGCAAACCACCAAAAGGCCCGCGGTTTTGCTCGCGGCGCGGCCTTCTGCCGATAGCGGGTCTGCATCGAGCGGGCGAGCGCCCGGCAGAGTAAAACGGCAGACCACTCGCCAATGCCGCCGACCCCCAGAACAGCCGAACCGGCGCACCGCCGGCGAGACGCTCGGCCGCGCTCGCCACCTCCCGTGCATCCGGCCGATTGTGATCAGGGCCGGCCTTGAAGCTTTTCATAGGCGACGACAGGCGAGGCGATAAGAGCGAGTAGCACCATCGCCATCGCCGCCAGTCCTGCGGCGGCTGTGGCTGTCGCTTCGATGACCAAGTAGCGCGAGCCATAGAGCACGACCGGCAGGAGCGCCCAATTGGGGTAGGTCCAAACAGCCGTCAGCCGATGCGGCATGACCAGATTGACCAGCGCCGGCAGCACCAACGGCACAACAAACAAAATCACCGCCTGCCGGCGATCCGCATCGGCCGGCCAAACAAGATCGCGCAGCGCCGCCGAACTCGGCCGTAGCGCCGCGAGCAGCACAAGCGGCCCGGCTGCATAAGCGATCACTGCCGAGCAGATAGCGAGCCGACACGGCCAGCGTCGCGGCGAAAGATGTGTGCTCCGCGACGCTATTGCGAATGAATGCGTAGCTCGAGCCGCCGCCTTGCGAGATGTACCAGTAAACGTGCGGAGCAATCACCGCCGCTGCGCCGACGGCCATCAGATACGGCGCCGGCGAACGCCAGAAGCGCCGCGCATCGGCGCCGGCAATCGCCGCTACGGCCATGCCGGCAAACAGATAGATCGCCCAGTATTTGCCCAATAGGGTGAGGCTCGCGAAGGCGCCGGCAAGGAGCGCATTCCGATGCCGAGCCCGCGGCGAGCGCGCAGATAGAACAGCAAAGCCGCCGCCCAAAACGGCATCATCACCGTGTTGGCATTCAACTCCGTGGCCTTAAAGGTGAAGAGCGGAATGAACGACAGCGCGGCAAGGCCGAATAGGCTTCTGTATTTGTCGAGATGATCGCGCGCCAGCCGCCAACTCAGGGCCAGCGTGACGGCCGCGATAATGACGGCAAGGAGATGCGCCGCCCAATCGGCGCGAGGAAAAATCGCAAACCACCGGCTGAACAGCCACGCCGTCATCGGCGGGTGCTTGTAGCCAAACGCGAAATGCTGCGCCCACAGTGCCGCTTCGCTGGCGTCCCAATGCAGAGCGACCGGCAAAAGCGACACGGTGTCGTAGAGCCATCCAAACGCCGGCGAAGCCGACGATCGCCCAGGTGACAATGCGGCCTTCGGCGGTCGTGGCAACAAATTGTTCGGCCGAATGGATGAGCTGCGAGGCGAAATCCTCGCCCTTTGCGGACGAAGACCGCCGGCCGGATCGGGATGAGAGATGGTCACGCGGTATTTTGCCGATATTCGTGCGGCGTCACAAGCAAGTGTGCATTGCGATTGCTGGCTGCGATGGCGCTATTGCATGCGGGCATGAATGACATGCTGCCGCTGACTTCCTCGGCGCCGCCGGCGCGGTCATGCCGCTGTGCGGCCGGCGCCGGAACTCGGCATCATTGTGCCGACCTTCAACGAGCGCACCAACGTGCCGCTCTTGGTCGAGCGGTTGGAAGCCTTGCTCGACGCATGCGACTGGGAAGTCTATTCGTCGACGACAACTCTCCCGATGGCACCGCCGCGGCCGCGCGGGCGATCGGCGAAGGCGACAGTCGCGTGCGCTGCATTCGCCGCATCGGTCGTCGAGGTCTCGCCGGCGCCTGCTCTGGAAGGCATGCTGGCGAGCCAGGCCCGTTACGTTGCGGTGATGGACGCCGACTTGCAGCATGATGAAAGCCTGCTTCTCGATATGCTGCAGTATTTGCGTGGCGCGCGGAACCCGATCTCGTCGTCGCCAGCCGCTATCTGCAAGGCGGCTCCGCGGCGGGCCTCTCAAAGCAGCGTTCGCGCGTGAGCCGCTGGTCGAACGCCCTGGTGCGCCTGCTCCTTGGCATCGATCTGACCGATCCGATGAGCGGGTATTTCATGGTGCGACGCGACGCTTTCGAGGCGCTCGCGCCTTCGCTGTCCTCGCAAGGTTTCAAGATCCTGCTGGATATCGCTTGCCACCGGGCGCGGCAGCCTGCGGACCATCGAGTTGCCAACCATCTTTCGCGAACGCCAGCACGGCGAGAGTAAACTCGACTCGAAAATCGCACTCGATTTCGCCGCGCTGGTGGTGGCAAAGCTGACCAACGACGCCGTATCCATCCGTTTTTTGATGTTCGGCCTGGTCGGCCTTAGCGGCGTCGGCATCCATATGGCGATTTTATCATCTCGTCCTTTTGACGGGTGTCGGCTTTGCGGTCGCGCAGTCTGATTGCCGCGATCGGCGCCATGACCTGGAATTTCGTTCTCAACAACCTTTTTACTTATCGCGACCAGAGACTTTCCGGCTGGCGTTTTCTGACCGGCTTGCTCCGTTTCCAGCTGATTTGCGCCATTGGCGCTATCGCCAATGTCGGGCTGGCGATCTTTATCTATAGCGGCACGCAATTTGGTGGCTCGCCGGTCTCGCCGGCGTGGTGATTGGAGCGGTGTGGAATTACGCCGTCACGTCGGCGTTCGTGTGGCGGCCCGTCGCAGCGCTAGGGAGCCGGCTTGCGACGCGCGCCGTCAGACGCCGCCGGGCGCGCGGCGCCGGAGTAGCTCAGCCACCGCCGCAAAAACTTCATCGACCGTAATGGCCCGCATGCAAACATTGTCGGTGCATGCGGTTTGCCGATGATTGTGCGCGCTGACACACGGTGAGCAGGCAAGGCCGGCATAAATCGCGCGCGAAGGCCCAAGCGGCTGATAAAGCTTCGGCGTTTCCGGGCCGAACAGCACGATCGTCGGAAGGCCGGCCGCCGCGGCAAAATGGGCCGGACCGGAATCGTTGCTCACCATGAGCGCGGCTTCGGCATAGAGAGCAGGTAAATCCGACAGCGCCGAATGGCCGGCAAAGGAGATCGAACGCGGATTTGCGGCGGCAAGCCGCTCGGCGCGCGGCGCGCCTCCTCCGGGCCGCCCGTGATCAGCACAATGACGTCGTCAAAAGCGCTGAAAAATGCGGCCGATCAGTTCCGCATAGCGGCTCGCCATCCAGCGCCGGTGCGGCAGCAATTCACTCGCATTCGGATTGATCAGCACCAGGCGATTCGCTTTCGGGTCAAACGGCGTCAGCGAGCGGATGCGCGTAAGTATTCGCTCGCGCGCGTCGGCGCTCGCCGAAACGATCTGCGGCTTGATCTGGTCGTCACCGATAAAGGTCTTGGTGTAGGGCACCGTCGGCGATGGCGCGAGCAGCGCATCGACCAGCGCAACGAAATTTTTCGCGATGTGAATGTGAGCATTATAGGCGACACGATGGGTGAGCATTTCGCCGCGGTAAAGGCCTTCGCCATGAAAGCGATAGAAACCCACGCGCCGGTCCGCGCCGCAAAGATCCGGCCAGAAATGCGGTGAACCGCGAAAACAGCTCCAAATCGATCACGGTGTCGATGTCCATCCGCCGCGCCCATCGCAAAAATCCCAGCGTGTCGCGCGTCAGCGCAGACATCGATTTGTCGGAGATGGTGTAGACGTGATCGCGCGGAAAAGTTCCCAAAAGATCGACCGAACCGGCATTGCGGGCAAAGACGACGAAAAACAGTTCAGCGTTCAGCTGCTCGCGCGCCTTGCGCATGGCAGGTTCGGCAAGCACCGTGCTGCCCATCTCGGACAGTTCGATGAACAATACCCGGCGCAGCGGCCGCGGCCGGCCTTGACGGCGCAGCCATGCCCGCAGACGCGAAAACGCCGTGGCGGCGGCACACAGCGGAACACCCGCCTGCCGATCGATGCGGCGCATGGTGTCGATTTTCATCGGCTTCCTCGCTACCGCCCGGGCGCTACGCGCCAACAGGCGCGGCGCGAGCGCCGGACATAGCGTTGCATCAGGTCTGCGATACTCCAACCGACAGTCTACGCCTTAAATCAAGCAACGAAACCAACGGGGAATCCGAGCGCGGCACGCTTGCCGCTCCTTGAGGCCGATGTTATCTGCGCCAGATGTCCGCAACGCCGATCGACAGCATCCGCAATTTCGCGATTATAGCTCATATCGACCATGGCAAGTCCACGCTGGCTGACCGCCTAATTCAGCTTACCGGCGGCCTGAGCCAGCGCGAGATGGTCGATCAGGTCCTCGATTCGATGGAGATCGAGCGCGAGCGCGGAATCACCATCAAAGCCCAGACGGTCCGTCTGAACTATCACGCCCGCGATGGCAAGGATTACGTGCTCAACCTCATCGATACGCCCGGGCACGTCGATTTCGCCTACGAGGTCAACCGGAGCCTTGCCGCCTGCGAAGGGCTCGCTGCTCGTGGTCGACGCCAGCCAGGGCGTCGAAGCGCAGACGCTCGCCAACGTCTACCAGGCGATCGACAACAATCACGAGATCGTGCCGGTGCTCAATAAGGTCGACCTGCCGGCGGCCGAGCCCGACAAGGTGAAACAGCAGATCGAGGATGTGATCGGGCTCGACGCTTCCAACGCGGTGCTGATTTCGGCGAAGACCGGCGACAACGTGGCGGAGGTCCTCGAAGCGATCGTGCATCGTCTGCCGCCGCCCAAGGGCGACCCCGCGGCGCCGCTCAAGGCGCTGCTGGTCGATTCCTGGTACGACGCCTATCTCGGCGTCGTCGTTCTCTTCCGCGTCGTCGACGGCGTGCTGAAAAAAGGTCAGCGCATCCGCATGATGGGGACCGACGCGGCCTACGACGTCGATCGGGTTGGGGTGTTTACGCCCAAACGCGTCGAACTCGACGAACTCGGACCTGGCGAGATCGGATTTTTGACGGCCTCCATCAAGGAAGTGGCCGACACGCGCGTCGGCGACACCATCACCGACGATCGAAAGCCAGTCGCGCTGCCCCTGCCCGGCTTTCGCGCGGCGGTGCCGGTGGTGTTCTGCGGTCTTTTCCCGGTCGACGCGGCGGATTTCGAGAACTTGCGCGCCGCCATCGGCAAGCTTCGCCTCAACGATGCAAGCTTCAGCTACGAAATGGAGACCTCGGCGGCGCTGGGCTTCGGCTTCCGCTGCGGCTTTCTCGGCCTTCTCCACCTCGAAATCATCCAGGAACGGCTGCACCGCGAATTCAATCTCGATCTGATCGCCACCGCACCGTCGGTGATCTACAAGATCAAGTTGCGCAACGGCCAGGAGCTGGAAATCCATAATCCGGTGGACATGCCGGATCCGAACCACATCGAGGAAATGCGCGAGCCGTGGATCGAGGCGACGATCCTGACGCCCGACGAATATCTCGGTGCCGTGCTCAAATTGTGCCAGGACCGGCGCGGCGAGCAGAAAGAGCTGACCTATGTCGGCAACCGCGCCCTGGTGAAATACAATCTGCCGCTCAACGAGGTCGTGTTCGATTTCTACGACCGGCTCAAATCGGTCTCGCGCGGCTATGCGTCGTTCGACTATCACCTCACCGATTATCGGCCATCCGACCTGGTCAAGCTGCAAATGCTGGTCAATGGCGAACCGGTCGATGCGCTTGCCATGCTGGTGCACAGAACGCGCGCCGAAAACAGAGGCCGCGCCATGGCGGAAAAACTCAAAGAACTCATTCCGCCCCACATGTTCCAGGTGCCGATCCAAGCCGCGATCGGCGGCAAGATCATCGCCCGCGAGACGGTGCGCGCGTTCCGCAAGGACGTGACCGCCAAGTGCTATGGCGGCGACGTGACGCGCAAACGCAAGCTCTTGGAGAAGCAAAAAGAGGGCAAGAAGCGCATGCGTCAGTTCGGCAAGGTCGACATCCCGCAGGAGGCCTTCATCGCCGCGCTGAAGGTGGATGTGTGAGTCGATGGGGACGATACCGGCATTCGACCTCTTCACCGTCGGCCATTCGAATATTCCGATCGAGCGCTTCGTCGCGCTGCTGCGGCAAGCGGGCGTCACCGCGCTCGCCGATGTGCGCAGCGTGCCGGCCTCGCGGCGGTTTCCATGGTTTTCGAAAAACAATCTGGCGACGCGGCTTGCGCAAGACGGCATCGAATACGCGGCAATGGGCGACGTGTTCGGCGGCCGGCCGCGCGATGAGCGCCTTTATCGCGACGGCGTCGCCGATTACGAGGCGATGGCGAAAGCGCCGCAATATCTGGACGCGCTTGCCCAGCTGGCGGCAGCAGCGGCGCATTCGCGCGTCTGCCTGATGTGCGCGGAACGCGAGCCGCTGGATTGCCACCGTTGCCTGCTTGTC
Source organism: uncultured Alphaproteobacteria bacterium (assembly GCA_963835195.1). GTDB lineage: Bacteria > Pseudomonadota > Alphaproteobacteria > Rhizobiales > Xanthobacteraceae > BOG-931. The sequence continues at coordinate 57,453 of CAWIEY010000006.1, forward strand.
GCGTGCAGTCTCGCCGAGCACGGCCTTGCCGTCGGCCACATCCTGCACGACGGCGCGGTGGAACCGCACACCGAGACCGAGCGCCGGCTGCTCGCGCTTGCCGGCGAGGGTTGCGACTTGTTTGTGTCTGGACAGCGCAAAGGACTCGCGGCAGCGTATCGCCGCCGCGCCGACGCCGTGGCCTATCGGCGCAAAGAGAATGATTCCGTAAAAGCCGTCACTGTAGAGAGCAGATGATACTGGCTTCCTTTCGTTGGCTCGCCGTCGCGCTCCTCATTAGCGGCAGTGCGGCGCTCGCCGGGGATGCCGACTCGCCCGATCCGACGCCGCCCGGGACGCTTTACGCGGTGCCGCTGCCACCGCTCGCCGATCCAAACGATCCCGCGTTACCGGCGCGGGAATTGTTTGGGCGCATGACCAAACCGTTCGCCGGGCCTGCCCGCGCCATCGGCGGCTATGCCGACGGCTGCCTGCAAGGCGCCGTAGAGCTGCCAATCACCGGACCCGCCTGGCAGGTGATGCGATTGTCGCGCAACCGCAATTGGGGGCATCCGAAACTCATCTCCTTCCTGGAGAGGTTTGCGACCAAAGCAACGTCGGTGTGGAACGGCCTTCTGGTCGGCGACATGTCGCAGCCGCGCGGAGGCCCGATGCTGACCGGCCACACCAGCCACCAAATCGGGCTCGACGCCGACATCTGGTTCAAGCCGATGCCCGATCACGTGCTCTCCCGCGAAGAGCGCGAATTCAATTCGGCGATCAACATGGTCGCGCCCGACCGCCTCGGGGTCGATCACGCGGTGTGGACGCCGGCGCGCACCGAGCTTCTGCACATTGCGGCGGAAGACCCCGTGGTCTCGCGTATTTTCGTCAACGCCGCGATCAAGAAACAGATGTGCAAAGAGGCGGGATTGAGCCGCGCTTGGCTCGCAAAAATACGGCCGTGGTTCGGTCACGCCGAGCACTTTCACATTCGCATCAATTGTCCGGCCGACAGCCCCGAATGCAAGCCGCAGCCGCCGGTCGAGGCGGACGAAGGTTGCGGCCATGAACTCGATTACTGGTTTTCAGAGCATGTGTTGCATCATGAGTTTCCCCCGGAGGAACCGGGGAAACCGAAACCGGGTTTGACACTGGCGAAGCTGCCGCATGCATGCCGCCGCGTCGTCATGTCCCCGTAGTCGTAGCCGCGCTAGCGCCCGCCCCCGCCAACGAGGCTGTATTGCAAAGCGCCGGTGACGAAAATGAGCGCGCAGGTGCACGCCGACGACGATCAAAGTGAGAACCGGGATTTTTTGCGACGGGTAATTTCATCAATGGCGCCGCTCCGAGCCAAAAAATATACGCGCCATAGAAGCCGGTGAGACCGAGGAAGCGCACTCCCGGCGCCAAGAGAAAAACCCCGGTAAGCCAGACCGGCGTGTACGAATAGACCGCAAGCTTCAATGCAGAGGCGAAGTCGCGCTGTCCGCCGAATTTAGGCGCCAGCAAACGGATCAGCACGCCGAGACAAACGACCGTGGCGCACGATAGGACATAGCCGAGTATTGCCGCGAGCAGGCCGAGTGCGAGCGGCGCCCGCTGGAGACCCGCGCCCGGTACGACGGCGCCCACGGCACACGAACCGATAAAGCCGAAGATCGCCGGAATAAGCGCCAGCAACGCGACGTAGCCGCTCAAGAGCAGAGCCGGATCGCCAGGCTCCTTGGCGATCACCGCCCACTCGGTGGCTGGATCGGCAAGGATCGCGATGGCCCGGCGCAGCGTGTTCATGCCGGCAGGGTCTTGGCCGCGGCGCGGATGGCGGCGGCGCCCTTTTCCGCAATCATCATGGTCGGTGCGTTGGTGTTGCCCGACGTGATCGTCGGCATCACTGAGGCGTCGACGACGCGCAACCGATCGACCCCGGCGACCCGCAAGTCGCCGTCAACGACCATGAAGGGATCGCTGGTAAGGCCCATTTTCGCGGTTCCCACCGGATGAAAGATGGTGGTGCCGATATCGCCGGCCGCCTTCACCAGCGCCGCTTCGTCTTCATTGCGCACCGCGTCCCCCGGCAGATACTCGGACGGCGTATACGCCGCCAGCGCCGGCTGTGCGACGATGCGGCGCGTCAGCCGGATGGCTTTGGCGGCAATGCGGCGGTCCTCCTCGGTCGACAAATAATTCGGCTTGATCATCGGGGCGGCGGCTGGATCGCGCGAGCGCAGCCGTACGTGGCCGCGGCTGGTCGGGCGCACATTGGAGACGCTCGCGGTGAAGGCGGGAAATTTGTGCAGCGGCTCGCCGAAACTATCGAGCGACAACGGCTGGATGTGATACTGCAAATTGGCGCGCACCTGGTCGCGATCAGAGCGCGTGAACAGGCCGAGTTGCGATGGCGCCATTGTCAACGGGCCGCGGCGGAACAGCGCGTATTCAACGAGCATGGAGGCAAGCCCGAGTGGCGCATGATAGCGCTCGTTCAGCGTTTTGATGCCGTTGACCTTGTAGATGAGGCGAAGCTGCAGGTGATCTTGCAAATTGGCACCGACACCCGGCCGGTCCGCCACGACCGCAATGCCGTTGTGTTGCAAGTCCGCCCCCGGCCCTACTCCCGACAACATCAGGATTTGCGCCGAGCCGATTGAGCCGGCCGACAGCACGACTTCGCCGCGGCAGCGCGCGCTGCGGCTCTGACCATTTTGCCGCCAGCGCACCCCGGCGGCGCGCTTGCCTTCGAACACCACGGCTTCCACCAGACAACCGGTTTCCAGGTGCAAATTGGCACGACCAAGAACCGGCTTGAGAAAGGCGGTGGCCGCCGACCAGCGCCGGCCGCGTTTCTGATTCACATGAAAGGCGCAGCAGCCTTCATTGTCGCCGGTGTTGAAGTCGGGAACCGATTTGATATCGGCCTGTTCGGCCGCGGCTCGGAATGCTTCGAGCAGGTCCCAATGCACGCGCGGTTCCTCGATGCGCAATTCGCCGCCGACGCCGTGCAGGTCGCTTTCGCCAAGGAAATGATGTTCGTGACGCTTGAAATACGGCAGCACGTCGTCCCAGCCCCACCCGGTGAGCCCGAGCTGGCGCCAGTGATCGTAATCGGCGGATTGGCCGCGCATATAGACCATGGCGTTGATCGCCGACGAGCCGCCGATCACCTTGCCGCGCGGGTAACTCACGCTCCGCCCGTTAAGACCCTCCTCGCTTTCGGTTTTGAAACACCAATCCGAGCGCGGATTCCCGATAGCAAACAAATATCCGACGGGAATGTGAAACCAGATCCAATTGTCGCGTCCGCCGGCTTCGAGTACGAGCACGCGCTTGTCGGCGTCGGCGGACAGACGGTTGGCCAACAGGCAGCCGGCCGAGCCGGCGCCAACGACGATGTAGTCGTACTCGCCTTCGTCCGTTAACGCTTCAGTCATCGCCGCTCCACGTGCGTTTTGCCCCACCGACGCTTGGCCAACGCCGCGCGCCGATCCTGTCGAACGTCCTGCAAATTCGCCTATCTCCGGTGGAATCATAGCACGCACGCGTTCGGCCAACGAGGCATCGGGCAGCGGCAAACCGCGCATGCCACGCGGCGCAGTTGTCGCCGCGCCGGCGAGCGCGTATGGTCGGATGTCCACATGCGGCGCGCTGGGCGCGCGCTGCAAAGCCTGGAACGACGGTTCCCCAAGGCGGTCGATATTGGCGGCGCGGCCGGCTTACGCGGGCTGGCGCCGGCGATTGCTATGTTGGGAGGCCTCCGTCGTGTGCAAAGCAAAGCGTATCTGCGCGGCCGTCGCCGCAATCCTGGCAATCGCCGTTGCGGCGCAGGCGGCGGCCCAGCAAAAATCGATCATGGTGTTCGCCGCGGCGTCGATGAAAAATGCTCTCGACGACGTCAACAAGGCTTTTACCAAAGAAAGCGGGACCACGGTCGTGGCCAGTTATGCGGCAAGTTCAGCGCTGATGAAGCAAATCGAGCAGGGCGCGCCGGCTGACGTGTTTTTGTCGGCGGACATCGACTGGATGGATTACGGCGCCAAGCACGGCTTGATCAAAAACGAAACGCGATTCGATTTGCTCGGCAACCGTCTGGTGCTCATCGCGCCGAAGGATTCCGCCATCAGTCACGTCAACATCGGCCCGGGATTCGATCTTGCCGCGCTCGCCGGTAACGGCCGGGTCGCGGTGGGCGACGTACGCGCGGTCCCGGCGGGACTCTACGCCAAGGGGGCGCTGCAAAAACTCGGCGCCTGGGCGGCAGTTGAGCCGAAACTGGCCATGGCGGAAAGCGTGCGCGCGGCATTGGTCCTGGTCGCGCGCGGCGAGGCGCCGCTCGGCATCGTCTACGCGACCGATGCCAAGATCGAGCCGGCCGTGAAAGTGGTCGGGGTGTTTCCCGACAACTCGCACTCTCCGATCGTGTACCCGGTGGCGCTGACGGCAAATGCGAAACCCGAGGCGATGCGCTATCTCGCCTTTTTGCGCACACCGCAGGCGGGCGTGATTTTCGCGCGCTACGGCTTCAACCTTCTGGTAAAGCCGGCGCGCTAGAAACCGACCCGCCGTGCTTGGTCTCTCCCCCAGCGAATGGATTGCGGTCGAACTGTCGCTTCGCATCGCCATTGTCGCGACCGCCGTGGCGCTGCCATTCGGTATCGCCATCGGCTGGGTGCTGGCGCGGAAGGAGTTTTGGGGCAAGACACTGCTCGATGGCATCGTCTACTTGCCCCTGGTGTTGCCGCCGGTCGTCACCGGCTACCTGTTGCTCATATCGTTTGGGCGCCGCGGCCCCATCGGCGCTTTCTTGGCCGACAATTTCGGCATCGTCTTTTCATTTCGCTGGACCGGCGCGGCGCTGTCCTGCGGCGTCATGGGCTTTCCGCTCATGGTCCGGCCAATCCGGCTCGCGCTTGAAGCGATCGACCGGCGGCTGGAGGAAGCCGGCGCCACGCTCGGCGCCAGGCCGGCGATGGTGTTCCTCACCATCACCCTGCCGCTCGCCTTGCCCGGCATCATCGCCGGCGCGCTCTTGTGCTTCGCGCGGGCACTCGGTGAATTCGGCGCCACCATTACCTTTGTTTCCAATATTCCAGGCGAGACCCAGACGATTTCCGCGGCAATCTATAGCCTGCTGCAGATTCCCGGAGGTGACGTCCTGGCGGGGCGATTGGTGCTGGTGGCGATCGCCATATCGTTCGCCGCGCTCATCGCTTCGGAGTGGTTCGCCCGCCGCGCCGGCATGCGCTTCCAGGGGGAATGAGCTTGCTGAAGGTGGACATCGAAAAAAAGCTTGGCGCTTTTACGCTGGCCGCGCGTTTCCAGGCATCCGCCGGAGTGACCGCGCTGTTCGGACCGTCGGGCGCAGGCAAGACGACGCTGGTCAACATGATCGCCGGCTTAATCACGCCGGATGCGGGCTCGATCACGCTTGACGAGACGGTGCTGTTCGATGCCGCGGCCAAAACAGCCGTGCCGCCGCATCGCCGCGGTATAGGGTATGTCTTTCAGGAAGGCCGGCTGTTTCCACATCTCAGCGTGCGCCAAAATCTCGACTATGGCCGCCGCGTGAGCGCGCATTCGCGCGATGCGGACGAATTTGCGCGCATTGTCGCGCTGCTCGATATCGGTCATCTGCTCGATCGACGGCCGCGGCTTCTATCCGGCGGCGAGCGCCAACGTGTCGCCATCGGCCGTGCGTTGCTCATGCGCCCGCGGCTGTTGCTGCTCGACGAACCGTTGGCGTCGCTCGACGCCGGACACAAGCGTGAAATCCTTCCTCACTTGGTCCGCCTGCGTGACAAGTCGAACGTGCCCATGGTCTATGTCAGTCATATCGCCCCTGAACTGCGCCAGATCGCAACGAACGTTGTGCGGCTGGAGGACGGCCGTGTGGCGGCGGTCGGCGGCCTTGAATTGCTTGCGTACGCCGACGGTTTTGCAGCGAAATAGCCGAAGCGTTGCGTTTTGGCGAAGCCAGACTCGACCTTTCAGATACTGTGCGCGCGGCCCGTTACCTACTAAGGTGCAGATTAATGCACGCCGCGATCGTCGCAGGCCGGGCCTGAATGGAACTTGCTTCTTCGCTGCCGGAACGACGTTCAACGGCGCTCGGACTTGCCTGCGGCACCGGGGCGGCGCTTTGTTGGGCCGCCGGCTTCGTCGCCGCCCGCCAAGGTGTCGACGTCGGCATGTCGCCCTTGATCATCGCGGCGCACCGGTTTCTGTGGCCGGGCTTGGTGCTGCTGCCGCTCGCCGCGCGCGACGGCTTTGGCGATATCAGACGATTGGGCTTGCGGCGTTCGCTCATCCTGACGCTGGTCGGCGGTTTGCCGCTGGCGATCTTGAGCTATGCCGGATTTCTTCTGGTCCCGCTGGGTCACGGCGGCGTCATTCAGCCGTCCTGCGCGTCGCTTGGCGGATTGCTGCTGGCAGCGTTCGTGCTGCACGAGCCACTGCCGGCGCGGCGCATCGCCGGCGCCGTGGCGATGGTGATTGGCCTTGTGATACTCGGCGCCGAGGCGCTGCGAACAATGGGCGCGCACGGATTGATCGGCGACCTCATGTTTGCGGCCGCCGGCTGCTCGTTCGCGGTGTTCGGCATGCTGCTCCGCCGTTGGCGCATCGCTCCGCTTCCGGCGGTCACCGTCACCGGGATACTTTCGCTGACCGGGCTTCCGCTCCTGCTGGCCGGTGTGGGCAACTCCGCCAATGTGGGTTTTGCGGAGAACTTGCTGCAAGCCGCCGTGCAAGGCGCATTCAGCGGCGCCGGCGCAATCTATTTGTTCACGAAGGCCGTCGTGCTTCTCGGCGCCGCACGCGCGGCCGTGTTTCCGGCGCTGGTGCCGCCATTCACCATCCTCATCGGCTTTCTGGCGCTCAGCGTCGTACCAAGCATTTCGCAGCTGGCGGGATTAGCGGTCGTGCTCGTCGGCTTTCGCTTGACGCAACAAGGATGACAGCACCCGACGGGTTTCCGGCGGCGCCGTATTTGACTCGAAGATTTTGCTTTACGGCGACCGGCGGGAATCAGGCCGCCTTGCGGCTCGCCAAGAACTCGGCGATGCGCTCCAGCGCGCGGATAATATTTTCCGTCGAATTGGCGTACGACACACGCACATAGCCTTCGCCGAGGACGCCGAAATCCGGACCGCCAATCAGCGCGACGCCCGCATCCTCGAGCAGCGCCGAGGCAAGCGGCTTTGCCTTCCAGCCGGTGCGCTTGACGTTGGGAAAGGCATAGAACGCGCCCTTGGGCGTGGTGCACGACATGCCCGGCAGGCGATTGAGCCCGTCGACCACAACAAGCCGGCGACGATCGAATTCGGCCACCATCTCGGCAACCGCATCTTGCGGGCCAGTCAGCGCCGCAAGTCCGGCATATTGCGCGGCGGCGTTGACGCACGAATGCAGATTGACGGCGAGCTTGCGCGCGTTGTCGTAAAGCTTTCCCGGCCATACGGCATAGCCGAGCCGCCAGCCGGTCATGGCATAGGTTTTCGACCAGCCATTAAGCAAAATCAGCCGATCGCGGAGCGACGGATATTGCAGCAGGCAAACATGCGTTTCCCCGTCGTAGAGCATGTGGTCGTAGATTTCGTCCGACATGATCGCGACGTCGGGGTGGCGTTCCAATCCGGCGACAAGCTTGTCGACTTCCCGTTTCGGCGTGACGCCGCCGGTCGGGTTCGCCGGAGAGTTGATAATGATCAGCCGCGTCTGCGGCGTGATGAGTCCGAGCGTTTCCTCGGCTGAGAACGCGAAATTATTGTCTTCGCGAATCGGAATGGGCACCGGACGCGCGCCGGTAAATTCGATCATCGAGCGGTAAATCGGGAAACCCGGATCCGGGATAAAGAATGTCGGCGCCGGGCTCGCCGAACATCAGGATCGACATGAACATGGTCGGCTTGCCACCGGGCAAGATCATCACCGAGTCCGGCGAGACGCTGACCTTAAATCGCTTGTGGAGGTCGGCGGCGACTGCTTCGCGCAGCGGCAGAATGCCGACCGCCGGCGTGTAGCCATGATGGCCGTCGCGCAGAGCCTTGACCGCCGCCTCGACAATGAAATCCGGCGTGCGGAAATCCGGCTGGCCGATGCCGAGATTGATGATGTCGCGGCCTTGCGCGGCAAGCTCGGTGGCGCGCGCCAGCACCGCAAACGCGTTCTCTTCGCCAAGGCGGTCGAAAGCCGAAATGGTCTTGAGCATGGCGGACACTTGAACCCAATTAACCGGCAAAGGCAAACCCGGCACGGCCGTGATGGTGCATGGCGACGGCGGAAGGGATTGAAAGGCTGCGCTACGCGTAAACGCCCGCGGTGCAGATGCTCGCGTCTTGGGATAATCGACATCCCAACGGCCGAACTAAATCGGTTGAAAAACCAAGATGCGACATTCCGTTGCCCACAGCGTTGCCCATAGCCTTGCAACTCTGGATGGTCTACAAGTCATTTTGAGAATAAAAAATATGTGGTCCGGCTCTGGACCCCGCGCGCAAGCGCCGCCCTGGGGGGACTGTGATGCGGATCTTGGCTTCTCGGCCGCTCTGCGCCGTGTTTGTCTGCTCGCTGCTGGCGTTGATGACTGCGGCGCTGATTGTGCCAAGCGCTGCGCAGTCCCCGTCCAGACGAATCTACATCGTTGAAAGCTACGAGAAGGGACATGTCTGCGGCGAACCGCAGGCGCAAGGCATTATCGAGGCGTTGGCGGCCGGCGGCTTCAAGGCTGGCGAAAACCTCACCATCAAACGCTA
>CAWIEY010000007.1:0-74884 GCA_963835195.1 uncultured Alphaproteobacteria bacterium
GGCGGAGAGTGCGGGCTGACCGCGACAGCCGAGTTCTTTTCTTACGGGCGCTGCTCTCTCCGACCCTCGCGGTTATGGACGGAGCGTCTATCACGCGCCAGCAGCATTCACCGTCTTCCCCGGCCATTTGCACAAGTCGGCGATGATGCATTTCTCGCACAGCGGCCGGCGCGCGACGCAGATATAGCGGCCGTGCAGAATGAGCCAGTGGTGAGCGTGCAGGCGATATTTTTCCGGCACCACTTCCATCAGTTTCATCTCGACATCGAGCGGCGTCTTGCCAACCGCAAGGCCGGTGCGATTGCCGACGCGGAAAATATGGGTATCGACGGCGATGGTCGGCTCGCCGAACGCGATATTGAGCACGACGTTCGCGGTCTTCCGGCCGACCCCGGGCAAGGCTTCGAGCGCCTCGCGGTCGTGCGGGACGTTGCCGCCGTGCTCGGCCACGAGTTTTCTCGATAGCGCGATCACGTTCTTCGCCTTGGTGCGATAAAGCCCGATGGTCTTGATCAGCGCGCGCACGCGCGCTTCGCCGAGCTTGACCATCTTGTCCGGAGCATCGGCGAGCTTGAACAAAGCGGGCGTCGCCTTGTTCACGCCGGCGTCGGTCGCCTGCGCCGAGAGCACGACCGCCACCAGCAAGGTGAACGGATTGATGTGCTGCAATTCGCCCTTGGGCACCGGATTGGCGGCGGCGAAGCGGCGGAATGCCTCCTCGATCTCGGCATTGGTCCATTGCGGCAATTCGCCGTGCACCGCCTCGCTATCGGCCTTGGCCCGGGCCTTGCCGCTCTTGAGGTGCGCCGCCCGGCCCTTGCGGGCGGCCTTCAGGCTTTGTTGAGTGGTCTTCCGTTGGGTGGTCTTGCGCCCCATCTTTCCCGTATAGTTGCCGCCATGACGTCCGACAACACGCAGTCCGATCAGCCGGGCTTTCCCGAGCCGGCCATCTTCTCGGCAGTGATCACGCCGCACCGTTCGCTCGGCTCGACCGGTTTCCTCATCCTCATGCTCGCCATCGGCGGCTTGAGCTTTGTGTCCGGCATGGTGTTTCTCTTGCTCGGCGCCTGGCCGGTGTTCGGCTTTCTCGGCCTCGACGTGCTGCTGGTCTACATCGCCTTCCGCGCCAATTTCCGCGCGGCGCGCGCCTACGAAGAGGTGATTGTCACCGCATCCGAGCTCACCTTACGCAAGATCAATCCGCAAGGGCGCGTGCGGCAATGGACGCTCAACCCGCTGTGGGTCCGGCTCGAGCGCATTGTGCACGACGAATTCGGCATCGAGCGGCTGTTTCTGGTCTCGCGCGGGCGGCGGCTGTCGATCGCCTCGTGCTTGAGCCCCGACGAAAAGGCGAGCTTCGCCAAGGCGCTGTCGTCGGCGCTCGGCGAAGCCAGGCGCGGGCCGACGCGGACGGTGCTGGAGTGATGTAAAGCCGCGGATTAAAAGCCAGAAATCGGGTGGTTACGGGCTGCGCCGCGGCCTAGATCGGGAGCAAATGATGGAGGCCAACATGCTTTCGCCCGATCGCCTTACCGATCTTGCGCCGCTCCAAACCGCCGCGGCCGATTACGACGTCGTGCGCCGCGCCATCGGCCATATCCGGGAAAACTGGCGCGCCCAGCCGGAGGTCGGCGCCATTGCCGAAGCCGCCGGCGTCACCCCGACCGAATTGCATCACCTGTTCCGCCGCTGGGCCGGGATCACCCCGAAGGCGTTTCTGCAGGCGCTCACGCTCGACGGCGCGCGGCAGCTGCTGCGCGATTCCGCAAGCGTGCTCGACGCCACCTACGAAGTCGGCCTGTCCGGGCCGGGACGGCTGCACGATCTCTTCGTCACCCACGAAGCGATGTCGCCCGGCGAATGGAAATCGGGCGGCGAAGGCCTCGACATCCGCTACGGCTTTCACCCCTCGCCGTTCGGCACCGCGCTGATCATGGCGACCCCGCGCGGACTGGCCGGGCTGGCGCTGACCGATGCCGGCAAAGAGCGCGCGGCGCTTGCCGACATGCAGCGGCGCTGGCCGAAGGCAAGCTATATCGAGGACGCCGCCGCGACCGCGCCGCTCGCCAAGCGCATTTTCGATCCGACGCAATGGCGCGCGGAAGAGCCGTTGCGCATCGTCCTCATCGGCACCGATTGGGAAGTGCGCGTGTGGGAAGCCTTGCTGAAAATTCCCATGGGCCGGCTCACCACCTACTCGGACATCGCCGGCAAGATGCGCTCACCCAAAGCGGCCCGCGCGGTCGGCACAGCGGTCGGCAAGAATCCGATCTCCTTCGTCGTTCCTTGCCACCGCGTGGTCGGCAAGAGCGGCGACCTGACCGGCTATCACTGGGGCATCACGCGCAAGCACGCGATACTCGGTTGGGAAGCGGGCCGCGTTTCCGCTGCGGCGTAATTCGTTTTCGTCATTGCCGCCGCCGCGTTTCCTTCCCTCTCCCCAGCGTGGAGAGGTGTTTTTGCTCCGCTCATTCCCGCGCAAGCGGGAATCCAGTTCTTCATTACACGCTGGGTCCCCGCTTTCGCGGGGACGAGCGGACGGCACTAGATCTCTCTCGTTCTAGCGGCGCGCTCCACTTGCCCTCTCCCCGCCGGGGAGCGTGGATCGAGGAAAATCAAAGGGTTGTGAGGGTGTTTTGCGGCATTCGCGACACAGTTTTGCGACAGTCGGCCGGCGCCCGATGATAGCGGGATTTCATTCGAGAGCCAGTCCGTTAGCACCGATCCGGTGGTGATCGCTAGGACCGAACGGTCACCGCGCGCCAATTCGGTGGATCGCAATCGTGCTTCGGGTAAGACCACCCGAAGTCTAGCGGCGGAAGAACGTTTCGCGCTTAGCCTGAACGCCGCGTTCCATGAGAAATCTGCGCGCGGAGACCGACCTCACGCCATTGCGCGCTGGGACCTCGCCTAAGGCGTTTCCTCGGAATTTGGGATAGGCGATCACCGGCACCCGCGGTGCCATCGCGCAATGCGACCTCCATTCTTTGGCCCTTGAGCGCGCGTCCACCCAAGAAATGCGCGACGATTATCTTCAGCTTCAAAAAAGCTGGCTCACTCTAGCGCAGAGGTTCGATCTAGCGGAACGGCTGAACAAGTTCTAAAAGGACAACCAGCACCGCCGCGCTGAATTTTTTGGTGACGATGAAATACCTTATTGACCGAGGGGGGCCGTACAGCTGCGGGCCGGAGCGCACCAGAGCCGGACTATTTGTTTGATCTGACTCGGAAAAAACGAAGCCGTCAGCGGGAAAACAGAGCTCCAGCCGCAAGAAAGAAAAATGCTAGGAGCCCGTCCGAGTAGTCGCTGTTCAAGTCTCAGCGAGTTCGATTTAACCTTTGGACTATGAGCAAACACTTTCGCCCCTGGAATATCGATCAGACGCTTCTTTTGCCGCCGAGTGTGCAGGACTTCGTGCCCAAGAACCACGTCTCGCGGTTTATCGTTGGGCTGGTGCGGGAGAGCCTGGATCTCAAGGAGATTACGGGCGTCTACGCGAGCGGGCTCGGCCAGCCGCCGTTCGATCCGCGCATGATGGTCGGGCTTCTGCTGCATGGTTATGCGAGTGGGCTCTATTCGTCGCGGCGCATTGCTAAAGCCTGCCGCGAGCGGAACGATTTCGTGATGATTGTCGCGCTCGATCCGCCGGACTTCCGAACGATCAGCGACTTCCGCAAGCGCCATTTGAAGGCGCTCGGCGAGTTGTTCCTGCAGGTTCTGAAGTTGTGCGAGACAGCGGGGCTGGTCAAACTCGGCCACGTCGCATTGGATGGCACGAAGATCAAAGCGAACGCGTCGAAACATAAAGCGATGAGTTATGAACGCATGAAGAAACGTGAGGCGGAATTGAAAGCCGAGGTCGCTCGCATGCTGGCGGCCGCCGAGGCGGCGGATAGCCAAGAAGACGAGACTTTCGGCAAAGACAAGCGTGGTGACGAGATGCCGGATTGGGCTGCTGACAAGCAGAAACGGCTGGCGAAGATCCAGGAGGCGATGGCGGCGCTGGAGGCCGACGCCAAGCTGGCCGCGGAGGAAGAGTGCCGCATCGAGGCCGAAAAAGAACGGCAGCGCAACGCTGAAGGCCGCAAGAAGCCGGGCAAACCGGCGGCACCACCATCGGACGAACCTGATCCCAAGGCGCAACGCAACTTCACCGATCCGGAAAGCCGTATCATGAAGTCGAAGGAAGGCTTCGTCCAAGCCTATAACGCACAGGCAGCCGTCGACGCAGATGCCCAGATCATTGTCGCGCACGAACTCACGCAGAGCGGCAGCGATCAGGGCCAGTTGGTGCCCTTGGTCGAGGCAATCGAGAGCAATCTCGGCCGCAAGCCAGAGCAGGCCTCAGCGGACTCTGGCTACTGCAGCGAACTCAATCTCGAAGCGCTCGTAGAACGTGGTATCGACGGCTATGTCGCACCCGGACGCGCCAAGCACCCGGCCGCGGCAAACGGAAAAGTTGGAGGACCGCTGACGCAACTGATGCGAAAGAAGATCGACGACGGCGGCTTCAAAACGCCCTACCGATTGAGAAAGCAAGTGGTGGAACCGGTGTTCGGACAGATCAAACAGGCACGCGGCTTCCGCCAGTTCCTGTTGCGCGGTGTCAAGAAAGTGCGTGCCGAGTGGGCCATGATCTGCACCGCCCACAACCTCCTAAAGCTGTTCACCCTCGCAAAGACCGCCTAAGGCGGCGACCCTGCAACAAATGCCCGGCCGCGATGCCTATCTGGACGGGCTCCTAGCAAATCGCACCGAAGCCAGAAGGACAAATGAGAAGCCCCGGATGGCCAAATCCTGGAGGTCTCAGGAACTAACCGGGGCTTCAAGGTCCGGTCGCGCTCGGACCTGCTCCAAACAGGGGCGAGACAGATTAGCAGCAAACTTTCGAGCCGTCTTTCAGACAGTTGCTTTGCGCCTTAGCTTCCTGCGCCAGCCAAACAGACCGAGTGCTCCGAGGCCACCGGCGAATAGCGGAAGAGCGGCCGGGAGTGGCGTCGCACCTCCGTTGTACGCCGCGCGACTGTTGAGGATCGTTATGGGTCCACTCGAGTTGCTTCGGGCGCTCTGATCGAATGTCGCCTATTCCCTCTCACTAGCGTCCGAACTAGAGACCTGCGAGCTGGGCGCGGTCATCTATCCCAACGTCTACTGCATCGACATGCCCCGCCCGCTCCGAGCTCATCGCCAGCGGCAAAACCATCGACCAGCTCGCGCAAAACATCGGCGCCGACGGCATCATCTTCCAGGACCTCAGCGACCTCAAGCAATCCATCACCGAGGCCTGCCCCGGCCTCACTCACTTCGACACCTCGGTCTTCGACGGCACCTACGTCACCGGCGACGTCACCGCCGACTACCTCGAAACCCTCGAGAAGCAGCGCAACAACTTCACCCGCCGCAACCAGGACGTCGACACCCACATCACCCGCAACCTCTCCGCTCACCTCTAGCGCACAGCCCTTACGCGTCAACGTCAGCGTTTGCCGGACTTCGACGCCTTTCGAGCCTTTCCTCCGGCGCCTGCCTTGCCCGCCGCACTCGAGGACGCAGCTTGCGCCCGTATCACCGGCTCTGCCTTGACAGGGGTCGACGTCCCCTGGCTCCGCATAAGCGCCACTCGAATCGCTATGCCGTTCTGTTTGCCTGTATCGATCTCGAAGTCGGCAATTACGGGCAGGTTGTGCACGTAGGCGTCGCGCAGAAGGCTGAACATCGCCTGCCGCGCCGGAAGAAACTGGTCATTTCGCAACTGGAAGCCGTACGCTCCATCGTTGATCGCGTTCAAGATGAAGACAGCTTCAACATCCAGGAAATCGTTTGGCGGTCCAAAACCCGTTCCTAGATCATGGGCGCGCAGAAAAACGATGTTCCCCGTTTTTTCCAGCAAGTTGGACATACTCTTTTTCTCCTATGCGTTCGCAACGCGAATAATTTCACCCGCGCTGGGACCGACTGTCTGGTAGTCGAGACGGACTGGCCGCCCGGCGATGAAGGCCGATCGAAGCAGATCGAACATCTCGGTGCGAGTCGGTTCGTTCGCGTCCGCCCGAAGTTGAAAGCCCAACGCAAGCTGCGGTTGCTCGGCGAGCAGCACAACCACCTCGACATCGAGAAAGTTCGGCGCTTTGCCAAAACCAGTGCCTAAATCGTGAGCCCGCAAAAACGAGATGTGTCCCACCGTCTCGACCAGGTCGCCCGGCGCATTCGCCAGCCGGTAGCCGAGTACATCCATGAGTTGCAAATCGACAGCCGAAACCCCATTCACCACGCTTGAGAATGAAACGTCATTGAACGCGTCGTTCGTGCCCGCCGCCCAATCCCGGGTATCTCCACCGTTCGCGATAGAATCGTTGAACTCCTTCAGCAACGTCACGCCATTGTCGATCGAGAAGAAGTTCCCCGCACCTCCGCCCATCGACCTCATCCCCGCGCCCGTGAATGAAAAAATATCGATCAAACTGAACGTGTTGCCGCCACCCAGTTGTGCGCCACCGATGCGGCCCATCACCTCGGAAATCTCGTGCGCACAAATCCCCTGAAAATCAAACGTGTTCGCCGCGATTGGACCGGAGAACGTGAAAGGATCTCCCGTCACCCCAAACGTGGTTCCTCCATCGTTAGACATATCGTCCGGTATAACGCCCAGCGCTTTGGCCTGCGCTCGCGTCAGCTTCCAGGTTCCCTTGTTGCTGGGATCGCTCGCCGGCACCGATCCATCAGGCCCGACGGCGATGCCATCGTTCTCCGTCGTTGCGTGGCCGACGACCTCATCGTGCAGAACGGCATAGGAGACGCTCACAGTCCCCATGGAGCTCTCTCCAAACACACCTGCCGTCGTTACGGCATCCACTGTGATGTTGATGTGAATGGGATCGGAGAACGCGTCTGTGAAGACCTTCGCCGCCGCGTTCCAGCCGGCCTTGGCCGCGGTCGCGTTAGCGCCGAAGTTCGTATCGAAGCCGGACGTGAATGTGGGAGTGATGATCAATTCGACCTCGCGGAGTTCAGGCAGCGTGTCGCAAGTAGCGCCGCCACGAACAACTCCAAATAGGCCCGTTCTATTTCAATTGGGTAGAGATGCTGCCAAATGTCGTGTTGAGATTGACACCGATGCCGTTCACGACAGCAATGATGACGACCGGGATGCCGGCAGCAATCAGGCCATATTCGATGGCCGTCGCTCCCGACTGATCCTTCCAGAACCGCGTGAGAAGTTGAGACATGTCGCAATGCTCCCGAGAAGACGCGCGACTGACTATGGCTAGGCTATTAAAGCGGGTTTAACTCAGTCACTAAAATTGAAATCGAGACCATTCCAAGAACGAAATATGTATTAGCTGATACTCGCTCTGACAGTCGGTGCCTGGTTGAGCGGTCGGGTTTTGGTGTCCGATCTGATTAGGCTGCGATCATTTTCTCCTTCGTCATCGGCATTGCATCGAGGAAGGTCTGCATCGGGGTTTTGCCGAAGCACCAGCGTCCCTGATGTGGCCGCGCCTCATTGTATTCCTTGACCCAGGAATCCAAATCGACCTGCAGCTCGTCGATCGAACGATACACCTTCTTGCGGAAGGCGACACGATAGAACTCGTTGAGCACGGTCTTTTGGAAGCGCTCACAGATGCCGTTGGTTTGCGGGCTCTTGGTTTTCGTGCGCGAGTGATCGATGTCCTCGACTGCAAGGTAGAGCTCGTATTCGTGCCGCTCCGGATTGCCACAGTATTCGCTACCGCGGTCGGTCAGCACGCGCAGCAGCTTGACGTCGTGCTCGTCGAAGAACGGCAAAACCCGATCATTGAGCAGATCCGCCGCCGTGATCGGCGTCTTGCGATCGTACAGCTTGGCGCAAGCCACCTTGGCATAGGTGTCAATGAAGGTCTGTTGGTAGACCCGACCGACGCCCTTCAGATTGCCGACATAGAACGTATCCTGGGCACCGCAATAGCCCGGATGCTCGCTCTCGAACTCGCCATGAGCCTCCTTCTCGGTTTTCGCCTTCTCCAGGGCGATGACCTGCGCTTCGGTCAGCACTAGGCCCTCCTGAGCGCTCTTGGCTTCCAGCGCTTTGAGCCGCTTGGTCATGGTCTCCAGATCGTGGCGGAGCCAGACGCAGCGAACGCCGGCGGGCGACACCGTCAGCCCGCGTTTCCTCAACTCGTTGGCAACGCGGACCTGGCCAAACGCCGGTTGCTCGATGGCGAAGGCAACAATGGCATCTTCGATGTCCTGCGGCACACGGTTCTTCAACACCGGCTTCTTGCGGCTGATTTCCTGCAAAGCCAGCTCGCCACCTTTGTCGTAGAGCTCCTTGAAGCGATAGAAGCTGTCGCGGCTGTAGCCCATCATCTTGCAGGCGTGGCTGACATTGCCGAGCTGCTTGGCAAGCTCCAGCAGTCCAACTTTGGCGCGGATGATCTTCTGTTCGGTAGTCATGGTGTCCTCCAATCGCCGAGGCGGGGCGCTGCGCAACCCCGACCAGCTCCGCGCCCCGCCTCGGCTTGTGATTCGCCGTGGGGACCAGAACACCATCTGTCAGATTAAATATTAGCTAACGCACGAAACACGCACGCCTGGCACGCAACTTCGGGCGGTCACCGTGCGGCCCACGATTCCGCTCCAGCTTAAAATGTGTCGTGAATCGTGCACTCCTGTGAGCGGTTCAAGGTCCAGAATACTAAGCCCCGGATAAAGACCGCCGGGGCTTCCTTTTGTTCTTTTCGGTTAGCTTAGTCAGGGCGGCAGAATTCACAGCTATTTCTGAAACGAAGAGGCCGCCAAGTGAGGCGGCCTATGGCTTCTTGACCCGCGAGATCGTTTCGTCCAATCGCGCGATGATCTCACGTGATCGATCAATGAGCTTTTGGCTGTCCGCGATTACCTGCAATAGTTGTTGGCGTTCCCGCCTGGCGTTTTCAATCAGCGTCTTTCAGTGCCTAGCTTGGAGGGTTTCGGGCGGCAGGCGCATGTCAGACTAACCATAGCCCGGCACGGCCCGTTCCCAAAAGAAACCCCGCAGAGCCGCTATAGGCAAGCGGCCCCCTTCCGCTGTCGTAGTATTTGCGCATTATGAGGTGCGTCCGTCGCTCAATAATTCTGATTTGACATGCTCCGCACGTGCCACCGAACACGGCCGGCGGGGGCACCGTCATCGCGCTGGGGCCCCGACGCCCCGCTCCGCCAAGCCCGCGGCTATCCAGTGCCGAATCTGACCGGCGACCGTGCGGTGCTCGGCCTCAGCGGCACGCTCTATCGCGGCCCGCAAATTTGGGTTGACCGGGACAGAAATCTGCTCGCGGCGTTCCTGCGGCTGCGCCATAGGTCGGTCCTCACGTGGTTCACGCGGGACTATGCGGGAATAATTCACGCTGAGCGACGCACTCCCAGTGCACGGGAACCGAAGGTGCCTGTCCAGCGTTAACTACGCCGGGCGGGGCAACGGGTATGGCCGTGATCCGATTTGCCCGGTTTGACCCCCTAGAAATTGCCATAACGATGTTAGGCGCAGCCTTTTTCGTGGGGTTGTGCATGGCTTTCTAAAAGTGCCGAAGCTCATAAAAAGTGCTTCGCGCGAGGACCCGTATTTGCGAGGTCACAAAATGACGAGCCGTCTCGCGTTTGTTTTTGTTGCAACGGTGGTCGTGTTGATTGGGGCCGGCAGCACCCTCTCCATCATGAACAAAGCTTGTAAGACCGGTCAGCACGGATGGTGCGCACCGGCTTCCATGACTCGACACCATGTGAAGATCGGGCAGCGTTAGGCGCTGCGCGACGCGGCAGCAAAAGCTTATCAATTCTGGATTGAGCAAGCGCGAAACACGCTTTCGTCGCCCTGTGCATAACCTCGTACAGCAGCCAAGCTACCTGCGCGACTATTGAAAACGGCGCTTAGGCCGCTCAAAATTGCGGCGATTGGGGGCGGCTAAAATGCGAGACGTACGCGAACGCCAGCAGGTGCCATGGTGGCTGCAGGCTGAGGTGTTGCTAATGGCGGCCGCAGTTTTAACCGTCGTGGTGCTGATAACCGCAGCCATCTTGGGGCGCGTGTTGTATTGACCGGCGGTCACCGGCGGCTAATCGCGTAATGAATGACAATTGGTCCGACGAGGAAACTGACAATCCGCGCTACACTAACCTTGCCAAGGTTGGGATTCGAGGGTTCGAATCCCTTCGCCCGCTCCATTAACTTCGTCGGCCGATATCAATCAATAGCTTACTGAAAGCATTGATATTTTACAGAGACGATGCTACAAATCATGCTACAAAACAGTTTTGTAGCGCGCTTAAAATGCCCCGACTTGCAATCAAGCTGGCCCCCACCAATAAGGGCGGGTTCATCGCCCGCAAGGTGATCCCTTTCGATGTGCGCGATGAGTACGCCAAGCTCTACGGCCAGCGTACCGAGGAGCGCTTGAACACTGGCCCTCTTCCCATCTCGCTCGCGCGAGCGAGACACCGCGAATGGTCCAGCGACATTGAAGCGCGGATCGTCAACATCCGAGCAGCGCGCAAGGGAGAAGGACGCACGCTGACGCCGAAGGAAGCACGCGCGCTGGCTGGTGAGTGGTATCACTGGTTCAGTGCCCGGATGGTGAGCCACAATTGGCCGGCAGACGTATGGGGAGACTACCAATGGCGCGTGTATTCCGAGTTTTACGGTCCAGCCATGGCCGGCGGTGTGTTCTCTGGCGACCCGCTGGATTTTTGGGAACGTGATAGCGCCATGCGCGAGCGCGTGCGCCCCATCATCGCCGACGAGGCCAAATCAAGTCAGTTTCTAGCGGCTAAGCGCCTTGTTCTGAATGGAGCGTCACGTGACATGTTTCTTGATTACGTCACGCGCGATTTTTTCGCTGCCCTGGCGCTGCTCGCGCGGCGCGCTCGTGGCGATCACGGTCCGGACAAATGGGCGGAGCAATTCCC
Organism: uncultured Alphaproteobacteria bacterium; assembly: GCA_963835195.1. Classification (GTDB taxonomy): domain Bacteria; phylum Pseudomonadota; class Alphaproteobacteria; order Rhizobiales; family Xanthobacteraceae; genus BOG-931. The sequence continues at coordinate 10,925 of CAWIEY010000007.1, forward strand.
ACGATACGAAGGTGCCGCCATCCGAGCTTGACGCCGTGGTCTTTGTTCGCGCGGTGGATTGCTAAAGGCAAGCCCGCTAGTTCGACCGTAAACCGTTGGCGTGCCGTGTTCCAGCGGCTGCAAAGCGATTTTCCGAATACAAGCGCGGCAGCGTTGCTGCCCGAGCAAATGCAGGAATGGGCCAATCGGCTCATTGAGCCCGGCAGGACGGCGGGCACCGTCGCTCATATCTGGGTCGGGGCAGCCCGAACCGTGTTTGCATGGGCCATTCATGAAAAGCTGATTTCACGCAACCCCTTTACCGGCTGGCGGGTGAAGGTTCCAAAAAAGATAAGGATGCGTGAAACGAAGTCTTTTACTGATGGCGAGATCGAGACGATATTGAGTGCCGCGCTTGCGATCGAAGTGCGCAGCAAGTCCGAGGCGGCCAAGCGTTGGTGCCCATGGCTGGCGGCGTACAGCGGGGCACGCATGGGCGAGCTTACGCAATTGCGTGGTGTTGATATCGTCGAACGCGACGGCATTCACGCCATTAACATTTCACCAGAAGCTGGCACGACCAAGACCGGTAAAGCGCGCACTGTGCCGCTTCATGAGCATCTAGTTGCGCAAGGCTTTCTTGCATTCGTAAAGGCCAACGGCGCTGGGCCGCTATTTTACAACGGTTCGAAACAGCCCAGTGGACCAATCGATCCCAGCAACCCCCGCAAACCTCGCTATGTGAAAGCACGCGAACAGGTGGGAACGTGGGTCCGCAGCCTTGGCGTCAACGATCCTGAGTTGTCGCCCAACCACGCGTGGAGGCACACGTTCAAAGCTATAGGCTTCCGAAGCGGCATGTCAGAAAAGGTGCTCGACACCATCGCCGGACATGCGCCGGCTTCAGTCGGCCGTGGCTATGGCGAGCCCACCCTCGCGGATAAAACGAAAGAACTCCAGAAATTTCCACGCTATAACGTCAGCTAGATAGAACCCAAGGCGTAGCTCACACCGGAACTCGCAATGGAACCGAGCAGCAGACCACGAATTCCCGGTGTCAGGAGCTCGAATCCCTCCCTCTCCGCCAGCACAATAAAATCAAAGGCTTGTCGAGCGTGCAACGGCACATCTATCCTCCTGCCAAGGGGGCGTCCGCTCCGGCCGGCTATTTCCTTTTCGATATAAGTGGGATCGCATCCACTCAATGAATAGCTGTAGGTGCCCGCGCTTTGGTCCCTATTGCTGGAAACGTAAATGCTGTGAGGTGGAAAGATGAGCCAAAGAACAGTCTTGATCACAGGCGGCGGCATCGGCATCGGCCGGGCGACCGCGCTCGCTTTCGCGGCTGCGGGCGACCACGTCGTGGTCACCGATATCCTTGAAGCCGAAGGTGCAAGCGCCGCCGATGAGGCGCGCAGGCGTGGGGGAACGGCCGAATTCATCGCGTTGGACGTTCGCTCGACGGAGGCAGCGAACAAAGTTGTCGCGGGCATTGAAAGCCGCCGCGGCGCCATTGACGTCGTCGTTGCCAATGCCGGCATCGCCCATCGCGTGCCGGTGGCCGAACTCACCGATGACAAGTGGGATCACACGTTTGAGGTCGACCTTAAAGGCATGTTGCGCGTCATTCGGCCGGCCCTGCCGGCGATGAAGCGCAAAGGCGGCGCGATCGTCTGCGTCTCTTCAATCATGGGCGTGGCCTATGGATGGGATGAACATGTTCATTATTCCGCCGCGAAATCTGGCGTGGTCGGGCTTGTGCGCGGACTTGCCGTGGAGCTGGCGCGTTCGGGAATTCGCGTGAACGGCGTCGCTCCGGGCTACATTCGAACCGCCCAGTTGCTCTCCAAAGAGCATTCGCTCGGTCCCGAGGGCGCCGAAGCGGCGGCCGCGTTCATCCCGATGGGGCGGATCGGTGAGCCGGCCGACGTCGCGGACGTCATTCATTTTCTCGCTTCACCGGCGGCTCGCTACATGACGGGGCAAATAATCACAGTCGATGGCGGGCTTCTTGTCGGACGCTACTGAAAATCCCAACGTTCAACGAGCGGCGTAAAAGCGACTGCGTCGCGGACATCGCTGCGTCGTCATCGAGTTTTACGAGAGCAGGCACGCTAGAGGGTCAAGCCACGGCGCGTTATCCCGCAAAGAGGTAAGCGAGGAGAACGACGAAGCCGCTGACTGCGAGCGTTGCATGGATGGCGATCAGCGTTCCGGCGCCCCGCCGCTTGAGAAGATGCGTGATAAAAATCCCGACGCCGACGAATGCCGCCAACGCGAAGAGGATAGCGCTCATCACCTCGAAGGAACCGTTCTGTTGATTGAGCGCCGCTGACGGTCCACGCAGCGCGAGCAGAAGGCAGCCGAGGCCGCCGACACCGAGAAGGCCATGCAACGTGGCCAGCGGCCAGGGCGCCCGGAGCCTGGTTTCGGTGCGCAGATGGAGAAACGCCAGCACGGTGCCTAACAGCACAGCGATTGCGAGAGTGAGGAAAGCAGCATTCAGCATGATCGGAGGAGAACTCCCGCTAAAGGAGCCTTGCCGGGATAAACGCGGTGTGTGCCGGCAGGTCAACGCGCCTTTGTTGATCCGCTGCGGCACCGCGTGCAATGTAAGAGCAGGCTTTCGGCGATTCAACGCGGCCGAGACTTTGCGCGCTCGATTGTGTTCGAAGGAGTGGAAAATGAAACAAGATATCGAGCGGCTTTTGATCGGCGGCTCGATTGACGAAATCGGAGGTGCATTCCGCGCCGGCACACTGGCGATCGAGGAGGCGGCAGACTGGTTTGAAAGCTCGCATTCGAGCGCTTGACACAGCCGGCCCGAAGCTCAACGCGGTTCGCACGCTAAGTCCGCAGCTCGCGGGCGACGCGCGCAAGCTGGCGGCTGAGCTCAAAGGTGGTCACGACCGTGGGCCGCTTCACGGCATGCCGGTCCTGCTCAAGGACAATATTCTGACCGCGGACGGCATGAGCGCGACTGCTGGATCAGCTGCGCTGGCGGATTTCAAACCGTCGCGTGAGGCTTTTCTTGTTCGCAGATTGCGCGAGGCTGGAGCGCTTATCCTCGGCAAGACCAATATGACCGAGTTCGCGGACTATGTGTCGGACGTTATGCCGTCGGAATTCAGTAGCGCCGGCGGAGTGGTGCGCAACCCGCACGGTCTGCCGTACGGCAGGGGTCAGGGGTCGAGCGTCGGCTCGGCTGCTGCGGTTGCAGCAAGCCTCTGCGTCTTCGCCATCGGCAGCGAAACGCAAAACTCGATGCAATCTCCCGCCATCCACTCCTCGATTGCCGGCTACAAGCCGAGTGTGGGACTCGTCAGCCGTTCCGGGATCGTGCCGTTGGTGCCAAGTCAGGATTCGCCGTCCCCTTTGACGCGCGGCATCACAGATGCGTGGCGTGTGCTGGAAGCGATCGCCGGCCCGGACGGTTGCGATCAGTTAAGTCTTCTTCCGCAGCCGACGCGCGTTGGCGAGGGCCGAGACCGCGAAATTCGGGGTCTTCGCATCGGCGTACCGCGCCGCGCACAGGCCGACCGTCCGGAATTCGCCGGAGTTATCGCCGACTTCCAGGCGCTGCTGTCGGTTCTGTCCAAAGCCGGGGCCGTCATTATCGATCCATGTGATTTACCTTCCGCGGAGCAATTGAACGATGTCCGGTCGAGCGTTTTTCGCTGCGAGTTCAAGAGCGCGCTGAATGCGTTTCTCGCCGACAACGACTCGCCTTGCGGGATGGATAATCTTGACGACATCATCACCTGGAATTCCGCGCATCCGCAAGCGATCCCGTATGGACAGCCGCTGCTGCTCGCAGCCAATGCCACGACACTCGACGAGCAATATATGCGCGACCGGCGCCGCGACGTCGTGCTGAGCCGTCAGGCAGGGATTGATGCAGCGCTCGCGGCGGGCGACGTCGACCTTCTGATCGCACCAATGGCCGCCGCCGCCAAATGTACCGGCAAGGCCGGCGCGCCGGTCGCGGCAATTCCCGCCGGGCTTAATTCGCAGGGAACACCATTCGGCATTACGCTCTACGCTTCTCCCGGCAGTGATTGGCGGCTTCTCAATATGGCCGCGGCTGTGGAGGCGATTATAGGTAAACGTCACGTACCGAAGCTTTAAGAGCCCGCGCGGACGGCGGCGGCAATCTTCTTTGCAACTGCGGCGCAGGCAGGCGCCGCCAGGGATCCAGGAGCGAACTTGTCCGTGAAATCACCGCTTGATTTTTCGATATGGAGCTTTTGCTACGCCAAGGGCCGCGTGCCGCGCGATTTCATTGAAGGATCGCCGCTCGGCAGCAATCAGGGTTTGCTTGAAATTCCAATGATCTATTCGGTGATCGCGCCGCCGGCAGAGGGCAAGATCATTCTCGTTGACACGGGATTTGCCAGCGGCCGTTCGATGAGCGGCCGCGCATTCACCGACTTCGAAGACCCCAACGCCGTTCTCGCCAAAATCGAACGCGAGCCGAAAGACGTCGGCACCATTGTGATGACGCATCTGCATTTCGACCATGCCGGCAATATCGACGCGTTCCCGCAAGCCACTATCGTCGTCCAACGCTACGAGTACGAGTCCTGGAAACGCGTTTTCAGCCACGTCGGGGACGAACCGCGCGACAAGAGCAACTGGGTATTTTCCTCGCTCAACTTCGACGATTTCAATCGCCTCGATCGCGCGATCGCTGACGGTCGCGTCATTTTCGTCGACGGCCAGCACGATCTCTGTCCCGGTGTGAAACTTCACCTTGCCGCCGATAGCCACACTTTCGGTTCGCAATGGGTCGAACTTGCCACGCCCGAGGGGCCTCATGTCGTCGCCGGCGACGCCGTAGCGTGCTTTGCCAACATCGAACGGATGTGGCCGCCCGGTTATCATCAGGGCAATTGCTGGAGCCTGCTCGACTGCTATGAGCGTATCAAAGCGACTGTCGGGCACGATCGCCTCGACCGCATCGTGCCCGGTCACGACATGAATTTGTTTCGCCGCGCGCCGAGCTGGACAAAGGGACAAAATCCCGTCGCTGAAGTTCATCTGGCCGCAGGGACAGAAATCGATGCGGCCGGGCGCGTGAGCCCGCGCAAAGCGCCGGCACGCTGGCGAAATTGTGCGCCTTGCGAAATTCATTGTGAAATGCAAACATGTTCCGGAGCCCTCCAGGGTCGCCGTTATGCTCCAGTACAATTATCGGCCTAACTTTCCGCCGACGCGCCGGCTGCATACCGCCGCCGATCAGCGCTGGGTGGATTATGATCCGATCGTCGACCGGCCGCCGCTGCACTGGCCAAACAAGGCCCGCTTGGCGGTCCTCGTCTGTCCGGCGATCCTCGATTACGAATTTGTGCCGCCGGAGAACCCATGGCTCAATCCCTGGGCGCGGACTCCGGCGCCCGATGTACTCGGCTATTGCAGGCAGGAATTCGGTAATCGCGTCGGGTTCTGGCGTGTTCTGAAGCTATTCGACAAGTACGGGATTCGTCCGACGGCGCGTCATCAATGTGGATGCGCTCGAGCGCTATCCCGATATCGTGGCGGCGATCACCGAGCGGCGCTGGGATCTTCTCGGGCATGGCATCTCAAACACGCGATTTATCTACGACTACGATGAGGAGACCGAGCGCGCCTATTACCGTGAGATGCTCGATAAGGTCGAAGGGCTCACCGGCGTGCGCATGAAAGGGATGGGAGGGCCGGGCCCGCAGGCAGGCACCGAAAACACGTCCGATCTCTTGGCGGAGGCGGGCTTCCTCTACCAGGGCGACTGGTACATGGATGACCAGCCATTTCCGCTTCGCGTCCGCAGCGGCAAGCTGATCGCCATGCCTTATCCCGCCGACATGATGAATGACGTGTCGGCGTTAGCTTCGTTCGAAGCCGACGAATATTGCGAAGCCGTCAAAGGACAGTTCGATCGGCTTTACGCCGAGGGCGGCCGCGTCCTCACACTGGCGATCCATCCGGCGCTGATCGGCCAGCCGCAGCGCATCCGCTACCTCGATCACATCTTGGATTATATCACTGCAAAGTCTGATGTCTGGCAAACGACCGGCGCCGACATTGCCGACTACTATATGGCAAATTATTTCGATGCCGCCCTGGAACGGCTGAATCGTCTTCGCCAGAAGGTCGTGCGATGAGCTTGAGCGACGACGCCGCTACCGGGCATAGCTATTACCGGCGCGACCCGATCGTCGGGCGTGAAGCTTGGCGCTGGCCCAAAGACGCGCGCGTTGCCATCGCCGTCGTGGTCAGCGCCGAATATTACGAGATGCAGCCGCCCGCCAACGCATTCATGCCGCCAAATCTTCCCGGCGGCTTTGGCAAAGGTCCGTACCCGGATTTTCGCAATTATTCGGCCCGCGCTTACGGCAACCGGGTTGGCATTTTTCGTGTGCTTGAGGCACTCGATCGGCATCAGATCAAGGCCAGCGTGGCCATCGATGCTTTGACGGCGACGCTCTGCCCGCAATTAATCCCGCACATCAAACGGCGCGATTTCGAGATCATCGGCCACGGACAAAGCATCACACGCATGATCTCGTCGCGGATGTCGGAAGCTGCGGAGGGCGATTACATTTCCTCGACGCTTGCGACCATCGAGAGCGCGACGGGCGTTCGGCCGCGCGGCTGGCACGGCGCCGAATACGGCGAATCGGCGCGAACGCCGGCGCTGCTGGCGAAACTTGGAATCGACTACGTCCTTGACTGGCCGAATGACGAGCAGCCGGTACGCATGTCGACGCCGCACGGTCCGATCCTTTCAATTCCCATGCTCATCGATTTTGACGACGTTTATGCGTTGTTCCACCGGAAGCTGCCGATTGCACGCTGGCAGCGCGCGGTCGAGGAAGGCATCGCGCAGATGATCGCGGACGCGGAGGGCAGTGGGCGCGTCCTGGTGCTCAACCTGCATCCCTGGCTCACGGGCCACCCGTTCCGGATAAAATTTGTCGAAGCATTGCTGCAGCATTTGACGCAGCAGCCGCACCTGTGGTTGACGACGACCGGCGAGATCGCCGCATGGTGCCGCTCTGCGGAAAAGACGGAGCGCCCGCGGGCGAGCGGCCGTGCCTGAAGCCGCCAGCGCACCGACGGAAATCGCCGGGAAAACCATCTTCATCACCGGCGCCGATGGCGGCATCGGCACCTGCCTGGTCGAGGCATTCCTGGCGGCCGGAGCCCGCGGCATTTTTGCCGCTAGCCGCGCGCGGCACGTCTGGCAGCATCCCTCGGTCGTGAGTCTTGTCCTGGATATTACCGATTCACGGCAGGTAGCCGATGCTGCCGCGGCTTACGCGGAGCAGACCGATATCCTTATCAACAACGCCGGTTGTAATCATAACGTCCGCTTTCTCGACGTGGACGAGAATGCTGCGGCCGGCGAAATGGAAGTCAATTATTTTGGCACCCTGCGTATGATCCGCGCGTTCGCGCCCGCCATGGTCAGACGCAAACGCGGCACGATCGTCAATATCCTCACCGTTGGATCTCACGTCAGCTTTCCAAACATGGGATCCTATTGCGCCAGCAAGGGCGCCTTGCATTTGCTGACACAATCTACTCGCGCCGAACTCGGCTTTCGCGGCGTCGCCGTCGTCGGCATCTATCCGCCGGCCGTCGATACGCGGATGAGCCGGCACGTTCCGGCCGCCAACAAAATTCCGCCGCGCGAGGTCGCCGCCGCAATCGTGTCGGGCCTGCGCGAAGGACATGAGGATATCTATATCGGTGCGGCCGCCGATCTATACGAACGCGTGCGCCGCGAGCCCAAGGCCGTCGAGGTCATGCTGCGGTCGCGCGTGGCGCCAGCAAAATGAATGGCAGGAGAGTTGTCGGTGACCGCGCGCAGCCCGGGATTGGTCGATAACAAATTCCTGAAGCTCGGCCTATTCGGCTCCAATTGTTCGGGCGGTCTCGCCTTCGTGAGCGTTCCGGAACGCTGGGACGCGAGCTGGAGCAACAACGCCCGCCTGGCGGAGCTTGCCGATAACGTAGGCCTGGAATGCATCGTGCCGGTGGCGCGCTGGAAGGGCTTCGGCGGCCTCAGCAACGTCAATGCCAGCTCGTTTGAAACCATTACCTGGGCGACTGGGCTGCTCGCACGTACGCGGCGCATTAGCGTGTTCGGCACGATTCACGTACAGCTCATTCATCCGGTGTTGGCCGCCAAACAATTGGTGACGGCCGACCACGTCGGTGGCGGCCGGCTCGGCGTAAATATCGTCTGCGGTTGGAATCGCGACGAATTTGAGATGTTTCGTACCGAGCAACACGCGCATGACGCGCGCTACGAATTCGCCGAGGACTGGTGGTCCGTCGTTACCGCGCTTTGGACCCGCGATGGCCTGTTCGATCATCAAGGAAAATTCTTTTCCTTTGCCAATCTTGAGAGTGCGCCGAAGCCATATGGCGGCGGCCGGCCATTGATGATGAACGCCGGCGCTTCACCGGCTGGCCGCGCCTTTGCGATCCGCAATTCCGATTTGCATTTCGACTACTGCGGCACGCCGGAGGAAAGCGCTCCGCGAGTCGCCGAAACGATCGGGCGGGCGTCCGGCCTCGGCCGGAATATCCAGGTTTGGATACCCGCTTCGGTGGTCTGTCGGCCGAGCAGCCGGGAGGTTGACGAGTTCACGCGCTACTGCGTGGACAACGCCGATTGGGAGGCGCTCGACTATCAGTATCGGCTCTATCAATCCGAAACGGGCTCGCGCGGCCGCTCACCTGAGGAGAATGCACGCAATCGCGCACAGGATCCGGCGCGCCCGGTGCTCGGCTACGGCGGCAGCTATTCCATTCGCGGCACCCCGGATCAGGTGGCGGGCGAGATCAAGCGGGTCCATGATGCCGGCTTCTCCGGCATCGCCATCGGTTTTGTCGATTATCTCGGCGAGCTTGCGTATTTCGCCCAGGAGGTAATCCCTCGGCTCGAGCGCCTGGGATTAAGAGCGCCGCCGCGCGCGTTCGCTTAGCCTTCAATCGGCCGTCAGCGGCAGCATGCCAAGATAGACTTCTTGGACGCGCGGATCCTGCGGTAAATTTTTCCCTTCCTGAACGATGCGTCCGGATTCGAGCACGTAACCGCGCCGTGCCAGTTTGAGCGCCGCGCGCGCATTCTGCTCCACAAGCAGCACCGGCGTTCCTTGCTCATTCAGCGTGGCGATGATTTGAAATATGCGCGCCGCTATGACCGGCGCGAGACCCAGTGATGGTTCGTCGAGGAGCAATAGCCGCGGTTTGGACATCAGCGCCCGGCCGATAACGAGCATCTGCTGTTCGCCGCCCGACAGAGTCCCGGCGGTTTGCTTGATACGCTCGGCGAGGTTCGGAAACCGCGCCAGGACGCGATCGAGATCGGCGCGAGTCTCTGCATTCCACCGCCGCGAGAATGCGCCGAGCCGCAAATTCTCGCGTACGCTTAATCCGTGCAGAATGCCGCGGCCTTCGGGCACGTACGCGATTCCGAGCCGGGCGATTTCGTGGGTTCGAAGTCCGCCCAGCGATTGCCCGTCAAATTCGATTTCGCCGGTGAGCGCCGGAACGAGGCCCATGATGACCTTCATCAGCGTGCTCTTGCCGGCGCCATTGGCTCCAATAAGGGTTACTATTTCGCCGTGCTCCACGTTGAGCGAGACGCGATCGAGCGCGACCGCTTTGCCGTAGGCGGCCGCGACATTGCGCACGGACAGCAAGCTCACGTCTCTCGCCCCAGGTAGGCGGAAACAACTTCCGGATTGCTGCGAACGGCGCTCGGCGAGCCCTCGGCGATCACGTTGCCCGCGCTCAGCACCGTAACGATATCGGCGATACTCATGATCAGCCGCATGTGATGCTCGACCAGAAGCAAGGTGATGCCGGCCGAGCGGATTTTCTTCAGAAGCGCGCTGAGCTCGACCACTTCCGTCGGGTTCATTCCGGCCGCCGGCTCGTCAAGGAGCAAGAGGCGCGGCCCGCTCGCGAGCGCGCGTGCGATCTCCAGGCGCCGCTGGTCGGCGAGTGTCAGACCGCTCGTATCGGTGTGCAGTTTTTCAGTCATCCCGACAAGGCTGATCATCTCCAGCGCTTTCTTGCGCGCGGCGCGTTCCGCGTCACCGATGCCAAAAAGCTGCAACAGATTGCCGAACAATCCGCGACTGGTCCCGGCGTGACAGCCGATCATCACGTTCTCGAGTAGCGAAAGACCGCGGACCAGCCGCACTTGCTGGAAATTGCGGGCAATTCCCATCCGTGAAATGCGGTCCGGCCGGCGCCCGGTGTACGCTTCGCCGTCAAAGACGATGCGGCCGCCGTTCGGGCGCAGGAGCCCGCTGACGATATTGAACAGCGTCGACTTGCCGGCACCGTTTGGACCGATGAGCGCGTGGATGTGTCCGGCGGCGACCTCGCAGTTGACGTTGCTCAGCGCCTGATAGCCGCCGAAGCGACGGCTCACGTCTTCGATGCGAAGGAGCGGACTCATCGTGACAGTCGCATGCCGCGTAGCAGTCCCTCCGGCCGCCAGATCGCAAGCGCCATGAGCAGCAGGCCGAACACGGTCATGCGCCAGTCCTGGATAAAGCGAAGCATCTCCGGCAGCAGCGTAACGATCGCCGCCCCGATGAAAGGACCGAACGGATTGGCGACGCCGCCGAGTATGACGAACAAGAACGCAACGGCTGAGCGGGAGAAGTCAAACTGATTGGCGTCGATAAACAGCGCATGATGGGCGTAGAAGCCGCCGGCGACGCCGGCGACGGCAGCGCCCAACGAAAAGGACAACAGCTTTGTGCGCGTGAGGTTGATGCCCATCGCCTCGGCGGCCAGGTCGTCCTCGTTGATTGCGACCATGGCGCGCCCGAACCGCAGCTGCCTGATGCGCCAAATCAAAAGAAACACGATGACGTTGGCGAGCACGATCTGCCATAGCTGGGTCAGCGGGCGAATGCCGCCCATGCCGGAAGCGCCTCCGGTCGGATCGAAATTTGTGAAGAAGACGCGGACGATCTCGCCGAAGCCGAGCGTGAGGATCATCACGTAGATGCCGCGGATGCGAAGTGCGGGCGTGCCGACGATGACGCCGGCGCCGGCCGCAACCGCAGCGCCCGCGAGAAGCGCCGGTGCGAAGGGGACGCCGGTCCGGGTGAGGACAGCGCTCGTGTAAGCGCCGATGGCCATGAAGCCGCCCTGGCCAAGCGAGATCAGTCCGGCGGACATCGGAATGTAAAGGCTCACGCCCAGAAGACAATTGATGCCCAGGAAGATCGCGACCGATTCCCAATAGCCGCCCAGCATGCGAGCTCCTGGTTACAATCCGACGCGGAACAGGCCACGCGGGCGCACGATGAGAATCAGCACCATAAGTCCAAATGCGAATGCATCTCGAAGCGACGATTGCAGATAGGCGACGCTAAGCACTTCGGCGATGCCGAGAATCAGGCCGCCCACCATGGCGCCGTAAATGCTGCCGAGGCCGCCGATAACCATCACCGCCATGCCCTTGATGCCCATGTCGAAGCCCATGAACGGCGAGATGGCGTTGAAATTCACACCCACCAGCACCCCGGCAATGCCGGCAAGCCCGGAAGCGACGGCGAAGGTCACCAGGATGACGGTGTCGACGTTGATTCCCAGGATGCTTGCCACCTGGATGTTTTCGGCGGTCGCGCGCATCGCCATGCCGTAGCGCGTGCGCGTGACGAACTGATGCAAAGCAATCATGGAGATTGCGGCGGTGCCGAGGATAAAAAGCTGCGATCCGGTCACCGATATGAAGCCGAGGTGATAGACGTGCTTCTGCAGCTCGGACGGAAACGCGCTCTGCTCGGCGCCGAAGATCTTGGTCATCACTTCCTGCAAGACCAAGCCGGCGCCAATGGTGCTCACGATTGGCGCCAGGTGTGAGTTGCCACGCCTGCGGATCGGCCGAAAGGCCACGAGTTCAATGATGATGCCGACGATCGACGCTCCGAGCAGTCCGCCGATTACGGCGAGCAGCGGACCGACATGCCACAGCAGGACAATTTGCAGGCCGGCGAACGCACCGACCATGAACACCTCGCCGTGCGCGAGGTGCAGCAGTCGCAGAACGCCGAATATGAGCGTATAGCCGATGGCAACCAGGGCGTAAGTGCTGCCGAGCATCACCCCGTTTACGATCTGCTGCAGAAGCATCGTCGGCAGTTGGCTGAGAGTTTGGCCGGTATTCCGGCGTCGTCACTTGACGACGACGAAATTGCCTCCCCGCACCTCAAGGACGGTCGGGATGCGGGTTCCATCGCCATTTTTGTCGATGGTGGTCGCGCCGGTCAGTGGTGCGTCAGCATCCTTCATGTTTGTCCAGCAATCGCGCAGCTTGATGCGATCTTCCTTGGCATTGCCACCCGTAATGCCGGTTGATTTGATGCATTCGCGCATCAGATACAGCGTATCGTACATCTCGCCGGCGGCATTGCTCGGCTTTTCGCCGAAGCGCTTCACATAATCGGTGACCCAGGCGGAGACGCTCGGCTTTGGATTTTCGGCGAAAAAATCCGAGGCGGCAAAAACGCCCTCGGTGGCGGTCCCGCCGATCTTCATGAAACGCGGATCATTGATGCCGACTCCGCCGACGATCGGCTGCATCATTCCTTGTTTGCGGATTTCCGCAACGAGGTGTCCAGCCTCGTTGTAAAGGGCGGAAACGACGATGCCGTCGGGATTGAGCGACTTGGCTCGCGTCACCTGCGCCGAATAGTCGATGTCGCCGGTCTGAAACGATATGCTATCGAGCACCTGAACGCCGCTGTCTTTCAAAAGCTTGGGGAATATGGTTTTGCCGTCAAAGCTTGAAACCGCGTCCTTGGCGTCGAGGAAGATCACGACGCTCTTGATAGGTTTGCTCTGTTTCTTCAGCCACGCAGCGAGCAGCGGGCGATAGACGTTCTCGGTCGTCAACGCGAAGCGAAATGCCCATGGCCGGTTCGCGGAAGCGATGCCGGCCTTGGCGGCCATCGGGGTGACCATCGGCGTCTCGCCGCGCACCGCCAGCGGGAAGGCGACCTCCGCCTCGCCGCTGAATTCCGGTCCGATGATGGCGTCGACCTGATCCGATTCGATAAGCTTGCGGGTCAGATTGATCGCTTCGGTATTGTCGCCGCGGGTGTCGTAGATCACGAGCTTGAGCTGGCCCGCCTTGCCGCCGAGGTCCGCGTATTTCTCCATGAACGTTTTGATTGAATTCTGTTGTTGTTGGCCATAGGAGGCGCCTTTTCCCGACAGCGGCATGAGTACACCGATTGACACGTTGGCTTTGGCCGAAATGGCGAAAGCGCCTGTTATGGCGGCTGCAGCGACGGCAATTCGTATTATGTGGGATTTACGGACCATCGATCGTCTCCTCGCGCGACGGCAATTTGCGGCCGCTGACGTGGTGGAAAGGTATTTTTCGCCCCATCGCTCGTCAATTGCAAAAACCAAGGATTCCCGGGATGGGTTGCCGCACAGGATTCATGCGGCCGCAACGGCGGCGGACCTGGTCTCCGGCTCAGCTATATCCCGGTCTGACGCGTCGTCAGCGCGCACCGTAGCATAACCACCTCGTCTCCTTCACAACGCGCCTGCCCAGCCGCGCTTCGCTGCAAAGATGTCATTGCCGCGCGACTGCAGGCGGTCGAGCAATCCGTAAAGCATCTCGCGTTCCCCGCGGCTGAGCACGATGAGAAACTCACGCTCCATCGCGGCAATCATCTTTTCTATCTGAGCATTCATGCGTTTGCCCTTGCCGGAAAGGGAGACGATCACCCGGCGGCCATCTGCTTTGTCGCGCTGGCGCCGGGCAATCTTCCGGCGGACGAGGTTGTCGACTATGCGGGTTATCTTGTCCATTTCCAGAGTGGTATGATTATGAATTTGCGAGGCGGTGAGCGGGCCAAACCGTCCCAGCACGGTTACGACCTTCCATCCATTCGCCGGGCGGCCGTAGGTTTGCACGTAGGCGCGCGTGACCGCGCGATTGATCTGCGTCGCTAGCAGCGAGAACCGATAAAACGAGCGTTGCGCAAGATCGGTCCGGATGCCGTCGCTCTGCGAGCCGGTATCTGCCTTCATCTCAACTCCTTGGCCGTCCTATGGCCGATCGATGCAGTGGCGGAGCTCGCAAACTCTTTGGGAAACATTTCCGTCGCTTTTCGCTTCGCGGCACCCTCAACGCCCATCGCACGTAACGCCGGGCCATAATCCCCGTTGGCGAAGTGGTTGAATTTTACACGCTTCTCAGTGGCTTAGCACCCACATCTTTGGCGCCTCCCGGACTGTTTATTGTGTTTCGCAAACGATATGCGATAATATAAACGATCGCGCACCTCGCGGTGCGCACGTATCGCCTGCCGAGGAGGCGATCGATGCTGCGACCCGACGAGCAAAAAGCTTTGACGCAAGTCGGCCCTGGAACACCGATGGGCCGCTTCATGCGACGCTACTGGTTGCCGGCGGCGAAGCTCGAACAACTTGCCGAAGCGGGGGGCCCGCCGGTCCGCGTGCGTTTATTGGGTGAAGTCCTTGGTGGCCTTCCGCGACCCGACCGGGAAGGCGGCGCTGCTCGGGGAGTTTTGTCCGCATCGCGGCGCCTCGCTTGCCTACGGCCGCAACGAAGAGGGTGGACTGCGCTGCCTGTATCACGGTTGGAAGATAGGCTGCGGCGGCCTGGTGCTGGAATCGCCGCCGGAACCGCCGGCCCGGACCTTCGCCAAGAAGCTCGCCCATCCCTCTTATCCGGTCCGCGAAGCCGGGAGCTTGTTGTGGACCTATATGGGGCCGCCTGAGCTCGAGCCGCCATTCCCCAAATTTCCCTGGCTCGGCCTTTCGGACGACCATCTGCTGGTGGCGAAGATGCACCAGGCGACCAATTATCTGCAGGGCGTCGAGGGTGATCTCGATCCAGCCCATCCCAATTATTTGCATCGCGATTTCGCCCAGGATGACGAGGCCAGTTGGGCCGGTGCCGGCTGGCAATCCATCGCCGCACTGATGACCGACAGTTCGCCCGTCATTGAGTGCGAGGAGACGCCGTATCTCATGCGAATTGCGGCGATCCGCGCCGCCAAGGATCCCAATATGCGCAATGTCCGCTCATACGAGTGGATCGCGCCGTTTTATTGCTACATTCCGACCGGGCCGCATGAATCGCGGCTATTCAAGGCCTGGCACCCGATCGACGACTTCAGCTGCTATACGTTCTACATCCATTTCGATCCGCACCGGCCGCTCGACGCGGAAGCGATCTACGCCAATTGGGGCCATCGTACCTCGCCCCCCGACTACAAGACCGAGCACAATCTGGCGAACATGCATCTGCAGGATCGCGAGCGCATGAAGCGGGGCAATTTTTCGGGCATCCTCGGGGCATCGATCCAGGACCGGGCGGTGCAGGAGAGCATGGGTCCGATCATTGACCGCAGCAAGGAGCACCTTGGCACCAGCGACAAGGCGGTGATCTTTTATCGCCGGCTGCTGCTGCAGAAGCTTCAAGAAATGGAGGAGGGCAAACCGTTGCCGGCACACGATCCGGCGCTCGACTACGATCAACGCGCCTGCTCCTTTACTATTCCGGCGGACGCGCCCTGGCAGGATGTCGTGGAACGGCAGCTGCGATACGAGGCGGGCCATCCGCTGATGGCGGCGGAGTAGGGCGTTGCTGCGCAGAGTCTCGGTGCTGACCCGCCGCGCCAACTTGGCGCTAGTTTGCCGATCGTGTCAGCGCGCGTCGAACGTGGCAATTTCGAAATCGTAAAAGCAGCAAATCGTGCATAGTCAGTATCCGACTTTCGCGTTACTACCCGCCATTGAGCAAACCTTTTTCGTGCGCTTTATGTAAATGACGAAAAGCGAGCGGGCGACATTCATTGCAAGACACGGGCTTTGGAGCGACGAGCAGAGGGGGCTCGCCGCCGAGGTCATGCGCCGGATCGAAGCCGAGAAACTGCGTTTTGTTCGGCTGGCCTGGGGTGACGCCCACGGCTATTCGCGAGCGAAAACGCTGACCATTCCGGCTTTCGTTTCGGCACTGACCGACGGCTACAATATCGGCGTCGCCACGACGACGCTGGATTCCGCCGGCGCCCGGGTTTTCGCCTCCTTCACGCGCGGCGGCGGCATGGGCCTGACCGAAATGACCGGCTCGCCCAATCTTACCATTGTGGCCGATCCGGCAACCTTCCGCGTTCTGCCATGGGCCGAGGGTGTCGGCTGGATCCTGGGCGACGAATATTTCAATGACGGCCGCCCATTCCATTTTTCGCCGCGCCAAATTTTGCGCAAAACGCTGCGGCGGCTTGCGGAGCGCGGCTGCAAAAGCGTCATCGGCCCTGAGATCGAATGGTATCTGCTGCGCGTCGTCGAAGCGCAGTTGAGCGACGACAACATCGGCGCTCCTGGCCTGCGCGGCCGGCCGATCAAGACTGCGCCCGTCGAACCCGGCTATCATTACCATTCCGAATCGAACATGGATTTGATGCACGAGGTGTTCGACGCGCTCGGCTCCGCCTTCGAAGCGCTGGGATTGGGCCTGCGCTCGATCGAAAACGAATGGGGCCCCGGCCAGATCGAATGCACGTTCGCGCCGCGTAGCGCGCTCGAAGCCGCCGACAACGTGCTCCTGTTCCGCACCGCCACACGGCAAATCTGCCGGCGACTTGGCTATTTCGCCACTTTCATGAGCAGGCCGGCGCTGAAGGGCTTTTATTCCAGCGGTTGGCATCTGCACCAATCGCTGATCGACGCAGCGACCGGCGAAAATCTGTTCATGCCGCGCAAGGCCGGCGAAGTTCTTTCGCCGCTCGGCCAGTCCTACCTCGCGGGTCTGTTGCAATACGCGGCGCCGGCGACCGTCTTCGCGACGCCGACGGTGAACGGCTATCGCCGTTTCCGTCCGAATTCGCTCGCCCCCGACCGCGCAACCTGGGCCTACGATCATCGCGGCGCCATGATCCGCGTGCTCGGTGGTGCTGACGATCCGGCAACGCGGCTTGAGAACCGGGTCGGCGAGCCGGCGGCCAATCCTTATCTTTACGTCCTCGCGCAGATAGTGACCGGACTTGCAGGCATCGAGGCCGGCGCGGCGTTGCCTCCGTCGAGCGAGGAGCCGTACGCGGCCGAACGGCCGCTTTTGCCGAAGAGCCTGCCTGAGGCGCTCGATGCGCTCGACACTGAGCCGTTGTTCCGCCGCGCGCTCGGCGATATCTTTATCGATTATTTCGTCAAGCTGAAGCGAGCAGAAGTCGGTCGCTATCAAAGTTCACTGCAGGAGGAGTCACCCGGCGACGAGCCAAGCGAGTGGGAACAGAATGAGTATTTCGATTTCTTTTGAGCGCGGCATCGCGCCGCGGCGGCGAACGGCGAAGCTGCGGAGCAAAACATGACGGCGTTGGAGAAAATCGGCGCGCCGCCGACCCGCCTCGGTGGCACCGCGCTCTACGACTGGGAGTATCTGGTCCAGGAGGATCGCGCGCACCGGCTGATCTACACCGATCCGGCGATCTTCGAAGCCGAGATGACGCAAATCTTCGGCGGCACGTGGACCTATCTCGCGCACGAAAGCGAAATCCCCAACGTCAACGATTTTATCACCCGGCGCTTGGGACTGCGTCCGCTGATCATCGTGCGCGACGCCGAGGGGAAAATCCGCGCGCTCTATAACCGCTGCACCCATCGCGGCACGACGCTGTGCCGCTTCGACAAGGGCAACAGCAAGTCGTTCCAGTGCCCTTACCACGGCTGGAATTTCCTCAATACCGGCCGGCTGCGCGGCGTACCCTGGCCGGACGGCTACGCCGGTGACATGCGCGATCCGAAATACAATTTGGCGCAGGTGCCGCGCGTGGAGTCCTATCGCGGTTTCATCTTCGGTACGCTCAATCTCGACGCGCTGCCGCTCACCGAGCATCTCGGGCCGATCGCGACTGTGATCGACGAATGGCTCGATCGCAATCCCGGGGGCCGGGTCGTGGTCTGCGAGGCCAACCGCTTCCGCTTCAAAGGCAATTGGAAGCTCGCCTACGACAATTCCTGCGACGGCTATCACGTCGCCTATTCACACCGCTCGCTGTTGGAGACCGAGAACCGCTTTGCCGGCGAGAATGCCAAAGGCATGGCCTATTATCGCGAATTCGCCCGACGCGCAACCGATGTACATGCGCTATACCGGCCACGGCAATCACTACAAGGACAAGCGACCGAATCTGGAAAAGCGGCCCGGCGGCTTGTGGGCGCTGGAAGGCGCGCACCCCGGCATGGAACATTACGAGGCGGACTTCATCAGCCGTTACGGCGACCGTGCCTTTTCGCTGCTCGACCTCGCCGGCTCCGAGCCGGTGAACATCAACGTCTTTCCCAACTTTTCCCTCCTCGGCAACCATATCCAGGTGTTCGAGCCGGTCAGCGTGGATGAGACCAATGCGATCTGGTACGGCACCATGATTGTCGACGACGGCAGCATCGGCGCGGACGGCGTGCGTGACATCAACGCGCTGCGCATGCGCACCCAGGAAGGCTTCCCCAATTTCGGCGAAGTCGACGACATCGCCAATTTCGAGCAGATCCAGCGCGGCCTGATGGCCGTCGAGGACGAATGGGTCTACATGCACCGCGGCCTCGGCATTCCCGATCGGATCAAGACGAACGACGACGGCACCATCACCGCGCCGGCGACCGACGAAGCGTTCATGCGCGAGCACTTCAAGGAATGGAAGCGGCTGATGAAGACCCGGGCCAACCTCGCCATCCGACGGGAGCCGTAAGGTGAATGCACCTAAGCCGCCCGATCCGTCGCGCAGCTCGTACTACGTCAACGACGCGCTGTATCGCGAACTGATAGCTGATTTCACCGACTGGCAGGACGATGCACAGGCGGTGACTGACGCGGCAATTCGCGACCAATTCCGCCGCCTCGTCGAGCGCGAAGCGCGGCTCCTCGACCAGCTGCGCTATGACGACTGGCTCGCCATGTACGCGGCGGAGTGCGTCTATTGGGTGCCGTCGACGCCACAAGCCGGCGACCCGCGGCGCGAGATCGCCGTCATGTTCGACGACCGTCGCCGTCTGGAAGACCGCATCTATCGGCTGCGCACCGGCTTCGCCTGGTCGCAGGCGCCACAGTCGCGAACCGCCCGGCTCATCGCCAATGTCGAAGTATTTGCCACCGCACGCGACGACGCGCGCATGCTGCGCTCGAATTTTCTCATCAGCGAATTCTGGGACAAGGAAACGCGGACATTGGCGGGGTGGGCCGGTCATCGCGTCGTGCGCAGCGGCGACAGCTGGAAGATCGCGGCCAAGCAGGTCAATCTGCTCGAATGCGATCAGGCCATCCGCAACCCGAGCATTATTTTGTAGCTGAGCTTGCCGTTGGTCTGTTGTTGGCACAAAAGCGAAGTGCGCAACTCCAGCTTTGACGGAGGCTAGTGAGGGCACAAGGGAAATCGCCCGCGAGCCGAGACGGCGATACTGACCCGGTGCGACATCAACGCGCATTCTTTTTTGTGCCGCAGCACAACTCCCCTTCCGGTGTTAGTCTCATTCGTATCTTTGTCCAGGGAGGGTGGCATGAAGCGCCGCCAGTTCATCTCACTGCTCGGCGGTGCGATTGTCGCGTATCCGCTTGCGGCGCGAGCGCAACAATCCGATCGGTTGCGACGCTTAGGCGTGCTCATGGCCACCTTTGCGGGCGATCCAGCCGGAGGGTCTCGCTTGGCCGCGCTTTGTGCCGAGCTTGCGAAACTGGGATGGACAGAAGGTCGCAATCTTCGGATTGACGTGCGCTGGGGCGCGGATGCGGATGCCGCGCGGCTGCAACGCTATGCCGCCGATTTAGTCGCGCTTGGTCCTGACGTGCTTGTCAGCGAAGCCAGCATGCCGACGGCCGCGCTACGATCGCAAACGCGAACAATCCCGATCGTGTTTCAGGGCGTATTCGATCCGGCCGGTCAAGGCCTGGTGACAAGTCTGGCGCACCCGGGGGGCAACATCACGGGCTTTAGCATGTTTGACGCGCCGATGGCCGGCAAATGGCTGGAGATGCTGACTCAAATCAAGCCGCCGGCGACGCACGTAGCGGTGTTGTACGATCCAAAGCCGGCATGGGGCAGCATGGCTCTGAAAGCTATTGACCAAGCGGCTTCTGCGCTTGCGGTGCCGGTGCAGGCGGCTGCCATCAGTACCGATGCCGAGATCGACGCTGCGATGGCCCGCGTTGCAGGCGAAGCGCACGGCGGCATCGTGGTTCTTGCGAGCCCCTTCACTATGACCCACCGCGATGCCATCGTCAGCCTTGCCGCCAAACACCGTCTCCCCGCAGTCTATGGTGCGCGGATCTTTGCCACGGCGGCAGGGCTGATGTCGTATGGCGTCGAGCCGATCGACTTCGCAGCTCCATGTGCTGACTACATCGACCGTATTCTCAAAGGTGCCAAGCCCGGCGACCTGCCGGTCCAACAGCCGACTAAGTTTAGGCTTGTGATAAATCTGAAGACCGCAAAGTCACTCGGCATAACCATTCCGAACCAACTCATCGCACTCGCCGACCAGGTGATCGAATGACTGCGCACGGCACCATGACTATGTGAGGCGCGGCTGATTACCGAGCAACCGCGTAGCCGTGCTCCGCCATGCAGCCGTTATATACTTTGACTAACGGACTCTCTTGCCCGGGCAAGTAAATAGGGGTTAAGCCTCTGGCGTTGGTGACAAGTTGGGCCTCTTCCATCTTGCTCCGACATATCGTCTTATCGGATTCGAGCTGGGCCGGATCAATCGCGCGGCCGTCAGCTCTTGCCCACGTCGTCGGCACGGTCGGGGTGGGGGTCGGGGTGGTGCAAGCAACAACGGCCAGCAACGAAAGAATTGCCACACCTATCCGGATCATTGCGACTTCTAACATGAGAGAGGGCGAAAGAAAAAGTCGCCGTCAATCCTGCCCAGCGACTCAAGACCTGCGCCTGGGAGTGATCAAGTGCCACGAGCATTAGGTGGCAGCTCTCCATGTGTCTTGTCGGCAGTCGCAGACTTGGCACGATTCTCATAAGCGGTCGATATCGGGTGCGAAACGGACCCAAGACAGATCACGGTGCGCGGCTCTTCTGATATCGCGTCCGAATGACCGCATGCGAGGCTAGTCTTGGTCGCGGAAATAGCCCACGCCGAGCGCCGCGGGCGCAGCAAGGCGGCGCTGCATTCCTCTCCAAATCAACGCCGGTACAATCATAAAGCCGATTGTGCCGAGATACGGCAACATGGAGAGAAAAGCTGGGGACACCGGCCAATTTCGCGCCTGGCCGACAAAGCCGAGCGCGGTGATGATCCCGAATAAAAGAGCGCCCAGGGCGATTCTGTACGGACGATAGCCGCCGAATATTACCAGCGCGACCGCAATCCAGCCCCGGCCCGCCACGATCCCGGCAGACCACGACGGTACAAATGCCAACGTGAGGTATCCGCCCGCCGCGGCGGCCAGGCCAGCGCCGAGCGTTACGTAGCAGAAGCGGATAGCCGTAACAGGAATGCCTACCGCATCAGCTGCCGCAGGGTTCTCCCCAACGGCTCGCATATTTAAACCATGTCGGGTGTGAAACAGGAGCCAATGGATCGCAAGCGGTAACACTATCCAAATGACGTACAGCAATACGTTTTGAGAGAAAAAGGACTCGCCAAGGATTGGAATCTTGCTGAGCCAAGGAACTGCGACGCTGTCGAAGGTTGCCTTGCCAGGCTGACCGGAAAAAGAGCGACCAATTGCGGCAGCAAGTCCCGACCCGAGGATTGCCAAAGCTAAACCGCATAACGTCTGATTCGCCCGCAACAACACGGTTCCGGCCGCGAATATCGAACCAAACGCCAGGCCAACAATGATGGCTGCCAAAAGTCCAAGCCATGGCAGTGGTAAGTGGCTCACCGTTATGATGGCACTGATTCCACCAAGAGCCATAAGCCCTTCAAGCCCGAGGTTAATCACACCGACGCGTTCGGCTAAGATTTCGCCCAAACCACCGAGCGCGAGCACCCCTCCAGCCAGGAATGCAGTCGAAAGAATCCCGGTGATCAGTTCAATCATGCTCGCGGCTTTTTCAGCGCCACCGGCGTAAGCTGAAAGTGCGCTAGCTGTTCGCCCGCGGCTACGAGCGCGAGAACCAAGCCGGTTAATGATAGGACCTCGTAGGTCGATACTCCGTGTGACTGCAGCACGATACCAGCGTTGAGCATGAGCGCCATAAAGGCACCCGCTGCAACAACTGCGAGCGGCGCCGCGCCGGCGATCACCGCCACACCAACCCCGAGGTAGCCAAAATTGTTGGAAATGCCGCCTTGCAAATGATGCACCGTACCCGCAACTTCGAGCATCCCGGCAAGCCCGGCAATGCCGCCGGAAATAAGCATTACTTGCAGTAAACGCAGCTTTACGGGGGCGCCGGCGTAGAAAGCGGCTTCTTGGTTCGCGCCCGCAAGCCGCACTTCAAATCCCCACTTGGTGAAGGTGAGGAACACTGCCGCGATCACTGCCACTATGACTGCTATGCCCAGCCCCCAGTGCAGGTCGCCCGCGAGTGCAGGCACCTCGTAAGGAATGGCAGCCGTTGCCGAGGTGATGGCTTGTGCCTTGTCGCGCCAGGGCCCCGTGCACAAGGCATTGACCAGAAGGATTGCGACAAAGTTCATCAGCAGTGTCGTGATGATCTCATTAACTTGCAGAAAAGCCCGCGACAAAGCCGGAATGCTGATCCAGGCAGCCCCGCCAACGATGCCGGAAATCGCCATAATGAACAGCATCAGCATGCTTGGTCCATGCAAAAAAAGGCCTATTGCGGTGGCACAAATGGCCCCAGCATAAAATTGACCTTCGGCTCCAATATTCCATAGACCCATCCTTAGAGGGATGGCTGCAGCGAGCCCGGTGAGAATAAGAGGCGAGACCAGAAGCCCCAGATCTTGCAATCCAAACTCTGAACCAAATGAGCTATCGAGAACTTGCCAGACAAGCTGCGGCACGTTGTGACCGGCAGCTGCAAGCGCCGCACCTCCCACGCATAATGCAACGAGCACGGCTAGAATGCGTGAGAGCAGTAGCTTCCAGCCGCTGATTGAGCTCGTACGTTGCCAGCGCACCTTACGGACGCCCTTCGGACCTGAAAGCCGGCAATTGGTCCGATTTGCCTCCCATCAGAAGGCCAATCCGTTGGAGATCGACGTCGCCCGCCGCGAACTCGCCGATTACCCGGCCCTTAAAGAGCACAATGAGGCGATCTACGATGGTAAGCATCTCCTCCAGCTCCTCTGATATTACTAACACCGCCACACCCGCATTACGCATCGCGATCAGATAGCGCAGCACGGTGTTAGCGGCACCGATGTCCAGGCCGCGCGTAGGATAAGCTGCGATCAGAGCGCGCGAGGCAATCCGCATCTCCCGCCTGGCCACGAGCCGCTGCTGATTGCCACCTGAAAGCTTTCGCACCGACATGCGCTCATTCGGCACGACGACATCGGCATCCTTAACGATTTCTCGCGCGGCCCGGGCCGCAGCAGATGGAAAAAGTATCGGCCCAAACGAAATTGGCGCCCGCGCGTACTCCCTCATTACTGCATTATCGACCACCGACATTGATGGTGCTAGCGCGCTGCGCAATCGATCTTCCGGAATATGTCCGATACCGGCGGCTGCGAAGGCGGCTGGGTTCGAGTTGATGACTGGTGTCCCTGCGATGCGCAGCTGCCCTTTGCTGATCGGACGCATGCCCGTCAACACCTCCGATAACTCGCGTTGACCATTTCCGGCGACGCCCGCCACTCCCAAAATTTCCCCTTCGTGCAGTTTTAGACTGACTTCACGCAAGGCCGGACGCCCTTCTTCCGCGAAGCAGGAAACATTCGTGAGCTCCAAGGCTGCTTTTGTTTGCCGTGAGCCGATGCCAAATGGCTTTTCCGGCATCTTGATTTCCATGCCGACCATCAGCGTGGCCAGGATGTCGGGGGTGCAATCAACAGCCGGTTTGGTAGTTATTTTGCGACCGGCGCGGAGAACGGTTATGCGATCCGAAATTTCCAAAACTTCATCGAGTTTATGGCTTATGAAAACTACCGAATTGCCGGCCGCAGCGAAATTGCGCAGCGCCTTGAACAGGTGCCTGGCCTCAGCCGGTGTCAACACGGCTGTCGGTTCATCCAATATCAGCACGCGAGCGCCGCGCGAGAGCACTCGCAAAATTTCAACCCGCTGTTGCTCGCCGGCAGAGAGTTGCTCTACTCGCGCGTCAGGCGAAACATCGAGGTTGAATTTATCCGCTAGCGACTTGGTCCTCGTGCGCAGCACCTTGGGCGAGATGCGCGGCGGGGTCTCGTTCCAGCCAAGGTGAATATTTTCGGCAACCGTGAAAGCCCTGATGAGCTTAAAATGCTGATGGACCATGCCGATCCCGGCAGAGATTGCTTGCGCCGGCGATCGAAAACTAACTACCGCCCCATCAAGAACGATTTGCCCGGAATCCGGCTGATAAATTCCGGCAACCACATGCATGAGAGTGGATTTGCCGGCGCCGTTTTCGCCGAGGAGCGCATGCACTTCTCCTCGGCGCAAGTCAAAGTCAATAGAATCATTGGCGAGCAGACCGGGAAAAGTCTTGGTGATTTTGGCAAGCCGAAGAACGGGACCCGCTGATGAGGTCGGCTGCTCCGGTACTATGTCCATCAGCTGCCCTTCAGGCCAGACACTCCTTCGATTGCCCAATCCCAATTGTACAAAGTTGCATCGTCAAGCTTCTGCCCTTTGGCGAAACGCACCTTGCCCGAAGTATCTTTGATTTCTCCTTCGAATGGCGACCAGCCCTTGAGCATTTTTTCACGAACGGCATCGACCTGGGTACGGACGTTTTCCGGAACGGTTTCTCCCCAAGCATCACGATCTACGCCTTTGCCCAGATCCAGGAGAATTCCCTCCGGTTTCCAGGTCCCGTTAAGGCGAGCGTTGACTTGATCAATGTACAACTGGCGCCAATCGACAACGACAGAGCTGATATATGCTTTAGGTCCGTGGCGACGCATGTCGGTATGCCACATAATCGCTTTCACACCACGTTTCTCGGCAACCTGAAGATACGAAGCCTCATCTTCCACCCCGAACAGCAGGTCGCAACCATTGTCAATCAACGCTGTGGCGGCCTGCGACGCGCCTTGCGGATCGAACCAGGAATTAACCGAAATGACCTGCAGGGTTGCCTTAGGATTTATCGCCCGCGCGCCCATCAGAAACGCATTGGCGCTGCAAAAGACCGGCGGCGCTGGAAACGAGCCAACATAGCCGAGCTTTCCGCTCTTGCTGATCATACCTGCGGCCATGCCGACCAGATAGGTCGGGAACCAATGCTTTACGTAGTACCAGCCGCGATTGTTGGTGACGGAATGACCACTACACTCCATCCACGCAATGTCCGTCGCCTTGTCAGAAACGCTGTGCAACAGGTCGCCATATTCGGAAGTGACAAATACAAGATTGGCGTGCTGCGCAACGAATTGCCGAAATGAGCGGGTGGCGTCAGCCGAGTACGGAATGCTCTCGACCTCGATATACTTCGCCTTGGGGAATTTCTGCTTCAGGGCGAGTAAGCCTTGATGATGCGCAAATGTCCACGCCTCATCGGAGATCGGACCAACATGTCCAAAGGCGATAACTGCATCCTCTTCTTTGACGGCGGGGAATCCTGCGGCCCGTCCCGGCCGGATCAATCCAGGCGCGACAAGTCCGCCGATAGCAACACCTGCCGTCCCAATCAGATGACGCCTTGTCAGATGCGATCCACTCATCCCACTTCTCCCCTGCATTAAGCGGGCAGCGTGCCAGCTAACGGAAATCGCAGGATTATCATCATGGGAGACAGAGTTCAACGGCACGGAGCCCTCAACCATCGCGAGCGCCGATAGTCATCGACGCGAGTGCGCTTTTCACCCGCCGCGGACCAGAGTGTTTGCGACTGATAAATTGTCGCGCGGCGGCGGTCATGGCAAAATGATCGCCCGCGAGGCATCAATCCCAACCAGGATCAGCACATGCGACTCAGCAATGATCACACAATCACTACTCACGTTGGCAGCTTACCCCGTACTGAGCGGCTTGATGCCCTGCTTATCGCCCGAGATCATGGAAGGCGCATCGACGACTTTGAATTTTTGACTGAGCTCGATCACTCTCTTTCCTACGTGATACAGCAGCAGCTCGAGAGCGGGGTGGATGTCGGCAGTGACGGCGAGCAACCCCGCGTCTCATACATGACCTATGTTCCTCAGCGAATGTCAGGGTTCTCCGGCATTTCCGACCGGAAACAACTGATGGACATGGTTCGATTTCCGAAATACGCGCAAATGTACACCAAGCGGACGTGGAGCGGTGCCGAAGACCAGCCGAAGATTCTTAATTGTCCCCAAGCCACTGGTAAGGTGACGTACGATCCGCAACTTCGCGACGCGCGTTTTGAGCTTGACCGTTTCGGGCTCGCACTCGACCGCGCAAAGGCGCGTAGCGGTTTTCTTGAGACCTTCGTAACGGCGATCTCCCCGGGCATGATTTCAGTCGTGAACTTAAGATCTGATAACAATCAGTTTTATGCGAACGATCGAGACTATCTTTTCGATCTAGCCCGAGAAATGAAAAAGGAATACGAGCTGATAGTTTCGCGTGGCCACCTGCTGCAGCTCGATGCTCCTGATCTGGCGATGGAGCGGCAATTTATGTTTCAAGACAGACCGCTGAGTGAATTTCTCAATCGAGTTGAGATGCATGTAGAAGCAATAAATATGGCTGTGGCCGATATTCCGCGCGATAGGATCAGGCTTCACGTCTGTTTCGGAAATTGGGATGGTCCGCATATTGATGACATCGAGCTTGGACCGGTACTGCCACTCATTTACAAGGCCAAAGTCGGTGGTCTTAGTCTTTCTTGCGCGAACCCGAGGCATCAACACGAATATAAAGCTGTCAAAAAGAATAGACCGCCGCCGGAAATAGCAGTGCTGCCTGGCGTAATCGACGTCACGACCAACTACCTTGAGCACCCGGAAGTGGTCGCAGACAGAATCTGCCAGTGGGTAGATGCTGTCGGTGATCGCGAACGGGTGATTGCGAGCACGGATTGCGGGTTTGGATCGTTCGCGAACTTTGCTTTCGTTGCTGAGGATGTGTGTTGGGCAAAGCTGCGAATGCTCAAGGAGGGCGCTGCGTTGGCTACAAAGCGTCTTTGGTCCCACTGATCCTAAACGGATCAAGTGGGGGGCCTCATCGGACGTCCATCACGGGAGGACACCGATGTCTGGTCCGAACGCTCGAAACGGCGCGTACGGCACTTCGGCGACATCGGACGATGTTTGACTGAGGTCCGAAACGCGCATCATGACGGACATCGTTTAGTGACCCTGCCGGACGATCTTTAGGAGATGCCGCGCCGTGTCCGCGCCTCTTGAACGGATTTTCTGATGTGCACGTCGCGATTGATGACTTGGAGATTGGGTAGTCCCCAGTAGCTGAGCAGCCCAGGCCATGGCATTTCGCGTTGGGCGCTCCAAACCCGAAACAGGGGGATGCGATGATCAACTTCGGCATCTTTCCACAAGCGTCCGCCGCTTTCGCCGCAGCGTAGCGATTGCAGACGCCGCAGCAGCCTGACCTGATTGTTTGGTGCGTTCCAGAATTCCCACGCCACGACGCAGGCACAGTGCCACGTTGCATTCCTATTTGGCTCGGCCCGCCACAGATCTTCATGCCAGCCAAGCCGGTAAACGGGTTGGCCGCACACGCAGCAAAATCCGGGACCCAAGCCGTGAGCCGGCTCCCGGTACGGCGCCGGAGGTATCCGGTAGGTAGCCGGTAGTCCGGTCTTGCGGTTTCCACTGATCCGCCAAGTCCAACCGACAGGAGGGCCAGTCTTGGCGGCTAGAGCGCGGGCCAGCCGATCGGCGCGGATTGGATGAGCACGCCAGTAGGATTCGATCGCGAGCCGCGGCGTCGGCGGGATGAACGGTCGCGTAAGCGCGCGGGCGAGGACGACAGGCGGAAAGACGGCGGGCAGGACTTTGGCGAGGCGTACAAGGGATTGCCTATTTCTCTCCGCCTTCTCATCCTGCCATTTGGACACGTTCGGCCCCATCGACGAGGCCATTGTGCGTCAGATCCGTAAAGCCTTTGTCACTTGTCCGGCAAATGGGCCGGCCGTTCGCAATTACCCGAGCTCATCGTCGCCGGCATGGCCACCATGAATGAGGACGATCAGCGTAGCGAGATCGTGCGGCTGGAAGCGCAGATCGATGAGCTCGAGGCAACGATGGAGAGCTGCCGCAAGTTTATTCTGGCGGGGCGAATTGCGGTCGCGGGCGGCGGTGTGATTCTCATCCTCCTGTTGGTCGGCGTACTCCGGTTCAATCCACCTGTCATGGCGATCGCTATCGCAGCCGTGCTCGGCGGCATCGTGGCTGCCGGCTCGAACCGCAGCACCGCCAAAGCGGTTTCGGCCGAATTGACCGCACTTGAGGCAAAGCGGTCGGCGCTCATTGGGCAGCTCGAACTTCGCCTTGTATCCGATCGAGATGCCTGACCCGGCGCAGCCGGTTGTCCCGGCATGCCGATTTTCGGCAACGCCACCAGACGGCTGCATCAGCTGGCGCTGGCGGTGTTCGGATTATTTCCCGAAATACCCCAACCGTTACGCCAGTTTAGGAATAAGGCGACCTGGACCCCTAGGGGGATATCCGTGTCCAAAATGCCACGAGAGCAAAAAATCCGCGAAGACACCTTGATTCCGGCCTCGATTTGTCTCAAACAGACGTTTGAATTTCGATCAACCGTTTGAATCGGTGGAGAGGCAGCGATGTCCTGGAACAGGCGCGTGGCGGCTCGGTTGGTGATCACCGGAATGCTCGCGAGCGTCATCGGCGGGCTTTTGTGGACGAGTCACGGGGGCCATTCAGTTGCGGTTCGCCAAAGCCAAGCAACACCGGCCTCGCAAACTGTGACGCTCATTGCCCACGACGAACACCAGGCGCGGGCACGATCAAAGCGCAACTCATCCTAGCCGGCGGCTCTGCGAAGCCGAGACTAGCGGCCGAGCGTCGCCAGGCCGAAGCCTGCGTGAGTCGAGGCTGACGCATTGGAGGAGGACATGTTGGCAATACGAGACTTGATGCGCGAGGTCGCCGGTCAGGTGCAGCCAGCCTGTCCAAGCTGCGGCAAAGCATTGCAACTCACCCGGGTTATGCGGACGCCCGGTGGCGCAGATCTGGAGACTTATGGCTGTCGGCAATGCGGGTTTTGGCTGACGGAGGCGGCCGAGCACTCAACCGATCATCGCGGCCAGTAGCTGAGCATCGTTCGGCCGACGCTCACCACCTATCTGTTTCAACCTGCGCCGGCAGCACTCCTTCCGCTTCGACGTCAGCAAGCCACGGCTTTGGCTGCTTGAAGCAGGCCTTCCGTTTCGTCATCCCTTCCCGCCCGGCGCAGCCTGCGGATGCGCCGCATGATCTTTTTGCGGGTACCCGCTCAGCTTCAACAGCCAAGACTTGAACAGCCAAGACTTGAACAGCCAAGACTTGAACAGCCAAGACTTGTTGCTGGTACGACATTTCCGCTTACCTATGGTAGGCAGTTCTTGTTTGCAGCGTGAGTTTATCGAAACAACGCGCCGCCTTATTGTCAGGAATATGCCGCCTGCACTCGCAACGGTCAGGCGGCAAGGTTGAGACGCATCATTTGCTTAACATTGGGCGATGCAATTGATCTACATCAACAAAACGACGCGGATTGCCGGTTAATGTCTGCTGCGAAGTCATCTGAGCCCTTAATCAATCCAATTCTGCGACGCGTCCGCAAGGCCGCTGAACTTCTCGCTTTCGCCGAACCTGCCGCGCTTCCTCATTCCTCCATGACTGGATGCCATAGCTCTCTGCTGCTTGCGACACTCGCGTACGGAGCGGCGCTTTGTGGAGCCGTACTGCTGAATGTCGAGACACCAATCCTCGACGGTGTGCCGCTCTATCTCATGGCAGCAGGGTGTCTATGCTTTTGGGCTCATGCCATGCTTCCTCGGCTGCATCGTCCGATACTTATCTTGGAGGGAGCGTGCATCGTTTTCGCTCTCGGTCTGAGCCTCGCTTGTCTCAGCTACCTGGGCCCAATCACAGATTTGCCTCTTCGCGATGCGGAAATGATTTGGATCGATCGCCACCTCGGCTTCGATTGGATTCAAATCATGCGTGGATTTGACCATCAGCGACTTCTGCTCGGCCTGATGGATGGCGCTTATGCGACATTCACCGCCCAACTGATCGGGACGGTCCTGCTGCTCATCGCCTTCCGGTCAATACGTGAACTCGATCGCTTCTTCGTCACCTTTATCTGCGCGTCAGTCTTCGCCGAGCTCGCAAGCGTTCTCGCCCCGACCGTGGGACCGATGTTAGCGCTTGCTCGGAACGACAGCTTCTTGCATTTACATACCCTTGGCCGCGCCACCGGACAGATCGTACTGGGATTGAGAAGCGGAAGCGTCAGGGTGATTGATCTAAATGCGATTGACGGAATCATCAGCTTCCCGTCACTGCATGCTGCCGTCGCAGTCATCGTGCCGTACACGCTGCGCTGGAATAAACCGCTGTTTTGGCCGATCCTCGTTCTTAATTGTGTGATGCTTGCGTCTGCCATCCCCAGCGGCAATCACTATCTCTCAGATGTCCTCGGAGGAATCGTGGTGGCAGTCTTTGCTATTCTGTGCGGCGAACGCGTCCAACACCTCGCCGGCATGATAATCACGCAAGCGGCGAAAGCATCGGCACTCGCCGCGCAGTGGATTTCTCCTCCAATGGAAGAGCCGTCCGTGGGGGCGGGTTCGCCGATTTCGAAGGACTGCCGTCACCACTTTGCGCTCTTGAACGAAGCGAGGAGGCGTGTCCGTCACGACAGGTGAATTGCTGCCCACGCTCACGTCTCTGTTCGCGCTCCTGGTTGTTCGCTTCTTTGGAACATGGTCAAGATCGTCGGCCGATTGATCGTTCTCATCGCCTTGGCGGCGTCGTCGCGCGCTTTTGCCGCCGAGCAAGTCGCGGACATTCCGGTCTGGCTAAGGCCGAGCGTCGGCGAAGCTGAAGGTCAAATCGCTCCAGTGGTGTTGCAGCGGGCGCGCGCGCTTTACTTCCAAAAAGTGCGGGCGGGCGTGGTTAGAAATCTCTGCTACTTGGCAATGGACGCCACCCGTCCCCACGATTTGGGCGATGGCAAAGTGGGAAAGCGATTTTACGTCATCTGCGAATCCCGCCGGTCGTTTCGTGCGTTTTCGGCGGGTCACGGTGGCGGCCGCGATCTCAAGGGTATCGCGGATTTTGGCAACGGAAAGCGGTGCGCGAAGAACTTCGGCAATGCACTGGACTCGTTCCTGATGGCCGGCGGGGCCTACGTAACCGGAGAGACGAAAACGTCCTTCAAAGGCTATTACCGCGCCGCCGCGAACCAATACGCAGTTCTCATACGCTCGTTCGTTCAGTTTGACGGCGAAGGCGAGACTGCGAACGCCAGACAGCGCGCGATCGGCGGACATGCCGCTGCATTGTTGCGGAACGTCTGTCTTCGAAGGGACCCGCACAGCGCCTACGCGGACCGAGACGGCTACGTTCCGTTCGGGCAGCTGGAAGAGTATGCGAATGGCCGCAGCGACGGCTGCACCAGTTGGTCCCCGGCGGACGCCGGACAAATCGTCGCCGCGGTGAAGGAAAATCCGACCACGCTGTATATCTACCCCGAAGCAGCCGACATCGATGCAGTTGCGCAAGCGGTGAGGGCTGGCCGGTCGTTGTCGCGCTCGGGACTTTATTGGAACGCTTCCTGTTTGAAAGAGATCGGTTCTCCGAAATTTTGGTCCAAGGAAACCCTTGAGCCGATCCTCGCCCGATACAACAAAGACCATCCGAAACCGCAGCCGCTGCCGCCGCCGATTTGCAAGGGAGAGTGACTTGTCCTTTGTTCCTTGTCGCTTGTACTGCCTACCCAGCTGATTGCGGCCGTGCACCGGCTCGAATGTCAGCGATCAGATGAGGAGCGGACTTGCGGTGGATCGGCGAAGTCGCGAGCCCGGAAAAGCCTAACCCGAATAGATCAAATCAGGTCAAAATGACCTTTGCCCGTCTCTGGAGCACATCTCGCTGTTGCACTACATTCGATCTCGCGATGAAACTGCCATGTCTTGGCACAGGCTCGCGCAGAGGGGGTAGCCACCCCTGCCGCGGCGTGAATTCTGTTAGGTCGGCAGACTTAGCGATTTTGCTGATCGAGCACCACGCAGCAGCAGGCGATTAAGGAGATCGTCCATGAGACGTCGCGATGTCATCAAATTACTGGCCGGCGCTACGATGCTTACGCCGCTGCGCGCGGCGGCCCAGAGCGTGAAGACCTACCGACTCGCCATGCTCACCTCGGGGCCGGCATTTCCTCCGCAAAACCCCAATGTGAAGGTCCTCTTGGCCACGCTGGCCGACAAGGGCTACAAACTCGGTCAAAATCTGGAATTCCAATCCTACGGCGCCAATGCGCAACTGGCCCGGCTGCCGCAACTCGTTCGCGACATTGCCGCAAGCAAAGTCGATGCCGTCGTCGTGGTCGGCTGGCCGCCGGCGAACGCGATGAAAGACACCGGCGTGCCGACGGTCGTCGCGGTCGGCGGCGGCGACCCGGTGGCAACCGGCCTCGTCGCCAGTCTGGCGCACCCCGGCGGCAACATCACCGGCATATCCGACAATGCGACGACACTCAGCACCAAACGTCTGGAACTGCTCAAGCAGGCGGTGCCGAGCATTCGCAAGGTGGCAATGCTGTGGAACAAGGAAGATCTCGGCATGACGCTGCGCTATCAATCCTGCGCGGACGCCGCCAAATCGCTCGGTGTCTCGGTGCTGCCACTCGGCGTCGCCGAGCCTAACGATTTTGGCGATGCGTTCACGGCCATGGATCGCGAAAAGGCCGATTCGATCCTGATGGTGGCCGACGCGCTCACGGTACTAAATCGCAAACGCGTCTACGACTATGCCAATGCCAACCGGCTGCCCGCCTTCTATGAATACGAGTTCTTTGTCCGCGACGGCGGCTTGATGTCCTACGGCGCCGATTTCAAGGAATCGTTCGAACATGCTGCCGCGCTGGTCGATCGCATCTTCAAGGGCGCCAAGCCCGCCGATCTGCCGTTCGAGGAGCCAACGCGTTATTTGTTCGTCATTAATCTGAAGGCCGCCCAGGCGATCGGACTCAACTTGTCGCCGACGGTGCTCGCACTCGCCGACGAGGTGATCGAATGACATCGCGGTCGATTGGAATACCCGCGTCAGGTCTGCGATTGAGGATGAACTGCTAAAGCGGCGCGAAGGAGCCTCCCCACAACCGGTGAGAGCTGAGGTATAAGAGCAGGCATGAGAGCACCGCCTGACCCTGCGGGCAAACTGCCGGCGGCCGAGAAAGTCCCGGCGCCGGCGCCTCGCACATCGATCGTGCGCAGCCGGCTATTTCTCAAATACGTCGGGCTTCTTATCGCGGTGGTCACGCTGGCGCTGATCGCCAACGGGATTTTCGACGTCTGGTTCTCGTTTCAGGAGCAGAAGGCATCGCTGCTGCGCATCCAGCGCGAGCAGGCCGAGGCCGCCGCCGGCAAGATCGGGCAATTCATCAGCGAAATCGAAAGGCAGGTGGGCTGGACCACCCAGCTTCCCTGGTCGGCAAGCACGCTCGATCAGCGGCGTTTCGACGCCCTGCGGCTGCTGCGCCAGGTGCCCGCCATCACCGAACTGGCCGAAATCGACTCCACCGGACACGAGCAATTGCGGGTATCGCGCCTCGCCATGGACGTGGTCGGCAGCGGCGTCGACGTTTCCAAGGAGCCGGCCTTTACCGAAGCGGTGGCGCACAAGACCTATTACGGCCCGGTCTACTTCCGCCGCGAGTCCGAGCCGTACATGACGCTCTCGCTCGCCGGCACGCGGCGCGACGCCGGCGTCAGCATCGCCCAGGTCAATCTGAAACTCATCGAGGACGTCCTCTCGCAGATCAAGTTCACCGGCCACGGACTCGCCTACGTGGTCGACGCGCAGGGCCGCCTCATTGCGCATCCTGACATCAGCCTGGTGCTGCGTAACACCGACATGTCTCAGCTTGCCCAGGTGCGCGCCGCACGCGCCAACGCCGGCAATCCGTCCGCGGGGCACGTGCAGGAGGCGACCGACCTCCAGGGCCAGCCGGTGCTCAGCGCCTATGCGCCGGTCTCGCCGCTCAATTGGCTGTTGTTCGTCGAGACGCCCGCCGCAGAGGCGTATGCGCCGCTTTATGCGTCGATCGAACGCACCGGCTATGTGCTGCTCGGCGCACTTGCGCTCGCCTTCGTCGCCGGCTTGCTCCTCGCCCGGCGCATGGTGGTGCCGATCCAAGCGCTGCGCGCGGGCGCCGCCCGCATCGGCGGCGGCGATCTTTCCCAGCGCATCGCCATCAAGACCGGCGATGAGGTGGAGGCATTGGCCGACCAGTTCAACGACATGGCCGGGCGACTGCAGGAATCCTACGCGGACCTTGAGAAAAAAGTCGAGCAGCGCACGCACGAACTCACCGAATCACTCGAGCAGCAGACCGCCACGGCCGGCATCCTCGAAGTGATCAGCAACTCGCCGACCAATAGCCAGCCGGCATTCGACGCCATCGTTCAAAGCGGATCGCGGCTGTTTCCCGGCGCGGCGGTGATGATCTCGCTGCCCGACGGCGACGGGCTTCGTGCTGCCGCTATCGCCGGCGCGGACCAGCGAAGCGTCGAGGCGATCAGGGCGGTCTATCCCTTGCCCATGCGGCGCGACTACATCACGGCCTCGGCTTTCCTCGATCGGCGCGAGATCGATATTCCCGATGGCGCGAGCGCGCCGGAGGATTTGCGCGTGGGCATGGATAATTTCCTCAAAAGCGGATACGCCGCGATCACAGTGATGCCCATGTTGCGGGGTGACGCGGCGATTGGCGCGATGAGCGTTGCCCGCCGCACGCCGGGCCGGCTTTCCGAGAAGCAGATGGCCTTGCTTCGGACCTTCGCAAGCCAGGCCGTCATCGCCATCGAAAACACGCGGCTGTTCACCGAACTGCGCGAGCGCACCGACGAGCTGGGCCGCTCGGTCGGGGAATTGCGCGCGCTCGGCGAAGTCTCGCAGGCGGTGAACTCGACGCTCGATCTGGAGAACGTGCTGGAGACCATCGTCAGCCAGGGCGGCGCAGCTCTCGTCGACCGACGCCGGCGCGATCTATGTCTTCGACGAGGCGCAGCATGATTTCCATCTGCGCGCGACCTACGGCATGGATGAGGGAATGATCGCCGCGCTGCGCCGCGCCCGCATCGACGCCGAGGACCGTAACGTGGCGACGATGCTGGCGGCGCGCGAGCCGGTACAGAACGCCGATCTCACGCAAGGCGACATCACCGAGGTCGACCGCATCATCGTGCGCGGCGGCTACCGCTCA
Organism: uncultured Alphaproteobacteria bacterium; assembly: GCA_963835195.1. Lineage (GTDB taxonomy): Bacteria > Pseudomonadota > Alphaproteobacteria > Rhizobiales > Xanthobacteraceae > BOG-931. The sequence goes on from CAWIEY010000007.1 coordinate 46,410, forward strand.
CGGCTGACGGTGCCGCTCATCCGCGGCGATGACATTGTCGGCATGTTGGTGGTGCGCCGCCGCGCGCCGGGTTTGTTCCCGCAAAACACCGTCGATCTCGTCAAGACCTTCGCGGCACAATCGGCGGTGGCGATCCAGAATGCGCGGCTCTACGCCAATGTCGAAGCCCGCACCCGCGAACTGGCCAAGTCGCTGCAGGATTTGCACTCCGCGCAGGACCGCCTGGTGCAGACCGAAAAGCTCGCCTCACTCGGCCAATTGACCGCGGGCATCGCCCACGAGATCAAGAACCCGCTCAACTTCGTCAACAACTTCTCTTCGCTCTCGGTCGAGCTGATCGACGAGTTACAGGAGACGCTCGGCAGCGTTGCCGTCGACGACAAAACGCGGGCGCAAATCACCGAGCTTTCCGACATGCTGCGCGGCAACCTCGACAAAGTCGTGCAGCACGGCAAACGCGCCGACTCCATTGTCAAGAACATGCTGCTGCACTCGCGGCAGGGCTCCGGGGAGCATCAACCGGTTGACATCAACTCGCTCGTGGAAGAAAGCCTCAATCTCGCCTATCACGGCGCACGGGCGGAAAAGCAGGGCTTCAATATCACGCTGGAACAGTCGTACGATCCGACCGCCGGCAAGGTCGACCTGTTTCCGCAGGAGATCACCCGCGTGCTGCTCAATCTCATCTCCAACGGCTTCTACGCCGCGACCAAGCGTAAGGCGCAGACCGACGGCGGCAACTACGAGCCGATATTGTCCGCAGTGACCAAAAATCTCGGCGACCGCGTGGAAATCCGCATCCGCGACAACGGCACCGGCATCCCGCCCGAGGTCAAGGAGCGGATGTTCAATCCATTCTTCACGACCAAGCCGGCCGGCGAGGGCACCGGGCTCGGCCTGTCATTAAGCCACGATATCATCGTCAAGCAGCATGCCGGATCGATCGACGTTGATACGCAGCCCGGCGCGTTCACGGAGTTCAGAATTGTGCTGCCGCGCACTGCGGCGGCCATTGCCAAAGCGGGAGGGAGCGCGTGAATCTTCTCATTCTCGTTGTCGATGACGAAGCGGATGTGGAGCAATTGTTTCGCCAGCAATTCCGGCGCGAGCTGCGCGCCGGCCGTTTTGCAATGGAATTTGCTCAATCGGCGCCGGCGGCCCTCGACAGCATCGCGGCGGCGAAGGACCGCTCCCTGATTCTCATTCTTTCCGACATCAACATGCCGGGCATGAGCGGCCTTGAGCTTCTGCCCCGCGCCAAGGCGGTCCGCCCGGACGTGCCGATCATCATGATCACCGCCTATGGCGATCCGGAGACCAAGCGTAAGGCCCTGGAGCAGGGCGCCGAGGCGCTCCTTACCAAACCAATCGACTTCGGCAGTCTGCGCAGCGAAATCGATCTGCGAGTCGGAAACGCCGCATGACGGCGCAAATTCTCGTCGTCGATGATGAACCGGACCTGGAGGGGCTGATCCGGCAGAAGTTCCGGCATCAGATTCGCGACGGTGCGGTCACATTTCACTTCGCGCGCGACGGCATCGAAGCTTTGGCTGCGCTCAAGAGCAACGGCGCCGTCGACATGGTGGTCACCGACATCAACATGCCGCGCATGGACGGTCTTGCCCTCTTGCAAAAATTGCAGGAGGCTGAAGAAAAGATCTCGACCATCATCGTCTCAGCTTACGGCGACATGGCCAATATTCGCTCGGCGATGAACCGCGGCGCTTTCGACTTTCTAATCAAGCCTATCGATTTTCCCGACCTCGAAGCGACCATCGCCAAGACGATCCGGCATATCCAGGTTCTGCGCGAGGCGCGAGAGCGGCAGGCAGCAGCGGAGCGGGCGCACGCCTCGCTTTCGCGCTACTTCTCGCCAAACTTGGCTCAGCAGCTCGCCGGCGATACCGCATCGCTTGACTTGCGAGGACAGCGCCGCCAAATCGCGACGTTATTCACCGACATTGCGGGCTTCACGGCGTTGGTGGAGACGCTTGAACCCGACGTTCTTGGTCCGCTGCTCAATGATTATCTCGTCGGCATGACCGATGTCGTGTTCGCCCACGACGGAACGGTGGCGAAGATCGTCGGCGACGCAATCCACGTGCTATTCAGCGCGCCGGCCGAGCAGCCCGACCATGCGGCGCGTGCCGTGGCTTGTGCGTTGGCGCTGGATGCATTCGCACAGGCGTTTCGCGATGGCTGGCGGCAGAAGGAGATCGAGACTCGGCGTAACGCGTATCGGCGCGCATGCCGGGGCGGCATTGGTCGGCAATTTCGGCGGCGACCGGTTCTTTGATTACACGGCTTATGGCGACACCATCAACATCTCGGCGCGGCTCGAGGCCGCCAATAAACAACTCGGCACCCGCATCTGTGTCAGTGCAATGTTGGCGGAGAAAGTGCCGGATTTTCACGGTCGGCCGGTTGGCGACCTTGTGCTGCGCGGCAGGACCGAGGCGTTGCGCGCCTTCGAGCCGCTCTCCGGTGAGCAGTACGAAAGTGATGCGACGAAGAGTTATGTGGGGGCGTTCGCCAAACTGGAAGCGAACGATCCCTCGGCAATGGCGGCATTTGCGGCGCACGTCGGCAACAATCCCGACGATCAGCTCGCCGGGTTTCACCTCAAGCGGCTTTTGAACGGCGCCACCGGAACACGAATTATCATGGATTGAGTGCTTGTCTGATTTACTCGCTGTGCCGCCGATATGGCCGGCTTGTACTGCATGGTACGAGGCCGCCCGAAATTTCCGCCGCGTAGCCGACCTGGTTCGTGCTTAGATCAATCTGAAAATCGCCAAGATCCTCGGCATCACCGTGCCGCCGACGCTTCCGCTGATTTTCTAACTCAAGTGTGAGGAATGTGACCGGCCTCACTGAACACGTGACGCACGGGTCCGATGCCGAGGCTCCGGCTGTGCCGGGGTGAGCCCAAAAAGCCGCGATAAGATATTTGGCCCACCGCCCAATCCCCAAAACTGATCGGGCACCGCCAACGCTTCCCGGCGAACGGTATTTTCTTTGCGCTCGATTGGGATGTCCGCGATTTTGCGTTCGTCACTTTTCAAGATAGCCAACAACGCCTTGTCTCGGCCATAGATATCATCGCGTAATTGCAGCTTGCCGCCTTTGTCGACAAACGCGGTCTGGTAGGTCACGTGAACCGGGATGAAAGTCGGCAAACGAACGTCAATTTCCGAGTTGCCGAACATGCTGCGAATGCGGTCCTCGGTATAACCTTCGCGCGGGCGCGCGATCGCCAGCAACACTTCGGCGTATTTCACCGGATCTTCCACGCGCATGCAGCCATGGCTGCTGTCACGTATCGGTTTGGAGAACAGATACTTTTGGTTTGAGTCGTGCTGGTAGACGAAAAATTTGTTGGGAAAATTAAAGCGCAGTTGCCCCAGCGCGTTCTCCGGGCCTGGCGGTTGCGAAATATGAATGGTGTTGTTGCGGGTGTAGCTGACGTTAAGACCCATTCGCTCCAATATCGTCGGGTCCTGCCGCAGCAACGGTATGTACTCTTTGGCCGCAATCGTATCCGGAATGTTCCAGGTCGGATTGATGGTAATCGACTTCATTTCGGCGGTCATAATCGGCGTGGGCGTCTCCGGTTTGCCGACAACGATTTTCGTCGCCCAAACTTGCCGGCCGTTTCGCATGACGTAGAGCATGTAATCGGGAAGATTGACGATGACGTAAGTATCGCCCAGATCGTGCGGCATCCAGCGCCAACGTTCCATGTTGGCAATGACTACGTCGATAAGCCGATGTGAATGGCCGCCGTTGAGCTGATCGACCGTTGCCGCCGTGAGCGTACCTGTCGCTTTCAGGTTGTTGTCGCGCTGGAACTTCTTTACCGCCTCAGCAAGCGACTTGTCGAAAATCTGCCCTTCGCCAGTCATCCCCAGGCGTTCGCGCAGTTGCGGGACCCTCGCATCTTCCATGCCGACGGTGAGAACGGGTCCCTCTGAAATCGGGGCCCTGCCGCCATTCGCCGCTGTGCGAAGTTCGGCGAGCTTGGTCTTGAGGGCCTGATAGCCGGGCGCTCGCGGCTCATAGGCTGCGAGTGCTGCTGTGATCTCGTTAGCGCCGGCCAGATTTGCCAGCACATCGGCCGGGGCGGACGGCTTCAATTCGTAAAAAATATCGCCACTGACGCGCGTCCAATGTACCCGTCCCACTTGCGCGTGGTGCGCGTAATTCGTGACCGCCACGCTAAGTTTGATCTCCGCGCCGGCGAGAGCCGCCGGGTCGGATAGAGACGCGAAATCCGGCACCGGATAGTCCGCTGGATCGAGACCGTCGGCGTCGACACCAGCGAGATAGGCCATCGCCGCCCGTGCGCGCTCATTGACTTTGCCATCGGTGATCCACAACGGCGCGTAGTTGCGGGCCGAATAGAACGGTTGAAGAGCGATCTTTGCCGTGTCGCCTTGAAGCGCGTCGCGCAACTGACCCGCGATCGGAGCATTGGCGTCGGCAATGACAGGGATCGGGGCTGCGGCAGGCGCTACCGGGGCCGGCGGGTTATCAGCGGTCGGCGGGTTAACAGCGTTGCTGGGCGCGTCTTCCTTTGCAGCTCCCTCGGCGGGCTTTGCAGGCAAAGCGCTGACCGCATCAGGAACCACAACTGGCGGCGGTCCTTTATCTGCCGATGACGACGTCGCCGATTGAGGCGCAGCGGATGAAGGCTGCGGATTTCCGGGAGCGACTGTGGTTGGCACCTCATCGCCTTCGGTTAAAGCTGCCGGATGCTGCGTAATGTCCGGCACCTCGTCGCTGTTGTTTGAACTTCCGGAATCGGGCGCTCTTCGCGAATCCGCGATTCTAACGAGGATAGCCGAAGGTGGCGCCGCGGTTTGCAGGCCTGTCTGGGCCGGTCGGGGCTCGTACCACCCGAGCGCGCCGCCGGAAACGACGAGGATCGCGACAACCAAAACCCAGGGATTTAAGCGGACATGCGCCATTGCGAGCCCCTCCGGACGGCATGCGACACGGCGGGTATACTACGGCCTTATCGGCTTTCCCGAAAGTCGCGCGTTAGCCCCCCGGTGAACAATCTCGGGGCTTGTTTTCGCAGCCCAGCACTTGGCGCCTGAGCCATGGCAAAGGCTAAAGTGCCTCCGAAAACGATCTTGCTGATGGCCCAATGTCCACTTGCGGCTCATCGCGCCCAATGCGCATGGCGGGTGTCATAGCAGGTATCGGGCACAACCGGATTTGACGCGGGCGTCAGTGGGCCGACGCGAATGACCCCATTCCGTCATAATTTGCCGTAGTGCACACGCCGCCGCCGATGTTAGATTTCCAGTTGGGGGTAGTCCGTGAGACGACGAGATTTTATCGCGCTTGTCGGTAGCGCTGCGGCATGGCCGCTCGTGGCGGGCGCGCAGCAGTCTAAAACTTCTAAGGTTGGATTCCTCTATCCCGGCCCAAGTAGTGCAGCGGCTCCACGCATCGGTGCGTTTCTGGAGGGTTTACGAGCGGCCGGTTACAGCGTTCCCGACCAAGTGGAACTTAGCTCGCGGGTTGCTGACGGTGACCTGACAAAGCTGGCGCCGATGGCGCGCGAATTAGTTGAAAAAAATGTCGACGTCTTAGTGGCGGTGGCCGCGTCTGCGGCCAATGTTGCTCGTGCTTCCACAACGACCATTCCCATTGTCGCTATGGACCTCGAAACTGATCCAGTGGCCACGGGTATGATTGCCAGCTTGTCACATCCGGGCGGCAATTTAACGGGGGTGTTCTTCGACTTCCCGGACTTCCGAGCAAAATTGCTGGAGCTATTGAAGGAAGTCGTCCCGAAGCTTTCCAAAGTGGCGGTCTTATGGGATCCGAGCGTCAGTCCGGCGCAACTGAAGGAGTTCGAGTTCAGGCGCAAATTCGCTCAAGTTGACGTTGGTAAAACTCGAGGTTCGTAACGTCGCCGAAATGAACCAAGCTTTCGCCGCGGCGAAGCAGGAGGGCGTGGATGCCGTCATACTACTGTCGTCGCCCTTCATCGGTGGAAATACGAAGTTGGCTGCAGACTTGATGTTGAAATACGGGCTACCGGCAGTGACCCTTTATTCCGAGTTCGCGGTAAATGGAGGACTGATGTCGTATGGACCGATCGTTCTCGACATCTATCGCCGCCTCGGTGGCATTGCTGCCAAAGTGCTTCACGGCAGTAACCCGGCCGATTTGCCGGTCGAGCGGCCGACAAATTTCGTGCTTGTCGTGAATCTCAAGACTGCAAAGGCTATCGGCGTTACGATACCAGCTTCAATTCTTCTGCGAGCCGACCTGGTGATCGAATAAGCGCGGTTTTTCGGCGTTGCCAACCCGCGTCCGCGCCCGCAGGAAATTTGAGCGGGATCCCCGAGGGCCGAGATTTCGCGCGCAGCCTTTTGAGCGGCTCAGTAACTCGATCGCCTCATCTTCCTACATCTTCTCGATGTCGACCTGATAGTCCTTGCCGATCCAACGCTGGTCGTCTCGCCATTCAAAGGTAAAATTGATCATGCGCGCTTGCGACAATGCAGCAGCTCCGATTTCCAGGCCGTGTTGGCCGAGACCCATGTCTACGGTTTTGGCATCGGTGACATCGTTCCAGCCGTCGATACCCCAATGGATAAGCGCGGGACGCGACAACGCGATGATCAATCCCTGTCCATGTCTTATCCGCCGGATCGGGGCGTGGAGGCACCAAATGGCGCGGGCAGCCTCCGGTCGTTGACCGCCATATCGTCGCCACGCAGCGGCCGGCCGATCGATGGGATATCCAAGCGATCGCGAAGTCACGAGCTTGATGAATTCCGCATGCGTCCAGGCAAGCGGCATAGCGGAGCCGCTGGGCTGTCCGGGAAAGAGCCGCCGTTCTGGCAGCGCCGCGCTGTCCCACACCTGCTCGGGCATCATGCCGCCCGGGCCGGTCATCGCCGCCATGGCTCTCAGATACGGCGCTGAGTCGTTTCCCGCGGCCAATTCATAGTGGCCGCGTTCGCCGGTCAGGAGCGGCCAGGCGCGCCCGCGCCCGGTGCCGTCAAACGGACGCCCATCGGCATGTTCGCCATAGCCGTCGCCGTTATAGCGATGCCAGGCCGTCCCGTTCGGCGTATCCACTTTGAGCAATGCGTCAATGACCGTGACGCTGTCGCGGATCAAGGCGTCGTTCGGGCTGCGCAGGCCGAAGCGTACGAGCTGCAGGAAGTCGGTGCTGATCTCTTCGTCGACTTGCACCGACCCACTCTTTCGGTTTTTCAAATAAAGGACGCTTTCCAATGACGCGGGGTCCCCGAGAACCTCGGCCGGTGCCACGCGAATGTAGTAGCCGCTTACCGCCAAGCGCCGGGCGAGCGGCGTATCACCGACCGCCGTCCAAGACTCGATGCGGCTATTCCAGAAATCGGCCAGTGCCAACGCCAACTCCTTCGCCGCCGGCCGGAGAAACTCGGCGCCAGCCGCCAAAGCCGCGATGCAAACTGCGAGCGTGAACGGGTTGACGCCGGCGTTTTCCTCCCATCGATCCTGCGGGCTCGATGGGCCGTTGGCGGCGATAAACGATAAGGCGCGGCCGGCCATATCGGCGACCGAAATACCATCGAGTGCTTTGTGCTCGGCCAAATTCGCCGCCAGCAGTACCGGAAACGCGACTTCGTCCAACTGCAAGCCCTGCCAATAGGGCGAACCGCCGAGCCATTGGTTTTGGTACCAGCTGCCGTCGTGCTTTTGCGTGGCAATCAAATAGCGCAGCGTGTCACGAGCCTCCTCTTCGGCACCGAGCGCCAGCAACGCCGTCGCGCATTGCGCCAGATCCCGCGGCCAGACGAGGTGATAGCCGCCGCGATCGTCCCGACTGTTCCCCCATGGCACGCTTAAGCTTGCAGTCATGGCGCCTGGATATGTCTTGTCGCAGTGGGTGCGCAGAACCATGGAGGACAGAACCAACTGATCGGCAAATTCGGTCGCGCCTTTGTCTTGCAATAGAGCGCGCTCGCCGCAGCGCGCGTGCCATCCGCGCCAGTGTTCGATCTGGCGCTCCAGCACACTTGCAAAGGGCTGCATAAGGCTCGAGACCGCGAGAGTGGCCGCGGCTTCAGCGCTACTGCCGAAGCCGAGACCCAAAACCGCCCGCCGCGGCAGCGCGCCGATCAGAGCTATGTTGCCCGGACCGGCGGTCGTGTACTGCCAAGTCAGTGCCCCGTTGCGGTGGAAATCCTGCCAGCCATCGCTTTCACCGACATAGCCAACACTCGCCGCGCCGAGAGCGTCTGTCTGCGTTTCGTCGACCGCCGCGAGAGCAAGACCGAACGGACCCTGCTCGGCCGCGAGTACGCGAGACGTTGCGTAGCGTCGGATTCCCGCCGTGTTGTTGCGCCCCTCGGTGCCTAGCCGCGGCGCCAGCAGCACATAGGGCCGTAAGTCCTCGTCTCCCGCCAAATCGATCTCGATGAGCAAGACGTCGCGATCGGGGTCGGGGGTCACGCGTAAGGTAAGGCGGAAGCGCTCATGAGTGTGTGCGATTTCCACCGCCGGCGTGCCGGGCGCCAGCAGCCGCAAGCGATAGTTCTCGAGCCTTTTGACTTCTACCCAGAAACCGCGCCCATCGGCGACGATGAAGCCAAGGTCGCGAATCTGTGGACTATCGATCCGCGGGTAATACACTTCGTTCACGATGCCAAAGCCCAGCGTGAACCAGACGCGCGATGAACCGAGGGCACAGCCGACGATGTCCTTTGCGCTGCTCGTCCAGGTCGGCGCGATGCCCGGGCTTCCTGGCGCCGGTCCTAGGTTTTCGTCTTTCAGCTCGCACATGTCGTGTCTTTAGACGCCTCCCAACCGACCGGCTTTTTGGAGAACTTCAATCGCCACTGCGGCGACGATAACAGGTGGGCCGCTTATTTCCGACGGCTCCGCATAAACACACGCACCATTGTAGGATTATTTGCTAACCAAGGAATGAATCTCCGCAACTTCGTAAGCCTCGGGTGCTCGGCCTGCACCGACCAATTGCCAATACGGTTCATCCTAATGCACCGCCGCATACATGATGCGTTCTTCCGTCGCTTGGTGCGCAGTGAATTCCTCCACGACGCGGCCTTGTCGCGCGACGAGAATGCGATCGGAAAGGTTCATGATCTCCGGCAAATAGGAGGAGATCACAATGACCGCCAAGCCTTCGTCAGCCAGCTTGTTGATGAATTGATGAATTTCTGCGATCGCGCCGACATCGACGCCGCGCGTTGGTTCATCGAAAATAATCAACTTGGGCGTTTGCACGAGCGATTTTGCAATTACCAGCTTTTGCTGGTTTCCGCCGGACAGCTCGATGACCTTGGCATCGCTGTTGATCGCGCGGATCTTGATAGCGTCGATCCATTGCTTGGCGAGCTTACGCAGCCGCGCCATGTTCACGACCGAGAAAATGCCGCCACTCGTGGCCATGTAACCGATGTTGATATTGCCGCCGATGGACATGGTTTCGAAAAAGCCTTCCAATTTTCGGTCTTCCGTTACGTAGACGATGCCATCGCGAACCGCCGGTTGCGGTACGCGATAGCGCACGCGATGGCCATCGAGCTTGACCTCGCCACCGTGGAACATGTCCCGCTTGATGACACCGGCAATGATCTTGGCGGTTTCCGTGCGCCCGGAGCCGATCAGCCCGAACATTCCAGTCACTTGGCCGGCAAACACGGAGAAAGATGTGTTGCGGACCAAGGAGCCCATCGAGAGATTCTGCACGCTCAACACTTTGCGACCAGCACGCCGTAGGGTGCGTGCGGTGCCACGCTGCCCGTAGATCTCATCGGACAGCTTGCGGCCTACCATGGCGCGGATGATGGCATCGCGATTTAAATTGCTTGCAGCATCCGTCAGCACATGACCGCCGTCACGCAGCACGGTGATGCGATCGGCATGCTGAACCGCTTCTTCTATGGCATGGCTGATGAATATGATGGAGACGCCGGTCCGCTTGAGGCGGGCCATTAAGCCGAAGAAGTGAAATTTCTCTTCCGGCGTCAGCGACGCCGTCGGTTCGTCAAAAATAATAATGCGCGCCTTCTGGCGAACAGCTCGTGCTATCTCGACCATTTGCCGCTGCGCAGCGCCAAGCGATCCGACCGAGGCGGTCGGATCGACGCCAAAATTGAGCGATTGAAGAAATTGCTGAGCGGCGATGTTGATGCCGCGCATGCGATTGAAAAAACGCTCCCTGCCGAGAAAAATGTTCTGCGCCACGGTCAGAGCGGGAACGAGACTGTTCTCCTGATAGACCATGGCGATGCCGGCTGCGAGCGCATCTTTGGGGACTTTGAAGGAGATTGGCTTGCCGTCCAGCAGCACCTCGCCGGAAGACGGTACGACCGCCCCGGCAATGATCTTGGTGAGCGTCGACTTGCCCGCTCCGTTCTCCCCGACGAGCGCATGGATCTCTTGGCTGCTCAGCGTAAAGCTCACGTCTTTGACCGCCGGGACGCCGCGGTATTCCTTGGTGATCGAGCGCAGCTCGAGGATGGCGGTCATGGCTCGACCAACTCGTCTGCTCGCAGCGAAACGATGACATCTCCTCCTTTGCTGGCGACAAAAAGCGAGCCGGCGTGTTCGAGCACACTTGTGGTGCCGTGGCGTGCTCCGTCCGCTCTGCTGTGGAAGCTCACGATCGGTTGCAAGCTCGAATCGAGCTTGATGACCAAGCCATATGAGCGCGACGGCGCCCAGGGTTTTAGGACGCCCATCTGCTTTAGGGCGCCACCTTGAATGGGTTCGAGAAAAGAGCGCCCATTGGCGAGGGTGGGGGCGATCCAGAAGTCGGAGTTGATTTCGTTGAGCATGCGTCGACGATAACCCTGTTCACGCAATACAAACTCGATCAACTGGCTGCGCGGCGCGAAAACAGCAAGCCACAGGCCGCCGTCGGATGCGGTGCAAAGTCGGGCAGGGTAACCGGGCAGATCTGTGAGCACCGGTTGTGGCAATGAATTGCCTGCGGGAGGAAGCGTAAGCAAACGATGCGACCAGCTTTCCGAGATGACGATCTGGCCATTGTGCGACACGGCTCCGTGCGGCCATCGAAGGCGGTCGGCCAGGATATGGGGCGCTCCTTCGCGCGGGATCAGCACGACGGAGCCTGAGCCCGGCTTGCTTACACCAGCCTCCATGAGGTCGCGCTTCCATTGTTCCGGGTCGTACCGGGCGGAGCCTCGACACACGACGAGATCATCGCCGTGGAAGGCCAACGCCGTCGCATGCGCCGTGTCAGCGAGCGGCAACGACCTCGCGGCTCCGTCGGGTCGGATGAGGATGACCTCCGCCCCCAACAAGCCTATCGCCAAGTGTCCATCCGGTGCCGCTGCAAGGCAGGTAATCGTGCGGGGGAAACTGCGTACGGCTGTATTCGACGCGAGTTTGCGCAACTCGCATCCCGAGGAGAACAGCACATCCCCGCGGTGGATCGCCAGATTATCGGGAGCGCGCGCCTGAGCTACGACTGACGCCTGCTCAAGGATCTGGTTGGGGCGCAGCGCCCCATCCATTGGCGGAACGGTGACGGCGGCTTCGCCCGTTCCAATCACCCGATCAAGCGCTCCCCACAGCATCTACTTCCGACCCCAGTAATCCTCGAAGCCGGTCCAGTTCTTGTCCGCGTCGGGTAGACGATAGCGGCCGATGCGATTGTTGGCGATCCCGCCGAGATAAAGGCTGCCCTTGTGCTCCCGCATCGACGTGATCATCGGGTGGTTGATACCTTTCAGGTCCCAAAGCGCTTCGAGGATTTCGCCCTGGTCATTGAATTTAGCGACACAACCGGTATTCAGATTCGGATAGAGCCATTCGTCCTGCGCGACGCGCCGCGACATGCGTCGCCTGAAGCCAGGCAGCTGGAAGGCGAGATCCACCGCCGGCGAACGCATGCCCACAATTGCCAGCCAGTAATTCCCGTCGGACGAGCGGTTAATGTTGTCCGGATAACCGGGCAACGACGCGATGACCGTTTCCAGTTTGCCGGTGTTTGGGCCGTCGAACCAATACCGCTTGATACAGCAGCCCCAAGTTTCAGCGAACAAAATGGACTGACCGTCGTGGCTCAGGCATACCCCGTTGGAAAATTTTAAGTGGCGAATGACGGTGTGCGTCGAATTTGTGCGTGGATCGTAACTGATGATCCGGCCGTTTCCGCGGCTTTCAAGTGAATTGACCGGCCATTGATGCATTTCATACCGGACCGTCGCTTCCGAGAAGAAAACCCGACCGTCCGGCGCGATATCGAGATCGTCTGCGAGCCGTAAGCGCGAGTTGTCGGTGATGGAGAAAGTCGAACGGTTTGTCTCATCTGTCGCCTTCGAAACCACGCCATCCGGGGACACCCGATAAAGGCCCATGCCGCCGACGCAAACATAAAGATTTTCTTCTCGGTCCATCGCAAGGCCGAGCGGTTGGCCGCCGATGTGCGCAAACAGCTCAAGCTTTTTATAATCCGGAGCAAGAAAACGCATCACGTCGCCGTGGCGCGTCCCGCAATAAAGATTGTCGGCCCGATCGAAAATGACGTCTTCCGGCGCTTCGACCTGGCCAAGGCCGATCAGCTCGACGTCTTTGAGTTTGTCGTTGACTTCATACGGAGAGCCAGAGCCCGCAGCTGTGGGCGGGCAGGGCGGGAGATCGTTGACCGTCGGTGACACATAGACTTTGGTCAGAACTTTGTGACGGTTCTTGAGCCAGCGCACGTCAAGCCCGGCTGCGAGTAGCAATACGCCGCCAAGCACCATGCTCCCAGCGCCGCTTGGAATGCCGAGGCGCACGACGCCGTTCGTGATCACGAGGACAATGATTGCTCCGGTTAACGCCTTGCCGGTCGAGCCGCGCCCGCCGCCGAGGCTGTTGCCGCCGAGCAATGCCGCGGTCAAAGCTGCCAATTCCATGCCGAATCCGGCATCCGAGCCGGCGCTGTTGAGCCGTGCGGCATACATAAAGCTTGCGATGCCGACCAGCGCCCCGGACACGACGTAGGTGCCACATACCGTCCAGCGGACCGATATCCCGGAATTGTGCGCGGACCGCCGCGAACCACCGACGGCCATTACTCGCCACCCCGGGCGCGTCCGACTGAGCAGGATATGACCACCAACGACGGCTACGACCAGCAATATCGCGCTGAACGGGATGCCCAAAACCGAACCGGAGCCGATGAAGTCCCAAATATTGGAATCAACGAATGCGCCGGATATCTGCACGGCATATTTGAGGAGCAGCATATCGACGACGGCGCGCACAATGATCAGTGTGACCAGCGTGGTCAGAAAGGCGCGCAGCCGCAAAAGACCGACCAACAGGCCGTTGAGCAATCCCACCAGACAGCAAGCCGCGAGCGTGCATATGAAGGCGATGCCGACCGGTAAGCCCAGAATGTTCATCGCGGCCAGCGCGGTGAAATTGCCAAGGGCAAAATTCGATCCGACGGACAGGTCGATTCCGCCGGCCACCATTACGATCATCATGGCAAGAACGACGAAGCCGAATTCGCCGAGCTGACGCAACGCAACAAGCAAACTTGCAGGACTGAAGAAGTCCGGGATCAAATGGCCGAACAACGCGACAGTGATGATCAGGAAAGCGAAGGGCGCGACATTGTCGACCCACCGCTTCGTTAAAATTTCGCCCAGCACGTGGTCGGGTATGTATTTGTACCGCGCCCGGACCAGAGCCTCGCCAATGCTCGGCTTCGACAAAGCGGGCTTATCGCGCGATACCGCGATCGCGATACTATCGGCCATCACCGTTCTGACGTTTACTGAAGATCAGCTGGTGCGGGGCTGCGGTCGCCGCAGCCCCGCGGTCTGGTCTACTTGGAAGCTGCCGCGTTTGGAAGTGCCCAGCAGCTGTCCGGTTTGAGCGTGTCCTTTGTTAGCACCGTGAGCGGCGAATAATCGATAATCTTCATAGTGCCCGGCTTAGGCTTTACCTCGAGCAGAGTCTTGATCATCGTGTTGAGGTCGCGCCCTTGGGCCATCGCATTGTAGCTGATGAGCGCGCTGAAGGTGCCGTTGCTGACGTTCTCGCAGGCTGACGTCGCGCCGCCACCCGACGTCACAACATAGACTTGGCCGGTCTTGCCCGCTTCACGAACCGCTGCGCCGATGCCGGTATCCATGCCGTCCCAAAATCCGATAATGCCGCATAAATCCGGGTTTTGTTGCAACACGGTTTGGGTGATGGCTTTAGCCTTCGAAGCGTCCCAATCGGCGGCTTGATTGGAGACCACTTTGATCTCGGGGTGTTTCTTAAAGACGTTCTCGATGCCCTCGATCTGGTAGACGCTCGCCCCACCGGTCAGCACGCCTTGCACGATAGAGACCTTGCCGGACTTTCCGCTACCTTGCCCGCATTGCTTGACGATCAGGTCGGCGGCCTGTTCGCCTAGGCCATTGTAATCCGAGCCGACGTAAGCTTCGGAAACATAGGCGGACTTCATATTGATCTGCACGGTATAGATGCCTGCTTCATCAGCTTGCTTGAGCAAGCGCGCATAGGATTGAATGTCAGGACTATGTACGACAATGACGTCGGGCTTCTCGGCGATGAGCTGGGTCAGCGCTTGCGCGCCTGCCTCCGTGCTCCAGTTTGGATCGCGCACAACATAGGAATAGCCAAGCTCCTTGGCTTGCTTGGCGAGCTGCGAATTCCACGCCTGCGCCAAATCGAATCCCATCGCGATTGGCACAAACGCGACCTTTTTATTCTTGAAAGCGTCGAGGTATCCGGCCCTGCTTGGATCGACGAGTCCATCGGCCCGCGCCGCCGCCGTGGCCGCAGTCAAGACGGCTAGCGTGCCGATTAGAAAAGTTACAACAAGCTTCGATCTCATGGTGCATCCTCCTTGGTTTCAGTGGGCGGTAAGTCCGCCTCTTCGTGAGTGATCTTTAGATATCCCCCTGTTGTGCGGTTTGCTCGTCGCGGGGATTCATAATGCTGTCAACCACGATGGCGATCAGCAAAATGAGGCTCTTGATGACGTTTTGCCCAGTGTACTGAATGTCCATGATCGTCATACCGTTGAGCAGCGTTCCGATCAGCAAGGTGCCAACGATCACATTGCGCACGCCGCCCTTGCCGCCGGAAAGGCTGATGCCGCCGAGGACGACAACGAGAATAACATCGTAAAGCAGCGTCGAATTGACGATGCGCGTGTTCATCAGCGTCACGCCGGTGGCCATTGTGAGCCCGGCAACGTAGCCGACGAGCGCAGAGAATACATATTGCAACACGACCAGCGGCCGCACCGGGAGACCGGTGATGCGCGCGGCCGAAAAATTATCGCCTGTGGCATAGACGAACTGACCAAGGCGCCCGTAGCGAAGGAACAACGCTACAGCAAGTGCCAACCCGGCGAAGAGCAGGATCGGAATCGGAACACCGAGTATGTGCCCTGCACCAAGGACCTGGATGGCAGAATCGCCGGCGGGAAGGTAGACGAGATCTTGATTGAAGACCGCGTAACGGCCGAGCCCATAGACGAAGGCGCCCATGGCCAGCGTCGCGAAGAGAGCGGGGATTTCGATGTAGGCGATAACAAATCCGACGATCGATCCGATCGCGGCGGCGAACGCGAAACCCAGCAGCAGCGCTATCCAGATCGGATAGCCGTGGGCCATCAAGGTAAACGCCAAGGCAGTCGAGACCGCCATGGTCGCGATCAATGACAGGTCTATGCCGCGACCGATGATGACAATGGCCATCCCCACGGCGAGAATGCCGAGAACAGCCACGCCGCGGATGAGGGTGATGATATTGCCGTAAGTGAGGAATCCCGGAAGCGCCAGCGCGAATGCTGCAAACAACAGCACCCAGAGTGCGAAGACAATCTGCTCCTGAGTAAGACGCGGCATCAATTCCCTGGTCTCATCCGCAGGCGTCTCGACGCGTTCCCAGAGGTGAAAAATGCAGCGGCACCCCGGGACCGCCGGTACTCTTCGCGTTAGGCTGACCGGTCCGCGAGAAGCGCGTGGTCATCGCGCGCGCAGTCCGGAACGGACTTCCTGTCTTTACCGTTCTTATTTTATAAGATTGTCGGACGATAACTGGGCATCCGCCTTTGTCAAGAGCCCGGTCATTTGATAAAGCTGCACGTTAGTGCCCTAATGTTCGGAAGATCGTCCGACAGAAATAGCGGAAACACGGTGCCATGCGGTTGATCATCCCGGTAGCGCTTTCTTCGGCAAACTCTGCAGACACCGCTATTCAATGAAATTACCCATCGGGCGCTTGGACCGACCGCATCCCGCCAAGATTAGAAGATGACTGAACAGATACAGTTTGATCTGCATCCGAAAGAAGCAGTCCCTGCCTATCGCAGCGTCGCGCGTTCGATCAGCGAAAGGATTTTGAACGGCGCTTTACCGGTCGGCTCCGCGCTGCCGTCGGAATCAGCGCTGGCGCAGAGTCTCGGCATTAATCGCTCGACCGTGCGTGAAGCTATTCGCGCCCTGGAAGAGAGCGGCATGCTGCGCCGACGACCAGGTGGTAAGCGTCTGTTCGTGAGCGCGCCCCGCCATTCGGAAGTTGCGAGCCAAATGAAGGCGGCGATGGTGCTGCAGGAGATGAGCTTCCTGGAATTGTGGGAGGCCATGCTGTGCATCGAACCTGCGATGGCGGCGGCAGCAGCGGTGCGGATCAGCGAGGCTGAACTGAATCTGCTGGAGGAGAACGTCGATCGAACCCGCCACGCCGTCACGCAGGCTCAAGATCTTGTGGCTCTCGACTTCGAATTTCATACCATCCTGGCCGCAGCGTCGCGCAATCGAACCCTGCAGCTTTGCCGAGAGCCAATTGGTCAGGTTTTTTATCCGGCATTTCTGCGACTGGTCTTGCGTCTGAACGTTGGCGAGCGTCTCGTGTTTGCTCACCAGCAGGTTCTCGATGGCTTGCGCGTCCGCAATGTCAATCACGCGCGCGAATGGATGGAAAAGCATATCGTTGATTTTCGCCGTGGCTACGAACTGGCCAATCTCGACATTTCGCAGCCGATCACGTGGGCTGGCCAAGCCTAAAGCCGGAAGGTCGTGCTGATGAGCGCGATTGGAAATAAGTACGTCGCAAACGCAGACCAGTTCGGCAGCATTTCGGACAGATTAAATCGGTTCATTCAGGACCAATGCGGTGCGCAAAGCCGTGTCTTGAATTTTCATCCGATGGAGGATGGACACGCCGGCCTGACCTTCGGCTTCGATGTGATCGAAGACGGAGCACGGCCCGTCGTTTCATATGTCCTCAAGATAGCCCCGATCGGGGTTTCCCGCCGCGGCAACACGGACGTTTACCGGCAAGCGCCACTGCTTCGAAGCCTGAGACAAGCTGGACTGCCGGTGCCCGCGGTCCCTTGGGCTTCACCGAGCGAAGATGCGCTTGGCACACCTTTTATCATCATGGAGCGGCTGCCAGGGCGCATATTCTTTGTATGGGAACCACACGATTCTTTTGCACGGGAGATTTCGGCTCTCCGCGCAATCTGGCTGCAAGCCGCGGAACTGCTTGGGGAGCTACATCGGGTCGATTGGCGGACTATGCTTGCCGATTGGGAGGAGCCGCGCTCGCTGTGTGATGAGCTCAATAGATGGATGCCATTGCTTCGGCACGCCGAAAGGCCTGAAATCGCCGAGCAAGGCGCTAAGCTGCACAGCTTGCTGACTGCCGGTATCCCGGATGCGAATCCAATCGGGGTCGTGCACGGCGACTTTCATCCGGGCAATATTCTGTACGTTGAGGGGCAGGCGACAGCGGTGATCGATTGGGAGCTGGCCTTCATCGGCTCGCAAGGGCTCGACGTCGGTTGGCTTATGATGACGGTCGACGAATTGGCATGGCCGTCATCCTGCCGCCCGCTCGCCCCGATATCTCGCGCGGATCTTCTCGATGCCTATCGCCGGGCGGGCGGAGCGGCGCTCGACAATATCGAATGGTATCAGGCGCTGGCAAATTTCCGCCTGGGTGCCATCGGGTGCCTTAACTTGAAGCTTCATCGCTCCGGCAAACGACCGGACCGCTTTTGGGAATCGTTTGCGCCGGCAATTCCCATGTTGTTTGCGCGCGGGATCGAGCTGGCCAGCGTGTCGAATGCATCGGATGGGACAGTAAAATGATCGACTTCGCGCTCCCGGACGATGTGACCAGACTGCGCGAGCGCGTGGAAACGTTCATCGCGGAGAAGATTATCCCTTATGAAAATGACCAGCGGCAAACTCCACACGGTCCATCCGAGTCGCTACGGCGCGAACTGGTCCAGCTAACGCGTCAGGTCGGATTACTGTCGCCGCACGGACCCAAGGAATTCGGCGGCCTGGGATTGGACCATCGCAGCATGGCCGTCGTGTTTGAAGCCGCCGGTTGGTCGACGCTGGGGCCGCTCGCCCTCAATATTCAGGCGCCTGACGAGGGCAACGTCAATTTGCTGAATCAGATTGCAACCCCGGAGCAGAAAGCTCGCTGGCTCGCACCGCTGGTGAGCGGCGAAATCCGCTCCGCCTTTTGCATGACCGAGACTGTGACCGACGGCGCCGGTTCAGATCCGTCTCTGCTCCAAACTACCGCCCGCCGCGTGACCGACGGGTTCGTGATCAACGGCCGCAAATGGATGATCACCGGCGTGCCCGAGGCGACCCTTAATATCGTCATGGCGCGTACCTTGGACGCGAGCGGAGGCGATCTCGGCGCAACAATGTTCCTGGTCGACATGGACGCAGCCGGCTTTCGGGTGGATCGTACGTTGGACACGATCGATACCAACTCGCCCGGCGGCCACGCCGAAGTCTCTTTTAGCGACGTGCGAGTCACGGCCGATCGCGTGCTGGGAGAAATCGGACAGGGTTTTAGGAATGCCCAGGTGCGGCTCGGCCCAGCCCGTCTGACACACTGCATGCGTTGGCTCGGCGCCGCCGCGCGCTGTCACGCGATTGCCGCCGAATATGCCGGGCGGCGACACTCGTTCGGCCGCACGATCGGCGAACACCAAGGTGTCGGATTCATGCTTGCCGACAATGCCATCGATCTGCACCTGGCGCGATTGACCATTTGGCATGCCGCCTGGCTCTTGGATCAGCACCGACACGCCCGCGACGAAACGAGCATGTGCAAGGTCTTTTGTTCGGAGGCGCTGGGACGGGTGGTCGATCGAAGTCTGCAGATCCTCGGATCAATCGGTATTACTCGGGATACCGTTGTCGAGCGCATCTATCGCGATATTCGGCCGTTTCGCATCTATGACGGTCCTTCGGAAGTTCATCGCCATGCACTGGCTCGCCGTATTTTGTCGCGAAACAATCAACGACAGAATTTATCCTGAAGGGTAAATCCAATGGAGCGGATGCACACGTACGACGAACTCTATGCGTCTTTCCGCTGGAACATTCCCACCCGATACAACATTGCCGCCGATGTTTGCGATCGCCATGCAGTGGAACCGGGCAAGTTCGCGCTGCTCGGCGAGGATTCGAACGGTAAGGCATGGCAACTGACCTTTCGCGACGTGCAACGGAAGGCCAGCCAACTGGCCAACCTCCTAGGATCGATCGGTCTGAGCAAAGGCGACAGGGTGATGCTATTGCTCGGTCAGAATCCCTGGACCGCGATCGGTCACGTCGCTTGTTGGAAGGCCGGTTATGTCTCGGTGCCGGTATCGACGCTTTTTGCCGCTGACGCGGTCGCCTATCGATTAAATCACATAAACGCCCGCGTCGTGATTACGGACGTAGCGAATCTGCCGACCGCCGTGCGCGCTCGCGCGCAAGCGGTGGAATCTGTTCGTATCTTCGTGACCGACGGGCACGAGCCCGAAGCCGAATCGTTGCCGGACGCGCTAGCGTCGGCCCGTGATACGTTCACAAACGTTGAAACTTCGGCCGAAGATCCGGCATTCATCAATTTCACATCGGGCACGACCGGTAATCCGAAAGCAGCATTGCAAGCTCACCGGTCGATGTTGGGGCATTTGCCCGGAGCAGAATTCTGCCTCGACTTCTTTCCGCAACCCGGCGACCTCATGTGGTCCCCGGCCGATTGGGCCTGGCTCGCCGGCTTAATGGACGTATTGATGCCGGCCTGGTACCACGGCGTACCCGTCCTTACGTTCCGCGCGGCCCGTTTCGATCCCGAGCAGGCGTTTGCCATGATCGGTCGCCATCATGTGCGAACGACTCTGCTGGTTCCCACCATGCTCAGGCTCATGCGCCAGGTCCACAATCCCGTGGAGCGGTTCGGAGCCCGGCTTCGCGCCATTTATTCCGGAGGTGAGCCCGTCGGTAAGGAGCTTCTTCAGTGGAGTACCGAAACGCTCAACCTGCCGATCAACGAGGTGTTCGGCCAGACCGAATGCAATCTCGTGCTCGGCTCGAATGCGAGCGTCATGCCAATCAGGCCCGGTTCAATCGGGCGCGTCATTCCAGGACATGTGGCCGCCATCGTCGACGACACCGGTCAGCGTCTGCCGCCAGGTACCGTTGGCAACATCGCCTTTCGCCGGCCGGATCCCGTGATGATGCTGGAATATTGGCACAATGAGAACGCCACGCATGACAAATACGCCAACGACTGGCTGCTGACCGGGGATCTGGGAACCTGCGACGAAGACGGCTATTTCTGGTTTCAGGGACGCGCCGACGATGTCATTACCAGCGGTGGCTATCGTATAGGTCCGGCCGAGATCGAGGACGCGCTCGTGCGGCATCCGGCCATTCTCATGGCGGCGGTTGTTGGTGTGCCTGATCCGGTACGCACCGAGGTCATAAAGGCGTTCGTCATTCTGAAAGACGGCCGGCAGGGTAACCCTGAGCTTGCCGAGCAAATTCGGAGCTTTGTGCGTGAACACCTCGCAAAACACGAAGTGCCGCGAGACGTCGAATTCGTCGATTCGCTGCCGATGACCACGACGGGCAAGATTCAGCGGCGGAAATTGCGCGACGCCGAACGCGCCAAATTGATTCCGCAAGCACGCTGATTTCTCCTTAAATCTCCGCCCCCTAGTGATTACTCAGGCAATGAAGCTCCTTCCATGCAGCCCCGCGCGGGCCTCCTCCGGAAGTGGCGAACGGCAAGACGATGCATGGATTGTGCGGGGCAAAAATTTTAGGAACATGTGTCAATAAGGGTCACGAACGACGCTTTTGGTCAGCAGCCGCAAGCTGCAATCAATCGGTTCACAAGGGGTTGCAACGATGAGCCAGGGTACCGTGCGACGGAAGGACAAGCTGATGGATCGGCGCGCCATCGACCTTTTCTTGGAGCGAGCGGCATTCGCGCATTTCGCGACTGTAAGCGCCAACAAGGATCCTTATGTCGTGCCGAACCTGTTCGTTTATGCCGACGGGAAAGTATATCTCCATACCACTTTGACGGGGCACTTCCGCAGCAATGTCGAGACTAATTCGCGCGTATGTTTCGAGGCAGCGGAAATGGGAACGGTATTTCCGTATGGCGAGTTCGAGTGCGATTCGTCGGTAAGCTACATCAGCGTTGTCGGCTTTGGCACAATCACCATTGTCGAAGACCGGGCGGCAAAGACATTATTTTTCGATCGCTTCATGGCGAAATATTCCGACCCGAAATTGAGCCGGCCCAAGAGCTTTTATCCGCGACTTGATCAGATTACGCACTATGCCGTCACGATCGAGAGTGTCACCGGGAAGCATACGCCGTTGCCGGCGGTGAGCGAGCAGTGGCCGGCGGTCAACCGAACCAGGTCGCCCGGCGTAATGCCGCCTGGAAGGCGATAAATGTCCCCGCTGACAGCGATCGGCACCATTCCGTAGGTGGTAGGCCGGCCGCGAGACGCCAACACGGTTGCGCAGAACAGAAGTCGTGAAGCCCTGGCGATGACAGCCTCTCGACGGTACGCGGCCGATCGGCCGGCGCGGATTTGCGGGCGAACGCGTCAACAGAGCGGCCGAAGGATTTGCGCCATGGCGCTGAGCCTTCACAGCGAAGTTTTTTGCGCCTAGATTCGACTGCACGATGGCCGAACTTCCGTTCGATGCGGCGTCAGTAAAAAGGCGCGCCAAGGAACTGGGCGCCGACCTGGTCGGCATTGCCAGCGCGGCAACGCTCAATGCGTTTCCGCCCGACCCGCGTTGGCCGCAAACGCCCGAGCGCATCTCGCCTTATTGCAAAAGCGTGATCGTGCTGGTGCAGCGCATCCCCGCCGGTGCTTTCCGCTGCAAGACGAACGTACCGGTGCAATACATCGACATGCTGGTTCTGCGGAAAATGGACAAGGTCGCTTATCGGCTGGCGGAGGAACTGGAAGACGCGGGCTATCCGAGTTTCGTCACCGCCGCGCAGGAGACCGAGTGGAGCTACAAGCGAGCAAGCTACGGTCGGCTGTCGACGAGGCATCTCGGCGTCGAAGCCGGCCTCGGAACGCTTGGGCTCGAAGTCAATATCCTCACCCCCGAATTCGGTCCGCGGGTTTATCTGACCGGGCTGCTGACTGAGCTTGAACTTGAGCCCGACCAGCCGATCACTGAGCAGGTCTGCATCGGCGAATCGTGCAGCCGCTGCCTGCATTCGTGTCCGGCGGATGCCGTACTGCATTTCGGCATCGACAAGCGCGCCTGTGCCACGGAAGCGCAAGAGTTCGGCTTTTCCACCATTTTGCAGTTCTTCGAACGCTTTATTGAGGCAGCGCCGGCGGTGAAGATTGAGATGGCGCGTTCGCGCGACGTGTTCGGTTTCTGGCAGGGCCTGCTGCGCGTGGTCGGCTCGTTCGGCGACTGCCCGCGTTGTCTGGCCGTGTGTCCGGTCGGCAACGACTATCACGCCCATCTTGCCGACTTTCAGAAAGCCATCCCGGAAAAGACGCCGGAAAAGGTGGCGCTCGGCAGACGCTACCGTGATGATCGGCTGTGCGGCGCGGAAATCGGCGGGCTGAGCGATTGGAACAAGCGTTGGGTGGGGCCGGATGGCTACCAAGGCATCGTGGCGCGCCAACTCCAGGATTTCAAAAAAGCGCAGGCACAGCGCAAACAGTCGCGCGGCTAAAGGCGATCAATAATGGTATCGGCGTTTAAGCAGCCGCTAACGGCAGACGACATCAAGAGCAAAGCACGAACACTAGGCGCTGACCTTGTCGGCATTGCCGACGGCGCCGCTCTCGAGCGCACATCCGCCCGATCCGCGCCATCCGCAACGCCCCTCCGACATCACCGAACTCGACGGCGGCCGCGTGATCGTGCTGGCCAAGCGCGTGAGCCGCGGCACCTCGCGCATCACCGCCTGGAACGACCGGCACAAATTTTACAATGACGAGCTGGCGCTATCGCGCCTGGAAGAGGCGTCGCTTGATCTGGTCTACTGGCTCGAAGACAACGGCTATCCCGCGCTCATCGTGCCGCCCACCCACGTCGATCCGTGGACTTACGACGGCGATCCCCAACGGCATTTGACCACTCTGCTGTCGCTGCCCCATGCCGCCGTCGAAGCCGGGCTCGGCACGCTCGGACTTAATCTGCAATTGCTGACGCCTGAATTCGGCCCGCGCGTGCTGCTGACCGCAGTTCTGTGCTCGGTCGATGTCGCGTGCGACGGTAAGATGGAAACTGCTCTCTGCCTGGGCCCAAGTTGCGGCCGATGCCTCAAGGTCTGCCCGGCTGACGCGGTCGGGCACTGGGCGCGCGATTGGCCGGCTTGCGACCGTTTCCGCTCGCCGCACGGCTTTGCGCAATTGAGTGAGCACGTCACCCGCATCATCGCGCGAGCCGGACGCTGCGCGACAGCAGGAGCTGGTCCGCTCGGAAGACAGCTTCGATCTGTGGCAAAGCATCTTGCGCGGCGCCGGCGTCATTACCGGTTGCCGGCGCTGCGCCGATGTCTGCCCGGTGGGAGCCGACTACGCCGCGATGCTGAGCGATGCCCTCGAGGCAATTCCGGAAAATACGCCGGAAAAGGAGGCGCGCGCCGTCGGCGATGGAGGCGCAAGAGCAAGCCGGGCGATTGCCGGAAGCTTATACCGAGCAACGCCGCTGGATCGGTTCGCTCCGCGGCAGCGATCCCTGATCATGACGCCGCTTGTTGATCTGCCGAAAACGCAGGCCGAGATCGATCGCTGCCAATCCATCCGCAAGCGGCGGGCGGTCGAGCAGGCGCGCCGCGCTCCTTTTTTTCGCGGCAAGCTCGATCATATCGATCTCGATCGGCTCGATGATCCCTGATGAGTGGCGGAAAATTCCAATCCTCAACAAGGAAATGCTGCGCAAGCTCGACGATCGGTCATTTTACGAAGCGTTTTGCCTCATCCCCAATGACGGCATCGCCGAATATTGGCGGTCCGGTGGGTCCACCGGCGAGCCGTTGTTCTATCCGCGCAGCTTCGACGATATCGCCGCCGCGATGGTTGGCTTTGCCCGCGTTTACGACTGTACGCACTGCCCCCGCGGCGGCCGCGCGCACGTGTCATTTCCGCTCGGCATTCATCCGGTCGGGCAAATGCTCGCCCGCGCCGCAGCGACGCGCGGCATCGCCGTCAACTGGGCCGGTTCCGGCACGACGACGCCTTCGGTCTTGCAGCTTGAACTGATCAAACGCCTGCAGCCGACCATCTGGATGGGCATGAGCAGCTATGGGCTGCACCTTGCTAATCTTGCAGAGGGCCGTGGCCTCGATCTGGCCGCGCGTTCAGTGGAGACCGTGCTTTGTTCGGCGGAGGCTTTGTCGGAGGCCAAGCGCGAGAAACTCGGCCGGCATTGGGGCGCGCAAATCCGCGACACCTTCGGCATGACAGAAGCCGGCATGATGGGCGCGGAAGACGCCTCCGGCGGCGGCTTCCGCGTCTGGACCGACATGTTTTTCATTGAGGTCCTTGATCCGGAGACGCATCAACCGGTCGAGGAAGGTACCGTTGGCTCGCTGGTGGTGACGCCCTTGTGGACCAACAACGTCACCCCATTTTTGCGCTGGAGCTCGGGCGATCTCGTAATTTGGCAGCGCGGCGAAGACCGATCCGGGCCGTTCTCGGTGTTCCCGCTGCTCAGGCACGCTCATCGGGTTTCCGGTTTTTTCAAGATGCGCGGCATCAACATCAATCACGCCGATTTCGAAGATTTCATCTTCCGCAACGTCGACGTCGGCGACTTCAAGGCTGAACTGGTGACCGAGCGTGATCTTGATATCGATGCTGGTGTCCGTTGAAGTCCGACGCGGCCTCGAGCCCGCGGCGGCGGCCGAGCGCCTGAAGATGGCGATTCGCGACAAGTTCGGTCTGACGCCGCGGATCGCTGTCATCGAAACCGGCACGCTGGCGCGGGAATTCGAGGCGAGCGTGAAGATGCCGCGCTTTGCAGACCGCCGCGGTTAATGCTCAAGCAAGCCGACAACGGCAGCTTTGGCGTTTACATCTTCCTCCAGTCGCCGGCTTTTTCGAACGCGGCGGCCGCTCGGTAGATTGTCGTCTCGTCGTAATGTTTCCCGATCAGCATGAGGCCAATCGGCAGACCTTCGCTCATGCCGCAGGGAATGCTCATCGCCGGGTGACCGGTCGCGTCGAACGGTGCCGTGTTCGGCAGTATCTCGAAGGCTCGTTGAATAACTAGCTCGCGCGGCGCACCTGCTGGCGGCAGCGGCGTTGCCTTGAGCGGTACTGTCGGCATCAGCAGAAGATCGTAGCGAGCAAGCGCGTCATCATAAGCGGCGCGCAGCTTGCGGCTGAGGTTCTGTGCTTTGGCATAAAAGTGGCCCCGGTGATGCTTGACGAAATAATGGCCAATCAGCATTGAGACCTTGAGGGTTTCCGAGAGCTCATCGGCACGGTGCTTCCATTGCGAATGAGCATCGAGCAGCGTCGTTGTATAAAGACCACGCCAGTTGGTGCCCATGCCGTTACCCCGCATCATGAGTTCGGTGGCGCCCTCGAGCGCGATCGGGGTCCAGATCGCGATACCAAGCGTGTGCATCGGTAGCGAAATGTCGGAAACTTCCGCACCGAGATCGCGGAAGACTTTCGCCGCCTGCCTGACCTTGGCGTCGACGTCACGCTCGGAATTGGCGAGCCCAAAGCCCTCCTTGACCACGCCGATCTTAAGGCCCCGTGCATCTCCGCCGAGCGCAGCGGTATAATCCTCCGTCTTCACGTTGTATTGGCGCGGATCCAACCCATCTTCGCCGGCAAGCACTTCCAGCAACAAAGCGTTGTCACGGACGTTGTTGGTCATCGGACCGGTGTGATCGAGCGTGATCTCGATCGGCATGATCCCGGTATAGGGGACGAGACCATGGGTCGGCTTCATTCCGTAAACTCCGCAATAGGCTGCGGGCATGCGAATCGAGCCGCCCTGGTCGCCGCCAATCGCCATGTCGACTTCGCCGGCGACCAGCAGCGCCGCGCTCCCCGAGGAAGAGCCGCCCGCCGAGTAGCCAAATTTATGCGGATTGTGCACGGGCCCGACCGCGTTTGTATGGCTTCCGCCCGAGAAGCAGAAATACTCGCAATGCGACTTGCCGACGATCGTGCCGCCGGCGTCCAAGATGCGCGTGACGATGGTCGCATCGATGTCCGGCGTGTACCCTTCCAACGTGGAAGCGCCATTCATCATCGGCACCCCGGCCAGACAGACATTATCCTTAAGCACGATTGTTTTGCCGGTGAGCTTGCCGGCGGGAGCACCCTTAACGGTCGTCTTGACGTACCACGCGTTGTACTTGTTCTCATCGCCTTCGGGTCGGTAGCCGGGAGTGCGCGGATACTTCACCGTCGGCAAATAGTCCGGCATGGCATCGACGAGATCGTATGCCGCGAAATTCGGCTGCAGGATGGCGAGATACGAAGCGATGTCCGCGTCCGACACCGTCATGCCGAGGTCTGCTGCGACAGCGTGCATTTGCTCGGCGCTGGGACGTTTAACACTCATGGTCCAACCTCGTATGTTGCTGGATGTTAAATTACTCGGAAAACGCACGGCGGCGGCAGGCGTCAGCCGCGCCGATTGGGAAGCGTGCACTCATCATGATCTGCTATCTTTTATCGACGCCATCGCCCAATCCTGCAGATGGGGTACGTAATATTTGACATCGAGCCGTAATCTCTTGAACTTCCAATTGCCGTCGATCCGCACGTACTCCTCGTCGTACTCGGACAAGAGCCAACGTCCTTCCGGATTGCCGGCTTCGTTGATCGTCGTGCATGGCATATGCAGCCACCATCTGCCGCACGCCTGATCGCCGTCCACGGTAATGATCGGATTGAGCACCAGATGGGCGGCAAAAACGATTTGGCCGGATATGCCGGTAAAGAACTTGCGGATCTGTTCCTGCCCTTGATAACGACCAAAGGAAGCGCCGCCGTCCCACACGCCATCCTCGGTAAACAACGAGCAGATGCCGTCGGGATCGTACTTTGCGTCGCAATACATGCAGTAAACCGCCTTGAGTTTTTTGATGGCTTCGATCGATTCCAGCCGATCAAGGCGTGCTTCAAGCGTCAGTTGCGGTTGTGGCATGGCTAGCTCGCTAAGCTGTATTCGGCGGCCGCTTCATCGTAGCGCACAGAAACGCCGTAGATGTCTCGCGCCCGCTCAACCGTCAGCCAGCCACGGTTGACGGTCGCCAACACGCGGGCTGCATTTCGCTTAGCGGGTTCGCCGTAGCCGCCGCCACCGCAGGCAAAGCAAAGCATTTTCTCTCCCGACTCGCATATCTCCTGGTGAAATGCCGGCAGTTCTTGCGCCAAGCCGTCCTTCCCGAGCTTTCGTGTCCAGCTCGGGCTCGCCGGCATTCCCCCGTTGACGCCTTTGGGCGCAAACGTCGTACCGTCCGCAGCGTAGATCACGGTCATGGAATGGTCGACCGGATAGAAGACGCATTCAACCCCTGGCGCTCCTTCGAACTCACCATAACCTTGCGTATCGGGGCTCACGCCGCGCGATTCGATGATGATCGGATACATCGACTCGTCGACCTCAATCGAATCGAGGTTGATGAGGCCACCATTGGCTGGACCGCAATAAGTAAGCCAGCCGTCATGACCGTTGAGAGCCGCTCCGCCGGCGTAACCGATAAAAACCTGATTGACGTAAGGATGACCGCCTTTGAATGGGTCTCTCCCCGAGATCACCCCGATGCCGGCCGGTAGATGCGGACCGCCCTCGGCCAACCCATGCGGACTGCCCATCTTCGAGAACACCGCGTTGACCGCGGTGATCAACCGATCGTTGACATTGGTGGTGGCGACCGAAGTACCCACCGGATATTGCGGCTTGCCGACCGCGCAGCCTTCGCGCAGCAGGACGTTGACCACGCTGGCGCTGCCGTGATTGTGGGGCAGGGTCGGATCGAGATTGTTGAACACGCCGATGCGGCACGAGCCGGTGCAGGTGTTCTCCGACAGGTTAAGCCCGCCGGCTACGCAGTCGACGTTGTGACGGACGTCGACAGTGATCGAGCCGGCCGCCGCATCGACTTCGAGTTTGACGCGGATCGGGATTCCTTCGTCCGCGACGCCAGGCACCGGATCATGG
>CAWIEY010000008.1:0-533628 GCA_963835195.1 uncultured Alphaproteobacteria bacterium
GGCAGACGGCGCCTTGACGTGAAATAAGCGTCGCGGGGCACTCCACTCTCCAAGCCTCGCAACAACGCGAGGCGCGTTCATCGCGCGCCGGAAGCGAAAGCGCGGCTCGGGCCGGCTGTCCGCGGCAATCACGAGCCACAGCAGCAGCAAGGCCGGGGCGATGGCGCAGGTGGCGGCGAGGCCGGAGCGAGGCTTGCGGCGAACATCAGGAGATAATCAGGCTGCGTCCTTGATTTGCAAGCGCACCGCGAGCCCGGCTGGTCGAGCGAGATTTATCAGAGCATCGAGACTGAACTTGTCGATGCGGCCCCGCATCAAGTCATTCAAACGTGGCTGAGTAAGCCGCAGGCGCGTTGCCGCCGCGGTCTGGTTGATCTTCCATCCTTCGATCTTATTGCGCAGCGCAATCATCAGTTCGGAACGCGCCCGCATGTTCGCGGCGTCAGCCGCGTTATCTTCAAGCGCGTCCCACACACTGGCGAATTTCCGCCGCTTCATGTCTCAGTCCTTCCGCAAATCACGAAGCCGTCTGGCCGCAAGCTCAAGCTCATGTCTTGCCGTCCGCTGTGTTTTCTTTTGGAACGCGTGGAGGACCACAACCCGGTCGGGAAACGTCGCCACATAAACGACGCGGAACGCCCCCGAATGGTGGCGAATTCGGATTTCGCGAACGCCGCGACCCACTGTCTGCATTGGCTTCCAGTCGTCTGGCTCAAGACCACGCTGAACCCGATCAAGCTGGTAGCCGGCCGTACGCCGCGCGCTTACAGGAAACTCCCGAAGCCGAGCAAGCGAGTCACCCGCAAATTCGATCGGTTTCAATCTCGTCTCTATATCAAAACAGATATAGAGTCAACGAACCGCTTACGTTCATGCTTGCGGCGCAGCGAAAGCCGTCTTCCCCGGCCATTTGCACAAGTCGGCGATGATGCATTTCTCGCACAGCGGCCGGCGCGCGACGCAGATATAGCGGCCGTGCAGAATGAGCCAGTGGTGCGCGTGCAGGCGATATTTTTCCGGCACGACTTCCATCAGTTTCATCTCGACATCGAGCGGCGTTTTGCCGACCGCAAGGCCGGTGCGATTGCCGACGCGGAAAATGTGGGTATCGACGGCGATGGTCGGCTCGCCGAACGCGATATTGAGCACGACGTTCGCGGTCTTCCGGCCGACCCCGGGCAAGGCTTCGAGCGCCTCGCGGTCGTGCGGGACGTTGCCGCCGTGCTCGGCGACGAGTTTTCTCGACAGCGCGATCACGTTCTTCGCCTTGGTGCGATAAAGCCCGATGGTCTTGATCAGCGCGCGCACGCGCGCTTCGCCGAGCTTGACCATCTTCTCCGGAGTATCGGCGAGCTTGAACAAAGCGGGCGTCGCCTTGTTCACGCCGGCGTCGGTCGCCTGCGCCGAGAGCACGACCGCCACCAGCAAGGTGAACGGATTGATGTGCTGCAATTCGCCCTTGGGCACCGGATTGGCGGCGGCGAAGCGGCGGAATGCCTCCTCGATCTCGGCATTGGTCCATTGCGGCAATTCGCCATGCACCGCCTCGCTATCGGCCTTGGCCTGGGCCTTGCCGCTCTTGAGGTGCGCCGCCCGGCCCTTGCGGGCGGCCTTCAGGCTTTGTTGAGTGGTCTTCCGTTGGGTGGTCTTGCGCCCCATCTTTCCCGTATAGTCGCCGCCATGACGTCCGACAACACGCAGTCCGATCAGCCGGGCTTTCCCGAGCCGGCCATCTTCTCGGCAGTGATCACGCCGCACCGTTCGCTCGGCTCGACCGGTTTCCTCATCCTCATGCTCGCCATCGGCGGCTTGAGCTTTGTGTCCGGCATGGTGTTTCTCTTGCTCGGCGCCTGGCCGGTGTTCGGCTTTCTCGGCCTCGACGTGCTGCTGGTCTACATCGCCTTCCGCGCCAATTTCCGCGCGGCGCGCGCCTACGAAGAGGTGATTGTCACCGCATCCGAGCTCACCTTGCGCAAGATCAATCCGCAAGGGCGCGTGCGGCAATGGACGCTCAACCCGCTGTGGGTCCGGCTCGAGCGCATTGTGCACGACGAATTCGGCATCGAGCGGCTGTTTCTGGTCTCGCGCGGGCGGCGGCTGTCGATCGCCTCGTGCTTGAGCCCCGACGAAAAGGCGAGCTTCGCCAAGGCGCTGTCGTCGGCGCTCGGCGAAGCCAGGCGCGGGCCGACGCGGACGGTGCTGGAGTGATGTAAAGCCGCGGATTAGAAGCCAGAAATCGGGTGGTTACGGGCTGCGCCGCGGCCTAAATCGGGAGCAAATGATGGAGGCCAACATGCTTTCGCCCGATCGCCTTACCGATCTTGCGCCGCTCCAAACCGCCGCGGCCGATTACGACGTCGTGCGCCGCGCCATCGGCCATATCCGGGAAAACTGGCGCGCCCAGCCGGAGGTCGGCGCCATTGCCGAAGCCGCCGGCGTCACCCCGACCGAATTGCATCACCTGTTCCGCCGCTGGGCCGGGATCACCCCGAAGGCGTTTCTGCAGGCGCTCACGCTCGACGGCGCGCGGCAGCTGCTGCGCGATTCCGCAAGCGTGCTCGACGCCACCTACGAAGTCGGCCTGTCCGGGCCGGGACGGCTGCACGATCTCTTCGTCACCCACGAAGCGATGTCGCCCGGCGAATGGAAATCGGGCGGCGAAGGCCTCGACATCCGCTACGGCTTTCACCCCTCGCCGTTCGGCACCGCGCTGATCATGGCGACCCCGCGCGGACTGGCCGGGCTGGCGCTGACCGATGCCGGCAAAGAGCGCGCGGCGCTTGCCGACATGCAGCGGCGCTGGCCGAAGGCAAGCTATATCGAGGACGCCGCCGCGACCGCGCCGCTCGCCAAGCGCATTTTCGATCCGACGCAATGGCGCGCGGAAGAGCCGTTGCGCATCGTCCTCATCGGCACCGATTGGGAAGTGCGCGTGTGGGAAGCCTTGCTGAAAATTCCCATGGGCCGGCTCACCACCTACTCGGACATCGCCGGCAAGATGCGCTCACCCAAAGCGGCCCGCGCGGTCGGCACAGCGGTCGGCAAGAATCCGATCTCCTTCGTCGTTCCTTGCCACCGCGTGGTCGGCAAGAGCGGCGACCTGACCGGCTATCACTGGGGCATCACGCGCAAGCACGCGATACTCGGTTGGGAAGCGGGACGCGTTTCCGCCGCGGCGTAATTCGTTTTCGTCATTGCCGGGCTTGACCCGGCAATCCATGCGGCAACTTCGTGCACACGGCGATTCTGCATGGACCCGCGGGTCGAGCCCGCGGTGACAGGAGCGCTACGCCGCGAGCGCATGTCCCGCCACCGTCAAATCGGCATTGAGCCGGTGGTGCGTGAAAACAGCACGCACACGACAATTTCGGCTATGATCCTTCCCACAATGAGAGGGAGGATTGCCATGACTGCCGTCGCCAAATGGATCGTCACCGCTTTTACCGCCGTCGCACTGTTCGGCCTGGCGCCGGTGCAAGGGCACGCGCAGGATTTGCCGCAGCGCAAGGAGATCAAGCGCACGGATCTGGGCGGGACGACCAACATGGAGGTCATCCTCTCGACCTCCGAATACAAGCCCGGCGAAAGCATTCCGCGCCACATTCACCACGGCGTCGAGGCATTCTACGTGCTGCAGGGCGCGACCGTGGAAACGCCGGACGGCAAGCAGATTAAGCTTGCCACCGGCGCCGGCGGCATGAATCTGCGCGACGTGCCCCATGCCGGCTTCAAGGTCGTCGGCGACACGTCGCTCAAGATTGTGACGGTCCACATCGTGGACAAAGGCTCGCCGCTCTACGATCCCGCGAAATAATTGCACGGCCCTCCCCGCTTGGCGCGGGGAAGATCACTTACGCCGCGAGGTCGCGCTTCTCCGCCACCGTCGAATTGGCATTGAGCCGGTAGATCAGCGGCACGCCGGTCGCGATCTCGCGGGCGACGATCTCTTGCGGCGACAAACGTTCGAGCACCATGATCAGCGCTCGCAGCGAGTTGCCGTGGGCGGAGACGAGCACATTGTCGCCGTTGAGCACGCGCGGAAGGATGTCGCCAATGTAGTAGGGCAGGACGCGCGCGGCGGTATCCTTCAAGCTTTCGCCGCCGGGCGGCGCCACGTCATAGGAGCGGCGCCACACATGCACCTGCTCGGCGCCCCACTTTGCCCGCGCATCGTCCTTGTTGAGTCCGGAGAGGTCGCCGTAGTCGCGCTCGTTCAAGGCCTGGTCCTTGACGACGGGCACGCCCTTTTGTCCGAGCTCTTCGAGCATGAGATCGAGCGAATGCTGCGCGCGGATGAGCGCCGAGGTAAACGCAACATCGAAGCGAAGCCCTTGCGCCTTGAGCGAGCGGCCGGCGGTGCGCGCTTCCGCGATCCCCTTCTCGGTCAGATCGACGTCGCGCCAGCCGGTGAACAGATTTTTCTTGTTCCACTCGCTTTCGCCGTGGCGCACAAGCACAAGCAGACCGCTGACCCATGCCGTCTCCGTTTCACCTCCCCCTGGCGGGGGGAGGTCCACAAGGCGGCCCGTGGCCGCCGTCCTTAAATCAGTAACGCCGACGCAAAGCGTCGGCTATGGCAAAGCGAGGCGGGAGGGGGTGAACTCTCTCTGCGCGCTCGTCACCCCACCCCGGCGCGCGAAGGCGCGCCGACCCCTCCCCCTCCAGGGGAGGGTATTTATTTTAATGCGTCAGGTTGACGGTGACGTTCTTGCCTTGGGTGTAGCTGTCGAGCATGCCTTCGAGCGAGAACTCGCGGCCGATGCCGCTTTCCTTGTAGCCGCCATAGGAATGGCCGGGGTTTTGGCCGAGGCCCTGATTGACCTGCACCCAGCCGGACTCGATGGCGTGCGCGGTGCGCAGCGCCTTGCCGATGTCGTGCGACCAGACATACGCCGCAAGGCCATAATGGCTGTCATTGGCCATGCGGATCGCGTCCGCTTCGTCGGTCCACGGAATAGCGACCAGCACCGGGCCGAAAATCTCTTCGCGCGCCAGCCGCCAGTCGTTGGCGGCGTTGGCGAAGATGGTGGGGATGGCATAATAGCCTTCGCTGAGCGGGCCATCCTTCGGCGGCAGACCGCCGATCACGACGCGCGCCGTCGCGCTGCTTGAGGCCATCCTCGACGTAGCCGCAGACTTTCTTGAACTGCTTCTCGTTGATGATGGTGCCGATGTCGCTTGTCTCATCGAGCGGGTCGCCGATCTTGAGCGCCTTGACCTTGCGCCCGAGCCCATCGAGGAAGCCGTCGAAAATGTCGCGATGCACGAAACAGCCGCGAGCCTGCGGTGCAGGACTGGCTCTGCCGGGTAAAGCGCATGGCCGAGACAATGCCGTCGAGCACCCAATCCTCGTTGGCGTCGGGAAAAACGATCGACGGGCTCTTGCCGCCAAGCTCGAGCGAAATCGGCACGATGCGATCGGCGGCGGCGCGCATCACGATTTTGCCGACCTCGGTCGAGCCGGTGAACGACAGCTTGCGCACGGTCGGATGGACGGCGAGCGGCGCGCCGCATTCCTCGCCAAATCCGGTCAGCACGTTGAGCACGCCCGGCGGCAAAAATTGCTGGCACACTTCGGCAAGCAGCAACACGCCGAGCGGCGCATCCTCCGCCGCCTTGAGCACCATGGTATTGCCGGCGCAGAGCGCGGGGCCGATCTTGACGGCGGCGAGCAGCACCGGCGCGTTCCACGGAATGATGGCGCCGACCACGCCGAGCGGCTCGCGCCGCGTATAGCAGAGCACGTGCTCGCCGAGCGGGATGGTGTCGCCCTTGAGCTCGCCGCCCAGGCCGCCGAAGTAGCGCAATATATCGACCGTGCCTTTGGCCTCCGGCCGCGATTGGGTGCGGATGGCGTTGCCGGTTTCCAGCGCAATGGTGCGCGCCAGCTCCTCGACGCGCGCCTCAAGCGCGTCCGCAATGCGCGCGAGAATGCGTCCGCGGTCGCGCGGCGGCGTGCGCGACCACGCCGGAAAAGCTTGCGCCGCCGCCTTGACGGCGCGATCGACATCTTCGGCGCGGCCGCGCGGGACTTCGGCGATCGGCGCGCGATGCGCGGGATCCTCGACTGCGAGCACTTCGCCTGCGGCGCTGTCGACCCATTTGCCGCCGATCAGCATCTGCGCCTGGCGCAGGGCTACTTTGCCACCGCGCGCTTTTGTTGCCGTCGTCATCAATCGCCTCCTTACGCTCAGGACAGACATTACGTCCTAAATATCCACGTCCTAAATATCTTGCCGTCCCGGCACCTCCGCCATCGCACGGAGCCCGGACTTTTTGCCGCGCGCCCACAGGGCCGTGCGCAGCGCAGCGCGCACGAAAGACTTACCCTCGAGCGCCGTGGCACACGCGCGCAAGACGGACGGGGGTCGGTCATTGGCTTAGTCCACGCCAATGTCCGCCGGGGACGATCGCCGCCCTAACTGGCCGTCGTCGAGCGCGCAAAAGCGTCATAGCCAAATAGCAGAATGTCGGCCAGTGGACCTGGCCGACATTCTGGTCGGTGGGATCGGCGCCCTTGAACTGGCCGGGCGCCGCTAGCCTTGAGCTATACCGCCGCTAGGGAGCCCAAGCGCCGAACTTGAAATTAAGGCCGGCCCTGACGGTGTGAAATGTGGTCTTCTCGTTAGCCGTAAATGGCACGCCAAAGAATGTGCCGCTGGCGAGAGTGGCAGTGCCGAGATCGGTGTAAAGATACTCGGTCTTGAGCGAAAGCCAGGGATTGAAGGCGTATTCGACACCGGCACCAGCCGTCCAGCCGTTCTGCATGTCGCCGGTCGAAACCGAGGCTGTCGTGCCGAAGGCCGTCGCCGTAGCCGACGACGTGGTATGGCCGTAAGCCCAGCCGCCGGTACCGTAGAGGAGGACCGCAGGCGTAACCAGGAAGCCGGCGCGGCCGCGGACCGTGCCGAACCAGTCGAGTTTTGTGCCGGCATTCGCGGTGGCAAACGGCCCGGTCGCGCTGGCATTGCTCGAGATGTCGGTGCCGTCCAAATCAGTTTCCACGCCGATCACCCAACGCGGCGCGACCTGCCAGTTGAAGCCGGCTTGGCCGCCGCCCAAGAATCCGCTCGAATTGAGCGAAGTGCTCACCGGCAGGCCCCCGAACGTGGCCGAATAATTGACGTTGTTGCCGCCGAAGCCACCGTTGGCGCCCAGATAGAAGCCCGTCCAGCTATAAAGCGGCGGGGGCGGCGGCGGCATATAGGGACCTCTATACATCGGCGGCCCCAGGTCGGCGGCATAGCGGCCGATGCGCCGAGCACCAAGGTTCCAATTGTGGCAAAAAGGATGCGTCTGATCATCGTGATTGGCCCCTCCAGTTGCGGAAAAACACAGGCAGCGCCGGCTGATGCGAAATGCTCCAGCGGACGACGCCAACTCGCCCGCGACCTTCGCAACAGTAGCGACGAAGAATTAAAACTAATTCTACACGAGTCGCGGCCGAACACAATAATGCCGGTTTGCAGGCGACGAGCTGCAAAAAGTTGTGGACCGCTAGATATCGCGCAGTCCCAAAACGTCCGCCATTGAATAGAGGCCGGGCTTCTTGCCGCGCGCCCACAACGCCGCGTGCAGCGCGCCGCGCGCGAAAATCATGCGGTCCTCGGCGCGGTGGGTGAGCTCAATGCGCTCGGCGGGACCGGCGAAGATCACGCTGTGATCGCCGACCACGGTGCCGCCGCGCAGCGACGCAAAGCCGATATCGCCCGCGCTGCGCGCACCGGTCATGCCGTCGCGGCCGCGCAGCGAATGTTGCGCGAGATCGATGCCGCGACCGGCCGCCGCGGCGCGGCCAAGCATCAGCGCGGTCCCCGACGGCGCGTCGATTTTTTTGTTGTGATGCATTTCCAAAATCTCGACATCGTAGTCGTCGCCCAAAGTTTGCGCGACGCGCTTGGTGAGCGCGACGAGCAAGTTGACGCCAAGAACTCATGTTGCCGGATTTGACCATCGGCGCTCGCGCCGCAGCGTTGGCGAGCAAAGCGTCCTCCTCCGCCGAATGGCCGGTCGTGCCGATGACGTGGACGATACCGGCGGCGGCGGTCAGTTCGGCCAGCGCCAGTGTCGCCGCCGGGATAGTGAACTCGATGAGGCCGTCGGCGCCTTGCAGAACCGGCGCGGCGTCACTGACGACCTTGATGCCATTCGCACCAAGGCCGGCAAGCTCGCCGGCATCGCGGCCGATCACGGCGGAGTCGGCGGCTTCGACCGCGCCGGCAAGCGTCACACCTTTCGTCGCCGCGATGGCATGGATGAGCGTTCGCCCCATGCGCCCACCGGCGCCGGCGACCACCAGTCGCATGTCGGAATTTGCCGCCACTTCGATCTTTACTCCGCTCACGCGGGTATAGCGGATTTTACTCCACGTGAAAGGGGGAGGAATGAGATCGAGTTAAGGCTGCGGGCCGTCGTAGCCTTCGATGATGATGATGTCGGCGGTGGCGAACGGCACCCGGCGCTTGATGTTCTCCTGGTATTCGGGCGAGCGGTAGCAGGCGACCGCCGTGGCGTAATCGGGAAATTCGATCACGATGTTGCGGGAACGGCTCGCGCCCTCCAAACATTCAAACTTGCCGGCGCGTACGACGAATCGTGCGCCGAATTTCTTGAAGATCGGAGGATTCGCGGCGGCGTAGGGCTTGTAGCCTTCTTCGTCACGCACATCGACGCGCGCGATCCAATAACCTTTTGCCATGTCGTTACTCCTTTGCTTGCTGTTGCGCGATCTCGGCGATGATTGCTTCGGCCGCCCGCTTCGGGTCGTCCGCGGCGATGACGGGGCGGCCAATTACGAGATAATCGGCGCCGGCGGCGATGGCGGCCGCCGGTGTGCTCACGCGCTTCTGATCGCCGATCTCTGCGCCCGTCGGCCGGATGCCCGGCGTCACCAGCAGCATTTCGGCTCCAACGATTGCGCGCAGCGGCGCCGCTTCCTCCGGTGAGCAAACGAGTCCGTCGACGCCGATCTCAGCCGCGCTTCTCGCCCGCTCGGCGGCGGTGGCGCGAACGCCGGCGCCATAGCCGGCGGCGGCGAGATCGCGATCGTTATACGAGGTCAGTACGGTGACCGCGAGGATTTGCAGACTTCCTTCGCGCGCCTGCACGGCGGCCTTCATGGTTTGCGGATAGGCATGCACCGTTAGAAAGGTGGCGCCGAGCCGCGAGATGCTCTTGACCCCTTCGGCGACGGTGTTGCCGATGTCGTGCAATTTCAGATCGAGGAAGACCCGCTTGCCGGCATCGGCGAGCGTGCGCGCATAGACCAAGCCGCCCGCATAAGCCAGTTGATAGCCGATCTTGTAAAAGGTGACCGAGTCGCCGAGCCGCTTCACCATGGCATCGGCCGCCTCGACCGACGAAAGGTCGAGCGCAACAATCAGGCGCTCGCGTGGCGCGGCTGGCATGCAGGCGTTCCTTACATCGGTTAAGTGCGCGGCATCAAGCTCGCCAGCTCGACGAGGCGGCGCACCAGATTTTTCAGTGCCGTGGTCAGGTTTTGGTCCTTGAGATTGTCCATGTCGTCGAACGCATCGTCGGCGCCTCCGACATTGATCTGTTCGGGAATGACCAGCGCGCCGCAGCCGAGTTCAAGCACTTGGCGAAGCGCGATGAGCCCGCGCACGCCGCCGGCCGCGCCGTGGGCGGCGGAGCCGATGGCGAAGGCCCGGCCTTTGAACGCGGCGTAGGCGGGCTCGCCGCGCTCGCGCACGCGCGAAATCCAGTCGATCGCATTCTTAAGAAGCGGCGTTATGGAGGCGCTGTATTCGGGGCTGGCAATGAACACGCCTTGATGCGCCGAGAGCAGCGCTCTGAGCTCGATCGCTTGCCGCGGCGGTCCGGACGCGGAGAGCACATCGGCGTCAATGAGCGGCAGCGGATAATCGGCAAGCGAAATTCGCGTCACGTCGGCATCGGCCAGCACAAACTCCTTGGTCGCCAGCGCCGCAAGCCGCGCGTTGTGCGAGCCCGCCCGCAACGAGCCGGCCATGACCAATATCTTCGGAGCAGCCATGACAGGTGTCAGGTATCAGGAGTTAGGTATCAGGTATCGGGCATCAGGACCCGGCCTGATTCCTGATTCCTGATTTCTGATCCCCCCGTGCCTTTCGATACACCCACACCCGCGCGGGCGGAATGTTCATCCAGATGCGCTCGGAAGCTTCCGCCGAGAAACCCCCGAAGCGGCGCGGCAACGGCGATGCGACCGAATACGTGAATTGCACGAACGGCGCTCCCGGGAGCATGAGATCGAAGGCGTCGCGAAGAAGGCGAAGCCGCATCCGGATCGGCTTGGTCACGAGCGGCAGGCCCGAGACGACGGCGGCCGCCGGCTGGATGAGCAGCGTCTCCAGGAGCCGGCGCAGGCTGTAGGCGTCGCCCTGCACCAACGTAGCGTCGGGATAGCGCGCGCGCAGGATGCGGCAGAAATTTGCATTGAACTCGACCAGGACAAGACGCGAGGGCGCCACACCGGCCTGCACCAGCGCCTCGGTGACCGGGCCCGTTCCCGGCCCCAATTCGACCACCGGGCCGTTCGTGTCGGGATCGACGTAACGCGCCATGGTGCGCGCCAGAATCCGGCCCGAGGGCGTCACCGCTCCGGTGCTCAGCGGCCGCTCGATCCAGGACCGAAGAAAGCGCACCTCGTCGTCGAGGCGAATGCCGCGCTTGCGCTCAAATTGACGGATCTGTTGTTCGATCTTCCTGCCGATGCCGTCGCGCTTTTCCTCGAAAAGCCTGATGTGCCGCCCGATGTTGCGCTCGATCTGCGTTTTTTTCAGTTCCAGCAGACGCAATTGCCGCTCGATCTTGTTCTCGAATTTACCCAAGGCGGGAAGTGGCATGGTCAACCACGCGCGACGATATCGATCTTTTCTATATAACCGGCCGGACAACGTATAATATCCGGCCGGCAAAAACCAGTAAGCCCGAGCGGCCGGCGGCGGTTTAGGCCGACGTTGTGCTTTTGCTGCCGAAGCCGTCGATAAATTCTTTGACTTTGCCGAAAAAGCCCGTCGATTCCGGCTGCGTTTCCGCCGAAGACAGCCGGTCGAATTCCGTCAAAAGGTCGCGCTGCTTCTTGGTGAGCTTCTGCGGCGTCTCGACCACGACCTGCACATACATGTCGCCGCTTTGGCGCGTGCGCAGGACCGGCATGCCTTTGCCGTGCAGGCGCAAGCGCCGGCCGGATTGCGTACCCTCGGGGACTTTGACGCGCGTTTTGCCGCCGTCGATGGTCGGCACCTCGAACTCAGCGCCCAGTGCAGCGCCGACCATTGAGATCGGCACGCGGCAATGCAGATCCGCGCCGTCCCGCTGAAAGAACGGGTGTGCGCCGATGGAGAGGAAAATATAGAGATCGCCGGAAGGACCGCTGCGAACGCCGGCTTCGCCTTCACCGGCCAGCCTGATGCGCGTGCCGTCTTCGACGCCGGGCGGGATGTTCACCGATAGCGTGCGCTCGCGCGTCACCCGGCCCGATCCAACGCACGACGCGCACGGGCTTTCGATCACTTGACCGCGGCCCTGACAGGTCAGGCAGGTGCGTTCGAGCGTGAAGAAACCTTGGGCGTGACGGACTTTGCCGAAGCCGCCGCAGCTCGGACAGGTTTTTGGCTTGGTGCCCGGCTTGGCGCCGGTGCCGGAACACGCCTCGCAGGTGACCGACGTCGGAATGCGCACTTGCGCAGTCTTGCCGGCGAAAGCTTCCTGCAGCGAGATTTCCATGTTGTAGCGCAAGTCCGCGCCGCGCTCGCGTCCCGAGCCGCGGCCGCGGCGGCCGCTCATGCCGAACAGATCGTCGAAAATGTCGGAGAACGTCGTGGCGAAATCAGCGCCGAAACCGTGCGCCGCACCCATGCCGTTGCCGTGCTCGAACGCGGCATGGCCGAAACGATCGTAGGCCGCACGCTTGTCGGGATCCTTGAGAATCTCGTAGGCCTCGTTGATTTCCTTGAACCGGTGCTCGGCTTCGTTATTACCGGGATTGCGGTCCGGGTGGCACTGCATCGCGTGCTTGCGAAAAGCCGTCTTGATGTCGGTTTCGCTTGCGGTGCGCTCGACTGAAAGCGTTTCGTAGTAGCAGCGCTTCGCCATCACTCCCCACCCAGTCGCGCCCGGTCAGTCCCAGTAGTAGTGCAGGGAGAAAGTTGCCAAGTCAAAAAAGTCATCAAAAACGTCGTCAAAAACATCGACAAAAACATGCACCCCCGTTTTGCCAGCGGGGGTGCAATGTCTACAGATCGTCGCGGCATGGAAACGCCCCGCCGGATCAAGCCGATTTCTTGTTCTTCTTGTCGTCGTCGACTTCGGTGAATTCGGCGTCGACGACGTCATCCTTCTTGCCCTCGGCTCCGCCGCCTGGGGCGCCACCGCCCGGCTGCTGCTCGGCCGACTGCTTATACATCGCCTCGCCGAGCTTCATCGAGGCTTGCGCGAGTGCGTTGGTCTTGGCGGTGAGCGCATCCGCGTCGTTGCCTTTGAGCGCCTCCTTGAGGTCGGCCATGGCGTTTTCGATCGCGCGACGATCGGCCTCGCCCACTTTCGAGCCGTGCTCGGCCAGCGTCTTCTCGGTCGAGTGCACCAAAGCCTCGGCGTGATTCTTCGCCTCGACCTGGGCTTTGCGCTTCTTGTCCTCTTCGGCGTGCGTTTCGGCGTCCTTCACCATCTTCTGGATGTCGCCTTCCGACAGGCCGCCCGATGCCTGGATGCGGATCTGCTGTTCCTTGCCCGTGCCTTTGTCCTTGGCCGAGACATTGACGATGCCGTTGGCATCGATGTCGAAGGTGACCTCGATCTGCGGCACGCCGCGCGGCGCGGGAGGAATGCCGATCAGATCGAACTGTCCGAGCATCTTGTTATCGGCGGCCATCTCGCGTTCGCCTTGGAACACGCGGATGGTCACTGCGGTCTGTCCGTCCTCGGCGGTGGAGAACACCTGGCTCTTTTTGGTCGGGATCGTGGTATTGCGATCGATCAGCCGGGTGAACACGCCGCCCAGCGTCTCGATGCCGAGCGACAGCGGAGTGACGTCGAGCAGGAGCACGTCCTTGACGTCGCCCTGCAGCACGCCGGCCTGGATCGCCGCGCCGACGGCCACGACCTCATCAGGGTTCACGCCCTTATGCGGTTCCTTGCCGAACAATTGCTTGACGGTTTCCTGCACCTTCGGCATGCGCGTCATGCCGCCGACCAGAACGACCTCATTGATGTCGGCCGCACCGAGGCCTGCGTCCTTGAGCGCCTGGCGGCACGGCTCGATCGTCTTCTGGATGAGATCGTCGACCAGCGCCTCGAACTTGGCGCGGGTGAGCTTCATGGTCAGATGCTTCGGCCCGGCTGCATCCGCAGTGATGAACGGCAGGTTGATCTCGGTCTGCGTCGTCGACGACAGCTCGATCTTGGCTTTTTCCGCCAACTCCTTGAGCCGCTGCAGCGCGAGCTTGTCGCGGCGCAGATCGATGCCCTGCTCCTTCTGGAATTCGTCGGCCAGATAATTGACCAGCCGCATGTCGAAATCTTCGCCGCCCAGGAAGGTGTCGCCGTTGGTCGACTTCACCTCGAACACGCCGTCGCCGATTTCGAGAATGGAAATGTCGAACGTGCCGCCGCCAAGATCATAGACCGCGATGGTTCCAGTCTTGTTCTTGTCGAGGCCGTAAGCGAGCGCGGCCGCGGTCGGCTCGTTGATGATGCGCAACACTTCAAGGCCGGCGATCTTGCCGGCATCCTTGGTGGCCTGACGCTGGGCGTCATTGAAATAGGCCGGAACGGTGATGACCGCTTGCTCGACCTTGCCGCCGAGATAAGCTTCGGCGGTTTCCTTCATCTTCTGCAGCACGAACGCTGAAATCTGTGAAGGCGAATAGCTCTTGCCTTCGATCTCGACCCAGGCGTCGCCATTCGAGGCGCGCGTAATCTTGTAGGGAACGAGCTTCTTGTCCTTCTCGACCATCGGGTCGTCGTAACGGCGGCCGATCAGCCGCTTCACTGCAAAAATCGTCCGCTCGGGATTGGTGACCGCCTGACGCTTGGCCGGCTGCCCGACGAGCCGCTCGCCTTCGTCCGTAAAAGCGACGATCGACGGGGTCGTGCGCATTCCCTCCGCGTTCTCGATGACCCTTGGCGTCTTGCCTTCCATCACGGCGACGCACGAATTGGTGGTCCCGAGATCGATACCGATGACCTTGGCCATGGTTGTTAAATCCTCTCTTGCTCGGCAGGTCGGGCTGGCCCCAAAGGCGCCCTTAGTCCGACCCCCTTTAGTCTCACCATCAGCCGGCCTAATTTGCCGGCGATTTCCCTTGCCTCATATAGGGAAGCACGAACGCGCCGCAAGGCAGGCGCCGCCGCGACGGCAGCTTTAAGCCGCTGCCGATGCTAACAAACCGTGAGAGAGCGCGCATGAATCTGAACACCGAGCCGGGCGGGCTTCGCATCTATTCCGGTCACTTCGATCGCGCCGCGCAGGGCGAGTTGCTTGCGGCGATTCGCGCCGTCTTGGCGGCGGCGCCGTTGTACACGCCGCGCATGCCGCAGTCCGGCCGGCCTTTGAGTGTGCGCATGTCGAATTGCGGAACGCATGGCTGGATTTCCGACGAGCGCGGCTACCGCTATGATCCGGCGCATCCGGTGACCGGGCTGCCCTGGCCTCCGATCCCGGAACGGCTGATCGTGCTCTGGGACGACGTCGCCCGCTACGCCGCGCCGCCGGAGGCCTGCCTCATCAACTTCTATGACCGGACCGCGAAAATGGGACTGCATCAGGATCGCGACGAGGCGGATTTTGCCGCACCGGTCGTGTCGATTTCGCTGGGCGACGATTGCCTTTTTCGTGTCGGCGGGCAGCACCGCCGTGATTCGACCAAATCGATCCGCCTAAGCTCGGGCGATGTGCTTGTGCTGGGCGGCGAGGCCCGTCTTGCTTTTCACGGCGTCGATCGGATCTATCCCGGTACATCGAACTTGCTCGCGGAAGGCGGACGGATCAATCTGACGCTGCGCCGGGTGACGCCGCCGCGCCCCAACCGAACCTCCGCCCAGGCGGAAGCAAAGGCTCCGCATCATGCGTAACGGAAAACGTAAATCGGCTGCGGCCGTTATTGTCATCGCCGCCGCTTTGGGGCTTTTCTTGAACGCGCCGCCGGCCCGCGCGGCGGACCCGGTTTACCCGGTTGGCTCGCGCGTCGGCCTTGTCCCGCCGACCGGAATGGTCGCCAGCGACAGATTCGACGGCTTCAACGACCCCAATGAGGACGCCGCGATTCTGATTGCCGTGCTGCCGGCGGCGGCTTATGCGCAAATCGAAAAAACGCTTGACCCGGAAACGGCGAAAAAACAAGGCGTGCATCTCGACAAGCGCGAGCCGATTACATTGAACGCCGGCAAAGGTCTCTTGCTGAGCGGCTGGCAGACCGCGGAGGGAGCGCGTTACCACAAGTATCTCATGCTGGCTGCGGCCGAGAATCTCACCGTACTGGTCACCGTCCAGGTTCCCGAGAAGGACACGAGCTATCCCGACAAAGTCGTGCGTGCGGCTCTCGCCAGCTTGAGCGTCCGCGCCAAAGTGCCGGAAAGCGAAGAGCTTAGCCTCCTGCCCTTTGCCGTCGGCGATCTTGCCGGACTTAACGTCGAAGGCGTGCTGCGCGGCCGCGCCCTCATGCTGACCGACGCGCCGCCGGCGGGCGCAAGCGAGAGCGGCAAAGAGGGCAAAGAGGATGCGGCCGGCGCCGCCGCGCATACGCATTTCATCATCGCCGCGCTGCCCGGCGGTCCGGCCGACCCGGCCGACCGCGAAAATTTCGCCCGCTTATCCTTCAACGAGATCGGCGGGATCAAAAACGTCCACCTCACCATGTCCGAGCCGCTGCGCGTCGGCGGGCAATCCGGTTTTCAGAGCATGGCGGACGCACAGGACGCCCGTAGCGGAGCCGACGTCAAAGTCGTGCAGTGGCTGCGCTTTG
This sequence comes from uncultured Alphaproteobacteria bacterium, assembly GCA_963835195.1. GTDB lineage: Bacteria > Pseudomonadota > Alphaproteobacteria > Rhizobiales > Xanthobacteraceae > BOG-931. The sequence goes on from CAWIEY010000008.1 coordinate 15,966, forward strand.
GCAGCGGCGGCTTTCTGCAGATGATCGGTATTGCGCCGGCCGAAACCTGGACGGCCTCGCTCGCCCGCCTGCGCACCGTTCGCGATAGCATCGATCTGAAATGACGAACGCGACGGCGCTCAGGAATTGTCGCTCGGCGCGGTAGAATTATCGTTCGCCGATCCTGCGCCGGGCGCCTGCTTCTGCCCGCCTTTCGACACCCCGACCAAAGCCGGCCGCAGCACGCGCTCGCCGAGCTTATAACCTGGCTGCACGACTTCGACGATGCTGCCGGCAGGCACCGATGGGTTGGGTATTTCAAACATCGCTTGATGGAAGTTCGGATCGAACTTTTCGCCGCGCGGATCGAATCGCCGCACGCCGTTCTTCTCCAGCGCCTTTTCCAGCTCGCGCTCGGTCAGCTCCATCCCTTCGATGAAGGCTTTTACCCCGGGCTCGCCGCTTTCGCGCATGGCCGGCGTTACGGTTTCGAGCGCGCGGCGCATATTATCGGCCACCCCGAGAAGGTCGCGCGCAAACGCGGCAACGCCATACACGCGCGCGTCGGTTACCTCGCGCGCGGTGCGCTTGCGCAGATTTTCCATCTCGGCGAGCGTGCGCAGGAGCCTATCCTTAAGCTCGGCTGCAAGCGCCGCCGCATCGGCTTCGGTTCGCGTCGCTGGCTCAGACGCCGATGAAACGTCCTGATCCGGGGCCGACGCGTCCTCAGCACGCGCGGTCTGTTCGGTCATTTTGCTATCCATCCGGTTGCTGCCCCGGCATATCAGGGCTCAACGGTTAAAAATCAAGCGCGGATTCGGCCGGCGAAACGGGGGGAGGGTCAGCCGAAGAGCAATTTGCTCACCATCTTGGCGGTGTAATCCACCATGGGAACAATGCGGGCATAGTTCAGCCGGGTCGGCCCGATCACGCCGAGCACGCCGACGATATGGCCCGATGCATCGTGATAGGGCGCGACGATCGTGGAGGAGCCGGAGAGCGAAAACAAATTATTCTCCGAGCCGATGAAAATACGCACGCCCTCGGCCTGCTCCGCCCGGCCAAGAAGGTCGATCACCTCACGGCGGGTTTCGAGGTCGTCGAACAACAGACGGACCCGCTCCAGGTCGGCCAGCGCTTTTAAGTCTTCGAGCAAATGCGCCTGCCCGCGCACGATCAGCTTGCGCTCGTCGCGCTCGCCGCCCGACCAGCTGGCGAGCCCGGCGGCGACGATCCTTTGCGTCAGTTCATCGAGTTCGGCTTGGCCCTGCTTGAGCCGTTGCTCGATCTCGGCTCTGACCTCGGCGAGCGTCCGGCCGCGGATGCGCGCGTTGAGAAAATTGGCGGCCTCGATCAGCGCCGAGGTCGGCAAGCCCGAAGGAATGTTGAGCACACGATTTTCAATCTGACCATCCTCGGCAACCAGGACCACCAGCGCGCGCGACGGCTCGAGCCGCACGAACTCGACGTGCTTGAGGCGCTGATTGGATTTTGCCGTGAGCACCACTCCGGCTGCGCGGCTTAATCCGGAAAGCATTCCCGACGCCTCAGTCAGCACTTCCTCGAACGACTTCGATTGCCCGGCCACCTGCGCTTCGATCGCTCTGCGGTCATTCTCGGAAATATCGCCGACCTGCATCAGCGCGTCGACGAAGAAGCGCAGACCCACTTCGGTCGGCAACCGCCCGGCCGAAATATGCGGCGCGTAAACCAGACCGAGCGCTTCGAGGTCGGACATGACGTTGCGCACCGATGCCGGCGACAAGGTCATCGGCAGGATGCGCGCCAGGTTGCGCGAGCCGACCGGCTCGCCGGTGGCGAGATAGCTTTCGACGATTTGGCGAAAGATTTCGCGCGAGCGTTCGTTAAGCTGTGCGACGCCGAGCTGGCTCGCGGCTAGCGGATGATCATGAGCGGCCACGACGACCTCTCCACGCGGGCAGCGCTAGTGGAGCGGATTTGACATTCGCTATTCGCCAACCGGTATTTCGTAAAGCGAATGTCAAATCCAAAGCTCCACTAGGACTAACATTTGCTAGTGGTCCTTCGATTCTAACATTCGCATGAGAACATGCCGAAATGGGATACGAATGTTAGAATCGGACCACTGTGCCGGTCCAAGCTCGTCGAGCCGATCGGCGGATTTCAACAACCATAGTGTTGCAAGCATGGGAAGAGCATATTTGTCCCAGGCGACGTGCGCGCAAGCGAGTAACGCGGCGTTAGCATAAAGCATCAAACCGCCGGTGGAGAACGGCTTAAATCGCAGGCAGGCGAGCATGGCCAACGCCCAAAACAGCGCGATCCGCCCCGGCTCCGGCAGCACCGACCGCGCGGCAATGTCGAAATAGCCCATGGTCGGCACCGGGGGATTGACGTTTTCGATCGGCGGAAAGAACAAGAAAAGGACGGAGACCGCCGCCATAATGGCGATTGCTGCGAAGCCGGGCATCAGCAAGCGCGCAATGGATCGAAACAAGATGCATTCCAGGACGACAAAATAAAGCCCGATGCAGGTCAAGAAATAGAGGCCATGCTCCGGATAGAAACGGCCGGCGACGAGGTTCTGCGCATGCAAGGCACCTTGCGGCGCGAAATCGCCAAAGAACAAATACCAGCCGGCAAGTGAAAGAACCGCGAGCGCCGCGGCGAAGAGTTCGCTGCTCAACGCGAAGCGCTTTAGCCACGCTTGCCGCAAAAGCTCGCGGGCAAAAAGAGCGAGCGGGAAAGCGACGATGTATTGCCGGCAGGCAATACCAACGATGAAGCATGCGGCGGACTCCCACGGCCGCCCGCGCAGATAAAGCGCGACGCCGGCGACCGTGCCCAAGACCGCAAGCGGGTCGGTGTAGAGGTGCGTGCCGACCAGCGCAAAGTATGGAAACAGGAGGAGGCCAATCGCGCAAAGAAGCGCCCGCAATGAAAAACTGCCGAGCGCGCCGATGATCAGGATGATCGCGAGCGAGCTTGCCATGTTGATGGCGCGGCCGACGATGATCCCGCCATGAAAGATGTGTTCAAGGCCGCCGAAAATCACGAAGGGAAGCGGCGTGCTCAATTCGCCGTAGGTTCGCAGCTGATGCAGCGTCGGAAAGCCGTTTTGGAAAAGCGCAATGGACGTCGGCCAGAAATGCAGCTCGTCGGCGCGAATGGGAAAGCGCAGGAAATCGAAACCTGCGAGCAGCGCGAGAAAGACAACCGAGATGGCAGCAAAAAACCAAATTTGCTGCATCCGCGCCGCCGGCGTGGCGGCTCGTTTCTCTGCGTTTTTCGCGGCGGCGCCTTGCATGTTGGACCGTACCGGCAAGACGCGCCGCCTCGCAATGACGCCGCGCGGCCCGTCATTGCACTTGTGAGGCGCAGGCCTCCCGACTAAAAGATGGACCGCTTTGGCCAAGGCGGCCAGGCGGCGAGACAGGGAGTTCCAGATGCGGCCGAGTCGCCGACAGCCCGATGAATTGCGGCCCGTTTCGCTTGAACGCGGCGTCGTCAAATTCGCCGAAGGCTCTTGTTTCGTCCGCTTCGGCGATACGCACGTGCTGGTGACGGCGACGCTGGAGGATCGCCTGCCGCCATGGCTCAAAGGCCAGGCGCGCGGCTGGATCACCGCCGAATACGGCATGCTGCCGCGAGCGACGCTGGAGCGCACGCGGCGCGAGGCGTCGGCGGGAAGGCAAAATGGGCGCACGGTCGAAATCCAGCGCTTGATCGGGCGTAGCTTGCGCTCGGTGGCCGATCTCAAGGCGCTCGGCGAGCGGCAGATCACCATCGATTGCGACGTCATCCAGGCCGACGGGGGAACCCGCACCGCCTCCATCACCGGCGCCTGGATCGCGCTCTATGACTGCATCGCCTGGATGAAGACGCGGCAGATGATCGAGCAGGAGGTGTTGCGCGATCATATCGCAGCGATTTCCTGCGGCGTGTGCTCGGGGGTGGCGGTGCTCGATCTCGATTACGCGGAAGATTCGCAGGCCGAAACCGACGCGAATTTCGTGCTCACCGGCGCCGGCAACATTGTCGAAGTGCAGGCCACCGCGGAAAAGATACCCTTTTCCGAAGAGCAACTCACCACCCTGCTTGCGCTGGCGCGCAAAGGCGTGGCCAAGCTCATCGATCTGCAGAAAATGGCGGTGATGTGATTCGGATGACGGACGACGGACGACCGACGACGGAAAAGAACCGGGCAGCACCCATCTGTCCTCCGTCGTCCGTCCGCTGTCGTCCCGTCTCAGGACGGCTCGTGGTCGCGACACATAATCCCGGCAAGCTTGCGGAAATGCGCGAACTGTTGGCGCCGTTCGGAATCGAGGCCATATCTGCGGACGACATGGGACTTCACGAGCCTGAGGAAACCGGAACGACTTTCCGCGAAAACGCGCGCATCAAGGCGCTTGCCGCCGCGCTTGCATCGGGTTTGCCGGCCTTTGCCGACGATTCCGGCCTCGTTGTCGATGCGCTCGGCGGCGCGCCGGGAATTCATTCGGCGCGCTGGGCCGGACCCGGCCGCGATTTCGGCCGCGCCATGCAAGCGGTCGAGGACAAACTCCGGGCGGAGGGCGCGACGACGCCCGCGGCCCGCAAGGCGCATTTCGTCTCCGCTTTATGCGTCGCCTGGCCGGACGGGCATGTCGAAGACTTCGAAGGCCGCGTCGACGGCACGCTGGTTTGGCCGCCGCGCGGCGATAAGGGATTTGGCTACGATCCGATGTTTCTTCCCGACGGCTACTCGCGCACGTTCGGTGAAATGACGAGCGAAGAGAAGCACGGTTTGCCGCCGCCGGCGCGCGATCAGGCTGAGTGGTCACCGGTCGGCCGCCCGGATCGCGCGCCTAACGAAAAAGCGGGACTTTCGCATCGCGCGCGCGCATTCCGTAAACTCGCCGAGGCTTGCCTTGAGCAATGAACCGGCAGCCTTCGGCGTCTATATCCACTGGCCGTTCTGCCTGTCGAAGTGCCCGTATTGCGACTTCAACAGCCACGTGCGCCGCGCGCCAATCGACGAACCGCGTTTTATGCGCGCCTTCGCGGCCGAAATCGCCGCTACCGCCGCGCGCGTGCCGGACCGCACCGTTTCGACGATCTTTTTCGGCGGCGGCACGCCGTCGCTGATGCAGCCCAAAACGGTGGCGGCTGTGCTGGAAGCAATCGCGCAGTCACTGGCGCATCGCTCCCGACGCCGAGATCACTCTCGAAGCCAACCCGACCAGCGTCGAGGCCGAACGTTTTCGCGGTTACCGCACCGCCGGCGTAAATCGCGTTTCGCTCGGCGTGCAGGCGCTCGACGATCGCGTGCTGAGCCGAGCTCGGACGGCTGCACACGGCGAAAGAGGCGCTCGCCGCCGTCGACGTCGCGCGCCGGGCGTTCGCAGCGCTACTCGTTCGATCTCATTTATGCGCGCCCGCAGCAGACGCCGCAGGATTGGGCGAAAGAACTAAAGCTGGCGCTGGCCGAAGCGGGCGATCACCTTTCGCTCTATCAGCTGACCATCGAGCCGGACACGCCGTTTGCGACCTTGCACGCTGCCGGCAAGCTGAAAGTTCCCGACGAGGATAGCGCGCGCGCACTCTACGACACGACGCAAGAGATCTGTGCTGCGCACGGCCTGCCGGCTTACGAAATTTCCAATCATGCGCGGCCTGGCGGCGAATGCCGGCATAATCTCATCTACTGGCGGGCGCATGAATATGCCGGCATTGGGCCCGGCGCGCACGGCCGGCTCGATATCGATGGCGACCGCCATGCGACCGCGACCGAAAAACGTCCCGAAGCCTGGCTCGACCGCGTAGAGCGCAGCGGCCATGGGCTCGTGACCGACGAGGTGCTGACGCGCGAGGAAGCGTCCGACGAGTACTTGATGATGGGCTTGCGGCTGACCGAAGGTATTGATGTTTCGCGCTACGTGGCGGTTTCGGGTCGCGCGCTCGACCCGGAGCGCATCGCCGACGCTGCATGAGGCCGGTCTCGTCGAAACGGTGCCGCCTGGACGCCTGCGTGTCACTCTGCCCGGTTTTCCCGTCCTCGACGCCGTGGTCGCCGATCTCGCGGCGTAGAACCCTATCCGGAAGCGCCGAAGCTCCTCGGCGCGCGGCGCCACAGTCTGCGGTCCCGATTTCGTCACCCGCAGCACCGCCAGCCCGCGCTCGCTGGTGCCATCGGTGCGGAATCTGAATAACCCGTCGATACCTGAGAAGCCCGAAGGATTGGTCAGGATTTCCGGCGTGAAGCGCTGTGCTCCCTGGGTCTTCACCAGTGCCGCAATAAGCGCGACTGCGTCGTAGGCAAGGGTCGCGGTGCGTACCGGCTGTTGTTTGAAGCGTGCGGCGTAGCGGCTGGCAAAATTGCGATAGCCGGCCGGATCGGGCGCCGCATACCAGCCGCCATCAAGCGCCGGCGTTGCGTTGATCCGCGGATCGTCTCCCCACAGTCCGGTCCCCAAGAGCTGCAGCCTTTTGAGGTTTACGCCGTCGCCCGCCAATTGCTGCACCACATCGGGCACCGCATCGCTGCCGTCGGGAAGGAAGAGGGCCTCGGCATGGGCCGCGGCGCCGGCGACGCTCTTGATCGGCCCCGCCATCGCCGCCTTGTCGTGCGGATAGCGTTCGAGAGCTACGATCCGGCCGCCGTGGCGGCTGACGTCCTGGCGAAATGCCGCCTCGACCACGGTCCCATACGGGTTGTCCGGAATCAGCGCTGCATAGGAGCGCTTTCCGACCGAGGACGAATATTGCACGATGCGCTGGACGTCGGTTTCCGGGAGAAAGCTCAGCAAATAGACCCCGGGAGACGCGACGTTGGCATCGGTCGAAAACGCGATAACCGGTACGTTGCGGGCGCGCGCGACCTGGCCAACCGCCGTCACCGATTGTGCGAAGAGCGGCCCCAGGATGATCTCGGCGCCCTCGTTGAGGGCCTGCTGCGCCGCCTGGCGGGCGCCGTCGGCGCTTCCGGCATCGTCCTTCACCAGAAGTTGGATGTTCGGAGCGTTGAATTCCGCGAGCGCCATGTCTGCGGCGTTGCGCATGGCTTGGCCGGCGATTCCGGCATTGCCGGGAGCCGAAATGGGCAGGATCAGCGCCGCCTTGACCTGTCCGGAGCCCAGGGTCGCCGCGGGTTGCGCGGGCCCGCCCGGGGCTGACGTCGGTGAACCCCGAAAAATAGCTCGAGCTCGACGAACAGGCCGCCAGTGCCGTCGCGGCTGCGGCGACGAGCGCCGCAAGCGACGCGCGCCGCGTTGCAGCCCGACCCCCTCTCCCGTAATTCCCCGGACACAGCGGTTCTCCTCACGGCCGGCATAGGTGCCGGGACATTAGGGCAGCGCCAATCTGTCATTCTGGGGGCGAATCGTTAACCAAGCCAGAAAGCCCCAGAACCCATCGCGAACATGACGGCCGAACGGGCGGACGCTAGGGTAATCGGCATGGACCCCGCGTTTGCCAACCGCGCCGGCCGGCCTGAGCGGCCTCACGGGCGCTACGTGCTGGACGGTCATAGTTTTGCGGCCGGCAGAATCGCGCCCGGTCTTCATATCGTATCGACCCCCATCGGCAATCTGGCCGACATCACGCTGCGCGCACTAGCCACACTCGCGGCCGCCGACATCATTGCCTGCGAAGATACGCGCGTCACCCGTAAACTCGTCGATCGCTACGCTATTGCCACCCCGCTCACACCTTATCACGACCACAATGCGGCAACCGCGCGGCCGAAATTGTTACGGCGGCTGGCCGAGGGGGCTGCGCTCGCGCTCGTCTCCGATGCCGGCACCCCGCTGTTGTCGGATCCGGGGTTTAAGCTCGTGCGCGGCGCCCAAGAGGCGGGCCATAATGTGACGGTGCTTCCCGGCGCCTCGGCGCCGCTTGCCGCCCTTGTCGTCGCCGGCTTGCCGACCGACCAATTCCTCTTCGCCGGCTTTTTGCCGCCGAAAGAAGCCGCAAGGCGCGCGCGCATCGCGGCGCTCGCCGGCATTCCGGCAACTCTCGTTCTGTTCGAGACCGCGCCGCGGATTGCGGCCGCGCTCACCGATCTCGCGGCCGGGCTCGGGCACCGGGAAGCGGCGGTGTGCCGCGAACTGACGAAGCTCCATGAAGAGGTGCGCCGCGGCGATTTGCCGAGCTTGGCGCAAAATTTCGCGGCAAGCGACACCCGCGGCGAAATCGTTCTCGTCATCGCACCCCCTGCTGCGGCTCCCGCGCTCGACATCCACGACGCGGACGGACTTTTGCGCGATGCGCTGGCGCGCGGTTCGCTCAAAGATGCCGTTGGCGAAGTTGCGCGGGTGACCGGACTGCCGCGCCGCGCGGTCTATCGCCGAGCGCTTTCGCTCACAAAAGACGAGCCGGCGCCGTGATCCGCCCCGCAAAGCCGCAGATGCGGCGCGAACCGGAACGCCACCGCGTGGCCGCTTTCCGGCTTGGGCTCTCGGCAGAAAGCCGCGCCGCCATGCTGCTCATGGTCAAAGGCTACCGCATCGCGGCGCGCCGGTGGAAAACGCCCTTCGGCGAAATCGACATCGTGGCGCGCCGGCGCAATGCCCTGGTCTTCGTCGAGGTCAAAGCGCGCGATCACGCCGACGATGCCGCCGTCGCCGTGACCGAGCGCGGCAAACGGCGCATTGTAAGCGCCGCCGAGCTGTGGCTTGCGCATCATCAAAGCGACGCGCAGCGCTTCATCCGCTTCGATGTCATTCTGGTGATGCCGGGGAGGATTCCCCGCCACCTGGCCAATGCATTTGATGCAACACCATGACGGCCGCGCTACGACGGGTCCCATGGCGGCGGCGGCCAAAATTGCGTAAGAGCGTGGCGGCGGCGACAGCGGCGGCGGCGGCGAAACTCCCATGCGCTTGAACGTGGCAGTGCAAATGGACCCGATCGAGCGGATCAATGTCCGCGGCGATTCCACATTCGCGCTGCTGCTCGAAGCGCAACGCCGCGCGCACAGTGTTTGCTACTATACGCCGGACCGGCTCGCGCTGCGCGACGGAAAAGTCTCGGCTTCCGTCCAACCTCTGGTGGTGCGCGATGTCGCCGGCGATCATTTCACGCTCGGCGAGCCGCGGCTCACGGATCTCGCGACCTTCGACGTCGTTCTGCTGCGCCAGGACCCGCCGTTCGATCTCGCCTACATCTCGACGACGCACATGCTCGATCGTATCCATCCGCGCACGCTCGTGGTGAACGATCCGGCGCAGGTGCGCAACGCGCCGGAAAAAATCTTCGTCACCGAATTTCCCGACTTGATGCCGCCGACGCTGATCACCCGCGATCTCGACGCCATCAAAGCGTTTCGCGCCGAAAATGGCGACATCGTCATGAAGCCGCTCTACGGCAAAGGCGGCGAGGCGGTGTTCCGCGTCGGCGCGCGAGGACATCAATTTCGGCTCGCTGTATGATCTTTTTGCCAGCATGTTCCACGAGCCGTGGGTGGTGCAAAAATTTCTGCCGGCGGTGAAGGAAGGCGACAAGCGCATCATCCTGGTCGACGGCGAGTTTGCCGGCGCGGTCAACCGCGTACCGGCGCCGGACGATCTGCGCTCCAACATGGTGCGCGGCGGCGTGCCCACGGCCACCGATTTAAGCGAACGCGAGCGCGAAATCTGCGCCCGGCTCGGACCTTCGCTGCGCGAGCGCGGGCTTCTCTTTGTCGGCATCGACGTGATCGGCGGCTTTCTCACCGAGATCAACGTCACCTCCCCGACCGGCATTCGCTCGGTCAAGAATTTCGGCGGCGCCGACATCGCGGCGCTGATCTGGGACAAGATCGAGGAAAAGCGGAAGGCGCTGTAGAGCATGATCCGGAAAAGTGGAAACCGGTTTTCCGAAAAGATCATGCTCCGTTAAAATGCTAGCCGCGCGCCGGTGCCGGCGCCGGGCTTGGGGCGCCAAACCCCGGTGGACGATGGTTTGGCGATGGTCAGGACCAAACCCGCGGCGACGAGGCACATCGCGCCGGCGATGAAGAAAGCCGGCAATAACTCGCAAACTCGGTGCGCGAAAAGCCGGCGCCCAAGGCTGCGGTCGCCGCGCCGATCATGTGGCCGGCGAAAATCCAGCCGAAAACAATGCCGGCGCGCTCGCGGCCAAAGCGATCCGCCGTCAGCTTGACCGTCGGCGGCACGGTCGCGATCCAATCAAGGCCGTAGAATACGGCGAACAGCGACAGGCCGTAGAAGGTAAAATCGGTGAAGGGCAAATAGAGCAGCGACAGTCCGCGCAACCCGTAATACCAGAACAACAGGAAGCGGTTGTCGAAGCGGTCGGACAGCCAGCCGGAGCCGATGGTGCCGATGAAATCGAAGACGCCCATCATCGCCAGCACGCTGGCCGCGGTCACCGCCGTGAGCCCGTAATCGGCGCACAGCGCGATAAAATGCGTCTGAATGAGCCCGTTGGTGCTCAAGCCGCAGATGAAGAACGTTGCAAACAACACCCAGAACAGCGGGACGCGCGCCGCTTCCCTGAGCACGACGAGCGGCGAAGCGAGTAACGACAACAGGCCTTCGCCGGAGGGTGGCGGCGGCGCGACTGCAGTCTCGCCATAGGACGGCAGATTAAGGTCGCTCGGCCGGTCGCGCATCAGCAGGAGGACCACGAGGGCGGCGAAGGCCATAAATCCGCACACGACGGCGAGCGCCAGGCGCCAACCGAAGCGTTCGGTGAGGCCCGCGATCAACGGCAAGAATAGCAACTGCCCGGTCGCCGAACTCGCCGACAAAAGGCCAATCACGAGCCCGCGCCGCTCGCTGAACCAGCGCGTTGCGACGGTGGCGGCAAGAACAATGGCCGTCAGGCCGGTGCCAAGGCCAAGCACGACACCCCACAGCAGGATCAACTGCCAGAGGTGCGTCATGGCCAGCGAGACGAGGAAGCTTGCAGCGATCAGCGCAAGCGCAGCCAGCATGACGCGGCGCAGCCCGAAGCGGTTCATGAACGCCGCCGCGAATGGGCCGAACAATCCGAACAGCAAGATGCGCAGCGCCAGCGCGCTTGAAATCTGCACGTTTTCCCAGCCGAACTCGTGCTGCAGCGGCACGATCATGACGCCCGGGGCGCCCATGGCGGCCGCGGTCACCAGCATGGTGAGAAACGTGACGGCGACGACGACCCAGCCGTAATGGATATCGCGGCGGCGCAATGCGGCAGCGAGCGTGGAGGAGAACATCGATTTTCCCCGACCTAACGGCCGACCCGGTTTAGATGATAATCATCATCATTGCCTTGCTTATTCATGACGGCCATCATATGATGTGTCAATGGTTCTTTTCGGGCCGCATGGCAGAGGCGCATCATGAGGGTCAGCCGGGAAAAAGCCGCGCAAACGCGCGAGCGCATTGTTGAGGTAGCGGGCGCGCTCTTTCGTGCCAAGGGGTTTGGCGGAATAGGCGTCGCCGACATCATGAAAGCCGCGGACCTGACCCACGGCGGCTTCTACGGACATTTCGGCTGCAAGGATGACCTGTCGGTGGAAGCCACCCAACGGGCGCTCGCGGCCTCCGCGGCACGCTGGCGCGGCATTATCGCCGAAGCCGGCGATAAGCCCTACCCGGCCTTGCTGGAGCATTATTTGTCAGCGCGGCACCGCGACGACGCGGCGGGCGGCTGCGCATTGGCGGCGCTGGGCACGGACGCGGCGCGCGGCAGCCCTCCTCTGCGCGGGGCCTTCGCGCGAAGGCCTCCAGCGGCTCCTCGGCATTCTCACCGATGCGCTTCCCGGTTTTTCCAAGCCGGCCCGCCGGCGCAAGGCGGTCGCCGCCATGGCGACGCTGGTCGGCGCCGTGACGCTGGCGCGCGCGGTCGACGATCCCGCATTGTCCGACGAGATTTTGGACGCGGCCCGCCAGGAACTGCGCAGCGCCGCCTATCGCTAGGTCTTTGCCCGCCATGTTCACTAAATGTTCTTGCGGAGGGCCGGCGTTTCGATTACTATGAAAAGCGCTAGGGGCGGGACATGGTCCAGCGCGTTTCCACCGTGGCTTTTGAGGGCATCGAGGTCCGGCCGGTCGACGTTCAAGTCCAAGTCGCCCCCGGCATGCCGGCCTTCACCATCGTCGGCCTTCCCGACAAGGCGGTTTCCGAAGCCCGCGAGCGCGTCCGCTCGGCCCTGATCGCCTCCGGGCTCGCTTTGCCGGCGCGGCGCATCACCATCAATCTCGCGCCGGCCGATCTGCCGAAGGAAGGCAGCCACTACGACCTGCCCATCGCGCTTGGCCTCATGGCGGCGATCGGCGCCATCCCGCACGACGCGCTCGCGGGGTTTGCCGTATTGGGCGAGCTCGGTCTCGATGGCTCGATCGCGCCGGTCGCCGGCGTTCTTCCGGCGGCCATCGGCGCCAATGCCCGCGGCGAAGGCTTGATCTGTCCGGGCCGCTGCGGGCCCGAAGCCGCATGGGCGAGCCCGGAAATCGAGATCATCGCCGCCTCCTCGCTCATTCAGCTGGCGAACCATTTCAAGGGCACCCAGGTGCTGTCGCGGCCACAGCCCAAAATCCTCGAGGCCGAAGGCGAAGCGCACGATCTCGCCGACATCAAAGGCCAGGAAAGCGCCAAGCGGGCGCTCGAAGTCGCCGCCGCCGGCGGTCACAACCTCCTCATGGTCGGGCCGCCCGGTGCCGGCAAATCGATGCTGGCCGCGCGGCTTCCGTCCATCCTCCCCCCGCTCGCTCCGGCCGAACTTTTGGAAGTGTCCATGGTCGCGTCGGTCGCCGGCGAAATCGAAGGCGGCGCGCTGACCAATCGGCGGCCGTTTCGGGCGCCGCATCACTCCGCCAGCATGCCGGCTTTGGTCGGCGGCGGCCTGCACGCGCGGCCGGGCGAAATCTCGCTGGCGCATCACGGTGTGCTGTTCCTCGACGAGCTGCCGGAATTTTCAGCGCAAGCGCTCGAACTCGCTGCGCCAGCCGCTCGAAACCGGAGAAGTCTCGATCGCGCGCGCCAATCATCGCGTGACCTATCCGGCCCGCTTCATGCTGGTCGCCGCCATGAACCCATGCCGCTGCGGCCGGGCCGACGAGCCGGGCTATACCTGCCGGCGCGCGGCCAACGCGCGCTGCTCCGCCGACTATCAGGCGCGCATCTCCGGCCCGCTCCTTGATCGCATCGACCTGCACATCGAAGTGCCGGCGGTCACCGCCGCCGACCTCATTCTGCCGCCGCCGACGGAAGGAAGCCGCGACGTCGCCGAGCGCGTGGCGCTGGCGCGCGAGCGGCAAGCGGCGCGTTACGCCGCCATCGGCTTGCCGCAGCTGCGCAGCAACGCCGCCGTTTCCGGCGCCATTCTCGAAGATGTCGCGCGGCCGGAGACGAGCGGGTTTTCCTTGTTGCGCGAAGCCGCCGATGCCATGCGCCTGTCCGCGCGCGGCTATCATCGCGTGCTGCGCGTCGCGCGCACGCTGGCCGATCTCGACGGCGCCGAAAAGGTCGGCCGCGTGCACATCGCCGAAGCTTTGTCCTATCGCGCCATCGCCGACGAGGTCAGGCGCGCGGCGTAAAGCTCACGCGTCGCAAACGCAGAACCGGAGCAACAGCTCAGGTTCGCTCGGGTCAGCCGTTGGCGACGCTGATCGCGCCGCGCATACCGATCGCGGCCAAAAACTCGTGCCGGGTCTCGGCGTTGTCGCGGAACACGCCGAGCATGCGGCTCGTCACCATGGTGACGCCGGGTTTGTGCACGCCGCGCGTCGTCATGCATTGATGCGTGGCCTCGGTGACCACCGCGACGCCATGCGGCTTGAGCACGGAATCGAGACAAGACGCGACCTCGGCCGTCATCTTCTCCTGGATTTGCAGGCGCCGCGCATAGACCTCGACCAGGCGGGCCAATTTGGAGATTCCGAGGACGCGATTGCGCGGCAGATATCCGACATGCACGCGGCCGATGATCGGCGCCATATGATGCTCGCAGTGCAATTCGAAGCGGATGTCGCGCAGCACAACGACTTCGTCGTAACCGCCGGTTTCCTCGAATGTGCGCTTGAGATAAGCGTTCGGATCATCCTTGTAGCCCGAGAACCATTCCTCATAGGCGCGAACCACGCGCCCGGGCGTGGCGCGAAGTCCCTCGCGGCCGGGATCGTCGCCGGCCCAGCGGATGAGCGTGCGCACGGCCTCTTCCGCCTCTTCGCGGGTCGGTTTCTCCACCGCCGCAGCGGCCGTTCCTTTCGCGCGTGAGCGCTTTGCGTTGACCACATCGTCCATTCTTGTTCTCCGGCGCCGCCGTCAGCAGGCTTGGTTGAGGCGCAATGTTAACAAATCATCAACCCTGGCTCCAACCGCCACGCTTGCGCGCAAGGGATGCGCAAGATTCATAGGCCAAAACTCCGCATCATTAGCAAGGGCGCCGCCGCGGCATAGACCAGTGCCGCGGCCCGCGTGCCCGGCGGAATGGGATGATGCGCCCGCGCACCAAGCTCGGAAAACACCTGATTTTCACCCGCCGGATCCTCCTCTTTGTCGTGCGCGCGCTCGTCCTGGGCTCGATGTCGTTTGCGGCCGGCTTCGGCTTTCTTGTCGGCTCGACGTCGCAGGCGGCGCATTATGATCCCCATCTGTTCGCCATCGGCGTGGCCTGGCTGTTCGGCGGCGCCTGCGGGGCGCTCGGCATCCTCATCTCCCGCATTCGGCAAATGAAGCAGGAGTTGCGCGATCTCGAGGCGAAGCTCGACGACGCGGCGGACCGCACCTGGGAATTGAGCGAAAACCAGGAACGCGCCACGAGCTTTTTCGAGGCGCAAGACGACGTCATCGTGCGCCGCGACGGCGAGGGCACCATTACTTACGTCAACGACGCATTCTGCCGGCTCGCCGGGCGCACACGCGAGGCGCTCACCGGCTCCGCCTATGTGCTGCCGGTGCTCGAGCAAGGCGAGCGCAGCCTACTCGCCGACGGCACGCGCGCCTGCGATGAAAAAATCGACGGCGCCGACGAGGCGCGCTGGATCGCCTGGCGCGAAGTCACGATTCGCCGGAACGGCGGCAGCGAGGTGCAGAGCGTCGGGCGCGACGTGACCGATCGCGTTCGCGCCGAGCGCGCCTTGGCCGAGGCGCGCGACCAGGCGGAAGCGGCCAGCCGCGCCAAGTCGCGCTTTCTCGCCATGGTCTCGCACGAGATTCGCACGCCGCTCAACGGCATTCTCGGCATGACCGATCTCCTGGCCGATACCGCGCTGACCGCCGAACAAACAACCTACCTGAAAGCGGTGAAGACATCCGGGGCAAGCTTGTTGTCGCTGATCGAGGAGGTCCTCGACTTTTCCAGAATCGAAGCCGGCCGGCTCGAACTTGAGGCGAAGCCGTTCCCGCTCGCGGCGATGATCGAAGAAGTGGTCGAACTTTTGGGTCCGCGCGCCCAGGCCAAGGGGCTTGAGATTTGCGGCTATGTCGATGAGCGCTTGCCGGCGCACGTCGTCGGCGATGCGTCGCGGCTGCGCCAGGTGTTGCTCAACCTCGCCGGCAACGCGATCAAGTTCACCGAATACGGCGGCTTGTCGATCGTCGCCGAGCCGGGCGAGCAGACGGATGACATCTTGATTTCGGTGCACGACACCGGAATCGGGATTTCGGCTGCGGATCAGGCGCGCATCTTTCTCGAATTCGAGCAGGCGGACGACGGCCCGACGCGCCGTTTCGGCGGCAGCGGTCTTGGCCTCGCCATTTCGAAGAAGATCGTGGAAGCGATCGGCGGCGCAATCGCGGTCGAAAGCGGCAGCGGCAGCGGAGCGACTTTCTATGTCCGGCTGCCACTGCCCGCCGCCGCGAATCTTGTCGAGCAGCCCCTCGCCATTCCCGAGCTTGCCGGCGAGAACGTGTTGATTGTTGCGCCGGGCGCGCTCGAGGCGTCGCTGATCGCGCGCCGGCTTGCGCGCTGGGGCGCGCGCACCAAGATCGTCCCCGACGAAAAAGTGGCGGCGACGCTGTTGCCGGAGCAATTGTGGACCAGCGTCTTCATCGACCATGCGCTCGGGACGCAAGCGTGCACGGCGTTTGTCCGCGCCGCGGCCGCAATCCCGCGCCGGCTGGTACTGGTTACACCGGCGATGCGCGGCGACCTCGCCGCGCTCAAAGAGGCAGGCTTCTCCGGCTATCTGATCAAGCCGGTGCGGGCCGCTTCGCTGGCCGCGCGCATGTCCGCCGACGATGCCTTCGATCTCGCCGCGGCCGAGGCGGTCTCGGCGCCCGGCACGGCGCCGGCGAAGGGCGGCCTCTCCATTCTGGTCGCCGAGGATAACGAGATCAACGCGTTGCTGGCGCGCATGTTGTTGGTCAAGCTCGGTCACCAGCCGATCATCGCCTCGAACGGCATCGAGGCGATCGAGCTCTGGCGCGCCGCGCATGCCGCCGGCACGCCGTTCGACCGCGTCCTGATGGATGTGCACATGCCCGGGCTAGACGGCCTGGACGCCGCCCGGCGGATTCGGCTCAGCGAAGCCGAAACCGGCGCCGCGCGCACGCCCATCCTCGCGCTGACCGCCAATGCCTTTGCCGAGGACCGCGACGCCTGCTACGCCGCCGGCATGGACGGGTTCCTGGTCAAGCCGCTCGATCGCGAGAGTTTGGCGGCGGCGCTTGTCGGATCCGGAGCAGCCGCGCTCGCGGCGTGAGCTTCGTTATTGAGCCGTGGAAGATCGCCCGGAGATTTCGCTGCTGCGCGTCATAACCGGCGCAGCGCCACTTCCTCGACCTCGTGACTTTCGCCTTTCTTGAGAATGAGATCGGCGCGCGGCCGCGTCGGCAGAATATTCTCGCGCAGGTTCACCAGATTGATGCGGTTCCAGATCGAGGTCGCGGTCGCGACCGCTTGCTCGTCCGAGAGCCGCGCATAGCGATGGAAGTAGGATTTCGGATCGGCAAAAGCGGTGCCGCGCAGAGCTAAAAACCGATTGACGTACCACGATAACAACACGCCTTCGTCAGCGTCGAGGTACACGGAGAAATCGAAGAAATCGGAGACGAACGGAATGGCCTTGCCGTCCTTGGGCAGATGGCCGGCCTGCAGCACGTTGAGGCCTTCGACAATGAGGATCTCGGGACGGTCGATCTCGATCCATTGGTTTGGGATCACGTCATAGATCAGGTGCGAGTAGACCGGCGCCCGCACCGGCCGGCGGCCCGCCTTGATGTCGGAAAGAAAGTGCAGCAGCGTCGACAGATCGTAGCTGTCGGGAAAGCCCTTTTTTTCCATGAGGCCTTCGCGCTCGAGCACGGCGTTGGGATACAGGAAGCCGTCGGTGGTGATGAGATCGACCTTGGGCACGTTGGGCCAGCGCGCCAGCAACGCCTGCAGCACACGCGCCGTGGTCGATTTGCCAACGGCGACCGAGCCGCCGACCCCGATGATGTAAGGCATCTTGGCGTCCTCGGTGCCGAGGAAGCCTTGTTGCGCGCGGAACAGCCGCTGCGTGGCGGCGACATAGAGCGAAAGCAGCCGCGACAGCGGCAAATAGATTTCTTCCACCTCCGACATATCGAGCCGGTCATGCAGCGAGCGCAGCCGCACGATTTCATCGTGCTCGAGCGTCATCGGCGTGTCTTCGCGTAGCGAGGCCCATTCGGCGCGCGAAAATACGCGATACGGCGAGACATCCGGCTCGGCACGTTGCTCCATTGCGATAGCCCTTAGCCGCCCTTACGCGCCGCTTTCTCGTCAAGCCCCGACCGGCGGGTGCGTTCCGCCAGTGACGCTTCGACTTCGGCGAGCGAAATGCCGCGGGCATGCAGCATAACGAGAAGATGATAGAGCACGTCGGCCGTCTCCGCGATCATCCGGTCCCGATCCTCGGCCACCGCGGCAATGGCGGCTTCGATGGCTTCTTCGCCGAATTTCTTGGCGCAATGATCGACCCCGCGGTCAATCAGCTTGCGCGTATAGGATATGTCGGCGCTCGCCTGAGCGCGATCCTGTACGCGTTTTTCCAGATCGTGCAGCGTAAACGAAGTCATGACGCGCTTCCTTGGCAGCCTCCTTAGCACCTCTCCCCGCGACCTGGGAGAGGCGCTATGTTGGGCTGGTAATGGCATTTGTTCGGGCCTTTTACTGCCGGGATGGCCATGACCGCCCCTTCGCTCGATTTCTGGTTCGATTTCGCCTCTACCTACTCCTATCCGGTAGCCATGCGTATTGACACATTGGCGCGGCGTGAAGCGGTTTCCGTGAATTTTCGTCCGTTCCTGCTTGGAGCCATTTTCAAGATGCAGGGCTGGACCACCTCACCGTTCAACCTCTTTCCCGCCAAAGGGCGCTACATGTGGCGCGACCTGGAAAGGACATGCGCCGAATTCGGACTGGCATTCCGGCGCCCGGAGCCATTTCCGCAGTCGAGCATTCTGGCGGCGCGGATTGCTTTGGTCGGCCTCGGCCAGCGTTGGGGAGAGGACTTTTGCCGCGCCGTCTTTCATGCCGAATTTGCCGAAGGGCGCCGCATCGATGAGCCGGAAACCATGCGCGGCATCCTTGCCGGCTTATCTGTTGATGCCGCGGTCGTGCTCGAAGCCGCGCAGAGCCCGGCAATCAAAGACCGGCTGCGCGCCGACACGAGCCAGGCGCAAACGCTCGATATTTTCGGCGCCCCAAGCTTTCGCACCGCCGATGGCGAACTTTACTGGGGAAACGACCGCCTGGAAGCGGCGCTGGCTTGGGCGAAACGGACCGGCTGACAGCGCGGACCGATCAGGGATCAAGCCGCACCTTTAGACCGGCGTGCGCCATGTATTCCTTGGCCTCGCGCACCGAGTGTTCGCCGAAATGGAAGATGGAGGCGGCGAGTACGGCGCTGGCGTGGCCGTCGCGAACGCCTTCGACAAAATGTTGCAGCGAGCCGACGCCGCCGGAGGCGACGACCGGTATGGAGACGGCATCGGCCACGGCGCGGGTCAGTGCAATATCGAAGCCTTGCCGCGTGCCGTCGCGATCCATGGAGGTCAAAAGAATTTCGCCGGCGCCGAGCGCTGCGACCTCGCGCGCATAATCGACGGCGTCGATGCCGGTGCGGTTGCGGCCGCCATGGGTGAAAATTTCCCAGCGGTCGACTTCGCCCGGCGTTGATACTTTCTTCGCATCAATGGCGACGACAATGCATTGGTCGCCGAATTTTTCCGCCGCTTCCTTGACCAAAGCCCGGCGCGCGACCGCCGCGGTATTGATGGACACTTTGTCGGCACCGGACGCGAGCAGCACGCGAATGTCTTCGACGGTGCGCACGCCGCCGCCCACGGTCAGCGGCATGAAGCAGGCTTCGGCCGTGCGCTGCACCACATCGAGCATGATGTCGCGATCTTCGTGGCTCGCGGTGATGTCGAGGAAGGTCAGTTCGTCGGCGCCGGCCTCATCGTAGGCGATCGCGGCGGCGACGGGATCGCCGGCGTCGCGCAGATTGACGAAATTGACGCCCTTGACGACGCGGCCGTCTTTCACGTCGAGGCAGGGAATGACGCGGACCTTGAACATGCCGCGTCAGGCCGCCTGCGCCGCGCCGATCAGCTTTAACGCCGCGGCGGCATCGAGCCGCCCGTCGTAAAGCGCGCGCCCGACAATGGCGCCGGCGAGTTTCTGGGCCCGCGGCATCATCAGCGCGCGCACGTCGTCGAGCGACGCAAGGCCGCCGGACGCGATGACCGGGATCGACAGCGCGTCGGCGAGCGCCACGGTGGCGTCGAGATTAAGTCCCTTGAGCATGCCGTCGCGCGCAATGTCGGTGTAGACGATTGCCGCGACACCGGCATCCTCGAACCGCCGCGCAATCTCGAGCGCGGAAAGCTCGGACGTCGTTTCCCAGCCCTCCATCGCCACCTTGCCGGCGCGCGCGTCGAGCCCGACCGCGACGCGGCCGGGAAAGCTTTTCGCAGCGTCCTTGACCAGCGCCGGATCGCGCACCGCGGCGGTGCCGATGATCACCCGCGCTATTCCCTTGCCGAGCCAGGCTTCGATGGTGGCGAGATCGCGGATGCCGCCGCCAAGCTGCACCGGAATTTTCACCGCAGCGAGAATGCGCTCGACGGCCGCGGCGTTCATCGGCCGCCCGGCGAACGCGCCGTCGAGATCGACAATGTGCAGGTACTTAAATCCCTGCGCCGCGAACAGCCGCGCCTGCTCCGCCGGGTCGCGATGGAAAACCGTCGCGCGCGTCATGTCGCCTTGCTCAAGGCGCACGACCTCGCCGTTTTTCAGATCGATGGCAGGGAAGAGAATCACGGCGTCCACTTCAGAAAATTCGCGATCAGCGCCAGACCGAGCTTTTGGCTCTTCTCCGGATGAAATTGCGTACCGACGATGTTGTCGCACGCCACAATGGCCGTGACCGGACCGCCATAATCGGTATCGGCCACCAGATCGTCGCGCCGCGCCGGCCGGAGCGCGTAGGAGTGCACGAAATAGGCGTGCCGGCCTTGCGCGCCAAGGTTTAGACCGTCGAGCAGCGGATGCGGCCGCGCGATGTTGAGGGTGTTCCAGCCCATGTGCGGGATCTTCAGGCTCGGATCGGCCGGCGCGATGCGGTCGACCTCGCCGGCGATCCAGCCAAGTCCTTCGGTCACCTCATATTCGCGGCCGCGCTCGGCCAAAAGCTGCATGCCGACGCAGATGCCGAAAAACGGCCGGCCGCGCCGGCGCACCGCTTCTTCGAGCGCAGCGACCATGCCGTCGACGGCGTCAAGCCCGCGCCGGCAATCGGCAAAGGCGCCGACGCCGGGCAGCACCACGCGATCAGCCGATGCCACCGCGGCCGGATCGCGCGTCACCACAATCCGCTGCGGCGCGGCCAACATCCCGCGCCGCGCGCTCAAATGCTTTCGCGGCTGAATGCAGGTTGCCCGAGCCGTAATCGACAATCGCCACACTCACCGGATGCCGCCTCCCGGTTCGGGGAACAGGCCGATAATGTCGGGCGGCTGGGCCGGCGGCGGCGAGTCTTGCGGAATAGGCGGCGGCTGGTCGCGCTCGGCCGGAGTGCCACGCGCCCAAAAGTCATAGAAGCGCCGCTCGGCGTCTTCCCGATCATGGCCGCTGACGACGCCGATATTCTTCCAGCCGCGGCGGGCCAGCGAAAATCGGCGCAGGCTCGCCGCTTCGACAGCGACCAAGAGCGATATCAAGAGTTGCACCAGGATGATGCTGCCGGTGCCGAAGCCGGCGTAATGCATGGCGTTTTCGATGCCGGCGGCGACCACCGCGTAAATGATGAAGACGAGCCAAAGTCCGCGCCACAACATCCACAGCGGCGTGAGCAGAAACGCCCATACATAGACGCCGTCGCGCACGAAGACGAAACGCTCCGGATCCGGCAGGGCCGCGGTCGCCCGCAACGGCGGTTCATGAACCGTGAAAACAGGCATGACTTTCTTCCAGTGCTCGCACCAAAACTTCGAGCCGAAACGGCTTAGCCGCCGAGCGTGCCCTTGGTGGAGGGTATTTCATGCGCGGCGCGCGGATCGATGGCAACCGCGGCCCGCAGCGCCCGGGCCAAGCCCTTGAAACACGATTCCGCGATATGATGGTCGTTCGTGCCATAAAGGGTGGCGACGTGCAGCGTCACCGCCGCATTCATGGCGAAGGCCTGGAACCATTCCTGTATCAATTCGGTGTCGAACGGACCGACTTTGTCGCGCACGAATTCGGCCTTGAAGACCAGGAATGGACGACCGGAAATATCGATGGCGACGCGGGTGAGCGCTTCGTCCATAGGCACGTGCACGTCGGCGTAACGGGTTATCCCCTTCAGATCGCCGAGCGCTTTTCGCACCGCCTGGCCAAGCGCAATGCCCACGTCTTCGGTCGTGTGGTGCTGATCGATGTGCAGATCGCCCTTGGCTTTGACGTCCATGTCGAAGCGCGCATGCCGCGCCAGCAATTCGAGCATGTGGTCGAGAAACCCGATGCCCGTCGCAATGGACGCTCGCCCCTCGCCGTCGAGGTTAATGGCAACCTCGACCGCGGTTTCTTTGGTGGATCGCTTAACCGATGCCTTGCGCATCATCTTCTCCGCAACGTGGCGCCTTTTATCAGGGCTTGGTGCGCTTCGCCAATCGCCGCGGGCCGCAATTGCATTGCCGGGGGCCAAGCCATAAATCATGCTTCAAGCGAAGGCTCTCCGGCATATGCAATCCTCCGATTCCGGCTCCCCCGGCCCGTGGCATGGCACCACCATCCTGACCGTCCGCAAGGGGGGCGTGGTCAGCGTGGGCGGCGACGGCCAGGTCTCCATCGGCCAAACCATTGTCAAGGCTAATGCCCGGAAGGTTCGGCGGCTTGGCGGCGGCGAGGTGATCGGCGGCTTCGCCGGCGCTACCGCCGACGCCTTCACGCTGTTCGAGCGATTGGAAGCCAAGCTCGAACAATATCGCGGTCAGCTCATGCGGGCAGCGGTCGAACTTGCCAAGGACTGGCGCACCGACCGCTTTTTGCGCCGGCTGGAAGCAATGATGATCGTCGCCGACAAGGACACATCGCTGGTGCTCACCGGCACCGGCGACGTGCTCGAACCGGAGGCCGGGATCGTCGGCATCGGCTCGGGCGGCAATTACGCGCTGGCTGCGGCGCGCGCGCTCATCGACGGACCGCTCGACGCCGAAGCGATTGTGCGCCGCTCGCTCGACATCGCGGCGGGCATTTGCGTTTACACAAACCGCAATGTCACCGTCGAGACCCTCAAGGGCGCCTGACGCATGGCAGGCGGCGGCTACGCGTTTCGCCCAATTTCGGTCGCGGATTTGACGATAATTCAGCAGTGGTTGGCGATGCCTCATGTCCTCCAATGGTGGGGCGATCCGGAAAAGCAATTCAGGCTGGTGAGCGAGGACATGGATCATCCTTCCATGCAGCAGTTTATCGTCGTGGCGAGCGGACGCCCGTTCGCTTATCTGCAATGCTACGATCCGGCGGCATGGCCCGATAACGGCTTCGGCAGTCAGCCCGACGGCGTGCGCGGCATTGATCAATTCATCGGCGAGCCGGACATGGTCGGGCGAGGTCACGGGTCGGCGCTGATCCGCGCATTTGTTGCCGATTTGTTGGCGCACGGCGCGCCGCGGGTCATCACCGATCCCGATCCGCAGAATGCACGCGCAATCAGAGCTTACAAAAAGGCCGGCTTTCGCGAAGACCGCCTTGTCGATACTCCCGATGGACGCGCGATGCTGATGGTATGCGGCACATGAGTGATTTTTCTCCCCGTGAAATTGTTTCCGAGCTCGACCGCTTCATTGTCGGACAGGGCGATGCCAAACGGGCGGTCGCCATTGCGCTGCGCAACCGCTGGCGGCGATTGCAATTGGA
This sequence comes from uncultured Alphaproteobacteria bacterium, assembly GCA_963835195.1. Lineage (GTDB taxonomy): Bacteria > Pseudomonadota > Alphaproteobacteria > Rhizobiales > Xanthobacteraceae > BOG-931. The sequence continues at coordinate 39,208 of CAWIEY010000008.1, forward strand.
AGAGCGGCTGCGCGAAGAGGTGCTGCCGAAGAACATTTTGATGATCGGCCCGACCGGCGTCGGCAAAACGGAAATCTCGCGCCGCCTGGCCAAGCTTGCCGGCGCACCCTTTCTCAAGGTCGAAGCGACGAAATTCACCGAAGTCGGCTATGTCGGCCGCGACGTCGAGCAGATCGTGCGCGATCTGGTCGAGATTGCCATCGCGCTGACCCGGGAGCGAAAGCGAAAAGACGTTCAGGCGCGCGCGCAGCAGGCGGCCGAAAGCCGCGTCCTCGATGCGCTGGTCGGCGCCGGCGCCAGCGCCGCCACCAAAGAAGCATTCCGCCGCAAGCTGCGCGCCGGCGAGCTCAACGACAAGGAGATCGAAATCGAGGTGCAGGCCTCCGGCGGCATGCCGCTGTTCGAGATTCCGGGCATGCCGGGCGCCCAGGTCGGCGCCATTTCGATCGGCGATATTTTCGGCAAGCTCGGCGGCGGGCGCACCAAGACGCGGCGCGTCAACGTCGCCGATTCCTACGAAATTCTGATCAATGAAGAATCCGACAAATTGCTCGACAGCGATCAGCTGACGCAGGAGGCGATCAAGGCAGTTGAGAACAACGGCATCGTTTTTCTCGACGAAATTGACAAGATTTGCGCGCGCGACAGCCGTATCGGCGGCGACGTGTCCCGCGAAGGGCGTGCAGCGCGACTTGTTGCCCTTGATCGAAGGCACCAGCGTGGCCACGAAACACGGCGCCGTACGCACCGACCATATTTTGTTCATTGCCTCGGGCGCGTTCCACACCGCCAAACCGTCCGACCTGTTGCCGGAACTGCAAGGCCGCTTGCCGATTCGCGTCGAGCTCAAACCGCTGACGCGCGACGATTTCCGCCGCATCCTCACCGAGCCGGAGGCCTCGCTGATCAAGCAGTACATCGCGCTCATGCAGACGGAAGGGGTGACGCTCGAATTCTCCGAGGACGCCATTGACGCGGTCGCCGACACGGCCGTGGCGGTCAATTCCAGCGTCGAGAATATCGGCGCGCGTCGGCTGCAAACCGTGATGGAGCGCGTGCTCGACGAAGTGTCCTTCGCGGCGCCGGATCGTTCAGGCGAGACGGTGAAGATCGACGCCGCCTACGTGCAGGAACATATCGGCGATCTCGCCAAGAACGCGGATTTGAGCCGGTTTATTCTTTAGAGAGCATGATCTTTTCGGAAAACCGGCTTCTACTTTTCCAGATCATGCTTTAGGCGACGGATCGTCGGAAGGAATTATTGTTGGGGCGTGCCGCTCGTGGCTGATTTCGCGGATGATCGCCATCCACTTCTCGACTTCGGCAAGCGCTTGCCGATCCGGCGACTCGCTGCGCCGGGACCCGGGCATTGATGGCGTGGCGGTAGAGCTTGTCCCCGACATGGCAGAAACTATTGCCAGCAAAGAAGACCTTTTTCCGCCGGTAAAGCGGCATCAGGTCCCATTTTGCAATTGGTAAGGTTAACCCCTGCTTAGCGGAGGCGCCGCAGGCGAACATAAAGCGCGCCCTGCCCGCCGTGACCGACATGGGCATCTTCGACGCTGACGACCAGCGGCCGAAACTCCGGCAATGCCAGCCACAGCGGCACCTGTCGCCTGAGCACGCCCGGCTCGCCGGCTTCGCCATGGTCGCCGCGCGCCGACGGTCTTCGGGGCGTTCCCTTTCCGGTAACCACGAGCGCGATTCTGGCGCCGTCAGCTTGAGCGCCTCGCAAAAACCGCAACAGCGCGGCGTGCGCCTGTTTTTGCGTCAAACCGTGCAGATCGAGCCGGGCATCGATCGGGGTGCGTCCGCTGGCAACGCGCTGCCTAAAACGCCGTCCGAGCGGCACAAGCGCGGGTACTTTTTCGGTTGCGGTTGCCGCTGCCGGTGCGGTCGTGGCGCCGTGCACCGGGCGAGCCGCAGGCGCCTTCGCGGCAGCCTCGGCAGTGGCGGAACTGTCTTGCGGTTCCGAACGCTTCGCCGCCTGACGCAGCGGCGTGATTGAGCGCGCCACGCCGGACCAGAGCGCGTGCTCCTCATCGCTTAATGAGCGGCGGCGATTCATAGGTTCAGCCGCGATCTGGCTTTCGCTTTCGCTTGAGGCTTGGCGACATGAATGCCGGTAGCGCGAGACCGGGTGACGCAAGCTTTGGTGAAGGGAGCCTTGGTAACGCCAGCTTTGGCATGGCCAGCCTTGGTGACGCGCGGCTGGGCGACACGGGAGTCGGTGACGCGAGGCTTGGCGTCACGGGGTTCCGTGATGCGCGTCTGGTTGACACGAGACTGGGTGACGCGAGAGTTGGTGACGCGCGGCTGGGCGACACGAGACCGCGTGACGCGGGGCTTGGCGGCACGATCCCGCGCGACGCGCGGCTGGGCGACACGAGACCGCGTGACGCGGGGCTTGGCGGCACGAGAGTCGGTGACGCGCGGCTGGGCGACACGAGAGTTGGTGGCGTGCGGCTGGGCGACACGAGAGTTGGTGGCGTGCGGCCGGGCGGCACGAGAATCGGTGGCGTGCGGCTGGGCGACACGAGAGTCGGTGACGTGCGGCCGGGCGGCACGAGAGTCGGTGACGCGCGGCCGGGCGGCACGAGAGTCGGTGGCGTGCGGCCGGGCGGCACGAGAGTTGGTGACACGCGACTGGGCGACACGACGGGCTTGGCCGGCGGCGGCGGCACGTCTTCGTCTGCCGGGTCGATCATCGCGGTACCGTCCGTTTGCGCATTGGGTCGGCTCGGACGCCGCAGCGGCAGCGGGATGTTTGCCGCGGCCTGCGATGGATCGACTTCGCGCGGCACCAGCATCACAAATTGTCCGGGATTGCGAATGCGCCCGGCGATCCGGCCGGCCTCATCGCCGGCGCCGAAATAAATATCGGCCCGCGCCGGCCCGACGATGGCGGAGCCGGTGTCCTGCGCAAAAAGCAGCCGGCGAAATCTGGTGCCCGCCTTGGTGTTGGTGATGGGCAAGTTGGCGGCGATGAAAAACGGAGTGCCATAGACATGCAGCGAGCGATCGACCGCGATGGAGCGGCCCGGCATCAGCGGCACGCCCTCGCCGCCGACCGCTTCGTCCTCGTTTGAGAGATCGGTCATGCGAAAGAAGATATAGGATTTGTTCTGACGCCGCACGTCCTTGGCTTGATCCGGATTGGCTTCCATCCAGTCGCGAATGCGCTGCATCGAAGCTTCGTCTTTGGACATGATCTTGCGATCGATCAGCACGCGGCCGATCGGCGTATAGGGCCAGCCGTTATGCGAATCGTAATTGACCCGCAAAATCTCGCCATCTTCGAGCCGGATGCGCGCCGATCCCTGGATTTGCGCGAACAAAACGTCGAGTTGACTGCGCAGCCAGCAAATCTCCAAGTGCCAGCCGTCGAGCGCCCCATCCTCGATCTCGCCGCGATCGTAATAGGGCACTATTTTCCGTCGCCCGACGCGGCGGCCGACTTTGACGCCTTTGCTCGGGAATGCATCGCCGAGCTTGAGCCGCCCGGCGATGGCGAGGTTGGGCGGCCGCCGGTAAAGCGGCGCCTGGAATTCCCCGGTCGGCACGCGCGAACCGTCGATGATCGGTTCGTAATATCCGGTCAGAAATCCGTCGGTCTGGCCGAGCTTGCTGATGCGCAGCGGCCGGAAATTGTCCTCGAAGAATTTTCGCGCAGCCGTCCTCCTCGAGGGGAACGGCGGCAAAGCCTCGCGCACAGACGCGTTTGAGCGCCTGGGCGATTGCTCCGGTCATTGCCTGCCGAGCCCTTGAGCGCGCGGCAACTTTCAAGAAAGGCCGCAAACGCCGTGGCATGATCGTCGCCTGCCCAGCCGTCCAGGCTTGACCAGCTCACCGGCTCATATTGAGTGTCGGGAAATTTGATCGGCCAGCGATCGCCGGCGTGACCGGCCGTCGCAAGGGCGGCCAACAGCCAATGCACCGGCGATGACGAAGGCGCAGCGGGGAACGGCCATCGGCCTCACTGACCGGCTTCGGTAGCGACGACCTTCCAGTTTGGATCGCGCGAGGACACGTCGCGCGCAAATGTCCAGACATCGGTGACATCAGTCACCTTTTCGGCATTGCCCTCGATCACGGCGCCGGTTCGATCGCGCGTCGCCGAGATGAGCTTGGAAACAAAGCGCATCGTGATCTGCGCGATACGGCCGCGCAGCTCGGCGGCGGTCACGGTCGCGCCGTCGATCGAGACGAAAGCGCGTTTCAGCGGTTTCGCCGCGGCGCTCGCGTTCGCTGATGGCGGCGTCGAATCCGTCAAAGACCTCCCGCGACAGCAGGCTGCGCAGTTGACGGCGATCGCCTTCGGCAAAGGCGGTGACAACCATCTCGTAGGCGGCGCGCGCGCCGGCTGATGAAGTGCTGGACGTCGAAACTCGGCTCGGCGGCCGCGATGGCGTCGAGGCCGGTAGCCGTGCTGGATCCGGCTTTCGGCGACGCCTTTCCAGCGGTCGGCGGGCGGCGCGGAAGGAACCTCGACCGATCGCGCCGGCGGCGGCTCCGCTGCCGGGCGCGGCGGCAAAGTCACGACCTTGTCGCTTGCCGGGCTGCGCACCGCGTCGCGCGCCGAATAGGGGTCATAGGGCGGACGTTCGCGGCCGGTCCGCTGGCCCAAGACGCTGCGCAGGCGCAGAAAAATGAAAACCGCCAGCGCCAGGAAGATGATGGTGTAGATGTCGAACAAGTCTTACATTCTCTCGGCGTCTCAGGACGGCACGGCGGGCCCCGGAGGCGATTTCAGGTGGCAGAATCCGCAGGGCGCCAGGTCCCCACACTCATGTAGGCACGCAAGGGGAACCATCCAGTAGCCGCTGTCCGAAAGGCGTGCCGCCGGTAAGACTTTAAACGATCGCGGCCGCCGCGCCAACATCGGAGGCGACATTGCGCCGATCACCTTTTAATAACTCCACCACCGGACGACGACGGAGCTGGCCACGGAGAGGACACGATCGCACGCAGAAAACCGTGCCATTGCCGTCGACTTGCAGGGCCGAGCCCCGCCATTGTCCGCCCCAGAATGCTGTGTTAGCCAGACCTTAAGCCTGCGCGGGAGAGAGACGAGCATGTCGGCCACAAACGGCGGTCCTCAACCACAGGCGATGCCCCACATCGGCGTGCTGGCCCAATACGTGAAGGATTTTTCGTTTGAAAATCCCAACGCGCCGCGCTCCATGGCGCCGACAGGGCAGCAACCGACCATCAACATCCAGGTCAATGTCGATGCCGCGCCGGTGAGCGGCACCGATTTCGAGGTAACGCTCCGGCTGGAAGGCAAAGCCGAATTGCCCGGGCAAACCGCCGATGATGCTGTTCAGCTTCGAACTGGTCTTCGGCGGGCTTTTTCGAATTCAAAACATGCCGGCCGACAGCATGCAGCCAATCGTGCTGATCGAGTGTCCGCGCCTGTTGTTTCCGTTCGCGCGGGAGATCGTCGCGACCGCGGTGCGCAATGGCGGCTTTCCGCCGCTCCTTCTCGATCCGGTCGATTTCGTCGCTCTTTATCGCCAGCGGCTTGCCGCCGCGGCGCCGCCGTCGCAGCCCGTCAACCCAAACTGACGTAGTCGCGCCAAATCGCATTTTCGCCAAGATCGGCAAGGAATGCGCGATGCGCGGCACGTTCTTCCGGCGGTCAAAGCCGGCACCAGCGGCATCGGCCGCGTCGCGGACAATGATGGGCTCGCCGGCGATCCGGCCCGCAATCGAGGCTTGCGCCAGAACGAGCTGCGCCTGGCGCGCCCCGATCAGCTCGACATAAACCTCGGCGAGCAGTTCGGCATCAAGCAGCGCGCCGTGCTTGGTCCGGCGCGAATTATCGATGCCGTAGCGCACGCACAGATCGTCCAGCCGATTTGAGCCGCCGGGATGCTTGCGGCGCGCGATCAGCAGCGTATCGACCAACCGCTCGCGCGCGATCGGGCCGTCGCCCGCGCGCTCAAGCTCGGCGTTCAAGAAAGCGAGATCGAAGGCGGCATTGTGGATGACAAGCGGCGCATCGCCGAGAAATGCCACGAGATCGTCTGCCGCTTCGGCAAAGAACAGCTTGTCCTTGAGAAAGTCGTCGCTCAGCCCGTGAACGGCGAAGGCTTCGGCCGGCATGCCGCGTTCCGGGTTGAAATAGCTATGGAAGGTTTGGCCCGACGGAATGCCGTTGATCAGCTCGATGCAGCCGATCTCGACCAGGCGATGGCCGTCAAGCGGGTCGAGGCCGGTCGTTTCGGTGTCGAGCACGATTTCGCGCATGAATATCCAACCGTCGCGACGATACGCGCCTCACGAATCAGCCGCGGATTTGCGCATTGTAGCGACCGCGCGCAAAATGTCGCGCACCTGGGCGCGGGCGTGATCGAAGGACTGCGAAGTATCCACGACAAAGTCGGCGCGCTGCCGCTTTTCCGCATCCGGCAACTGCTTTGCGAGCAAGCCGGTAAATTTTTCCTCGGTCATGCCCGGCCGTTCGAACGCGCGCTGGCGCTGCATGTCGGCCGGCGCCGAGACGACGACCACGGCATCGCAAACGCGCTCGCCGCGGTCTCGAACAGGAGCGGAATGTCGAGCAGCACCACGGGCGCGTTGCTTTGTCTCGCATCGGCCAAGAATTTTTCTCGGCGCGCGGCGACCAGCGGATGCACAATGGCTTCGAGCCGCGCCAGCGCGGCGTCGTCGCCGAGCACCAACGCCGCAAGTTTTACCCGGTCGACCTTGCCGTCCACGATCGCGCCGGGAAAGGCTCAGCGATAAGCGGCACCGCTTCGCCTTCGTAAAGCTCGTGAACGACAGCGTCGGCATCATAAACCGGCACGCCTTGTTCCGCGAAAAACTGCGCGGTCCGCGATTTGCCCATGCCGAGCGAACCGGTGAGGCACAGGATGAAGGGCCGTTGGTCGCTCATGCCATCAGACAGCCGTGCCGGCGCAGAAAATCGAGCGCCGGCAAAAGCGGCAAGTCCGAGAATGGTGAAGTAGTCGCCTTCGATCCGCTCGAACAGCTGGATGCCGCGGCCCTTCGAGCTGATAGGCGCCGACGCTTGCCGTCACTGCGTCGCCGGCGACGTCGAGATAGCGATCGAGAAACTCATCGGAAAAGGCGCGCATGGTCAGCCGCGCCGATGTCGGCATATTGGAACAAGGTCGGCTTCGTCCTGCACCAGCGCGACGCCGGCATGAAGCTCATGCGTGCGGCCGGCAAAGAGCGCGAAGCTGCGGCCGCGCCGGCGGCGCGATCGGCCGGCTTGGCGAACCGTTTGCCATCGAGCGTCAAAATCTGATCGGCACCTAGCACCAGCCGGCCCGAGCGACGACTTCGCGACCGACGAGCCTTGGCCTGCGCCAGTAGCGCGGCAATGTTCGCCGGCGGCATTGACGCGAGCTTCGCTTTCCAGGCGCCGTTCGTCGATATCGGCGGCATGCACAGTGAGCGGAATGCCGGCCGCTTCCAGCAACGTCCGGCGCACGGCGCTGCGCTGATGCGAGCACGAGCGGTTGTGCGGCAAAGCCACACGGCCATCGCCTACGACGGCAGTGCCGGCGCCGATCGGCCAAATGCGCCAGCACGGCCGCCGCGGTTTCTTCGATGGAACGCCGGGTCACATCGATCAACGGCCAATTATGCTTGGCGCATAAACGCCGCGAAGCGGCAAGTTCCTCGGCCACAGCTTGCTGGTCGATATATTTGTTGCCGTCGCGCTGCGCCTTGAGCCCCAGCAAGCGATTCTGCCGGATTTGCACAATGCGCTCCGGCGAGGCGAAGAGACCGACGACCAATGGCCGTTTGAGGCGCCTCGATCCCCGGCGGCAGCGGAATGCCCGGCACCAACGGGCATATTCGCCGTCTTTACTCCGCGGTTGGCGAGATAGATGGAGGTCGGCGTTTTCGACGTCCGCGATACGCCGATCAACAACACGTCGGCCTCTTCGAGGTCGTCGGCGTGCTGCCCGTCGTCATGCATCATCGTGTAGTTGAGCGCGTCGATGCGGCGGAAATATTCGGCGTTCAGTGTATGTTGCGCGCCGACCTTATGCGTCGATTCGGCGCCCAGATAGGCTTGAAACAAGTGCAGAACCGGCCCGAGAATTGAGAGGCAGGGCAGGCCGAGCGCGCGGCATTTCTCTTCAAGCTTGGCGACCAGATTCTCCTGCAAGCAGCGTGTAAAGCACAATTCCCGGCGATTCCTCGATCTCGGCCAGCACCCGATCGAGCTGTTTCTGGGTGCGGACGAGCGGATGCACATGCTCGACCGGGAGCATTTTGGTGTATTGGGCGGCGGCCGCCCGCGAGACGGTAATCAACGTCTCGCCGGTCGAATCTGAAATCAAATGCAGATTGAAGTGGCCGGCCGCCGGCGTCATCGGTCGGTATAACCTGTTAATGGACGGGGAGAAAGCCACGGCTTTGGTCCAGGTGCAAGAACCTTCGGCCTTTGCAGCCCGACGTTCATCCACATTGCCGCCGGCGGGAGACGAAAATGACCGAGGGCATCCAGCGGCAATGAGTGATATGTGGACAGCCGGAGGACAATTAGTCAGGAGCGACGGCCGCAGAAATATAAGTCCTTCAGCCTGTTTCTCTCGCATGCTGCCCGCCGCCATAGACGAATCGCAGGTGAATATGTGGGCGGCATCAGAACGAAATGTGGGTGGCAATGCGTGAGCGCAATCCACGCACCAAGTACTACAACAGAGTCTTTATAGATTTAATTAGTTTAAGGATTGGCTTATGACGGCTATGCCTGATGACCTAAGCCGCTCCTTCACGTTCTTGCAGGTCACTGCGAAAAAGTTCCGCCGATCTGGCTGATGCGGCAAGCCGGGAAGATATTTGCCGGAATACCGCGAGCTTCGCGCCAGGCCCGGAAGCTTTCTTGAACTGTGCTTCAATCCGAAGCTTGCTGCCGAAGTGACGCTGCAGCCGATCCGCCGCTTCGGGTTCGATGCCGCGATCCTGTTTTCCGACATTCTGGTCGTGCCACACGCGCTTGGTCAGCACGTCAGTTTTGTGGAGGGCGAGGGACCGCGGCTCGATGCGATGAAAGATCCTGCCGCGCTTGCGTCGGCTGCGACGAGAAATCGATCAGCAATGTCTTGGAGCCGATTTACGAGACGATTGCGCGCGTGCGGAGCGAACTGCCGGCAGCGCGTTGCGCTGATCGGGTTTTGCGGTGCGCCATGGACGGTCGCCACCTACATGATTGCCGGTGCAGGCACCCCGGACCAGAGCGCCGGCGCGGCTGTTCGCCTATCGCTTTCCCGAGGCGTTTGCCGCGCTGATCGATACGTTGGTCGAGGCGTCGGCGAACTATTTGATCCGGCAGTTCGCGGCCGGTGTCGATGCGGTGCAGATTTTCGATACCTGGGCGGGAGTTTTGCCGGCCGGCGAATTCGAGCAGGTGGTGCGTCAGTCCCTGCGCGCGAATTGTCGAGCGGGTGCGCAAAGAAATTCCGGACGCGAAGATCATCGGCTTTCCGCGCGGCGCGGCATCGGGACTTGCCGCGCTTCCTCGATGCCGTCGCCGTCGACGCCGTCGGCATTGATTGGACGGCCGACCTTGGTTTTGTCCGCGAGCACATTCAGCCACTGCGCCCGATTCAAGGCAATCTCGATCCGCTGGTGCTTCTGGCCGGCGGCGCGGCGCTCGATCGGTCGATCGATGCGATCCTGGCGGCATTTTCGTCCGGGCCTTTTATTTTCAATCTCGGCCACGGCATCTTGCCGGATACGCCGATCGCGCATGTCGAGCGGCTCGATTGCGCGCGTGCGTAGCGCGGCGCGCGACTGAAAATTTGATCGATCGGGCGGCACGGAGACGCGAGAGTGAATATCTACGCGTGGCTCAAGGCCTTCCACATCATCGCCGTGATCGCCTGGATGGCGGGAATGCTCTATCTGCCGCGCCTGTTCGTCTATCACTGCGCGGCCGAGAAGGGCTCCGATTCAGTCGGAAACGTTCAAGGTGATGGAGCGGCGGCTTGCTGCGCGCGCATCATCAATCCGGCGATGATCGCGACCTGGGTTTTGGGCCTATGGCTTGGCTGGCTCGGGCCAGATTCGCGATTCGGCTGGTTCGATTCGGGCTGGCTGCAGGCCAAAATCGTGCTGGTCCTGCTGCTGTCGGCGGTGCACGGACTGTTCGCGCGCTGGGTCAAGGATTTTGCCGCCGACAGCAACCGGCATTCGCAGAGATTCTATAGAATTATCAATGAGGTACCCACCGCGATCATGATCGCTGATCGTGCTCCTGGTGGTGCTGAAACCGTTCTGATCTCGCGCGTTTTTTAAGCAAATTCCGTTTCGCCTCTTGCCTGAAGTGCGGTCTTTTCTTATCTTTGCGCCATCCCACCGAACGTAGGCGGATGCAGTCGAGTTCTGGCTCCATAGGAATCGGAGCCTCCTGATGCATCGGGACAGGGGCCGCAATGCCCTCGCACCCGTGGACCTGCGACCTTCTCTCTCCCTCGCCAGCGACGCTTTTTTCCCACCGAACCGCTGGCCCAGTTTCCGTAAGGACATCCCCATGCGGGAAATGAAACTCCAAGAACTCAAGACCAAGACTCCAGCCGAACTCGTCTCCTTTGCCGAAGAGCTCGAAGTCGAGAACGCCTCGACCATGCGCAAGCAGGAGCTGATGTTCGGCATCCTCAAGCAGCTCTCCGCGCGCGAGACCGACATCGTCGGCGAAGGCGTCGTCGAAGTGCTGCCGGACGGCTTCGGCTTTCTGCGCTCGCCGGAAGCCAACTACCTGCCCGGCCCCGACGACATCTACGTCTCGCCCTCGCAAATCCGCCGCTTCGGCTTGCGCACCGGCGACACCATCGACGGCCATATCCGCAGCCCCAAGGAAGGCGAGCGCTACTTCGCGCTGCTCAAGGTCAACTCGCTCAACTTCGAGGACCCGGAAAAGGCCCGCCACAAGGTCAATTTCGACAACCTGACGCCGCTCTATCCGGACGAGTGGCTGAAGATGGAATACGAGGATCCGACCAAGAAGGATCTCTCGGCGCGGGTCATCGACATCGTCGCGCCGGTCGGCAAGGGCCAGCGCGCGCTGATCGTGTCGCCGCCGCGCACCGGCAAGACCGTGCTGCTGCAGAACATCGCCCACTCGATCACGCACAATCATCCGGAATGCTATCTGATCGTGCTGTTGATCGACGAGCGGCCGGAAGAAGTCACCGACATGCAGCGCTCGGTGAAGGGCGAGGTTATTTCCTCGACCTTCGACGAGCCGGCGGTGCGCCACGTCCAGGTCGCCGAGATGGTGATCGAGAAGGCCAAGCGCCTGGTCGAGCACGGCCGCGACGTGGTCATCCTGCTCGATTCGATCACCCGGCTCGGCCGCGCCTACAACACCGTCGTGCCGTCATCGGGCAAGGTGCTGACCGGCGGTGTCGACGCCAATGCCTTGCAGCGGCCGAAGCGCTTCTTCGGCGCCGCGCGCAATATCGAGGAAGGCGGCTCGCTGACCATCATCGCCACCGCGCTGATCGATACCGGCAGCCGCATGGACGAAGTGATTTTCGAAGAGTTCAAGGGCACCGGCAATTCGGAATTGATCCTCGACCGCAAGGTCGCCGACAAGCGCACCTTCCCGGCCATGGACATCACCCGCTCCGGCACGCGCAAGGAAGAGCTGCTGGTGCCGGCCGATCAGCTCAAGAAAATGTACGTGCTGCGCCGCATCCTCAATCCCATGGGCACCATGGACGCGATCGACTTCCTGCTCGACAAGCTGCGCAACACCAAGAACAACGGCGAATTCTTCGAACTCGATGAATACCTAAAGCCGAAAGGCTTGCGGCCCGACTTGCGGCCCTGGACGCCGGCTCATGGTCAAAGTGCCGCCGCCGATCTGGACGTTGGTTTATGTTCTGCTCGCCGCTGCCATCAGCTACGCAGCGGGATGGCCCCGTGTGCCGGGCCTGCCGTTCGTGCCGCTGGCCATCGCGCTCATCGTCGCCGGAGTGGCCCTAGCCGTGACAGCTGCGCTGTTGTTCCGGCGCGAGGGCACAGAGATCGAGCCTACGTCTGCGAGCAACCGCAAGCTTGTGACCACAGGGCCGTTCCGGTTCACGCGTAATCCCATGTATCTCAGTCTTGTGAGCGTGGCGCTGGGCATCGCGTTATGGGTCGGCGCATGGCCGATGCTGCTCGCGCCGATCGCGGTGTTTGCCACGGCCAATTGGGTGCATATTCCGTTCGAAGAAGCGAAAATGCGCCGCCAATTCGGCGGCGCCTTCGACACCTATACGGGACAGGTCCGACGCTGGCTCTGACGGTGCGGCGCGCTCAGCTGTGGCCGGCGCCCGCTTTGACAGAACTCGCCGGCGCGCTGCCGGCCGGCGTGCCGCGTTTTGCGTTGAGCGCGACCTCGGGATCGACGAAGCACATTCCGCCTTTGCCGAGCGCGTTCTCGCACTCGTTGATCGAGGAATAGCCGCATTCGACCAGCGATTTGGCCCGGCCGCATAACCGCACCATTCTTCAGCCTGGGCCGCGGGGATGGCCAGCAGAAAAATGGCGCCCGCCAGAATGATTTCACCGCGCATCGCTTCACTCTCCGCACTGTGTCCCCAAGATTTTTAAAGCACGAATTGCGGCCGTGCGGAGGATGGCGTCAATTATGTCGCACGCTCGATAGCGCGCCAACAGCGCCGCCTCGTCGGTGACCGGCAGCGAGCAGGTTTCGCCGACGCAGACGAAGGCTTGCGCCGGCGCCCTCGCCGCTGCGATTTGCGCGCGGGCCGGATGCGCTGGCGGCAGCGCGTCGGCCGAGGGCGCGTGCAAGACGATGCGGTCGAGCGGCGGCAATGCGCGCGCGGCGCCGAGCAAGAGCGTCGGCGCCGGCGCCCTCCCCGGTCACGACGATCTCGGCGGCGCGCAGCCGCAGATCGACGGCGTTGAGCAGCGCCATGTGCATGTAAAGATTTTCGACCGCATGCGGCGCGACGCGGCGATCAGCCGGTCGGCTTTTTCGCGCCATGCGTCGTCGCCGGACCAACAACGCCAGCCGGATGAGATTTTGCGCCGCGACCGCATTGTGATTCGGGGTGGCTTCGTCCGCCGTCGAAGCCGGGCGGATGACGAGGCCTTCGGCGTCGGCGGCGGTGAGATAATACGTGCCAGTCTCCGCATTGGCGTAGTCGCGATCGAGCGCGCGCTGCCAGGCGAGCGCCTGCTCGAGATAGCGCGGCTTGCCGGTCGCCTCGTAGAGCGCGAGCGCGGCGCGGATCATGGCGGCGAAATCCGACGCGAGCCCGGGAAATTTGAGCTGGCCCTCGCGCCAGGAATGGCCGAGCCGGTCGCCGCGCGTCATCTCGCGCGCGATGAAATCGAAGGCGCGCTGCCGCCATGTCGAGCCAAGACGGCTCGCCGAGCATTTGGCTGGCGTTGGCGAGCGCGGCGATCATCAATCCGTTCCAGTCGGCAAGAATCTTGTCGTCGAGGCCGGGACGCACGCGCGTCGCGCGCGCGGCGAGGAGTTTTTCGCGCAGCGCCCGCAAGCCGCGCCTCGTCGGCGTCGCTGCGCTCCTGCGGCTTGAGCCGGTTGAGGATGTTGTGGCCTTCGAAATTTCCTTGCGGCGTCACGTCGTAATGCCGGGCGAAAAATTCGCCGTCCTCGCTGCCGAGTTCGCGCAGCACCTCGTCGTAAGACCAGACGTAAAACTTGCCCTCCTCGCCTTCCGAATCGGCATCGAGCGACGCGCAGAACGCGCCGCCGGCGTTGGTCATCTCGCGCGCCAGCCAGGCGACGGTTTCCTGCGCGCGCTGCCGGTAAAGCGGTTTGCCGAAAGCGCAGATGCGCGATGGCGAGAAGTTCAAGGAGCTGCGCGTTGTCGTAGAGCATTTTCTCGAAATGCGGGACGAGCCAGCGCTCGTCGACCGAGTAGCGCGAAAAGCCGCCGCCGAGATGATCGTAGATGCCGCCCTCGCAGATGTGGTGCAGCGTGATGTCGACGGCCGCGAAGTAGCGCGCCTCGCCGGTGCGCAGTCCGGCGCGCCAAAGAAGCTCGAACAACGCAGCTTGCGGAAATTTCGGCGCGCCGCGCGTGCCGCCGTTGACCGGATCGATGATGCCGCCGAGCTGACGCGCGGCGTTGTCGAGCTCGGCCGCGCCGATGATCGACGGCGCCGCCTTGTGCGCGCGGCGCCGGCGAGCCGCTCCATCAACGCCGCGCGGTTCTGCTCGATCTTCTGCGGCTCTTCGCGGAACAGCCGCGCGATCTCGCGCAGCACATCGACAAAGGCGGGCTTGCCGTAGCGCGACGATTTCGGAAAATACGTGCCGCCCCAGATCGGCTCGCCATCGGGCGTGAGAAACATGGTCAGCGGCCAACCGCCCTGCTCGCCCAGGTGATGCAGCGCCGCCATGTAGATCTGATCGATGTCGGGACGTTCCTCGCGATCGACTTTGATGTTGACGAACAGCTCGTTCATCACCCGCGCGGTCGCGTCGTCCTCAAAGCTTTCGTGCGCCATGACATGGCACCAATGGCACGCCGCATAGCCGACCGAGAGCAGGATCGGCTTGTTGGTGCGCTTGGCTTCCGCGAGCGCTTCCGGTCCCCATGCCCACCACGCCACCGGATTGTCTTTGTGCTGCAGCAGATACGGGCTGGTTTCGCGCGCGAGGCGGTTTTCGTGATGCGTCGTTTCGGTGGCGGTCATGTTGTTCGACCCGGGCGGCAGGAGCGCTACACCCTTACAACGTTTGCCGGCCAAGGGCAGTTGCGCCGAATTGGGTTCCGCCGGATATGTGAAACCCGATGGATTCCTCGCGCCCCACCATCTTCGCCCTCTCCTCCGGCCGGCCGCCGGCGGCGATTGCCGTGGTGCGCATCTGCGGACCGCGCGCCGGCGCGGCGCTGGAGACGCTGATCGGCCGCGTGCCAAAGCCGCGGCAGGCGGCGCTCGCGCGCGTGCGCGATCCGGCAAGCGGCGAAGTGATCGACGAGGCGCTGGCGCTGTGGTTCCCGGGCCCGCACAGCGAGACCGGCGAGGACATGGCGGAACTGCAGCTTCACGGCAGTCAGGCCGTCGATCGCTGCGGTGTTCGAGGCGCTGCGGACGATTGACGGCTGCCGGCCGGCGGAGGCCGGCGAGTTCACCCGCCGCGCGTTTGAGAACGGCCGGCTCGACCTCACCGCCATCGAAGGTTTGGCGGATCTGATCGCGGCGGAAACTCCGGCGCAGCGCCGGCAGGCGTTTCGCCAACTCAAGGGTTTGATCGGCGACCGCGCCGAGGCATGGCGGCGAGCGAATGATCGCGGCGTTGGCGCTGGTCGAGGCGCGCATCGATTTCTCCGACGAGGCCGACGTGCCGGAGGACTTGGTTGGCCCGGCGCTGCGTGCCGCGCAGGAATTGCGCGACGAGATCGCCGGCGCGCTGGCCAAAGCGGGGCAGGGGCGAGCGCCTGCGCGATGGCTTTGTCGTCGCCATCGCCGGTCCGCCCAATGCCGGGAAATCGACGCTGCTGAACCGGTTGGCGCAGCGCGATGCGGCGATCGTCTCGGCCTATCCCGGCACCACGCGCGACGCCATCGAGGTGCATCTCAATCTCGATGGCTATCCGGTGACGCTGCATCGATACCGCCGGCATCCGCGACAGCGCCGATCCGGTCGAGCAGGAGGGCGTCCGCCGCGCGCGCGAGCGGGTGGCAATGGCCGACCTCGTCCTCTGGCTCACTGACGCATCGGCCGACGATGCGACCGCCGGCCAATGACGGGGCTGACAATCTCTCCGCAGGCCGAAGTTTGGCTGCTTGCGAAACAAAATCGATCTGGTAGGCGGCGAGGGCCGTGCAAGAAGTGAATCACTCGTCCACAAATAAATCGGACAAGAGCTTCGTTACTTTCGGCCGCTGACCGGCGCTGGGATGGAAGCGCTGATGGCAGAGCCTTGTCGGCTCGCGTGCAGAGCGTTCTTTTCGGCCGCCGAAGCGCCGATGGTGACCCGGGCGCGCCATCGCCGCGCCCTCGAGGAGACGCTGTCGCGCGCTCGACCGCGCCTTGACACAGGGCCGATCGGGACGCGAAGAATTGATCGCCGAGGATTTGAGGGCGGCCGCAACGGCGCTCGGCCGACTGACGGGGAGGGTCGACGTCGAGGACTTCTCGACGTGATCTTCCGCGAGTTCTGCATCGGTAAATGAGTGGTTAACGTCAACGCGCGATGAACGTTAACGGCCGACGTACACGGCCGTCGGGGGCCGCACTGTTTCACGTGAAACACATGCATGTTGACCGAGTTTTGACCGCCGATTCGTCGCTGGATAGAAGGGCGCGCTTCGAGCAGGCATTTCAATGGGCGCAAGCGTTCGATGTCATTGTCGTCGGCGGCGGGCATGCCGGCTGTGAGGCCGCGGCGGCCGCCGCGCGCATGGGCGCGCGCACCGCGCTGATCACCCAGCGCTTTGCCAGCGTCGGCGCCATGTCCTGCAATCCGTCCATCGGCGGCCTCGGCAAGGGCCATCTGGTGCGCGAGATCGATGCGCTGGACGGCCTGATGGGCCGCGTCGCCGATGCCGCCGGCATTCAGTTTCGCTTGCTCAATCGCCGCAAAGGGCCGGCCGTCCGCGGCCCGCGCGCCCAGGCGGACCGGAAGCTTTATGCCGCCGCCATGCAGCAGGCGATTCTCGCACACGCCGAATCTGACCGTGATCGAAGGGGAGGTGGACGACCTCATGCTTCGCTGATGGCCGCGTGAGCGGGCGCGCAGTTGACGGACGGGCGCACCTTCGCGCGCGGCTGCGGTGGTGCTGACCACCGGCACGTTCCTGCGCGGGCTCATCCATATCGGCGACCGGCAGATTCCGGCGGGCCGGGTCGGCGAAGCGCCGGCGCTCGGTCTTTCCGGCACGCTGGAGCGCTGCCGGGTTTGCGCTCGGGCGGCTGAAGACCGGCACGCCGCCGCGGCTCGACGGCACGACCATCGACTGGGCGGCGCTGGAAATGCAGCCGGGCGACGATCCGCCGGAGCCGTTTTCGACGCTGACCGACCGGATCACCAATCCGGCAGATCGCAGTGCGCCATCACCCGCACCAGCGCGGCCACCCACGCCATCATCCGCGCGAACGTTCACCGCTCGCCGATGTATTCCGGCCAGATCAAGAGCCGCGGGCCGCGCTATTGCCCGTCCATCGAAGACAAGATCATGCGCTTCGGCGACCGCGAGGGGCACCAGATCTTTCTTGAGCCCGAGGGCCTCGACGACCCGACGGTCTATCCCAACGGCATCTCGACGTCGCTGCCGGAGGACGTTCAAGCGGCGCTGGTCGCGTCGATTCCCGGCCTTCAAGCGCGCGCGCATGGTGCGGCCGGGCTACGCGATCGAATACGACCATGTCGATCCGCGCGAGCTCAAGCCGTCGCTGGAGACCAAGCGCGTGCCCGGGCTTTTCCTGGCCGGCCAGATCAACGGCACGACCGGTTACGAGGAGGCGGCGGCGCAGGGGCTCATCGCCGGGCGTCAATGCCGCCGCGCGAGCGAGCGGGGCAGGGCCGATCATGTTCGATCGCGCCGAAGGGCTATCTCGGCGTCATGGTGGACGATCTGGTGACCCGCGGCGTCACCGAGCCCTATCGGATGTTCACCTCGCGCGCCGAATATCGGCTGACGCTTGCGGGCCGACAATGCCGATCAGCGGCTGACCGACAAGGGCATCGCGCTCGGCTGCGTCGGCAGCGGAACGCGCCCGCGCGCACGGCGCCAAAATGGCGGCGCTCGACGGCCGCCCGCAGCATGGCGGACGCGCACACGCTGACGCCAAGCGAAGCCGCCCGGCACGGACTTTCGCTGCGCCGGGACGGGCAGCGCCGCTCGGCGTTCGAATTATTGGCCTACCCGCAGATCGGCGTGGCCGATCTGGCAAAGATTTGGCCGCGCTTTGGCGCGATCGAGCCGAAAATCGCCGAGCAGCTTCGAGATCGATGCGAAATACGCCGTGTATCTCGACCGGCAGGCGGCCGACGTCGAGTCCTATCGGCGCGACGAAGGGCTCGCCCTGCCCCGACGATCTCGACTACGACGGCCTTCCCGGGCTTGTCGAACGAAGTCCGCGCCAAGCTCAAGGCGCATCGGCCGCGGACCATCGGCCAGGCCGGCCGCATTGACGGGATGACGCCCGCGGCGCTGACGCTCCTGGTGGTGCATCTGCGCCGCCAAAGCCGCAAGCTCGATCGCGGCGCGGCATGACGGCTCGGCGTGAGGGCCGGCAGCCACGCCCCCTCCGGCGCGAACGCCATCCGTCCTCAAACGGCACCGACACGGACCTCGCGGCCGATCGCGCCAGCGCGCTGGCGCTCGTTCCTGTTTCACGTGAAACAGTGGAGCGCCTGGACCGCTTCGTCGCCCTCCTCCTGCGCTGGCAGCAGCGCATCAATCTGATTGCGCCGTCCACGGAGCGGAACGTGTGGACGCGCCACATCGCCGATTCGCTCCAGCTGGTGGCGCTTGCTCCGAACGCGCGGGTTTGGGCCGACCTCGGCTCGGGCGCCGGATTTCCCGGGTCTGGTGATCGCGTGCGCACTCGCGGACGTGCCGGACGTGCGGATTAACCTGGTGGAAAGCAACTTGAAAAAAATAGCCTTTCTGCGCGAGGCGGTTCGGACGACCGGCGCGCCCGCCATCGTGCATGCAGCGAAAATCGAGGACTTCGCCGCAGATCCGCCGGAGCGGATCGACGTGGTCGTGGCACGTGCGCTGGCGCCGCTGCCAAAGCTTCTTGGCTTGGCGTCTCCGCTGTTGAAAAGCGGGGCCTTGGGGGTGTTTCCGAAGGGTCAGGACGCGGAGTTAGAATTGACCGAGGCAGCCAAATATTGGAACATCAAGGCCGGTCTGACGCAGAGTCGGACTGATCCTAAGGCCCACATTGTTGTCGTGCGTGAGCTCGAGCCGAAGCTGCGAACCGCGCCAAACGCATGTTTCTAGCTAAGCTATTGGAGAAACGCGGAATCAGTCGACGGCGGGGCCGCGGCGGAGCCGGAGGAGGTCGCCCGGCCGGCGCTCGACGATGACGTTGTGCCCGGCGGCGACGTCCAGGTCGAGCCGGCGCGGCACACGCGCATCCTGGCCGTGGCCAATCAGAAGGGCGGCGTCGGCAAAACCACGACCGCCATCAATCTCGGCACTGCGCTCGCCGCTATCGGCGAAGAGGTGCTGATCATCGACCTTGATCCTCAAGGCAACGCATCGACCGGCCTCGGCATCGATCAGCGCAGCCGCCGCCATTCCACCTACGACGTTCTTGCCCGGCGCTTTCCGCTGCAGGACGCCATCCTGCCGACCATTGTGCCGCGTCTTCATCTCGCGCCATCGACGCTCGATCTCACCGGCGCTCGAACTCGAAATCGGCCAAGAGCGCGACCGCGCCTTTCGCCTGCGCAACGCGCTCTCGCCCGCTCACGGCGCCGGCCTTGGGCGAACCGACTTTCAGCTACGTGCTGGTCGATTGCCCGCCGTCGCTCAATTTGCTGACCGTCAACGCCATGGCGGCGGCGCACGCGATCCTCGTTCCGCTGCAGTGCGAGTTCTTCGCGCTCGAGGGACTGTCGCAACTTCTCAAGACCGTCGACTCGGTGCGCGATCAGCTCAATCCCGAACTCACCATCCACGGCGTCGTGCTCACCATGTACGACTCGCGCAACACGCTGTCCGGCCAGGTCGTCGCCGACGTGCGCGAATTCATGGGCGCGAAAGTCTACGACACCATCATTCCGCGCAACGTGCGGGTGTCGGAAGCGCCGTCCTACGGCAAGCCGGTGCTGATGTACGATCTCAAGATGCAGCGGCAGCGAAGCGTATATGCGGCTCGCCACCGAGGTCATTCAGCGCGAACGAGAATTGTACGCCTGACTTTTGTTCGCTTGCGCAACGGGAGCGGGCGGATCAAACAAAGACGCGGATGAGATAGCTGGAACATGGAGTGCTAATGACCGATGGTTCGGGGAACTCGGCGATGGCGGAGGAGGGAGCACGTAGACGATTAGGACGCGGACTGGCCGCTTTGATCGGCGACGTCGGCGAAGAGCCTTCGGCCGAACGTCCGCGCAACGCGCGCCGACTTGCCGACCGGTTCGTTGCGGCCGAATCCGCACAATCCGCGGCGGACTTTTTCCGACGCCGAGCTCGACGAGCTCGCCGCTTCGTTGCGCGAGCGCGGCATCATTCAGCCGATTGTGGTGCGGCAGACGCGCGGCGCCAGCGGTGATTATGAAATCATCGCCGGCGAGCGGCGCTGGCGCGCCGCGCAGCGCGCCGGCCTGCACGAAGTGCCGGTCGTCGTCATCGAAGCGACCGATGCCGAGGCGCTGCAGCTTGCGATCATCGAGAACGTGCAGCGCGCCGATCTCAATGCGCTCGAAGAGGCGCAAGGCTATCGCGCGCTGATCGACGAATTCAGCAACAGCCAGGAAGACATCGCCAAGATCGTCGGCAAGAGCCGAAGCTATGTCGCCAATACGCTGCGGCTGCTCAAACTTTCCGACACGGTGAAGGCCTACATTCACAGCGGCAAGCTCAGCGCCGGCCATGCGCGCATGCTGATCGGCGAGCCGAACGCCGACGAGCTTGCCGAAGAAATCATCGCCCGCGAACTCAATGTGCGCCAGGTCGAAGCGATGGCGCGCGAGCGCGCGGGCAGGGGCAACAAACGAACAAAACACAGGCGGGGCGCCCCGCCAAAGACGCCGACGTGCTGGCGTTCGAAAAACGCGTGTCCGATGCGACCGGCCTGGTCGTGAGCATCGACCATCGCAAAGACCGCGGCACGCTGACCATCCGCTACAACAATCTCGAACAGCTCGACGATTTGGTGCAGCGGTTAGTGCGCGGCCACTGAGACGCCGGGGCGGCCTTGCCGCGCACGGTCGACGCGATCGATCAGGTCGTTAATGATCGGACTTTTTGAAAACGGCACGAAATAGACCGGCGGGATAAATCCGATCTATCCCGAAGATTGTCGGTTGCCGGATCGCCAACGTGACGCGCGGCGGATGCACAAACGTCGTATAGCTTACGTTCTTAATGTCGCGGAGCGCGACACGCTCGTCCGGCCGCCGTTTTTGATCAGCAGGGTATCGCCATTGTCCTCCCAAACTTCGTCGACGAGATTGAATATCATCTTCTTCAAGAGAAATAGCCGAGCATCGCCATCACTATCGGTACGATCAGAAACAGTAATTGCCCCGGACTTGTCCATGGCTCGAAACCAGCGGAATCGCGATGAATAGGATCAGGAACCCAAACCACCGACCGGGATGACGCGCTTATAGAAACGTCATCTTCGACGAAATCCGCCGCATGACGTGTTTCGCCGCTACTCCGCCGCGGTTTGTCCCGCGCTGCCGGTGCCGAACCGCCGCTCGATGTAATCGATGACGAGCTTCTCGAAAGTCCTGCGCCACGGTCGGACCGCGCAGCGTGATCGCCTTCTTGCCGTCGATGAAAACCGGAGCGGCCGGCGCTTCGCCGGTGCCCGGCAGCGAAATGCCGATGTCGGCGTGCTTTGACTCGCCCGGTCCGTTGACGATGCAGCCCATCACCGCGACGTTGAGATCCTTCGACGCCGGGGTAACGCGTCTTCCATTCCGGCATCGAGTCGCGAATGAAGCTTTGGATCTTGGCGGCGAGCTCCTGGAAGGTCGTCGAGGTGGTGCGGCCGCAGCCGGGGCAGGCGGCGACGAGCGGCACGAAGGTGCGCAAGCCCGACCGTCTGCAACAATTCCTGCGCGACCTTCACTTCCAGCGTGCGGTCGCCGTTCGGCTCGGGCGTGAGCGAGATGCGGATGGTGTCGCCGATGCCCTGTTGCAGCAGCACGCCCAAAGCGGCGGAGGAGGCGACAATGCCCTTCGAGCCCATGCCGGCTTCGGTCAGGCCGAGATGCAGCGCATAGTCGGAGCGCCGCGCCAATTCGCCGTAGACCGCGATCAAATCCTGCACGGCGGAAACCTTGCCGGAAATAATGATCTTTGAGCGCGGCAGGCCGATCTCCTCGGCGCGCGCCGCCGAGAGCAGCGCCGATTGCACCATCGCTTCGCGGGTGACGTCGCGCGCATCGACTGGATGGTTGGAGCGCGCGTTCTCGTCCATCAGATGGGTGAGCAACTCCTGGTCGAGCGAGCCCCAATTGGCGCCGATGCGCACCGGCTTGTCGTGGCGGATCGCGGTCTCGACGATGGCGCCGAACTGCCGGTCCTTCTTTTCCTTGAAGCCGACATTGCCGGGATTGATGCGATATTTGTCGAGCGCCTCGGCGCAGGCCGGATGATCGGCCAAAAGCTTGTGGCCGATATAATGAAAGTCGCCGACGATCGGCACGTCGACATTCATCTTTAGAAGCTTGTCCTTGATGTGCGGCACTGCGGCGGCCGCTTCGTCGCGGTCGACGGTAATCCGAACCAGTTCCGAACCCGCCGCGGGCCAGCGCCGCCACCTGCCTTGCGGTCGCTTCGACGTCGGCGGTGTCGGTATTGGTCATCGACTGCACCACCACGGGCGCGCCGCCGCCGACGGTGACATTGCCGACCTTGACGGCGACCGTCTGGTGCCGTTCGGCAGGGCCGGAGAACTCCATCATGGATAGTTCCTGCTACTCATTATCAGCCCCGGACCGGGGCGGCGAACTGGCTTGGATATAGCCTTACCGGGGCCGGTTTACGAGCACCAGCCCGCCGGCAACCAAGGCGACCGCCAAGGCAAACGGCGGCGTCATCGGCTCGCCGAGAACCAGATGGCCGGCGGCGACGCCGAAGAGAGGGGTCAAAAAGGTGAACGCCGACAATCGCGTAGCCGAATAGCGCACGACCAGCGCAAACCAGACCACGTAGGTGACGCTGACCACCCAAATGGTCTGGTAAGCGAGCGCCCCAAGCGCCAGCGCCGACGGCATCGCCTCCATGCGTTCGCCGAACGCCAGCGACGCCACGCCAAGAATCGGCGCCGAGACCACGAGCTGATAGAGCATGGTCTTTTCGGCGCTGACGTCCTTCAGCGCGCTTGCCTTGATGACCAGCGTGGTGGCCGCCCATGCCGCGGCGGCGCCGAGCATCATCACATCGCCGAGCATTTGATGCGGGTCGGCCGCCGGCGTCGGCAAACCGAAGGCGATGACAATGCCGGCGAACGACAGCGCAAGGCCGAACCATTGCGAAGAATGGAAGTGATCGCCCGGAATGAACCAGCGCGATCGCGATCACCACAATGAACGGCGCCAGATAGAGGAACAGGATCGCGCGCGTCGCTGTCGTCCACAGGAGCCCGCGATAAATGAGGAGAAACTCAATCGCAAACAGGACGCCGGCGATTAATCCCGCGATGAGCGAGCCGTCACGCTTGAACAGCGGCAGCCCGCGCCAACGCGCCCACGCGGCTACCAAAACAGCGGCCACGACGGAGCGCACCGCCGATTGAAAAAATGGCGGGATGTCGTGAATGGCGATCTTGATCGCCACTTGATTGAAGCCCCAGCACAGACACAAGCCGACGATGGTCGCGATTGCGAGCGCGTCGAGCGGGCGGGAATTTGCGGGATGATGCACGAAAATCGCGCGTTCAATGCGTGTCGCGCTTCGTCTCAATGCTGCCGGCAATGCGAGCAGATGCCGGCGATTTCGATGACCGGACTTTTCGGGGTAAATCCTGCCGCGCGACAGGACGCTTTGAGCGCGTCGGCGGCAGCGCCGCCCGGCGCCTCCCCCACGGTGCCGCAATGTTCGCAAATCAGGAACACCACCGGATCATTGCCGGCGTGACTGTGGACGCAGGCGACAAATGAGTTACGGCTTTCGATGCGATGGACCAAGCCGTTGTCGCGCAAAAACTCGAGCGCGCGATAGACCGTGATCGGCGCCGGGCGCTTGGGGCCGAGCCGCGCCATGATTTCATAGGCGCCAAGCGGGTTGTGGCTGGTCAGCAGCGCTTCGAGCACTTGGCGGCGCATGTCCGTCAACCGCTGAGCTCGCGCCGCACACAGCCGCTCGGCGTGAGCCAGAGCTGAACTCGTGCAGCTGCCGTGATCGTGGCCGGGCGCGGGAAATACGGTTTGTGATTTTGGCGGTCATGCCCGTGTTGTCATGCCTCATGTCGTCGGATTTCTACCTTATTTTATCGCTCTTAGCGCGCATCGCGAAAACGTGAGGCACGCCCAAATTTTGATGTTGCGCTGCAGCAAGAACCGGCCCACATTCGCGCGATTTCGGCCAAATGTCACGCCGCAAAAAGCCGCCGCCAAGGACGCGGCCGGGGGGCGGCGCTTTCTAAAATTGAGGACGATCATGCTGAAAGGAAAGACCGCGCTGATAACCGGTTCGACGTCGGGCATTGGGCTTGGCTATGCGCGCGCGCTCGCCGCGCAAGGCGCGAATATCACCATGAATGGCTTCGGCGACAAAGACGCGATCGAACAGCTGCGCGTCGGCATCGAGAAGGAGTACGGCGTACGCGCGTTCTATTCGCCGGCCGATATGACCAAGCCCGACGAAATCGCCGACATGGTGCACGCCACCGAAAAGACTTTCGGCTCGCTCGATATTCTCATCAACAACGCCGGCATTCAGCACGTCGCTCCGATCGAGGAATTCCCCATCGAAAAGTGGAACCAAATCATTGCCATCAATCTTTCGTCGGCGTTCCATACCATGCGCGCGGCGGTGCCCGGCATGAAGTCGCGCAAATGGGGCCGCATCATCAGCACGGCGTCGGCGCATTCGCTGGTGGCTTCGCCGTTCAAGGCCGCTTACGTCTCCGCGAAGCACGGTCTTGCCGGGCTCACCAAGACGGTGGCGCTCGAACTCGCGACCTTCGGCATCACCGTCAATTGCATCAGTCCGGGCTATGTGTGGACGCCGCTGGTGCAAAACGCAAATTCCCGACACCATGAAGGCGCGCGGCATGACCGAGGATCAGGTCAAGCGCGAGGTGATGTTGGCGGCGCAACCGACCAAGGAATTCGTCACCATCGATGAGGTCGCCTCGCTCGCCGTCTATTTGTGTTCCGACGCGGCGAAGGCGATTACCGGCGCCAATCTGTCGATCGATGGCGGCTGGACCGCCGCATAAGTCTTCCGTCCGGCGTGCAACTCTTCAGCTCGCAATCCTGAGCCAGGCACCCTCATGAAGAATCCTCTCGCCGCCCTGTTGCCGGGCCGCGCGGCAAACGGTGGTCCGCCGCCGCACCACCAAGCGCATCAATCTGGCGCTGCAAGGCGGCGGCGCGCACGGCGCGTTCACCTGGGGCGTGCTCGAGCATTTGCTGACTGACGAGCGGCTGGAATTCGAGGGCATTTCCGGCACCTCGGCCGGCGCCGTCAACGCGGTGATGCTTGCCGACGGCCTCCTTCGCGGCGGCCGCGCGGAAGCCCAGAAGCGGCTCGGCGATTTTTGGCGCGCGGTGAGCAACAACGGAAGTCTGCCGGCCATGCAGCGCGCCGTGATCGAGCGGCTGCTCTCGTTCATTCCGCTCGAGGGCACGCCCATGCAGGCCTGGCTGGAAATGCTGGCGCGCTATTTTTCGCCCTACGATTTCAATCCGCTCAACATCAATCCGCTCAAGGATTTGTTCGAGCGCTTCGTCGATTTCGACGCTTTGCGCGCGGCGAGCAATTTGCAGATTTTCATTTCCGCCACCAACGTGCAGACCGGCCGGGTGCGCATCTTCTCCCGCGATAAGATCACGGCGGAGGTGCTGATGGCGTCGTGCTGCCTGCCGCTGTTGTTCCGCGCGATCGAGATCGACGGTATCCCGTATTGGGACGGCGGCTATCTCGCCAACCCGGTGATCTTTCCGTTTTTCGGCACCACCAAAACGGAGGACGTGCTGGTGGTGCAAATCAATCCGCTGGTCCGCCAGGCGACGCCCACTTCGGCGAACGAGATCATGAATCGCATCAACGAAATCACCTTCAACTCGTCGCTGCTCTCGGAATACCGCGCCATCGAATTCGTTGCGCGCCTGATCGATCAAGGCCGGCTGCCGCGCGGCACCGGCCGCGGCCAGTATCGCCGGGTCAACGTGCATCGCATTGTGCTCGACCACTACGGAACGACGTTCGACGCCGCCAGCAAAGCATCGACGGATTACACCTTGTTCGAAACGCTGCGGGTCAACGGCAAGCGCGCGGCGCGCCGGTTTCTCGACGAGCACTTTGATGACATCGGCGTCAAGGGCACCGTCGACCTCGCGGCCGAAGCGCGCGCGGAGTGGGCGTGATACGATTGCGCCGATGGCCGATGTGACGCCGCTTGTCTCCGCTGAAGTCGGTGCCGCGCGGATTGATGTCTGCGTCGCCGACATCACCACGCTTGCGGTCGATGCCATCGTCAATGCCGCGAACCGGACCTTGCTCGGCGGTGGCGGAGTGGATGGCGCCATACACCGCGCCGCCGGACCGGAATTGCTCGCCGAATGCCGCACTGCTCGGCGGCTGCGACACCGGCAGCGCGAAAATCACCCGCGGCTATCGCCTGAAAGCCAAGCACGTGATCCACGCGGTGGGACCGGTCTGGAGCGGTGGTGGCAAGCGCGAAGATGAACTCCTCGCGTCTTGCTATCGAACCGCGCTGGAACTCGCGGCGATGCATCGCCTCGGCTCGCTCGCGTTCCCGGCAATCTCGACCGGCGTCTACCGTTTCCCGCCGGACCGCGCCGCGCGCATTGCGGTCGGCACCGTTTTATCGGAGCTGGCTTCATCGCCGCGTGGCATCGCCCGCGTGGTGTTCTGCTGTTTCGCGCCGGAAGCGGCCACCCATCACATCGCCGCGCTCAGCGATCTCGGCGTCGCCTAGGCGGCCTCAAGGGCCGACGATTTGCAACCCTGCCTTGCCGCATGATGGCTGGCTAAAATATAAGCTTGCTTATATTAAGCGTGATTGGAAATGGGCTGAACCAATGCCACCACTCCCGCCGCGCCGAGAATTCGCTTTTATTCTCAATGATGTAGCTCGTTTGCTGCGGACCTACGCGGATCATCGGGCGGCGCAGTTCGGCATGACCCGCGCCCAATGGGCCGTGCTTGGTTCGCCTCGACCGCTCCGAAGGCCTGAACCAGTCCGAACTCGCCGAAACCCTCGACCTGCAGCCCATCACCCTCACCCGGCTGCTCGATAAGTTGTGCGATAGCGGCCTCATTGAGCGGCGCCCCGATCCTTCCGACCGGCGGGCCAAGCGCTTGTTCCTCACGCCCGCGGCTCGCCCGCTGCTGAAACAGCTCGCCGCCCTTGGCGAGGAGGCCATGAACGCGGCGACAGAAGGCGTCCCGCAAGACCACATCGAGCGCATGGTGTCGGACTTCGCCGTGGTGAGAGACAATTTGCGCCGATTGATCCATCAGCGAAATGCCAACGCGCCCGGGGGAGCGCGCCACTATGGCTGAGCCCGTTCGCAAGCCTGTGACGCCGGTGCGCGACGAGATCGCGGAAAGCCCGCGGACAACGCCCGTCGCACCCGTAACCCCCGTCGTTCCGGCGGAGAAACGCGGCAAGGACCGCGGCAAGGCCGCCGACAACGTGCGCGGGTCAGCGCCGCGGCCGCTGCGTTGGGTCTTGTTTGCGCTGCTGCCGCTTGTGCTCATCGCCGGCGCTTATTGGTACGTCACCGGCGGCCGCGTCATGTCCACCGACGACGCCTACGTCAATGCCGAGAAGGTCGGGATCGCCACCGACGTGTCCGGCATCGTTCAAGACGTTTCGGTGCACGACAACGACCACGTTTCCGCCGGCCAGGTGCTCTATCGGCTCGATCCGCGCCAGTTCCAGATTGCGCTCGACAACGCCAAAGCGAATTTGGCGCAGGTCGCGCAAACGCTCGAACTCGATGAAGGAAGACTACAAACGCATGTTGAGCGACGTCGCCGCTCAACAGGCCCAGGTCGATCTCGCGCAAACCAATTTCAACCGCGCGCAAATGTTGCTGCGGAGCGGCACCGGTACGCAGGCGACCTTCGATCAGGCGAACTACACGCTGCAGAACGATACCAGCAAGCTGAAGGCTTTGCAGGAGCAGACCAAGGTGCAGCTTGCGCGCCTCGGCGGCAACGTCGACACGCCGACGCCCGAGCTTCCGCAATATTTGCAGGCGCAAGCGCAGGTCGCGGAAGCCCAGCGGCAACTCGATCATACGGTCGTGACCGCGCCGTTCAGCGGCACGGTCACCAACGTGCCGGCGATCGCGCCGGGGAAATATCTCGCCGCTTCGACGACCGCTTTCTTCCTGGTCGACACCGATCACGTCTGGGTCGACGCCACGCCGAAGGAGACCGAGCTGACCTATGTGCGTCCGGGGCAGCCGGCGACGGTGACCGTCGATACCTATCCCGATGTCGAATGGCACGGCGTGGTGGAGAGCGTAAGCCCGGCGGCCGCGCAGGAATTCGCGCTCTTACCGGCGCAGAATACCAGCGGTAATTGGGTCAAGGTCGTACAGCGCGTGCCGATGCGCGTGCGCATCGATACCGGCGACAAGAATTTGCCGCCGCTGCGCGCGGGAATGAGCGTCGAGGTCGACGTCGATACCGGACACGCGCGCGGCCTGCCGCATTTCCTGACCGCCTTGTTCGGCCATCGTCCCAGAGTGCAGTGATGGGCGGCGAGCTTGTAGCGGGGGGCGGTCATCGTGGGGCGCTCACCGCCTGCGTCATTCTTGCGACGCTCATGCAGGCGCTCGACACCACCATCGCCAATGTGGCGCTGCCCTATATGCAGGGCAGCGTCGCCGCGAGCCAGGACCAGATCGCCTGGGTGCTGACGTCGTATATCGTCGCCGCCGCCATCATGACGCCGCCGACCGGTTTTCTCGCCGGCCGTTTCGGGCTCAAGCGCCTTTTCATGGTCGCCATTACCGGCTTCACGGTGGCGTCGATGCTCTGCGGCATGGCGCAATCGTTGACCCAACTCGTGTTGTTTCGGGTTCTGCAGGGCGCTTTCGGCGCGTCGCTCGTGCCGCTGTCGCAAACCGTTCTGTTGGGCAGCTATCCGCGGGAGCGGCAAGGTTTTGCCATGGCGCTGTTCGGCATCGGCGTGATGATCGGCCCGGTGCTCGGGCCGGTGCTCGGCGGCTGGCTCACTGAAAACTACAGTTGGCGCTTCGTCTTTTATATCAATCTGCCGATCGGAATTCTCGATCTCATCGGCATCATGATCTTTCTGCCGGAATTGCCGGCGAATTCCCGATCTCGGCTGGATTGGTTCGGTTTCGGCACGTTGAGCGTCGCGCTTGGCTCGCTGCAAATCATGCTCGACCGCGGCGAGCAACTGGACTGGTTCAGTTCCGGCGAAATCATCATCGAGGCGATCGTCGCCGGCTCGGCATTCTATTTGTTCCTGGTGCACACATTCACGGCCGAAAAGCCGTTCGTGCGTCCCGCCATGTTTCGCGACCGCAATTTTGCGGCCGGCATGTTGTTCATCGCCGTGGTCGGTCTCACCTATTACGCCTCGATGGCGCTGCAGCCGCCTTATCTGCAGGGCTTGATGGACTACCCGGTGGTCACCTCCGGCCTGGTCATGGGGCCGCGCGGGATCGGGACCATGGTCTCGATGCTCTTCGTCGGCCGCCTGGTCGGGCGCGTCGACACGCGTTATTTGCTGGCTGTCGGATTGTCGCTCACCGCCTGGTCGTTCTATCAAATGACCGGCTGGACGCCGGACGTGTCGCAGGGATCGATCATCAGCGTCACCATGGTGCAGGGGTTCGGGCTCGGCTTCCTGTTCGTGCCGCTGAGC
This sequence comes from uncultured Alphaproteobacteria bacterium, assembly GCA_963835195.1. Lineage (GTDB taxonomy): Bacteria > Pseudomonadota > Alphaproteobacteria > Rhizobiales > Xanthobacteraceae > BOG-931. Next base: position 68,927 of record CAWIEY010000008.1, read on the forward strand.
GCGGCAACATTGTCGACGCTGCCGATGTCGGAGCGCGCCGAGGGCGCCGGTCTCTTCAGCTTGTCGCGCAACATCGGATCCAGCGTCGGCATTTCGGTGGTGAACGGCCTCTTGGTGCAGATGACGCAGGCCAATCATGCGGCGATTGTGCCGAACGTTTCCGCCGTCAATCGCGCCTTCGACGGCCCGGCGGTGGCGCATTTTTGGAATCCAATGACGGCCGCCGGCCGTGCCGCGCTCGACGCCGTCATCACCCGCCAGGCGGAGATCATCGCCTATATCGACGACTACAAGCTTCTGATGATCGCCACGCTGGTGGTGATGCCGCTCTTGATGGTCTTCAAGCGGCCCTCGCGCGGCGGCGCCGCGCCGGTCGTCGTTCACGAATAGAAGCGAAAGGACGCTGCGCCGCTCATGGCGAGCTTATTTGGATCGTCCGCGAAGGCGGACGATCCAGTAATCACCGGCGTCAGACCATCTAAAAGGCACGCCGCGAGTGCTGGATCATCCGCTTACGCGGATGATGACAGTGCTTACTCGCCTCCCGCCGCAGCTTCGCGCTGCTGATCGGCCTCGGTCTTTTGTTTGGCCTCGAGGTCCTCGCCGGTCTGCTGATCGACCGCCTTCATCGACAGCCTCACCTTGCCGCGTTCGTCGAAGCCCAGAAGCTTGACCTTGACCTTGTCGCCTTCCTTGACGACGTCGCTGGTCTTCTGCACCCGGCGCGGCGCGAGCTGGCTGATGTGCACGAGGCCGTCCTTGGCGCCGAAGAAGTTCACGAAGGCGCCGAAGTCCATGACCTTGACCACGGTGCCCTCGTAGACGTGGCCGACCTCCGGTTCGGAAGCGATCGACTTGATCCAATTGATCGCCGCCCTGATCGATTCTCCGTTGGCGGAGGCGACCTTCACGGAGCCGTCGTCGGAAATGTCGATCTTGGCGCCGGTCTTTTCCACGATCTCGCGGATGACCTTGCCGCCCGACCCGATCACTTCGCGGATCTTGTCGACCGGAATCTTGAAGAACTCGATACGCGGAGCGTGCTCGCCAAGTTCGGCGCGGGCCTGCGTAATGGCCTTGCCCATCTCGCCCAAGATGTGCAAGCGGCCGTCCTTTGCCTGGTTGAGCGCAATGTGCATGATCTCTTCGGTGATGCCGGCAATCTTGATGTCCATCTGCAACGACGTGACACCGTCTTCGGTACCGGCCACTTTGAAATCCATGTCGCCGAGATGATCCTCGTCGCCGAGAATATCGGAGAGAACGGCGAAGCGTTCCGCCTCCTTGATCAGTCCCATGGCGATGCCGGCGGTCGGCCGCTTGAGCGGCACGCCGGCATCCATCAGCGCAAGCGATGAACCGCACACGGTCGCCATCGAGGAGGAGCCGTTCGATCTCGGTAATCTCGGAAACAAGACGGATGGTGTAAGGGAACTCTTCTCTTGACGGCAGCATCGGATGGATCGCGCGCCAAGCGAGTTTGCCGTGGCCGATCTCTCGCCGCCCCGGCGCACCGATGCGACCGGTTTCGCCAACCGAGAAGGGCGGGAAATTGTAATGCAGCAGGAAGGTCTCCTTGTAGGTCCCCTGCAACGCGTCGATAAACTGCTCATCCTCGCCGGTGCCGAGCGTCGCGACCACCAGCGCCTGGGTCTCGCCGCGCGTGAACAAGGCCGAGCCGTGGGTCCGCGGCAGTACACCGACCTCGCACACAATCGGGCGCACGGTCTTCACGTCGCGGCCATCGATGCGCGTTCCGGTGTCGAGGATATTGTTGCGCACGATCTTGGCTTCGAGGTCCTTGAAGACGTCGGCGACCTGAAGCTTCGGATGTTTCGGATTCTCGACGCCCGCCGGCAGGAAGTGCCCCATGATGCGTTCTTTGGCGGCGTCGATTGCCTTGTGGCGTTCCATCTTATCAGGAAGCGAATAAGCGGCGCGCAGATCCTTTTCGATCACGCCGCGCATCTCGCTTTCCAGGGCCGCATTGTCATTGACCGCAAGCTCGCGCGGTTCCTTCGCCGCCTTTTCCGCGAGCCGGATGATGGCTTCGATCACCGGCTGGAAATGCCGATGCCCGAACATCACCGCGCCGAGCATCACGTCCTCACTAAGTTCCTTTGCTTCCGATTCGACCATCAGCACCGCGTCCTGCGTGCCGGCGACGACGAGATCGAGCTGGCTTTCGCTGCATCTCGTCGAGCACTGGGTTGAGAACGTATTCGTTGTTGATGAAGCCGACACGCGCGGCGCCGATCGGACCCATGAACGGAGCGCCGGACAGCGTCAGCGCCGCCGACGAAGCGACCATGGCAACGATGTCGGGGTCGTTTTCCTGATCGTGCGAGAGCACGGTGACCGTGACTTGGGTGTCGCAGCGCCAGCCATCGGCGAACAGCGGACGGATCGGACGATCGATCAGCCGAGAGGTGAGCGTGTCTTTTTCGGTTGGGCCGCGCTCACGCTTGAAATAGCCACCCGGAATCCGGCCGGCTGCGTAGTACTTCTCCGTGTAGTTGACGGTCAGTGGAAGGAAATCGATCCCTTCCTTGGGCTGCTTGGCGGCGACGACGGCGGCGAGGACGGTCGTCTCGCCGTAGGTCGCGACGACTGCGCCGTCGGCCTGACGGGCGACTTTGCCGGTTTCTAGCGTGAGTTTGCGGCCACCCCAGTCAAGTTGCACACGATGAATATTGAACATTTCGATTGTCTCTCATGGTTTTCGCAGCGCGGCGCGAAAGCCATGAGCAAGACGGCGAGAAGCTGCCGTTCGCAACGGCGTTGCGAATCCAAACAGCGTCCAGCGATCCTGCCATGGCCATCGGGCCTATTCCGCGACATTGACGGGTCTTTGCCCGTCGTCAAATCGGCAGAGCTGTTCTGCCGGGCAAATGGCGAAAGCGTCTTTGCGCTTTCGCCGACACGTGCGCGAGAAAAAACCCGCGCGCAAACTTGATCAGCGGCGGATACCCAGCCGCTCGATCAATTCCTTGTAGCGTCCTTCGTTGGTGCGCCGAAGGTAATCGAGAATCTGACGGCGCTGCGACACGAGCTTCAACAGCCCGCGCCGCGAGTGGTTGTCCTTAACGTGCGCCTTGAAGTGATCGGTGAGGTTGTTGATCCGCTCCGACAACAGCGCAACCTGCACCTCGGGTGAGCCGGTATCGCCGGATTTTAGCGAATACGTCTTGATAACCTCCGCCTTACGCGCGGCAGTAATCGACATCGTTTACCAAACCTTTCGTCTAGGGGCACGACCTGTTATGCCGGCCAAATTGAAAACGCGCTTGGGAACGATCTCGCCGCGCTCGACCTCGGCAATGGCCATGAATTCGCCGCCCGAAGCGACTTGGACCAGGCCATGAACGACGGCTGCGTCGCGCCCTCGCATAAGAACGGCTTGACCCCTTTGGAGCCTTGCCGCGTCTGCCGGGCTTACGGCCAGCGCCGGGATGTCGTCCAGCGCGGTCTCGACCGGCAATAGCAAGTCGGCAAGGTTTCCCTCACCGGCGGCCGCTCTATGGCACAAAGATTTAAGCTGTTCCAGCGAAATCATGGTGCCTTCGTCAAAGGGGCCGACGCGGTTGCGGCGAAGCGCGCATACATGTCCGTGGCGCGCCTAAGAGCGCGGCCAAGATCGCGGGCGATTGCCCGCACATAAGTCCCCTTCCCGCATTCGGCGGTAAGGACCGCATGGTCTCGATCCGGCATTTCCACCAGTTCGAGGCGATGGACGGTGACGGCGCGCGGCGCAATGTTCACCACCTCACCTTCCCGCGCCAGATCGTAGGCGCGCGCGCCTTCGATCTTCACCGCGGAAAAGCGCGGCGGTACCTGCTCGATCGTGCCGGTAAAGACCGGCAGCGCGGCGGCGATCGCCTCCGCGTCGGGGCGGCGTTCGCTCGTTGCCACCACACGGCCCTCGGCATCGTCAGTGTCGCGCTCCTCGCCCCAACGGACGGTAAAAACGTAGCTCTTGCGGCTGTCAACGACGAACGGCACCGTTTTCGTCGCGTCGCCGAGTGCAATTGGGAGTGAGCCCGACGCGAGCGGGTCGAGTGTGCCGGCGTGGCCGGCGCGCTTGGCCGCGAACAGCCGCTTGGCGACGGCGACCGCATGCGTGGAGGTCATGCCGACCGGCTTGTCGAGCACGATCCAGCCATGCACGTCGCGTTTGTGCAGCTTCTTTTGTGGCGTGGACGACTCGCGGTGAGCTCGCTCTGAATATTCCCTCCCCCTAACCGGGCCGCGCTCGTCGTGCGCCCGGTCGCACGCTTGAGGGGAAGGGTTAGCGAGGGGGGTAGACTGTTGTGGAGCGTTGGAAGAAGGCGCCGCCTCCCGCTCAACGGGGAAGGCATCAATCATCACGTCCGGGGTCTTTTGCATCAATTGTCTTTCAGGTCGCGCTGGACGGCAGGCGTTTGCAAGAGCTTGGCGATCCGCTCCGCCTCGTCGAATCGCTCGTCGAGGCGAAACCGGATCTCCGGCGCAAATTTCAAATTGACGCGCCGCGCGATCTCACCTCGCACGTAGCGCTTGTTGCGATCGAGCGCCGCGATCACCGCCTGTTCGTCGCGGCCGCCAAGCGGCATGACGTAGATGGTGGCGAGGCGCAGATCGGGACTCATGCGCACTTCAGGTATGGTAATCATGTGCGCTTCGATCACCGGGTCATGGACATCGCCGCGCGAGAGCATGCCGGCGAGCTCATGGCGGATCAGCTCCCCCACCCGCAACTGACGCTGCGATCCGCCGGCGGAATGCTCGCGATGCTGGTGGCGTGGCATGATCTTGATCTTCGCTATTTGTTTCTTTGTCGCCGTCCGCGGAAGCGGACGATCCAGTAATCACTGTCGGTTGGCGATCACTGGATGCCGTGCCTGTGCGGGGCGTGACAGTTAAGGAGAAGCACGAACGTGAGTATCGAACTCACAGCGTCCGCTGCACGCTCTCCACCCGGTAGCATTCGATCACGTCGCCAACCCGCATGTCCTGGTAGTTTTCGAATGCCATGCCGCATTCCTGTCCGGCGACGACCTCGCGCGCATCGTCCTTGAAGCGCTTGAGCTGCGACAGCTTGCCCTGATGAACGACGACGCTGTCGCGAATGAGCCGCACATTGGCGCCGCGTTCGACCACGCCGTCGGTCACGCGGCAACCAGCGACGTTGCCGACCTTCGAGACCTTGAAGATCTCGAGGATGGCGGCATTGCCGAGCATCGTCTCGCGCAGCGTCGGCGCCAACAGCCCCGACATCGCTTTCTTCACGTCGTCGACGAGATCATAAATGATATTGTAGTAGCGGATTTCGACACCCGCCTGCTCGGCCGACTCGCGCGCTTCCTTGTGGGCGCGAACGTTGAAGCCGATGAGTGCGGCGTTGGATGCTTGCGCCAAGGTCACGTCCGATTCGGTGATGCCGCCGACGCCGGAAAAGATCACGCGCGCGGCGACCTCCTCGGTCGAAAGCTTTTCCAGCGCGCCGACGATCGCTTCGATCGAGCCCTGCACGTCGGCTTTGACCACCAGCGGGAATTCCTTGCGGCCCGACGTCTTGAGCTGACTCATCATCTGCTCGAGCGAGCCGCGCATTCCGGTTTGCCGCGCCGCCATGATTTCGCGCTTCTGCCGCGCGCGGTAATCGGCGATCTCCCGGGCACGCGCTTCGGTCTCGACCGCGGCCAGCCGGTCGCTCGCCTCGGGCGTGCCGTTGAAGCCCAAAACCTCGACCGGCATAGAAGGCCCGGCGGCAACGACCGAATGGCCGGTATCGGACACGAGGGCGCGCACGCGCCCCCATTCGGAGCCGGCGACGACAATGTCGCCGGGCTTAAGCGTGCCGCGCTGGACCAAAACCGTGGCCACCGGACCGCGGCCGCGGTCAAGCCGCGCCTCGATCACCGTGCCTTCCGCGGTACGGTTCGGGTTCGCCTTCAGCTCGAGCACTTCGGCTTGCAGCGCGATGATATCGAGCAGCTTATCGAGGTTGCGCTTCTCCTTTGCCGAGACTTCCACTTCGAGCGTGTCGCCGCCCAGCGATTCGACCTGGATCTCATGCTGCAGCAATTCCGTGCGCACGCGCTCGGGCTTGGCGTCCGCCTTATCGATCTTGTTGATCGCGACAATGATCGGAACCTTCGCGGCTTTGGCGTGATGGATCGCCTCGACCGTTTGCGGCATGACGCCGTCGTCGGCGGCAACCACGAGAACGACGATATCGGTAACTTTGGCGCCGCGCGCGCGCATCGCCGTAAAAGCGGCGTGGCCGGGCGTATCAATAAAGGTAACGCGGCCTCCGGACGGCGAGGTCACCTGATAAGCGCCGATATGCTGCGTGATGCCGCCGGCCTCGGCCGCGGCAACGTCGGTCGAGCGGATGGCGTCGAGCAGCGACGTCTTGCCGTGGTCGACGTGGCCCATAATGGTGACGACCGGCGCGCGCGGCTGGAGATTTTCCGGGGCGTCGGGAGTGTCGAACATGCCCTCTTCGACGTCCGACTCGGCGACGCGGCGCACCGTGTGGCCGAGTTCTTCGGCGATGAGCTGGGCCGTATCGGCGTCGATCGTATCGGTGATCTTCGCCATGTGACCCTGCTGCATGAGAATGCGGATCACGTCGACGCCGCGCTCCGCCATGCGGTTGGCCAGTTCCTGGATGGTGATGGTTTCCGGGATGGTCACCTCGCGGGCGATTTTTTCCTTCGGCTCGTCGCGGTGGCCGGTCATGCGCTGCACGCGCCGGCGGAACGAGGCGACCGAGCGCTCGCGGACGTCGTCGGCGGACAGCGCCGTCACGACAGTCAGGCGGCCGCGGCGCTTTTCGCCGCCGCGCGCCGGTTTGGGCGCGGGCGCCGGACGCGCGGGCACACCCCGGCGCGCGGTGCGCGGCGCCTCTTCTTCCTCGGCTTCCTGCGCCGGGCGCGCAGTGCCCGGCTTGACGGCCGTTTCGGCGCCGAAGCGGCGCTTGGCCACTTCATCGGCTTTGCGCTTGGTTTCTTCGTCGTGCTTGCGCCGTTCCTCTTCGTCGCGCTTGCGCGCTTCGGCCGCCGCGCGTTCGGCACGCTCGGCTTCCTCGCGGGTATGGCGAATGCGCGCCTCTTCCTCGGCGATTTTGCGCTCTTCCGCTTCGCGCAGCCGCGCGTCGGCGAGCGCATGCGCGCGGGCGCTGCGTTCTTCTTCGGTCAGAGTGCGAAGGACGACGCCGGAAGGTTTTGGCGAGGCCGGCGCGACGCCCGGCGTGGGCGCAACACTTGCCGGAGCGGCCGGGGCCGCCTTCGCCGTGGCGAGGCCGCGCTTTGCCGTCGCGGCGGCGCGGTCGGGCGCCTTGACCGCCTCGGCCTTGACCTCAGCCGGGCCGGCGACGCGGCGTTTGAACTTCTTCTCCACCACGACGGCTTTGCTGCGGCCATGACTAAGCTGCTGGCGCACCACGCCCTGGTCGACGCCGCCGCGCTTTAACGTCAGCGTCTTGGTCGGAGTGACGCTCAGCTTCTCGCCGCTATTTTTGGTCGTCTCGGTCATACACGCCCGTTTCCATACGCACCGGCATTTTCGGCCGGTTGAGTTCGTGCCGCCCTTTGGCCCTGATTGTGCTGATCGCCGGTCCGAAACCGTTCAAGACGCCGAAAGCGCGCCAAAAAGGTCTCGCTCGCTGGGCCGGCGAGCAGGGCTGCATGTACCACATTTGGGCGGTGCAATGCCAAATCCAATTGCGGCGCGGTAAAGAATGTAATCGTTACCGGCGGCTGCTCCGGCTGCCGGCGCCGCGCCGCCGCCTCAAGCTTCCTTTTGCCGTCGTCGGCGGCCTCTGCGGCATGGAACAAGGCGGCAACCTCGCCGCGTTCCAGCGCTGTCTCGGTCTTGACGAAGCCCGTGACCACCGCCCCGGCTTTGCCGGCGATCGCCAAGGCGTCGAGCGCCGCGCGCTCAAGCGAGGTTTCGGTTCGCGCCACGAGGTCCGCGGGCAGGCGAACCTCACGCTTGAATCCGCGCGCAAAAACCTTGCGTCTAATCGCCTCCTCAAGCGCCGCGCGCGTGGCCGTTATCCAAATGCCGCGTCCGGGAAGTTTATTCTTAACGTCAGGAACCGCTTCGCCGACCGGCCCAACCACGAACCTGACCATATCGGCGACCGGACGCACCGCCTGGGTGGCGGCGCACAATCGGTAGGGCCGCCGCCGCGCCGTTCCGCAATCGAGTTCGCCATCCGGCGCATTATCGGCGATCTGCGCGATCATGACGCAAGCGCTCCCTCACGCCTGCACTTCCGGGACGGCGACTTCTTCGGCCGGAGGCGGGGCGAGGTCGGCCTCACTGACCCAGCCCGCTTTCAGCCGCGCCTGCATAACGAGTGTTTCTGTCTCCTCGCGCGACAAATCAAAGCCGTCGAGAAAGCCGGGCTCGCGCACGCTCTCGCCATCCTTGCGTTCGGTCCAGCCCGCGAGGTCGTCGGTCGCGCATCCGGCCAGGTCTTCCACGGTCTTGATGCCGTTTTCGCCGAGGCGAACCAGCATTCCGGTAGTGATGCCTGGAATCTCCTTGAGAGCGTCTTCGACGCCAAGTTCGCGGCGTTTACCATCGAGCTCGGCTTCGATCTTCGCCAAATATTCGCTGGCGCGGGTCTGCAGCTCGGACGCGGTATTCTCGTCAAATCCCTCGATGTTGGCGATTTCTTTGGTGTCGACGAGCGCGAGCTCCTCGACCGACGTAAAGCCCTCGGACGCCAGCAATTGGCCGATCACCTCGTCGACGTTGAGCGCGTCGATGAACATGCGGGTCCGGTTCTCGAATTCAGCATGCCGCCGTTCCGATTCTTCCTGTTCGGTGAGAATGTCGATGTCCCAACCGGTGAGCTGCGAGGCGAGCCGCACGTTTTGCCCGCGCCGGCCGATGGCGAGCGAAAGTTGCTGATCCGGCACCACCACTTCGATGCGTTCGCGCTCCTCGTCGAGCACCACTTTGGCCACTTCGGCCGGCGCCAGCGCGTTGACCACGAACGTGGCGATGTCATGCGACCAGGGAATGATGTCGATTTTTTCGCCCTGAAACTCGTTCACCACCGCCTGCACGCGCGAGCCGCGCATGCCGACGCAAGCGCCGACTGGATCGACTGAGGAATCGCGCGACACCACCGCGATCTTGGCGCGCGAACCCGGGTCGCGCGCGACGGCTTTCACCTCGACAATGCCGTCGTAGATTTCCGGAACTTCCTGCGCGAACAGCTTTGACATGAATTGCGGGTGGGTGCGCGAGAGGAAAATCTGCGGCCCGCGCTGCTCGCGGCGAACGTCGTAAATGTAGGCGCGAATGCGGTCGCCGTTGCGGAAGACTTCCCGCGGCAGCATTTCGTCGCGGCGCACGATCGCCTCGCCGCGGCCGAGATCCACCACCACATTGCCGTACTCGACGCGCTTGACGATGCCGTTGACGATGTCGCCGATGCGGTCCTTGTATTCCTCGTATTGCCGGTCGCGCTCGGCTTCGCGAACTTTTTGCACGATCACCTGCTTGGCCGACTGAGCGGCGATGCGCCCGTATTCGAGCGGTGGCAGCGGGTCGGCAATGGTGTCGCCGAGCTGGGCGGCCGGATGCCGCCGCCGTGCGTCCTCGAGGCTGATCTGAAACGCGGGATTTTCCACCGCTTCGACCACCAGCATATGCCGCGAGAGATGCAATTCGCCGCTTTTCGGATCGATCTCGGCGCGCACTTCGGTTTCGCTGCCGTAGCGCGAGCGTGCCGCTTTGGCGATCGCATCCTCCATGGCGCCGAGTACGATTTTGCGGTCAATCGCCTTTTCCCGGGCGACTGCGTCCGCGATCTGCAAGAGTTCGAGCTTATTGGCGCTTACCGTCGCCATGATCGGTCTCCGTTGTGTGATTGCCGCGCCGGTTCCGCTCCGGCGCCGGCTTGATCCATCGTCCTATGATCAGACCCGCCCCGGTCCGCTTTGGTGTGCACGTCGCGCTCTTTGGCATTGTCGCCGTGCTTGCTCCGCCGCAGCGATTCTGCAATGAGCGCGTCGGTGAGCAGAAGCCGCGCTTCGCTCATATCGTCGATTCGCAACAGAACTTCCCGGTTTTCGCCACCGCCGCCGTCGCTGCAGCGAAGCCGCGCGCAGTCGCCGTCGGTACCGAGCAGTTCGCCGCGAAAGCGCCTCCGGCCATCGATCGGCGCAAGCATCTCCACCTGCGCCAGATGACCTGCATAGCGCTCGAAGTCGGAACGGCGCACCAGCGGCCGGTCGATGCCGGGAGATGAGATTTCCAGCCGATATGCACCATCGATGGGATCGGCCACATCGAGGACCGGCGACAGCGCCCGCGACGCCGCCTCGCAATCTTCAATGGCCATGGTTCCGTCAGGGCGCTCGGCCATGATCTGAACCGTGCAACCGGCCGAACCGGAAATGCGCACGCGCACCAGCCGATAGCCAAGTGCGCCAAGCACCGGCTCGGCAATGACAGCGACGCGTGCCGCGCGGCCTGGATCGGCGATCAGCCGCGGCTCTTCAGCGAAGCCAGTCAGGCCTTCGTCCATCGGGTTAACTACAATCCGTTGTGCGCTCTTGACCCGGCACGACATCCTCGGCGCTCGGGTAATAAAAAAGAGCGGGTCCCGGGGGGCCCACTCTCAAAACCGTTCAGATCAACCGAACGCTATGAGGTATCCATGACGGATAGCGGAAATATAGCCGTTTCCTGGGCGCTTGCAAGGGGGCGTGGGCCGCGGCGATGGCTGATGACATCTAGCGGCGGCGAAAGATCAGAAAGCAAGGCGCGCGATCTTGCTGCGCCGCCTTGGTGTGATAGCGCGTGGCATTAAATTGCGGCCACGGCTTTCGCCAATCATCCGCGCATTGTGCCGTCCAGTCGAAGTCCGGCGAGCGCAGAAAACGCTGCAGCGTCCACGCCGCGTAATCGGCGACGTCGGTGACGAAGCGGACTTCGCCGCCGCGCCGCACGAGGCGAGCGAATTGCGCGATGCTCGCATCCTGAACAAAGCGCCGTTTCCAATGCCGCCGCTTCGGCCATGGATCGGGGTGAATGAGCTCGATGCGGGCGAGCGAATGGCCGGGAAGCCAGTGCATCAAGCCCGCGGCCTCGGCGAAATGCAGCCGAATATTTTGCAGACCGGCGCTTTCAATGGCGGCCAACGCTTTGGCCATGCCGTTGACGAACGGTTCGACGCCGATGAAACCGTGCGCCGGCCGCGCTGCGGCTTGCGCGACCAAATTCTCGCCGCCGCCGAAGCCGATCTCGAGCTGAATGTCCGCAACCGGCGCAGGAAACAGTTCGGCCAGATCGGCCGGAGCGGGCCGCGCGATGTCGAGCGCAAGCCGCGGCAGCAAGTTGGCGAGCAACTCCGCTTGCCGGTCGCGAAGCTTGTGGCCCTTGCGCCGGCCGAAGAAAGTGCGCGCCTGATGAAGTTCAGTATCCATCGCAGCCGCAACCGCCGCCTGACCCGGCAGGCTGCTTATTGAACCGTGTGTCCTGTCGTGTCTGATTTCAGTTCCTGTTGGCGTTGCTCCCGCTCGTGCTTTTTGGCCATGTGGCGGCCAACGAGGCATCCGGTTGCCGCGCCGATGAAGCCGTGACGGCCGGCATAATGTCCGGCGACGCCGCCGACGATTGCGCCTTTGATGCAGCCCTTCGCGTTCGCCGGAACGGACGTGAGCGCGAGCAACGCCGCCAACGCCACGCTTGCAGAAATCGCTTTCATTGCGATGACCTCCATGGTGCAGGCGGGCCCTATGCCGGCGCTGCGTTCATCGCTTGCAGGTAGTGACGCGCCCGATCTTAAGCCAGGGCGCGGAGGCGGCCGCCTTTAATTTCGCGGCCGCAGGGCCCCGCTTGAATCAGCGCAAGCTGCGCTTGAGCGCATCGGCCAGATCGGTGCGCTCCCAGGAGAAACCGCCGTCCTTGTCGGGCGCGCGGCCAAAATGACCGTAAGCCGCGGTGCGCCGATAGATCGGGCGGTTCAGCTTGAGCGCCCGGCGGATGCTTGTCGGGCGCAAGCGGAAAGAGCTCCGGCAGAAGCTTTTGCAGCTTCGCCTCATCGACCTTGCCGGTGCCGTGGGTGTCGACATAGACCGACATCGGGTCGGCCACGCCGATCGCGTAAGCGATCTGGATGGTGCAGCTGTCGCCAAGCCGGCGGCGACCACGTTCTTGGCCAGGTATCGCGCGGCATAGGCGGCCGAGCGGTCGACTTTGGTCGGATCCTTGCCGGAAAAAGCGCCGCCGCCATGAGGGGCATAGCCGCCATAGGTGTCGACAATGATCTTGCGGCCGGTGAGGCCGCAATCGCCGTCCGGGCCGCCGATGACGAAATTGCCGGTCGGGTTGACGAGGAAATCGCCGGCCTTCTTCGGCATCCAGCCTTCCGGCAGCGCCGATTCCACCGCATCCGCGATCATCTCCTTGACGATCCCGGGCGTGTATTTCTTGCCATTGCGGCTCTGCGCGTTGTGTTGCGTCGAGACCACGACTTTGGTGCAGCCAATCGGCTTGCCTTCGACATATTTGACGGTCACTTGGCTCTTGGCGTCGGGCTGCAGGTCGAACAGCGCGCCGGAACGGCGCTTTTCCGCCAGCACCTTGAGGATCTTGTGGGCGAAATAGATCGGCGCCGGCATGAACGAGCCCTTCTCGTAGACCTCGCTCTCGGTGCAGGCATAGCCGAACATCATGCCTTGGTCGCCCGCGCCTTCTTCCTCGCCGCTTTTCTTTGCTTTCGCGTCGACGCCCATCGCGATATCCGGCGACTGGCCGTGCAGAAGCACTTCGACGTCGGCGCCGTAATAGGAAAATCCGTCCTGGTCGTAGCCGATGTCTTTGACCACTTGCCGCGCCGTCTCCGCGATCAGCTCGCGATTGACCACCGCTTTGTCGCCGTGCTTTGTGGAACAGCGGCGCCTGGCCGCGGCCTTCGCCGGCGATGACAATCTTGTTGGTCGTGCACAAAGTCTCGCAGCCGAGCCGGGTATTCACCTTGCTCTCGTCGGCGATGCCGAGCTTGAGATCATTCTCGATAAACGCGTCCAGGATGGCGTCGGAAATCTGGTCGCAAACTTTGTCCGGATGTCCTTCCGACACCAACTCGCTGGTGAACAGATAGTTGGAACGTTGCACTGCGAAGCACTCCCCTCGTCTCTGGCGCGTTTATTTGATGCGGCAGGCGCTGGCCCAGGAGGGTTGTTGCAGCGTACCTTCGCGCGGTCAAGATGTGGGCGAAACGTGGGCGAAAGAAGGGGCGAAGAATGCGGCGGAAAGCCGCGGCTCAGCGCTTGTCAGCTGTCGCGATCTGCTCGACGAGATCGACAATGCGGCGCCGAAGCTTGGAGTCGGCGATGCGCATGAACGCTTTGGTCAGCGCCAGGCCGTCCGACGTGGCGAGGAAATCGGAAACATAAGCCGGCGAAGGCGCTTCGCTCATGCCATCGGTTCGCGAGCCGGCGATGATGGGAGCGCCTTCAAAGAAGAAGGCGACCGGGACCTGAAGGATGTGCGAAATCTGCTGCAGGCGGCTGGCGCCGATCCGGTTGGTGCCTTTTCGTATTTCTGCACTTGTTGGAAAGTGAGACCGAGGCTGTTGCCAAGCTTCTCCTGACTCATCGACAAGCATCATGCGGCGCATGCGTACGCGGGCGCCGACGTGCTTGTCGATCGGATTAGGTGCCTTTTTGGCCATCATCTGAAAATAGTCTCCTCTCGCCCCCGTTCTAATACTATTACGTCCAAATTTAATGTAATTACTTTAAATATCAAACGTCAGCCGGTTAGTGCTGTTGTCAACGTTGCAAATTGTCAGCGCGTGTGGTTTATCCGGCCTTACTCGAAATAGTTGTATCACAATCTTGCTCAGCCAACGGTCGTTACCACAATGCCGCGCGTCTGTCCGCTGCATCAACTTGCGCCAGAATGAACTTTATCTTGTCTCAAAATGAACTTTCGCCGTGCGCGAAGCCAGACTTTCAAGGCTAGACTTTTAGGAAGCCACGCGAGCCGCGGGCGCGACGATAGACAATGGCAACCAGCGCGATGAACACCATGATCGCTGCCGGAATGTCGCGGACCCGGGCATAGATCGGCGCAGCAACCGGTTGCGGCAGCGGCGCATCCATGACGCCTTCGCTGCCGAGCGGCAGCGATTTGATGATTCTTCCGAGCGGATCGACAACCGCGGAAATGCCGGTATTGGCTGCGCGCACCAGCGGCAATCCTTCTTCTATGGCGCGCACCCGTGCCTGATGAAAGTGCTGGTACGGTCCGGTTGAAATGCCGAACCAGCCGTCGTTGGTCACGTTGACGATCCAGCCCGGCCGCGGACCCTTGGGTATGACGTCGCCGGGAAAAATGATCTCGTAGCAGATCAGCGGCAGCGCCATGGGAGCGCCCGGAACGGTGAGGAGGCGGTGCCGGTCTCCGGCGAGAAAGCCACCGCGCTGTTTGGTCAATTCCTGCAGCCCTAAACTCTCGAGCAGCTTCTGGAACGGCAAATATTCGCCAAACGGAACGAGGTGGACTTTGTCGTACAGGGATACGACGGAGCCGTCGTGATCGATCACATAGATCGAGTTGTAAACGCCGGGATTGGTCAGGATTGACCGGTTCGGCGAGCCGCACCGCCCCGGTGATCAGAACCGTGCCGTTGTGCAAGAGCTGCGCAATCGCGGCGAGCGCGTCGGGTTCGCGCGTGAGGAAGAACGGAAAAGCCGATTCGGGCCAAATCAGATGCGTTGCATCGCCCACCCCGTGCGATTGCGCGCTGGTGACGCGATCCGAGAGAGCGATGTAGCGGTCGATGATCTCTTGCTTTGCCGCATAATTAAAGCGCACGTCCTCCCGAATGTTGGGTTGCATGATGCGCAGCCGCACGCCGTCGACCGTCTGGGTCGGCAAGCTTGCCAGCCGCGCGGCGCCGAACCCCGCCAGCGCGGCGATCACCGCAAGAGAAAGCGCGAACGGAAGCCAGGGCCGACGCGTGTCGCTGCGTCGGTCGGCGAGTGCGGCGGGGCTGGCGAATACGGCGACGGCTACGAACGTCAGCCCCCAGAGGCCGACTAAGGCGGCGCTTTGCGCCAAGGCCAGCGGCGCGGTCAGGGCGTAGCCGAATGCGTTCCAGGGAAACCCCGTCAGCACGTGGCCGCGCAACCATTCGGCCACGGTGAGCGCCACGGCCAACGAGAAAATGCGCATGGCGCCGCGCGTCCACCAGCAATCGGGCCAGCGCGGCGCCGAAGGCGGTAAAGAGCGCCAGCCCCGCCGGCAAGCCGATGACCGCGAACGGCAACAGCCAGCCGAAGGTTTGCGCATCGACCAGAAAGGCGTACCCGACCCAATAAAGGCCGGCGAGAAAATAGCCGAAGCCGAACCACCAGCCGACGATCGCGGCGCCGAACATCCCTGCGATTGTGCCGGCGCGGACGCCGTCAATCAGCCAGACGAGCACCGGGAAGGTCAGAAACAGAAGCGGCCAGGCATAAAACGGCGCCATGGCCAGGGCCGACACCGCGCCCGCCGCGAAAGCGATGAGCCAGCGGCGCCATCCCCAAGACAATATGATTGCGTCAATCAGCGCCGCAGGCTTCACGGCTGCCGCTGAACGTTTGTGTTTGTGCGAATGACTTCGTCGAGCGGCGATAGCGGGCGCGCCGCCGCCGGACGCACGGGCGCTGTGGAGTTCGCGCGCCTTGCCGGGACGATTGGTCTTGCTCCGATAGATTTTGACGCGCTTGACCCGGCGAGGATCGGCGTCGAGCACTTCGGTTTCGAACGGCGGCGGGCCGGGTACCAGTTCGCCGCGCACCGGAACGTGCCCGGCGCGCATCACCAGATAGCCGCCCAGCGTATCGACCTCTTGCGCCGCGTCGCCGACGTCGAACTCATCGCCGATCACGGCGCGGACATCGTCGAGACTGGCGCGGCCGATGGCCAAGAACGAGCCGTCGCTTTGTGGCGTTACCGCCGCCGTTTCCGCCTCATCGTGCTCGTCGGCGATATCGCCGACAATGAGCTCCACCAAATCCTCGATGGAAATCAGCCCGTCGCTGCCGCCGTACTCGTCGATGATGAGAGCGAGATGAATGCGCGTCGCCTGCATCTTGGCCAAGAGATCAAGGACCGGCATGGACGGTGGCGCATAAAGAAGTTCACGCACAATCTTGGTCGCCGCGAGCGGCATGGAAAGATCGATTTTCACAAGATCAAGATCCGTGGCCGGAAGCGGCGTCTTGCTCGCTCGCCGGCTCGATTTTTGCACGCGCGGCCATGAACGCGAGCAGATCGCGGATATGCACCATGCCCGTCGGATCGTCGAGCGTGTCGTTATAGACGACCAGCCGCGAATGGCCGGCGCCCGCGAATACCATTACCAACTCGCCGATGGTGATGTCCTGTTGCACGGCGACGATATCGGCGCGCGGCACCATCACGCCTTCGATCCGGCGCTCGCGCAGCCCGAGAATATTCTTGAGCATGGCGGCTTCGGCCGGCGAGAAACCGGACTCGGCGCGTTCGGCGGTCAGAACGAGTTCGAGATCGGCGCGGGTCGCCGCGGCTTTCCAGCCAAACAGAATGCGCATGATGCGCGACAGCCAGCCCTCATGCAGGTCGCCGGGCTGCGGCACGACCATGGGGAGGCCAGCGGCGTTCGGCCTGGTCATCCTCACTGCGCGTTGGCGATTGGCTCATGGGTGCGGTCTATGGGTGCGGTCTAAAGATCGAAACTGGGTCGGTGCCTCGGCTCACGCCTTGCGGCCGGGCCGATAGGGATCGGGGATGGCGAGGCGGCGCAAAATTTCCCGCTCGAGGCGCTCCATCGTCGCGGCCTTTCTTTCGCTGTCGTGATCGTAACCCAGCAAATGCAGGAAGCCGTGCACGGCCAAATGCGCCAAATGGTGCGCGAACGGCTTGCCTTCGCTGCGCGCCTCCGCGGCGACGGTTTGATGGGCGAGCACGATGTCGCCGATGGAGCGAAAATTCGCTGCCGATCGGCTTAATGGGAAATGACAAGACATTGGTGGGTGCATCGACGCCACGCCAGTCCCGGTTCAGCAAACGCATTGCCGCATCGTCGGTCAGCACGATAGCAAGCTCCGCATCCGGTGTTGAGAGTGCCGCCGCGGCGTTCGCGATCGCCCGCCGCACCACGTTTCCCGCGTTGTTGCCGGTTCTCCACAGTTTGGATTTGACGATCACCTCGATTTTCAATGCGGGCCGGACGATGCGTGCCGATTGTCTTCGGATTACTTAGGACCGCTCGCGTTTGCTCGCCGCCGCCTTGTCGTAGGCCGCGACGATGCGCGCGACCAATTCGTGACGGATGACGTCGGCAGCCGTGAAGTTGACATGGGCAATCCCTTCGACGCCTTCGAGCAGCCGAACCGCTTCGGCAAGGCCTGAAGTCTGACCGGGCGGCAAATCGACCTGACTAGGGTCTCCGGTCACGACCATCCGGCTGTTCTCGCCGAGCCGGGTCAGCAACATTTTCATTTGCATCGCGGTGGTGTTCTGCGCCTCGTCGAGAATGATCGCCGCATTGGACAGCGTGCGGCCGCGCATGAAGGCGAGCGGCGCGATCTCGATTTCGGTCGGTTTGCAGCGCGCGTTCGACGATGCGAGGGTCCATCAGATCGTAGAGCGCGTCGTAGATCGGGCGCAAATAAGGGTCGACTTTCTCGCGCATGTCGCCGGGCAGGAAGCCGAGCCGCTCGCCGGCTTCGACCGCCGGCCGCGAAAGGACGATGCGGTCGACGTCTTTGCGCTCGAACAATTGCACGGCTTGGGCGACGGCGAGCCAGGTCTTTCCCGTTCCGGCCGGTCCCGGTGGCGAACACGAGCGCATGGCGCTTGAGCGCGCGCACATAGGCATCCTGCGCCGGCGTGCGCGCCCGCACGCGCCGCTTGCGCAGATTGATTTCTTCGAAATTCTCCCGCGCAGCTGGCCGGATCGAAATCGAACAACGAGCCCTGCGCCAGCGCCAGCCGTATGGCGCCGTCGACGTCGCCCTGCGCAAGTTCGTCGCCGTGCTTGAGCCGCTCGTAGAGCGTCTCGAGCACGCGGCGGGCCTGCTCGCACGGCTCGCGCACGCCTTCCAGCGTGACCTGATTGCCGCGCGAGGTGGCGACGATGCCGAGCCGCCGTTCGATCAGCGCCAGGTTCTGGCCGTATTGTCCGAACAGTGCGGATGCGAGGCGATTGTCCTCGAAGGTCATGGCGATCTGCGCGTTGTGCGGCGCCGCGATCAGCGTTTCCTCGATTTCCGGTGTGCGCATTCAGGCTCCCGCGCCGAGCATGACCCGCTCCATGGGCGGCTTCCGCGCCAACGCTCCGAACAAACTGTTGCTGCTGACATCAGTGATGGTGACGGGCGCGATCGTACCGATCAGCGAAGTCGGCGCTTCCGTTTGCACCGGCTGCAAATAGGGCGAGCGGCCGACGATCTGGCCGCTGTGGCGGCCGCGCCGTTCGAACAGTACTGGACAGCGTCTGCCCAAGGCAGCGGCGATTGAATTTCGCTTGGTTGCGATCGATGGCGTCCTGCAGGCGGTACAGACGCTCGGATTTGATCGGCTCGTCCACCTGCCCGGCCATCTCCGCCCCGCGCGTGCCCGGCCGCGGCGAGTATTTGAACGAAAAGGCGCCGGAATAGCCGATCTCATCGACCAGGCTGAGCGTCGCCGCAAAATCGTCCTCGGTTTCGCCGGGAAATCCGACGATGAAATCGGAGGTCAAGGCCATGGCCGGTTGCGCGCGCAACAGCCGGGCAACGATGCCGACATAATCGGCGCGCGTGTGGCGGCGCTGCATGGCCGCAAGGATCCTGTCCGATCCCGATTGCACCGGCAGATGGAGCTGCGGCATCAGCGCCGGGAGATCGCGATGTGCGGCGATCAGCGCGTCATCCATGTCGCAAGGGTGACTGGTCGTGTAACGCAGCCGCTCAAGGCCCGAAAGCCGCACGAGCCGTTCGAGCAGCCGCGCCAGCGGCCAGGATTGGCCGTCGGGTCCGACGCCGTGATAGGCATTGACGTTCTGTCCGATCAGGGTGACTTCGCGCACGCCGGCGGCGGTGAGCCGCTCAATCTCCGCCACGATCTTGTCGACCGGCCGCGACATCTCCGCTCCGCGGGTGAACGGCACGACGCAGAACGTACAGAACTTATCGCAGCCCTCCTGCACGGTGACGAACGCGGTGACGCCGCGGGCGCGCGTCGCCGCGACACTCGGGGCGGCAAGGTGATCGAACTTGTTATCCGGCGGAAACTCGGTATCGACCGCGTGGCCGTCGCGTTCGGCGCGCGCGATAAGATCATGCAAGCGATGATAGCTCTGCGGCCCGACCACGAGGTCGATCGCCGGCGCGCGGCGGATCATTTCCTCGCCTTCCGCTTGGGCGACACAGCCGGCGACGGCGATGAGCATTTTTCGGCCGTCGGCGGCCGCGGCCTCTTTAAGGCGACGCATGCGGCCGAGTTCGGAATAGACCTTTTCGGCCGCCTTTTCGCGGATGTGGCACGTGTTGAGGATGACGAGATCGGCGTTCTCGGCGGCCGCGGTCTCGACATAACCCGACGGCGCCAGAGTATCCGCCATACGCTGCGAATTGTAGACGTTCATCTGGCAGCCGAAGGATTTGACGTAGAGCTTGCGCGAACCTTTCATTCCGAGGGATCTGAACCTTTCTCGTCCTCTATATATCGCGTTTGCGCCTTCGCGTCAGCCGAGGTCGCGCCGCAATACGAGCGCCGTTGCACCAGTGTCATAATA
This sequence comes from uncultured Alphaproteobacteria bacterium, assembly GCA_963835195.1. GTDB lineage: Bacteria > Pseudomonadota > Alphaproteobacteria > Rhizobiales > Xanthobacteraceae > BOG-931. Next base: position 88,698 of record CAWIEY010000008.1, read on the forward strand.
GCCCTGGCGCCGGCCAACTTCGCGGAAACCGGCGCGACGGTAAAGGCGGCAGGCGGGCGTGTTTTGTTCGCCCACCTCAAGAAACACGGTGCGCGCGCCCAGCCCGGCCAATCGGCGAAGATGCGTGTCGAGCAGGGGCCGCGCATAGCCGCGTCCGCGATAGGGCGGCGCAATCGCCACGGATAGGATTTCGGCTTCGCCCGCGGCGAGCCGCGACAGAATGAATCCGGCGCAGGTCTGGCCGAAGCTCGCGCGGTGCCCCACAGCGTTGCGATCGGCAAGCAGGCGCTGAAATTCCGGTTCGCTCCAACCGCGCTGGAACGATTGCGCGTGCACGGCCGCAAATGCGGCGGCGTCGGCTTGACGCGCCTCGGCGACGACCGGGGCGGCGCGCGTGAGCAGACGGTTCATGAAGCCCATCATCGGCGCGGAAGATGAGCGGCGTATTGCGGCTGTGCGTCGGGGGCGCGCAGGTATTGCGGCACCGGCGGTGATCCGTCTACGGCCGAAATCGCGCCGAGGCGGGCAACCCAGGCGATGTCCGGCGCGAGCCGCGGTTCGACCGAGACGGGGCGGGCGCTGCCCTCCGGCAACGCTGCAGCGACCGCCTGCGCGGCGGAGCCGACCAACCGGGCGGGCGCCGCGGCCGCCGCTTCGGCGGCTTCGCGCAGCGGCGCCAGTCGCGGTTCGGCCAGCGGACGGCCGCCGGAAGCAAAAACTTGCAAATAGACGTGGTCATGTCGCGCATCGATCGCGGCAACAATCGGAAAGCGCCCTTCGATTTGATAGGGAGCCGCATAGGCCAAAAGGGTCGTTACCCCCACCGCCGGCTTCTCGGCGGCGAGCGCGATGCCGCGCGCGGCGGCAATGCCGACCCGCAATCCGGTGAAGCTTCCGGGTCCGGTGGTCACCGCAATCCGGTCAATGTCCGCGAAGTCGGTGCCGGCTTCGGACATGACACGCTCGAGCAGCGGCATCAGCGCTTCGGCATGGCCGCGCGTCATCGCCACGCTCTGGTTCGCCAAAATGCGGCTTGCATCGCTGTCGAAAATCGCCGCCGAGCAGGCTGCCAAGGCGGTGTCGATGGCCAGCACGCGCACGAGGGATTAACCGGCGAAGGCGCGGCTTACACCGGCCGCACTTCAACAACGTCCGGGATGAAGTGGCGAAGCAAATTCTGAATGCCGTGCCGCAGCGTTGCCGTCGACGACGGACAGCCCGAGCAGGCGCCCTTCATGTTCAGATAGACGACACCGTCCTTGAAGCCGCGAAAGGTGATGTCGCCGCCGTCATTGGCGACCGCCGGGCGCACCCGGGTCTCGATGAGTTCCTTGATGGTGGCGACGGTTTCGGCATCGGCAGACTCGAAGAACTCGTCGCCGCTCTCGTTGTCGCCGGCGGCGGCATTCAGAAGCGGTGCACCGGAAATGTAGTGCTCCATGATGGCGCCGAGGATCATGGGCTTGAGCTGCTGCCATTCCCCTTCGCCTTTGGTCACGGCGATGAAATCGGAGCCGAAAAACACGCCGCTGACGCCGGCAATGTCGAACAGCCGTCCGGCGAGCGGCGATTGCGTGGCCTCGTCGCGGTCGCGCAAGTCAAGCGTTCCGGAGTTCGAGCACCGTCCGGCCGGGCAGGAACTTCATGGTAGCCGGGTTCGGCGTTGCTTCCGTTTGAATGAACATCGGATTCTCCGTCAGGGCCGCTTAAGTCTGCCGGCCGCCCCATATTTCCTAATCCACTCTACTACATGGCCAATTTCCGTGGAAGTTCAAGGCAGGTCCGCCCTGTGCGCGCCCCATCGCCCGCGCCACGGGGTAGTGGGCCAATGGCCCACGCTGATCCAGCCGGGGCGGCGGCGCCTGGGGCCTCACGACAAGGCGTCGATCTCCTCGTCGGAAAGGTGGCCGGGCACGATGGCGAGGGGAATGGGATAATCACCTGCAGTGCGGCCGATGGTCGTGACCAGCGGGCCGGGCCCTTCGGCACCCGTGCCGGCGGCAAGGACGAGAATGAAAATGTCTTCGTCCTCGTCGATGACCTTCAGGATTTCCTCGGCCTTGTCGCCCTCGCGCAGCGCGCACTCGGCTTTGATCCCGGCAATGCCTTCGGCGCGCGCAGCGTATTTCGCCGAGCTCGGCGCTGGCCTCGTCGTGCGCTTCCGCGCGCATGATGTCGGCAACGCCGAGCCATTGCTGGCTCTGATCGTGGGTTTCCACCACGCGCAACATGACGACGTTACCGCCGATGCGCGCCGCCCGCCGGCTGGCAAAATATACCGCGCGGTCGCACTCCTCGGTGTTGTCGATGATGACCAGAAGTTTCGGCCGTGTGGCCGGTTTCGTAGCTGCGGCGTCTGCGCGACATCTAGATCTCTCGGCACGAGCAGACACAACACCACGAAGAATTATCGTGGCACGGCGGGCCGTGGGTCTACAAGCCGGGGAAAGAATCTACGTGGACCGATTTTGACATTTGCAACTACGACCGCACGAAGCCGACAATGTCCTTGACGGCTTTCATGGTTTCGCCGGCGAGCTTCTGCGCCCGCGCCGAGCCGTCGGCGAGGATTGCGTCGATCGGCGCCGGATCGCGCGGCGAGGCGTTTCATCTCGGCGGCGATCGGGCTGAGTTTTGCGACCGCAAGCTCGGTCAGCGCCGACTTGAATGTCGAAAACTGCGCGCCGCCGAAATCCTTGAGAACGCCGGCGCGGCTGGTTCCCGCCAGCGCCGCATAAATGCCGACGAGATTGTCGGCCTCGGGCCGCGGCGCCAGCCCCTTCTCTTCGCTCGGCAACGGCTCCGGATCGGTCTTGGCGCGCTTGATCTTGAGCGCGATGGCGTCGGCGTCGTCGGTGAGGTTGATGCGCGACTGATCCGACGCGTCCGACTTGGACATTTTCTTCGAGCCGTCGCGCAGCGACATGACCCGCGTCGCCTCGCCGGTAATCAGCGGCTCCGGCAGCGGGAAGAACGCGTCGCCAAAGCCGTGCGCGCGGATGGACTCGCCGAAGTCGTTGTTGAATTTCTGCGCGATGTCGCGCGCGAGTTCGAGGTGCTGCTTCTGGTCCTCGCCGACCGGCACGTGCGTGGCGCGGTAGACCAGAATGTCGGCCGCCATCAGCGTCGGATAGGCATAGAGGCCGACCGAGGCATTCTCCCGGTCCTTGCCGGCCTTCTCCTTGAATTGCGTCATCCGATTGAGCCAGCCGAGGCGGGCGACGCAATTGAGCACCCAGGCGAGCTCGGCGTGCTCGGCCACTTGGCTTTGGTTGAACACGATGTGCTTCTTTGGATCGATGCCGCAGGCGATGAAGGCAGCGGTGACTTCGCGGATCGCTTTGGGCAGCTCGGTGGGATCCTGCCACACCGTGATGGCGTGCAGATCGACCACGCAAAAGATGCAGTCATAACGATCCTGCAACTCGACGAAGCGCTTGATGGCGCCGAGATAATTGCCGAGATGCAGATTGCCGGTCGGTTGCACGCCGGAAAAAACAAGTTCCTGAAACGCCATCGGCGACCTCCCGCGACCAGCGCGCGTCCCATGCCACGGCGGGACCTGGCTGTGCAAGCCGCCAGCTCAACATGACCTGCAGGGCGCCGGCGGCAGCATTGCCAGCATGATCGTGCTCGCTATAGTGCAGCTCCCCGCGCTGTTTTTCCCAAGAGTGATGTATGACATCCACCCGCTACGACGTGCTCGGCATCGGCAATGCCATTGTCGACGTCATCGCCAAGCACCGAAGAAGACTTTTTGCTCAAGCAGGGCATGAACAAGGGCACGATGGCTCTGATCGACGAGCCGCGCGCCGCGGCGATTTACGAGGCCATGGGTCCGGCCGTCGAGACATCCGGCGGCTCGGCGGCGAATACCATTGTCGGGCTCGCCAGTCTCGGCACGCGCTCGGCTTTCATCGGCAAGGTGAAGGACGATGTGTTGGGCCGCGCTTTCGCGCACGACATCCGCTCGGCCGGCGTCGACGTTTACCACTCCAGCGGCAGCGACGGCCCCTCGACTGCGCGCTGCTACGTGCTGGTAACGCCCGACGGCGAGCGCACCATGAACACGTATCTCGGCGCCGCGCAGAATCTCCAACCCGCCGACATCGACGCCGACTTCGGTGCGGGCAAGCGCCGTCGTCTATCTCGAAGGCTATTTGTGGGATCCGAAGGAGGCCAAGGACGCGTTCGTCAAAGCCGCCAAGATCGCGCATGAGGCGGAGCGCACGGTGGCGCTCAGCCTGTCGGATGCGTTTTGCGTCGACCGCTGGCGCGCCGAGTTTTTGCAGCTCATGCGCTCGCGCACCGTCGATCTGGTTTTCGCCAACGAGACCGAGGTGCACAGCCTTTACGAGACCGCCGACTTCGACACGGCTGTTAAGGCGTTGCGCGCCGACGTCGGCGGCCGCGGTGGTGACGCGCAGCGAAAAGGGCTGCGTGGTGATCAGCCCGGATGGTACCGAGGCGGTGCCGGCCTTTCCGGTCGAGCGCGTCGTCGATACCACCGGCGCCGGCGACCTGTTCGCGGCGGGCTTTCTCTCCGGCCTCGCCCGTGGCGCCGACGACCGCGACCTGCGGCCGCCTCGGCGCCATGGCGGCGGCCGAGGTGATCCAGCACCTCGGCGCCCGGCCGCAGACATCGCTCAAGGAACTCGCGCGCGAGAACGGCTTGGCGGACTAGCGAAGTTTATAAAAGCGCTTTGCTCGATCCGGCGCGTTCCACCTGGCCGCGCATCGGCCGGTGAAGATTAAAAAATTCCCGCAACCGCTAACCGATTACTAACCAAAACGGGACTACCGGAGGGTGACCCAATCCGGAGTATCCCCGTCATGGCCAGTGAAACCGAGGCCAAGCCAGAGTCCCAGCCCGAAGCAAAGGTAGAGCTACCCGAGCTGCCCGTCGTATGCCCGATCGAAGTTCCGGCGGCCGCCGCTGCGGGGCCAGTGGCCGACGCGAGGGCCGCCGCGGCGCCGGCACTGCAGGCCGCCAAACTGGATTTACCCAAGCCCGATTTACCCAAAGTAGAGCCGCCCAAGCCCGATTTGATCGAGCAGAAGCTCCGCCTCGCCATTGAGATGGCCGCCGGTCGCTCCGCAGACGAGATTGGCAAAAAGCTGGCCAATATCCCTGCCCCGCCCGCCGCGGTGCGCCGGCCATGGCTCACTCCGTTTGCGGCCGCAATTGTCATTGCGGCAACCGGTGGCGTGGCGTTCGGCTCCTTGTCGGCGGTCGCGCTCGGCCATCTGTGGTCCGGACCGGGGGCGCCCAACAGGATCGAGGCGAATACGCTACAGACCATGAAAGTGGAGCTCGCCGAACTCGCGACGCTCAAAAATAGCCTCGACGGGGCGACCCGTGGCGCCAACGGCCAGTTCGCCAAGATTGCCGACCGCCTCGACCGCGTCGAACGTGCGCAGACGGAACCGACGGCCAAGCTTACGCACATCGCCGACGCCGTCGATCGCCTGGAAAAGAAAAGCGTGGCGGCAGCCGCGTCGGCGCCGGAGACCACTGGATCAATCGGCGCGCCGGCCTCCGTCGAGGGCGCCAAGAGCGATAAGCTGCTGCAGGACTGGGTGGTCCAGGATGCGCGCCGCGGCCACGCCCTGGTGGCAAGCCGCTACGGCGGCGTGTTCGACGTCACGGTCGGCAGCGTGCTTCCCGGCCTCGGCCACGTGCAGACGATCAAGCGCCAGGACGGTGAATGGGTCGTCCTCACCGATAAAGGGCTCATCACCGAACGCTAATTAGCGTTGCGCTAAACGCCGGGCGCCGGCCATAGTCCGGCCCCGCCTTCCGTGGCAATTTGCCGGCTCTCCTGGCGCGCACGGCGCTGTTGCGAGGAGAAGGCCGATTGAGCCCGCCACGCCTTTTTGCGGTTGCTTTTGCCGCGCTCCTTGTTCCCGCGGCCCTCGCAGCCGGCGCGCCATGGCGTACCGCTCTGGCGCAGACGCAGGAAGCCCAGCCGGGAGAGCCGCCGCCGGCGGAAATGCGCGAGAATTGCCCCGGCCTCGTGGCCGGGAATTCGCCCTTCCTGGTGCCGGCGGCGCTGCGGTTGGCGGCGCTCAATCCTGATCAGGTGCGGATCACTTTTATTGGGCATGCCACCTTTCTGATCGAAAGCCCGCAGCTCGTGCGCATCGCGACCGATTACAACGACTATGTCAGGCCGCCGGTGGTGCCCGATATCGCCACCATGAATCACGCCCACGACACGCACTACAGCGACCATCCCGACCCGGCGATCAAATACGTGCTGCGCGGCTGGGGCCCCACTCCCGAAGCAACCCGCGATCTGGGATTTGAAATATCGCGATGTGCGCGTGCGCAATGTGCCGACCAACATCCGCAACTGGAACGGCGGCACCGAGCGCTACGGCAATTCGATCTTCATCTTCGAGATCGCAAATATGTGCATCGCCCATCTCGGGCACCTGCATCACACGCTGACCCAGCAGCAGCTCAATGATATCGGGCGGGTCGACGTGGTCATGGCGCCGGTCGATGGCAATTACACGCTCGATCTCGACGGCATGTTTGAGGTGCTCACCGCGCTCAAGGCGCAGATCATCATCCCGATGCATTTCTTCGGGTGGTACACGCTCGATCGTTTCCTGGAGCGCGCCAAGGAGCAATGGCCGGTCGAGCGTGCGGACGTTCCCTCGGTGGTCATCTCCAAGACAACGCTGCCGAAGAGCCCGAAGATTTTGGTGCTGCCCGGATATTGATGCCGCGGATTGGCGGATTCTCAGCGGCGCGCGAGGCGGCGTTCGCCGCAAGGCTTTGTCTCGCGTTTCACGAGGCGCTGGCAAACGTAAGATTAGCGGAAAGACCCGGCTGCGGGTCCGTGTTCGTTGGAACGAGGCAGCTAAACGTCGACGCTGGCGGCGAGCGCGTGCTGTTCAATGAACTCGCGCCGCGGCTCGACCTTATCGCCCATCAACTCGTCGAAGATCGTGTTGGCGTCGTCGATCTCCTTGACGCCCACCTGCAGGAGCGAGCGGGCGTTGACGTCAAGGGTGGTCTCCCAGAGTTGGCCCGGGTTCATTTCGCCGAGGCCTTTGTAGCGCTGCAGTGCCACGCCCTTCCGGGCGACGCCGGTGACCGCTTCGAACAGCCCGACCGGACCATGAATTGGCGTTTCTTCGCCTTTGCGGACCAGCATGGCCGGCGGCGTTGGCCGCGGATAAACCTGCTGCAAGGTCGGCGCGTATTCATCGAGCTTGCGCGCGTCGGCGGAGCCGAGCAGCGCCTTGTCGATGACGGCGACTTCCTTGACACCGCGCAGTGTCCGCTCGAATAGCAAGCCTTGATCGCCGAAATGGCCGACCCAGCCACGCTCGGTCTCGTCAGCGAGCGCATCGAGCCGCCGGGCGATGTATTCCGCGGCGGCCTCGGCGGCCGTCGGATCGCTGGTCACCCGCGGGTGCAGGACGCCGGCAATCGCCGCCTGCTCGATCACTTTGCGGTTATAGCGGCTGTGCAATCCGCCAAGCAGGGCGCGGATGCTGCGCGCCTCTTCGACCAGCTTGCGCAGATCGTTGCCGGCGCGGATCTCGCCGGACGATAGCCGCAGCGTGGTGTCATCCAGGCCGGTGTCGATCAGATAGTTTTCCAGGGCCCGCTCGTCCTTGAGATATTGCTCGGACTTGCCGCGCGCGACTTTGTAAAGCGGCGGCTGGGCGATGAAGAGATGGCCGCGGTCGATGAGCTCGCGCATCTGCCGGTAGAAGAAGGTGAGCAACAGCGTGCGGATATGGGCGCCGTCGACGTCGGCGTCCGTCATGATGATGATCTTGTGATAGCGCAGCTTGTCAGCGGCGAACTCGTCGGTGCCGATGCCGGTGCCGAGCGCGGTGATGAGCGTGCCGATCTGCTCGGACGAGAGCATCTTGTCCATGCGTGCGCGCTCGACGTTGAGGATTTTGCCGCGCAGCGGCAAGACGGCTTGGAATTCGCGGTTGCGGCCCTGTTTGGCGCTGCCGCCGGCGGAATCGCCCTCGACAATGAACAATTCGGATTTCGCCGGATCGCGCTCCTGACAGTCGGCAAGCTTGCCGGGGAGCGAAGTGACCCCGAGCGCGCTTTTGCGCGTCATTTCCCGCGCTTTGCGCGCGGCTTCGCGCGCGGCGGCGGCTTGAATAACCTTGCCGACAATGATCTTGGCCTCGCCCGGATGCTCCTCGAACCAGGCTTTGAGCATGTCATTGATCACGCTCTCGACCACCGGGCGGACCTCGGAGGACACGAGCTTGTCCTTGGTCTGCGAGGAAAATTTCGGGTCGGGCACTTTGACCGAGAGCACGGCGGTCAAGCCTTCGCGGCAATCGTCGCCGGTCAGCGCGACCTTCTCCTTGCGCGCGCCGCCGCCGGAATCGGCATAGCCGGCGACTTGGCGCGTCAGGGCGCCGCGAAAGCCGGCCAGATGCGTGCCGCCGTCGCGTTGCGGGATGTTGTTGGTGAAGCAGAGCACCGACTCGTGGTAGCCGTCGTTCCACCACAGCGCGCACTCGACGCCGATGCCGTCGCGCTGCGCCTTCATCACGATCGGCTGCGGCACGAGCGGCGACTTGTTGCGGTCGAGATATTTGACGAAGGCTTCGACCCCGCCTTCGTAGCGCATGGTCTCGCGCTTTTCGACCGCGTGGCGCATGTCGGCGAGCACGATGGTGACGCCGGAATTGAGGAAGGCGAGTTCGCGCAGCCGGTGTTCGAGCGTGGCGAAATCGAAGTCCGTCATGCTGAAGGTTTTCTTCGACGGCAGGAAAGTGACCTCGGTGCCGCGCCGGTCGTAGGCCGCGCCGACGGTCGCGAGCGGGGCTACCGCTTCGCCGTTGCGGAATTCCATGAAATGTTCGTGGCCGCCGCGCCAGATCGTCAGTTTGAGCGAGCTGGAGAGCGCATTGACGACGGACACGCCCACCCCGTGCAGGCCGCCGGAGACCTTGTAGGCGTTCTGATCGAATTTTCCGCCCGCGTGCAATTGCGTCATGATCACCTCGGCCGCCGACACACCCTCGCCTTTGTGGATGTCGGTCGGAATGCCGCGGCCATCGTCGCGGACGGTGCAGGAACCGTCGGGATTCAGGGTGACTTCGACTTCCTTGGCAAAGCCCGCCAGCGCCTCGTCAATGGCGTTGTCGACAACTTCGTAGACCATGTGATGCAGGCCCGAGCCGTCGTCGGTGTCGCCGATATACATGCCCGGCCGCTTGCGGACGGCGTCTAGCCCTTTCAGAACCTTGATCGATTCCGCTCCGTAATCGGCGGCGGAATCGGACGGGTGATTTGCGGACGGCTTCGGCCATGCAAAAAGGCTTTCCAGGGAGCTTTGATCGATAAAAGAATCGCCCAAGTCTTGGAGTAAGTCTTGTACACGAAAACGCGGGCGCGTACAGGTCAAATCGGCTCTCATTAAGATATTGCGAAATCGTGATTTTTCAAGATTTTGCGGCGCCGAATTTGGCGCTGCGCGGCGGCGCGAAACCGCGCCCAAAAACACCCCTTTTCGGAGTTCGATCTCGGGCTGAAGTTTGGTGAAAAAAATCGGCGCGAATCCCGCACCGCAGAACAGTTCACGCAGCGCACAAAACACGCCGGAACTTCCCTAGGACTTATCCCACCTGTCGTCGCGGCCGGGCAAAAGGTAATCGCCGCGCGGCCGGTACTCCGGCGCCGGTTCCTGGAAACAAATCAGCGCCGCAGTCCACAGCTCCACGCGATCGAGATCGTACTGCAAGCGATTCAGCGACTCGATGAGGTTCTTGACAATGGTATCTGACGCGACGTCCGGCATGGCCTTCCTACTCGTTGAGGGGTAAGGCGTTGATGGCGCTCTGGTTCCCTTGGCGCGGCCGACGAAATCGTGAGCAGCAATGGCACGGCGGTGCTCAAATCTTGATCAGCTCAACCGTCTCCTCATTGCAGGCGGCCGGATTGCACTTCCACGCACGTCGCCTTGCCTTTGATCTCGGCGAACAACGCCGGATCGGCACCGGTCATCCACACTTGCGCGCCCAATTGCTCGAGTTCGGCGTGGAGCGCGCCGCGGCGCGACGGGTCGAGGTGAGCGACGACTTCATCGAGGAGAAGAATGGGCGCCGCGCCGGTCATATCCGCAACCAATCGTGCATGGGCGAGCACGAGCCCGATCAGCAGCGCTTTCTGCTCGCCGGTGGAGGCGTCGGCCGCCGCGATGGCTTTTTGCGCATAGACGACGGCCAGGTCGGTCAAGTGCGGGCCATCGAGCGTGCGGCCCGCCGCCGCATCGCGCGCGCGATTCTGCCGCAGCACGTCGCGATAGCGTTCCTCAACGGCCAGAGCCGGCTGATCCGGCAGCAAGCTTTCCATCCAGCCATTGAGGGCAATTTCGGCCGGCGGGAATGCCGAATGCGCGCGCGCGGAAAGCACGGCGCCCAGGCGACGCACGGTTTCCGCCCGCAGCCCGGCGACGGCCACCGCCAGTTCTGCGGTCTCGTGCTCGACCGCGTCGAGCCAATGCGGATCCGGCCGCGCGTCTTCGAGCAGGCGATTGCGCGAGCGCAGCGCGCGTTCGAACGCGTTGACGCGGCTAGAGTGCTCGCCGTCAATTGCCGTCGCCAATCGATCAAGAAAGCGCCGGCGCTCGGACGGGGCACCGACAAACAATGAATCCATTGCCGGCACCAACCAAATGATGCGCAGGTGGTCGGCGAATGCCGCGGCCGTTGTGACCGGCTCCCGATCGATGCGGTATTTTCGCTGCGCGGCCGCGCCGGCTTCGGCGGCCTGTTCGATCCCGGTGCCCAGCGTGGCTAATCCAAGCGCACCTTCGATTTCGGCTGCGACCGCCCACGAGCCGTCGCCCTCATTACAGGCGACTTCCTCGAGGGTGGCGCGGCGCAGCCCCCGGCCGGGCGCGAGAAACGAGATGGCCTCGATGAGATTGGTTTTTCCTGCCCCATTCGGTCCGTGGAGTACGATCGGGCGGCTTCCGGCTTCCAGCGTTGCCGTGCGGTAATTGCGAAAATTGGTCAGTGTGAGGCGGCGGACTTTTGCGGGCATGAGGTGTCATCATCCGCGAAGGCGGATGATCCAGTGATTCGGCAAATTACGTAATGGCTGTCGACGCCGACGTGTACTGGATGCTCCGCATTCGCGGAGCCTGAAAGCCCTCAAACCCTCATCGGCATGAGCACATAGAGCGCGCCGCGCGGGTCCTTGTCCTGGATAAGCGTGGGCGAGCCGGGATCGGCGAGCTTGAGCACCGCGGCCTCGCTCTCGATCTGCGCGGCGATATCGAGGAGGTAGCGTGAGTTGAAACCGATGTCGATCGGGTCGGCCTCGTATTCGACCTCGAGCTCTTCGGTGGCGCTGCCGGAATCCGGATTGGTGACGGAAAGAAGCAAGCGCCCGCCGGTCACCGACAGCTTGACGGCGCGGCCGCGTTCGCTGGCCACCGTCGAAACGCGGTCGACCGCCGCCTCAAATTCCTTTTTGTCGACGACAAGCTCCTTGTCGTTGTTGAGCGGAATGACCCGCGCATAATCGGGAAAGGTCCCGTCGATCAGCTTGGAGGTCAAAATCACCTCGCCGACAGTGAAACGGATTTTCCCCGCCGACAATTCGATGGCGATCTCGGCCTCGCCGTTTTCAAGCAGCCGCTGAACTTCGCCGACCGTCTTGCGCGGCACGATGATGCCGGGCATGCCGGCGGCGCCTTTCGGCAGTTCCAGCTCCATTTGCGCGAGCCGGTGGCCGTCGGTGGCGACGGCGCGCAGGGTATGTGTTTGCGCCGTTCCTGCCGCATGCAGGTAGATGCCGTTGAGATAGTAGCGGGTTTCCTCGGTCGAGATGGCGAATTGGGTCTTGTCGATCAGCCGCTTGAGCTCGGCGGCCTTGATGGTGAATTTGTGCGTCATTTCGCCCGGCGCGAGATCGGGAAAATCGCTCTCCGGCAATGTTTGCAGCGAAAAACGCGAGCGCCCGGCGCGGATCGACAGCGCCGCGCGATCGGGGGACGATTCGAGTACGATTTGCGCGCCCTCGGGAAGCTTGCGGACAATGTCGTAGAACATGTGCGCGGGCACGGTCGTGGAGCCGGCCGGGGCCACTTCGGCCGCCACCGTATCCGTTACTTCCAAGTCGAGGTCGGTCGCTTTCAGGCTCAGCTTGGCGCGGTCGGCGCGAATGAGCACATTGGCGAGGATCGGGATGGTATTGCGCCGCTCCACGGCGCGATGCACGTGGCCGAGCGATTTCAATAATTCGGCGCGCTCTACGGTAACCTTCATCGCGACATCCGTTCATAACGCAAAGGGGGGACAAAAGTGGCGCGGCGAAGGGCTTTCGGCAAGGGTACAGCCGCGCAAGGCGGGTCTTTTTCGGCGTTTCACACAGCAATAGGCATTTCACACAGCAATAACGGAAGCCGGCGCAATGCCGCTTGAGCCCCGCATCCGGCCACAAACGGGAGCACCACGGCGCCGGCCGCAGCTACCGGGACATCACCGGCCGGGCGGCAGCCGCAAAATAGTCAATCCTGCAACTGACGCTTCAGCGATTCAATCTCTTCGGCGAACGAGGTGTCATTGCTGGCGAGCGTCTCGATCTTGCGCACCGCATGCAGCACGGTGGTGTGGTCGCGCCCGCCGAAGCGCCGGCCGATTTCCGGCAATGAGCGCAGCGTCAAGACTTTGGCGAGATACATCGCCACCTGGCGGGGCCGCACCACGTTGGCGGTGCGGCGCGACGACAACAGATCGGCGCGGCTCACATTATACTGGCGCGCCACAATGCGCTGGATGTCCTCGATGCGCACGCGTTTGGGTTCGGCCGGCCGAATAAGGTCGCGCATTTCGCGTTCGGCCATTTCCAGCGTTACCGGCTGGCCGGTGAGCTTGTTGTGCGCCAACAGGCGATTGACGGCGCCTTCAAGGTCGCGGCCGTTATGCGTTACCGATTTGGCGATGAACACCAATACCGGTGCGGGCACCTCGAATCCGGGGTGATGCGCGCAGGCGGCGGCGATGCGGCTCTTGAGGATTTCAAGCCGTAATTCCTCTCCCAGCGAGCCGATCTCGACCACGAGGCCGCCGGCGAGCCGCGAGCGCACGCGGTCGTCGAGACTTTCCAGATCGGCCGGCGGCCGGTCGCTGGCAATCACCACCTGCCGGCCGGAGTCGATCAGCGCGTTGAGCGTGTGACAGAACTCGGCTTGCGTCGATCGGCCCTGGAGGAATTGCAGATCATCGATGATGAGAACGTCGATGGCGCGCAACGCTTCCTTGAAAGCGAGCGTCGTCTGTGTGCGCAGCGCGGAGACGAAGCCGTACATGAATCGCTCGGCGGTGAGATAGAGCACCTTGCGCTCGCCGTTGGTGCCCGCCCAGGCGATCGCCTGCAACAGGTGGGTTTTGCCCAGCCCGACGCCGGCGTGGATGTAGAGCGGGTTGAACATCAGCGGGTCGCCCCGGCGGCTGCCGGCAACCTGCTTCGCGGCGGCATGCGCCAGCGTGTTCGAGCGGCCGACAATGAAGGTCTCAAAAGCAAGACGCGGATCGAGCGGCGAGCCGCCGAGCGCTTCGTGCACGCTCATGAACGGCACGCTCGGGCGCACGTCTCCCCCGTTCAGATTTCCGTTATGGGTCTCGCGCGCCGGCGGCACGTCCGGCAAATGCTTTGGTTTGACGGGAAGCGGGCGGATGGCCGAAGAGCGAACGGTCAATTCCAGGCGGGTGATGGTCGCCTCTTCCGCCTGCCAATTGCCGAGTACTTTCTCGCTGTAGTGCGACTGTATCCAATTGCGCAGAAAGCGCGTCGGAACCGACAATCGCACCATGCCTTCGCCGACCGCATCCAGTTCCATGCGCGCGAACCAGCTCGAATAAACGTCTTCGCCGAGTTCAATGCGCAGCCGGCTCTTGACCCGCTGCCAACGTTCTTGATCGGTGCTCGTCATGTTGGCCTTCTTGTTCGCCTGAAAAAAAGACTGAGCAACTAAAGACGAGGTACACCCACCATGCCCGGTATCGGGCGAACGCGGCGTACGCATGGACGAAAAAAATCGGCGGCGAAAACGGGAGCGAATGCAAACGCCGATCGAACGAGCGGCATCAGCCGCTGAGGATCGCCATGGCGTGGCCGGGATGAACGGGCGCAAGTGGCGGAAAGGCGCCAGATGACCCAATCCTCGTCGCTGCGAGCGCTAACTGGATTGCCGCGTTCATTGCCCCACCTCCATCGCTCCCAAACCCGATGGCGAATGCCGCCGTCTCGGCGAAATCTTTTTTGCGAGATGCCAAAGCGCGTTACCGTTCATGATCGATGTCGCCAAAGATCGCCGGCCATTTCTATTGCGCTCGGAAACTCGACAAACGTTGCACAACGACTCTCTCTCTCACTCATGTCACCATGAGTTTGATCGGGCCCGAATTGTTGAAGACCTTCGGAAGCCGAAGTGCAAAAAAACGCTAGCACGCGGATTCCCGCCCGCAACCGCAAAAACACCGCAATAACATTGGGCTTTCGCAAGCAATGGCCGCGCCGGCGCGCGCGCCGTTTGTGGCAACGCTTTAACTCAATGGGTCAATTCACAATTCCTGCACAATTCGCCGTGGCGCAAAGCCGGCACAATTGGGTCAGCGAGCAAATAAAAATCAAACGGTCCGTTTCAGCGCAAATTCAAAGCCCATTGCCGCTCATGCGCCATAACCCTTTCATGGCGCATGAATTCTTTTGATCAAGATTCGAGGGGTGCCCCGCGGAGCTCAGTGCGGAGCAAATAAAGAGTCGAGCGGGACGATGCTTGGAGCCGATAAACAGCGGTCAACCGATTAATTTTGCAATGTGACGTGACAATTCTGCAACAGACTCATGGCAATCCACGCCCATGAGATCGGCATCTCACGCGGAGCCGATTGTCACAAAACGATTATGATTTGCTGAGTTCGGAGATGCGGTGAGCGAGGCGCGAGACTTTGCGGCGCGCCGCGTTGCGGTGCACGACATTCTTTTGCGCCGCGCGAATGATCACCGGCTCGGCTTCGGCCATGGCTGCGAGCGCGCGCGAGCGATCGCCGGCGGCAATCGCTTCCTCAACCTTGCGCACTGCGCCGCGCAAACGCGAGCGCCGCGTCCGGTTGATTGCGGTACGCCGTGCGCTTTGCCGTGCGGCCTTCTTGGCAGACTTTGTGTTGGCCATGACCTTCGAACAA
Organism: uncultured Alphaproteobacteria bacterium; assembly: GCA_963835195.1. GTDB lineage: Bacteria > Pseudomonadota > Alphaproteobacteria > Rhizobiales > Xanthobacteraceae > BOG-931. The sequence continues at coordinate 103,896 of CAWIEY010000008.1, forward strand.
GGAACGAACGAAGCCGGGCTTATAGGGGTGCGCCCGGCTGGCGTCAACGGTTGCGGCCGACGGGATTTGCCGCAGGTCCGGCTCGACCGGAGGCGCGGACGTATTGCCATCGGCGGGGCTATGGAACACGATACGCCCGCCGCGCCGGAAGGGACGTTGGCCGTGCGCGGTGTTACGCGGTTTTCAGTGTCTCGGCGCGGGGGCGGCGTTGGGTGGCGTAGGCGCCGCGGTTCGGCGATCGAGAATGCCGGGGGCGTCCGCCGGATATCGGCCGGCGGTTACGCGCGCCCGCCGTCAGCCGGCCGAAACACGGCGCCCCCTGTCCGGAAATCGACTGTGTGCGCGATCTGTTGCCGGGCCGGGTCATCGCGGCGGCGGAGGGCCGCGCTCTGTCGATCGGACTGGGCGCTGACCGCGTGCTGGTCTGTGCCGACGTCATGACCGAGGAAGGCTACCTCACCGCGCTTGCCACATCGCTCGGCACCTATCTTCGATCCGCTTGAGACTGTTGCGCGCGCCGACTGCCCGCTCAGCGATGATCAACTGATCCAGGCCGCTGCCGCCGGTCTATTGCCGCTGCACGATGGCGACGAGCTTTGCTGGATTATCGCGCCGCGCTGTCTCACCGCCCGCTATCTTGCCAAACTCGGACGCTCGCGGTCGCAATGGCCGCGGTCGTTTCGCTTGACGTCGCCGGAACGGCTGTCGCGCTTTGCCGCGCAATACGCCGACGCGGCGCTCGGGCTGCGGGCCGCAGGCGAGCTTCGGCGGTCGCGGCCGCATCTTTCCAACGCACCGCGGGCCGGCGGACCGTATTGGGTCTTGATCGCAGCCGTGGCGGCGCTCGGCGGCGCCGTTTTCGCTGCGGCGCCGGGCGCCGCGATAACGGCGATGACGACATTGTGCTGTGCGGCATTTTTGGCTGCAGGCGTCTTGCGGCTTGTTTGCGCGGCCCGCGGAAGGCCTCGGTCAGCGCGGCGGCCGCGCCGCGCCGATCACGAGCTTCCGGTTTACAGCATCATTTGCCCGCTTTACCGCGAGGCGAACGTGGTTCGCCGCTTGGTCGGCGCCATTCGCGCGCTCGACTACCCCGGTATTATGACGCAAACGCCACAAGCCTAACGGCAGCGGCCTAGCGACATAGTACCGGGGAGAAACCCCGGTGACTGGGTATCCTCTGGAAGTCGAGAAGTGCGCCCTTGGGCTATATTGCCCGAGGAAAGGATCGGTATGCGCGACGCTCTCGGAATCGCGGCGGCCGTCGTGATAGCGTTGCTGTCACAGATTGTTCAGCCATGGACGCCCCTGTGGTGGATAGGGATGGCCGTAGCAGGCGCGATTGCACTTTACAGTGCCGGTCATCTAATTTGGCGGTCGCTCCCGACCAGAAAAAAGCCAGATGCGATGACACTGGGCGGCTTAGAGATGGACGTAGCCCCCAACGCGGCCATAGCCGCCGTTGTCGCCGCATGTATTGCTGTTTTTTTCAAAGGTCGGGGATTGGCCATCGCATTTGCCTTAATGGCGATAGCCGCGGTCGCATATGACGAATGGAGCATTTCCCGTCCGTTTATTTGGGAAGCCGTCCTCACAAGAGGCTATCCAATAAAATGGGCTATACTGCCTGCGGGCGCTGGTTGGGGTGACAAATTCAGGCCAACCGACATCAACGTTGGCGGCCACAATGATTCAGGAAAGGAAGTGACGCTTGTAGAAGCCTATCTTATCTCTGGCATGACCGGAGCACGGTTGGATTTGCAAGTTTCATCGTTCCTCGGCCTCTCCAATGTTTCGATCAGTGACATCAATCCAATACCCGCCGGGGCCGGGATTTCCTTAACGGCGAGTCTAGACGCCCCCGATGGACTGTCTCTTGACGATTTTAATAAGTCGTGGGGGATTTTATCGCTGGTCGTCAAACTCGACGATGTAACTCAGCGTTACGATTATGATCGGGGTACCGTTGCAAAACTGCTTCGGCGAGAAGAAATTCAATTTGATCGGATGCCGCATGTTTCTCTTAAAAATCCGGAGAAGTTCAAGAGTTTCGTTCCGGACCCTTCCGCTCAGTAAGTCTGGCTAAATCTCCTCCAGCGCAACGCCATCCAATTCCAGCGCCGCAAGGACGGCCAAAAACCACGTTGCCGGGAATGTCCCCCGTTTCAGCTTATTCGTGACCGATGCCTCGGTTTCCGTTTTAAAGCCGTGTTTTTTGAGCCGTTGGGCCAGCTCGACGTAGGTAACTTCCGAATCCCGTAGCTTGTGCTTGAGAAATGCCGCCGCCCGTTCGGCCCATTCCTCTTCGGACTTGATGTTCATATAGCCATGACCCTATCGCATGTGATGGCTATCAGATATGATACTTTTGCGCTTGTAAGTCAATGCCTATCGGATATGATAGCTCGCATATCCGATAGGTGATTTATGGCCCAACACTTCCTTCTCTCCGCAGCCGCCAAAAGCCTCTCTCTGGCGCAAGTTTTCACGATGAAGGATGACCAGGCGGAGATGACCTTCCGCCGTATCCGTTGGGCCGAAACGGAAGGTCAGCCGGTATGCCCCCATTGTGGGGGCACCGATGCTTACGATTGCCGCCGGTTGAAGGGCGCTCCCCGCTTCCGTTGCCGGGCTTGCGGCAAGGATTTCAGCATTACCAGCGGGACGTTGTTTGCCTCCCATAAGCTGCCGCTGCGCTGCTATCTCGCGGCCATTGCGATCTTTTGCAATGAGGTAAAAGGCAAGTCGGCGCTGGCGCTTAGCCGCGATCTGGACGTGTCCTACAAGTGCGCTTTCGTGTTGCTGCACAAGCTTCGCGAAGCAATGGCCGCAGAGTTAAAGGGCCGCGTTGTCGGCGGGGAAGGCAAGATTGCGGAAGTGGATGGCGGCTATTTCGGCGGCTATATCAAGCCCGCCAATTACCGCGAGAACCGCCGCGACCGTCGTTTAGCCCGCAATCAAAACGGCAAGCGCAAAGTGGTGGTCATCGTCCGCGAGCGTGGCGGCAACACCATCCCAGCCGTGTTCAAGTCGGAAGGGAGCGCAATGAACTTCCTGCGGACGCGCGTAGCTCCCGGCACCATCCTCAATGCCGACGAAGCCGGGTCATGGGAGGAATTGAGCAAGCGGTTTGAAGTGCGCCGCATCAACCATGAAGAAGCCTATTCAATGGATGGAGCCTGCACCAATTGGGCAGAGGAATTTTTCAGCCGCATGCGCCGGGCTGAGATTGGCCACCATCACCATATCGCTGGCGCTTATTTGCTCCGCTACGCGCAAGAAAGTTCATGGCGCGAAGATAACCGCCGCGTACCGAACGGCGAGCAAGTGAGCCGCGTTGCCAGTCTGGCGATGGCCAATAAGCCGTCAGTGGATTTCAGCGGCTATTGGCAGAGGCATATTGCCGATTAAGGACCGCGTTTCTTTCGTTTTTTCGTTGCCCGCACACAAGCATCATATCCATCTTTAATCGCTCGCTTAGTGAACGGTGATTTTTTTATGCCAGCGCAGATTTTTGCTATCAGTTTCGGCGTCGCGTCTTGATGCTTCTTGTACACCCTTCGCTTCGCTTTATCGTCAATGAAATTTTTATGGCGATGTAAAGCAAACCCGTATGCCGCATAACTCGGATGCTTGATGAAATCGTGCTCTCCGCCGTCGAATGTGCATGTGCGATCGTGGGGAATGTCAGCATCAATCGTCGAAACGTTCACAAGAACGTGCATCCCATTGGCGTCTTCTTCCGTGACAACAACGAAAAGATGTAAATCTGGACCCGATGGGATAAGGTATGTTTCGCCTAATTGGCACAATGTTAGGCCGCTGTGCTGGCAGCGAGCCGTCGAAGCCTTTCAACGTGCTTGACGCGTTTAGCTGGCTTCTCTTTACCAAGAGCCTTGAAGACTTCCTCATATGAAAGATACGTAGACGTTCCACGAGGATTCACCCACTCACGGCAATTTTCGTAAATCCAATTGACCAATTCGAACGGTTCTTTGTTCTTAAATTCTTCGACGGTTTCTTTCAGGACATTTTCTTCAGCTTCGTTGAGTTCGCCAAAATAAATGTCATTTTTGGCCACAGCAAACTGATGATCGGGGTTCACCCCCGTCACATACTCCGACCAAATCGCGTTGTTCTTAGCATTCCTGATGTTGCCTTTAATGTAGTCGAGAGTCACGGAATCGATCGGACCGTGATCAAGGCAAAACAAATCGTCGTTCAGAATGGGGCGGTCGTATAAATCCAGGAATCGCCTATCTGAAAGATAGGCGAGCTTGACCGTTTTAATCATGTTGGCGGCGCCCCCCTGCGCTTGGATCAGGAAGGCAACAACCTGCGCCGCTTTTCGGACGTCGTATCCGACAGGCATAATGTTGCAACAGCGTATTATTACAACACCTATATAGACAATTCATTGTTATTAATCAAGGGCTTAGATGAACTAATTTTTGCTCGTAGTATCTAGCAGTTACGGCAACCGCCAAACCGTTACGCCCTTCCGCTTCCCCTCCCGGAGCACCCGGCCCCGACCTTCCTGCATCCGCAGACTATGAATGAGCCGGTTTGTGAGGCCCTTGGCCAGCACGGTATCGCCGGTATCCATCCCCTTGGCTTTCATTAGCTCCACCGATAGCTCGCGCGTGTCCTTGGGGCCGGTCTGGAGCGCTACTTGGCAGATGGCCCAAGGCTCCCCGCGTTTGAATAGCCGGTAGGTGTCAATGTAACGGGCAATGTCGGACGGCCTCCCCGACGCGGCGAATATCCGCATCGTGGCTTCAACGTGCGCCAGATCGGAACGCGCCTGGGCGAGTTGCTTTTCGTATAGCTTGATGGAAGCGGCGATCTCCGCATGCTTCCGTTTCAGCGTCGTAACAGTCCTGATTTCCGGCATGGGATTTTGGTGCTAGGCTCATGCCGCTGGTTTCTCATATGGCCAGCAGCAACTCCATACTTAGCCCCGGCTTCGCAAACTGGGGCTTTCTTTTTGTCCAGATAATCCGTGCCAGCTAAACCGCTTGTGGCGTTTGCGCCATAATACCGGACTACCCGCTGGAAAAGCTTGATGTAAAGCTCGTTGTCGAGGCGGATGATGCAGAGACCAAAGCGGTGCTCGCCGCGCTCGATCTCGGTCAGCCTTTTACGGTCATCAAGGCGCCGCCGATCGGCCCGCGAACCAAGCCGAAGGCGCTCAATGTTGCGCTCCCGTTCGTCTATGGCTCTTTTACCGTCGTCTACGATGCCGAGGATGTGCCGGAGCCGGATCAGCTGCGGCGCGCGTTCGACGCGTTTGCCGCGGGCGACGGTCGCCTCGCCTGTGTGCAAGCCTCTCTCACCATTGATAACACGGCCGATGGCTGGCTCGCCCGCATGTTCACCGCCGGCTATGCCGGGCAGTTCGACGCCTTTCTCCCCGGCCTCGGCGCGCTCGGGCTGCCTCTGCCGCTCGGCGGATCGTCGAACCATTTCCGGACCGAGGTGTTGCGGCAAGTCGGCGGCTGGGATCCTTATAACGTCACCGAAGACGCTGATCTCGGCATTCGGCTGCATCGGCTCGGTTTCCGCACTGCTGCGATTTCCGCCGCCACCTATGAAGAAGCGCCGGCGCGTTTTCGCTCGTGGCTCCGACAGCGCACCCGCTGGTACAAGGGGTGGATGCAAACCTGGCTGGTGCATATGCGCCGCCCCGGCCGGTTGGTGCGCGACTTAAGACCCGCCGGTGCGATTGCGGTCCAACTGTTCCTGGCCTGCAACGTGCTCGCAGCCCTCGTCCATCCGCTATTTGCGCTGGCGCTTGGCTATGCGTTGTTCGCCGGTCAGCCGCTGGCGACCGTGGCCGGTTTGAATTCCTGGCCGATTTTTGCCGCGACTTTCCTCTGCGGCTACGCCTCGACCATCCCGCTCGATCTCATCGGGCTAAGGCGGCGCAGATTGCTTCGGCACGGCTGGGTGCTGGCGCTAACGCCATTTTATTGGCTGTTGCTCTCGCTTGCCGCGTGGCGTGCGCTCGTCCAGCTTGTTTGCGATCCGCAGCGCTGGGAAAAGACCGAGCACGGTCTGGCGAAAACGTCGCGTCTTTCCCGCGGGCAGAATTTCACAGATAGCGCTTTAGCTGCGCGGCGGCCGCTTCCGGCGTTTGCTTTAAGTTGAACGGCGCAACGAAGCGGCCGTCCTTATCCATGAGATACACGAGCGCCGTGTGATCCATGGTGTAATCGCCATGCTCGAGCGGGACTTTCTTGGCATAGACGCGATACGCCTTGGTGGCGGCATTGATGGCGTTCTGGTCGCCGGTGAGCCCGCGCAGGTGCGGGTCGAAATTCGACAGGTAATCCTTCAATACGGCCGGCGTGTCGCGCTCCGGATCCAAGGTAATGAAGAGCGCCCCGGTACGGTCGGCGTCCGGGCCGAGCTTCTGCAACACCTGCGAAATGTCGAACAAAGTCGTCGGACAGACATCGGGGCAGTGGGTATACCCAAAGAAGACCAGGAAAGGCCGGCCTTTCATATCCTGGTCGGTGAACGGCCGACCATTTTGGTCTTCGAGACGAAATGGTCCACCGACGGCGGCGACGGCCGATCCGATGGGCGCCTTGACCCCAAGATAGACGATGACGGCGAAAACGAGCCGCAAGGCCGCAGAGGAACGCGCCCAGTATCGGAAGCGTGCGCGACGCTCTAGCCCAACTCAAGCCGTCCTCCTTGCCGCAAGAAACGAGGCTCGCGGCAGGCAAGCTCGAGCAATCTCAGGCCCTTACAAGGTGACGCCTTATTCGGCCGAAAGCGAGAGCGCCGCCGCGAGTCACCAATATAAAGCTTTCACGCCCCGTCTGCAGCCGCTGTGACGTTAGGACCGTGCGACAGTGGCGCGCATCCGCGCGTCCGCCGCGCTTGGTCAGCGGCAGGTGTCGTACAGCGCCGTCAGCTCGGCCCCGTGAAGCCCGATCAGCCGCGGTGTCAGGCCGCCATGGCGCACGATCCAGCTGCGAATCGCCGGCGGATAAAGCCGCATGACCAGCCGGGTCCCGGCGCGCGTCGGCACCAGCGAGCGGCTGGCGTCGTTGTAATAAGAAGCGGCATGGAAGCCCAGTATGGCCCGCGGCGTCACGCAGACCTGCCGCCGCGGCAGAAACGCCGTGAACAGCGTGCATGCCGAAAGACACGGCCCGTCGATGACCAAACGTTCTCCCGAGGCGCGCATATTTTCGAATTTGGTCACGTAGGAGGTGATTTCGCCCCCCGGATCGTTGGTCACGCGCACCTCTGCACTGGCCGCAGAGGTGATGATGGCCGACGCAATTGCGCCGACCAAGGCTGCCTGCCATTTCATGATGAAGTCCTTTCCCCGTTCCGCCCGGCGGTTATGTTTTGCCATTGTGGCGACAGTTCGGAAAGAAAAAAGTATGTTCGGGCAATTGGAACTCGCGCCTGCGCAAGGGCATTCCGCCCATCGCTATTTATTGTTGGCGCAATTCGTTGCAGGCAAAAGAACTTTGCCAGGCGCGCGGCCCCGAGATTGGCGTGCTATCGCTGGCGGCGCTATTAACGTAAACTGCCTTCATCGAAGGACAATCGGCCGCATCATGGATACGTCAGTCGCGCGCGGAAGCAATGTCGGGGATTTCTCGACCGCCTATTATCTGCTCGAAGGCCTCAAAGAAATCGGTATCGAGTATTTGTTTTGTAACTTCGGCACCGATCACGCGCCGATCATCGAGGAAATGGCGCACCGTCGCCAACGCGGCGAAGCAATGCCCAAGGTCGTGCGCTGCCCGCACGAGAATACCGCCGGCCATATGGCGGCGGGCTACGCGCTGGTGACCGGCCGCGGTCAAGGGGTGCTCGTCCACGTCGATGTCGGCACCGCGAATGCCGCCAACGCCATGCACAATATGTACCGGAGCCGGCTGCCGGTGCTGCTCATGGCCGGCAGAGCGCCCTACACCATGCACGGTGAGCTGGTCGGCACCCGCGACACCCACGTGCATTTCGTCCAGGAGCCGTTCGACCAGGCAAGCTTGGTGCGGCCCTACACCAAATGGCAGTGGACACTGCCGTCCGGCGTCGTGGTCAAGGAGGCGCTGCAGCGCGCCTATTCCATCATGCAGAGCGAGCCGCGCGGTCCAGTCTATCTGATGATGCAGCGCGAGACGCTGACGGAGCATTGGGGTGTCGACGAGATTCGCCGCTATCCGGGCGAACGCTTCAGCGCGTTGTCGCCCGCCGGCGCCGATCCGACACCGCATTGCCGAGCTGGCCGACCGGATCATTGCCGCGGAAAATCCTATTCTGATCACCGGCTATGGCGGCAACGACGCGCGCGCCGCGCAGAAGATCGACGAGGTCGCGCGATTTGCCGGCATCCCGATTTTCGAGGCGAACTCGAAGAACAACATTTCCTACGAGAGTCCCTGCTTCGCCGGATTCTCGCCTGACGATGAGCTGCCGAACGTCGATGTCGGATTGCTGGTGGACGTCGAGGTGCCGTGGTTCCCGGCCGAAGTGGCGCCGAATGAAAAATCGTTCTGGGCGCACATTGACGTCGACGTGCTCAAAAGCGGGTCGCCGATGTGGACCTTTCCCGGCAACTTGCGCATGCAGGGCAATACCGCGCGCATCCTCGATCAATTGCTGACCGCACTGAAGTCAAAAGCCACCGCGCGCTTTAAGAGCGCGGCGGCCGCCCGGCTTGAGCGGCTCGGCCGTCAGGCGCGAAAAGCGCCGTGCACATGCCGCCAAGCTCGCAGCGGACAAGGGAACGCGCGGAGCGATCAACCCGCATTACTTGATGGCGGAGCTCGGCAAAGTTCTCGACGACGAGGACATGATCTTCAACGAGGCCGTCACCAATACCGGGGCGGTGCTGATGCAAATTCCCCGCCGCTTGCCCAATACCGCGTTCAACACCAACGGCGCGGGACTCGGCTGGTCGGGCGGCATGGCGCTCGGCGCCAAGCTCGCGGCGCCGTCGCGGCTGATGGTGCAGATCGCCGGCGACGGCAGCTTCTATTTCAACAATCCGTCCTCGGTGTTCGCCGTCGCCCAGCAATACGGACTGCCGATTTTGTCGGTCGTGCTCGACAATTCCGGCTGGGGCGCAGTCAAGGCCTCGACGCTGCGCGTCTTTCCTGAAGGCGAGGCGCAATACCGCCAAGGAATTCGAATCGGAGCTTGCCGCGAAGGTCGAGTTCGGCAAGGTCGCAGAAGCGTTCGGCGCCTACGCCGAGAAGGTCGGCGATCCCGCCGACGTGCCGGCGGCGATTGCGCGTTGCGCCAAGACGGTGCGCGACGGCCGTTCGGCGCTGCTGCACGCGCAAGTGACGCACTTATAGGGCGCCCAGGCTGCTCATTCCGGCGAAAGGCCGCAATCCAGATCGAGATCGCTGAGAGGGACATTGCGTCCCCGCGTGCGCGGGGACGTGCGGTTCGTTTCGCCGTCAGGCGCGATAATCGGCGGCGGCGGTCATGTCCTTCGGTCCGGCCGCACTGCCGATCGCGTTGAACACCGGCGTCAGCACCACGGTGATGATCAGGTTGAGCACCACGGTATAGAGCGCCGTGTAGCCGGGGAAGGTAAAGCCGGCGACATGCAGCGGAAAGTTCGGGTTGAGGTGGGCGGCGACGAACATCCAGCGCCGAGCCGGCCGTCCCTACCGCCCAGCCGATGAGCAGCGCCCAGTCGTTGAACCAGCGCGTGTAAACGCCGAGCATGACCGCCGGCAGCGTCTGAATGATCAGGATGCCGCCGAGCAATTGCAGATAAATGGCGTATTGCGAAGGCAGGAAGACAATGAAGACAGCGCGCCGAACTTGACGATCAGCGACACCCATTTGGCCATCTGCGCTTCCTGCCTGTCGGTCGGATTGGCGTTGAAGAACTCGCGGTGGATGTTGCGGGTATAGAGATTGGCGGCGGCGATCGACATGATCGCCGCCGGCACCAGTGCGCCGATGCCGATGGCGGCAAAGGCGATGCCGACGAACCAGGACGGGAAGATGTGCAGGAGCAGCGCCGGCACCGCGAAATTGTTGCCGAATTGTTTGAAGCCCGCCGCGAATTCCGGGATGCCGCCGACGCCGGCGGCAAGCGCGAAAAAGCCGAGCAAGCGCCAGGAGCCCAAGCATGAACGAATAGCCGGGCAGCATCGCCGCATTGCGGCGGATGGCGTGGCCGCTGTGGCGCTGAGGATGCCGGTGATGGAATGCGGGTAGAGGAACAGCGCCAGCGCCGAGCCGATCGCGAGCGTCACATAAATGCCGTAGGAGCCGGTGGTGTGGGGCCGGCGGCACCGCCAGCAGCAGCTTTTGCGCCGGCATCGCGGCAAAGATCTTGCCGAAGCCGCCGAGTCTGGATCGGCACGACGATGACCGCGGCGAAGGCGGTAATGTAGATCAGCGATGTCCTTGACGACGGCGATCGATGCCGGCGCGCGCAGTCCGCTCGAATAGGTGAAGGCGGCGAGAATGATAAAGGCGATGATCAGCGGCAGGTCGCCGGCATAGCCGGTGCCGGACACGCCCATGCGCGCCGATGACCACCTGCAGGCCGACGAGCTGCAGCGCGATGTAGGGCATGGTGGCGACGATGCCGGTGAGCGTCACGGCCAGCGCCAGCCAGCGATTGCCGAAGCGGCCGCGCACGAAATCGGCGGCGGTGATGTAATTGTGCTTGTGGCAGACGTGCCAAAGCCGCGGGAACACCAGGAACAGGATCGGATAGATCAGGATGGTGTAGGGCACCGCGAAGAAGGCGATGGCGCCGGCGCCGAAAGCGAGCGCCGGCACGGCGATGAAGGTGTAGGCGGTGTAGAGATCGCCGCCGACCAGAAACCAGGTGATGAGGGTGCCGAAGCGGCGGCCGCCGAGGCCCCATTCATGCAGCTGGTCGAGATCGCCCTTGCGCCAGTGCGCGGCGGCGAAGCCGAGCCAGGTGATAAAGGCGAACAAAACAACGAAGACGATCAGCGCGGTCCAGTTCAATTCCGCCACGGCATCCCCTCCCCGAATGTCTTCGCGATTATGTGTTGGGCGCCGCATTGCGACTCAGCTGCTCCGCCGCTCATGCGCGGCGGCGAAATAGACAATAGCGGTCAGGATGGCGCCGAGGATGACCCAGAGGAACTGATACCAGTAGAAGAACGGCATGCCGATAAACGTCGGCTCAACGCTTGTTGTAGAACGGCGGCCAGATCATGGCGACGAGCTGGATAAGGAAAAGGAGGTACCACCAGCTCCAGCCGATGGTGTCCGGGTCGCGTCCGTTGCCGCCGTTCATGATCTCCTCCCCGAAGCTTTGAATTTTTGGAGCGGGCGAAGGGAATCGAACCCTCGACACTCAGCTTGGGAAGCTGATGTTCTACCACTGAACTACGCCCGCGCTTTTGTCAGCTAGCAGCATAGCCGAGCGCCGCTGCGCCGCAAGGGCGGAGGATGACCCTCAGAATGGGGCCAATTCATCGCTTGCGCAAGCGGCTCGTCACTACGATTTCCGCCGTAGCATTGATCGGAACGTATTTGCTTGAATGGCCGTTCGGTCAGGCAGTTTGATGATCCAACGAATAATGGAGGCAGTACAATGACCGGAACCGTGACAAAGCCGGACGCCGAACGCATTTATCACGACTGGGACGAGGCACTCGGCCGCAAAGATGTCGAGGCAGCGATGGCGCTTTATGCACGGGACTGCGTTCTGGAGTCTCCGCTCGTATGCCATCTGCTTAAATCTGAAGCCGGCGTCGTCGAAGGCCGCGACAAACTGCGGGAGTTCGTACGCCTCGTTTTCGCCCGCACGCCGGCCGTACGGCAACGCTACCGCAAAGGCTTCTTCACCGACGGGCGAAAGTTGATTTGGGAATATCCTCGCGCCACGCCCAATGGCGAGCAGATGGACTTCGTCGAGTCGATGGAGATCAACGACGACGGCCTGATCCAGCGGCACTGCGTCTATTGGGGTTGGTACGGCGTCGGCGTGTTGCGGCGCGACGCGTATCATCAATAAGGCGGCGCGTGGGACGGGTTGAGCGGAGCGAAACCCATCCTACTTCTACTACTGCGGGCCAACTGTCCACCGCGTTCGATCCCGGCGCCAAGGTCCGCTTTCGGGAATCAGCGCAACGTGACCGAAATCGACAACGCGTAACTCGGTCGCGAATGACCCGGCGCGGCCATTCGTCATCGCCATGGTGGGGAGCGTTGCAGGAGGCGAAATGCCTCATACCTCAAGTGATAGTCCCCAGACGATCACCCCTTCGGATTTGGAAAGACCGCGATGGAAACAAGGATCGATGAAATCGGCGCCGGCATTTATCGTATCTCCATCTTCGTGCCCGAGATCGCTCCGCCGCAAGGCTTTACCTTCAATCATTTTCTGCTCCTTGGCGCCGAACCGTTGTTGTTTCACTGCGGGCTCAGAAAAATGTTCCCGCTGGTATCCGCCGCCGTTGCCAGGATCATTCCCGTCGATCGGTTGCGGTGGCTGACCTTTGGGCACTTCGAAGCCGACGAATGTGGATCGATGAACGAATGGCTTGCTGCCGCCCCGCATGCCCAGCTGGCGCATGGCATGGTTGGCGTTCGTCTATCCATTGCCGACATGGCCGACCGTCCGCCGCGGGTGCTGTCGGACGGAGAAGTTGTTGATATTGGCGGCAAGCGCCTGCGCTACATCGATACGCCGCATGTTCCCCATGGCTGGGATGCCGGCGTCATTTTCGAAGAAACGACGCGAACGCTGTTCTGCGGCGATTTGTTCGCCCATTACGGCAATCCTTCGGCGCTCACTGAGGGCGACATCATCGGACCGGCTATGGCGACGGAGGACGCCGTTCACCAAACGTCTCTCGGCCCGACCACCGCGCCTACCATTCGCAAATTGGCCGACGTCAAGCCCGAGCTTTTGGCGACCATGCACGGCGCATCATTTTCCGGCGATGGGAGAGCTGCGCTCAGAGGATTGGCAGACGCATACGATGTCCGCTTGCGCGCGGCGCTCGGCGCATAACAGGTGGCGCCGAAGCGCGGCGCGTCGCACCCGGAATTTTTGTCCAAGCCTTGGCCAATGCCAAGCGGCTTCGTCGATGCCGCTATTTGAGTATTAAACGGAACGCGTGCTGCAACCTAGCGGCGCCATCGGCATCGTACCAGCGACCGTGTGCAAAAATGACGCGCTCGGGATGCCAGGCCAGGATGGTTTTGATTGCAGCTCGCAGTTCATCCTTGTGCCGCCACGTGAAGTTCAGCCGGAGGTCGCGCGCTAAACCGCCGTCCGGAGGCGACACGCCGCCGACCCACGTCAGTAATCGCAAAAAGAATGATCCGACCTTCTCCGGCTCGAAGTTCTCGATGAGATCGGTAAGGATGAGCGTGCGGCTTGCGCGATGGAAGAACTCGATTTCGGTCATGTAGCTGCCGACCACCGGCAGGGTCGCGATCTCGCTATCCCACGGGTAGCCGGATGACGCGTCAAGCGGCATGGCAGCAAACGTAATGCGGCCCTTCGCCTGTTCTTCGACGCGCGGCGCCAGATACACCTGCGCTTCCGGGAATGCGGCTTTCCAGTCCGGAACCCACCAGTAATGAATCCGGTTCGGGGCGATGATGAAACCTATCCTACCCTCGCGCGCGATTTGCTCCTTCAGCGCCGGCGTGAGTGGCGTTGGCGAGTGGATAAACAGATCACCCGACGTCAATCGAACGACGGTCATGCGCGTCGGGAATGGGAATTTCGGCCACGGCATGCCGAAGCGGATTATTGGTCCATCGACAATCCAGACGTTTTGCGCGACCGTTTTTAAAGTATCGAGCGGCGGATAAACCGCTGACGCGTATTTGTCTTGGCCGTCTTGCATGTGCAATTTATATCGTCACGGGGCGATTGTTGCTCGTACGGGAAGACATAATGACAAGCATGCGCGACGATGATCTCGCCCTCCCCGCGACTAAAGTTCCGGAGGTCACGCTCGGTTTCTGGATCATCAAGATCGCGGCCACGACATTGGGCGAGACCGGCGGCGATTCGGTGACGATGACGCTCAATTGGGGTTACCTGACCGGCACAGCGATATTCCTCACGGCTCTGGTCGTGCTCGTTATCCTGCAGATCAGGGCAAAGACATTCCACCCGATTCTGTTTTGGGCCACCATCGTTGCCTCGACCACCTTCGGCACCACCATGGCGGATTTTGCCGATCGCTCGCTCGGCATCGGCTATCCAGGCGGAGCGGCGCTTTTGCTCGCGCTCCTCCTGGTCACGCTGGCGCTTTGGTATTGGACGCTCGGCTCAATCTCGGTCGCAACCGTCGCGACGCCCAAAGTGGAAATGTTCTATTGGGCAACCATTACCTTTTCGCAGACATTGGGAACCGCGCTCGGCGACTGGGCGGCCGACTCGATGGGATTGGGCTACGACGGCGGTGCGTTGGTTTTCGGCGCCGGGTTGGCGATCCTGGCGGCGGCGTATTTCTGGACCAACATATCGCGCGTATTTCTGTTCTGGGCGGCCTTTATTTTGACCCGGCCGCTGGGCGCGACGGTCGGAGATTTTCTCGATAAGCCAACGAGCCACGGCGGTCTGGCGCTCAGCCGTCCTTTGGCGTCGGCAGTTATTCTTGCGCTGATCGTCGTGCTTGTTTTTCTCCTACCGCAAAGGCCCGGACGGCATCCCAGTTCAGCTTAGCTATGGCCGCATCGGTCGGGAGCGCCGCCATCCGCGTGAGCGAGCGGCGCCCGTACTGTCAGCGCAAACTGCGGGCGATCACCTCCATCAGCGGACCCGGCGCGGTGACGTTGGGGCTATGGCTGGCGTCGAGGTCGAAGTTTTGCCACCCGGGCTTGCCTTTGGTCGCGGCGTCGAATTGCGCGAACGGCTTCTTGTCGGCGTAGCGCGTGCAGTGAATGAAGACGCGCGGCAGCGTGAGCGCGGCCTGCAACCGCAAAGGCTGCGTAAAACTTTTGATCGATTGCGCCATGCGGAACTTTGAAATCCATGCCAAATCTTCCGCCGAGGTATCGGGCGGCGTCGGATTGGGTGTGACGCGCCAGCCGTCGCCGCCGTTTTCGGTCTTGACGCTGTCGAGCAAACGGCTCCTTTCCGGTTCCGGCACGAGATCGATCAAGCCCTGGCCGTTGTCCGGCACGAATGCATCGAGATAGATGAGGCGCGCCACGCGCTCGCGCGCACGATCGGCGACGCCGCTTGCCACCATGCCGCCGTAGCTGTGACCGATCAGCACCACATCGCGCAGGTCTTCGTAGGTGATGACGCCGAGCACGTCGGCGATGTGGGTTTCCAGGTCATTCGCGCGGGTTTGCCAAATGCGCGCGCTCGCCGAGGCCGGTATAGGTCGGCGTAAAAAATGCGTGTCCGGCCGCCGCCATCAGCGGGCGCACTTTCTTCCAAGCCCAGGCGGCCGACCAGGCGCCATGCGCCAGCACAATGTTCGCCAATGCGTTCTCCTTCGCTTTTTTTGCGGCGGTTCGCCCCGCCGGCCGCACCACAGCCGCCGCATGCGCTGCGCGAAAACCCTAGCAATGAAACGGCAGGGCGTAAAAGCGTGGCACGAGGGTGTTACGCCGCGTAGACGGCGTTGAGGAAGCGCTCCATCTCGGCCGATAGCCGGTTGCCGTCCTGGGCAAGGCTTTGCGCCGAAGCCAGCACCTGGGCGGAGGCGGCGGTGATGCCCGCCGTGCTGTCGGTGACTTCGACAATGTTGGCGGTGACGCGCGCCGAACTGCCGGCGGCGGCGTGCACGTCCGTCGGCGATCTCCTGCGTCGTCTCCGCTTGCAGCGTGACGGCCGCGGTGATCGCCGCGGCGTTTTCCGAAATTCGCCCGATGGTGGCGCCGATTTCCTTGATGATGGCGACCGAATCCTCCGTCGCCGCCTGAACGCCCGCGATCTGAATGCCGATCTCTTCGGTGGCTTTAGCGGTCTGCGCGGCGAGCGCTTTGACTTCCTGGGCGACGACGGCGAAGCCGCGTCCGGCATCGCCGGCGCGCGCCGCCTCGATGGTGGCGTTAAGCGCGAGCAGGTTCGTCTGTTCGGCAATGTCGGTGATGAGCTTGACGACGTCGCCGATGCGGCCCGCCGCGCGGGCAAGCTCGGTGATCCGCGCGTCGGTCTTCTTGGCTTGCGCCACCGCCTGGTGCGCAATCTGCGTCGAATCCTCGACTTGCCGGCGAATCTCGCTGACCGAGCCGATCAGGCGCGTGGCGGCGCCCGACACCGAACTGACGTTCTCGGAGGCCTGCGTCGAGGCCGACAAGACTTTGTCCGACAAATCGCGCGTGGCGCACGCCGTCGTGGTCAGAGCTTCCGCCGCCGCTTCCAGTTCGGTCGACGACGAGGACACCGAGCGCACGACGCTCGCCACGGCCGTCTCGAATGCGGCAGCGACCGCGTGCATGTCGGCCTTGCGCTGCTCGGCGGCGCGCCGCGCGCTCTCGCGTCCCGCCGCTTCCAGTTGCTCGATGCGGATCAGCTTCTCCTTGAAAGTCTGCGCCGCCCGCGCGTTGGCGCCGACTTCGTCGGCCCGTTCGAGGTAAGGCACGGCGATGTCTTTATTGCCGGCGGCCAGTTGCAACAGCACGTCGCCGATGCGGTGGATCGGCCGGCTGATGGCCAACGCACCGAACACCGCGACACCGGCAAGGACGGCGATGACGAACAGGCCGATGGCGAGATCGATGCGGCTTACGCGCGTCGTCTCGGCATTTGCTTGCGCCTTGCGCTCGTCTGCCGCGACAATCAGTGAGTTCGTCGTTGCATCGAGGAGGGTGTTTATTTGCTCGCCGAGCTTGTTGCTGCGGGCGACTTTCTCGACGGTGTCGCCGTATTCTTTCGCCGCGGCGGCAAGTTCGCCGGCCACGCCGGCATAGCTCTTGACCAGGGCGGCGAGCTGATCGAGCCGCTCCCGCGCCGCCGGCTCTTGGGTGATGGCAAGAGCGGCCCGGATATGACCGGCTGCCGCCGCGTCGGCGGCATTAAGCCGGTTCAACGCATGATCGATTTCGCTCGGCGCGATGGCGAGGCGGAGTTCGCGCGTCTCGATCTGCATGCCGCGCACGTTGTCGGCGGCGCGCAGCGCCTCGAAGGCGGCGAGCTGGCGGCTTTCGGCGGCGTCGCGCTGCAAACTGGCCGAGTGATCGCCGTATTGCTGTTCGATGAGCATGGCGGCGACCAGGACGACGCCGACGCCCGCCCAGACAGCGAGCCTGGTGCGAATGGAAAGATCAAAAGCCGCCATCGGCCGGTCCAGGAACAGTGACCGCATCATTAACGAGGAGAGTTAATTCGGGGTAAAATGCCGCACGATCGGAGTTCGTGAGGCCTTCCGCGCGGAAATCTCCGCCGATCCGGCGAATCCGGCGACTGAGCCGCTATTCGCGGCCGAACTGCCGCTTCAGCTCGGTTTTCGCCCGCTCCAGCGTTTGCCGCCGCCGCGCCGGCAATTTCTTGCCGGCGCGGTTGATATAGAACACCAGCATCGACAGGGCGGAGCGATAGGGGGCCGATTTGCGCCGCCGGCTTCGCTCCGCCGAGCGCTTGAGCGAGGCCGCGATGCGCTTGGGGTCGCTTAAACTGAACACACCCTTGTCGAGATCGAGCGCATCGCTTTCGCGGGTGACGCGGCCCGACCAATAGCGCGTGCGCGCTTGCGCGCGGCGGTTTTGCGCCCGCGCGATTTTCGCGGAGCCGTCTTTCGCCGGGACACGTTACGGGCCATGGTTGAATCCGAAAATCGCCGCGCAAGGAAAACCGCGGACGCCGGCTGAATGTTCCGGCGCAGCGGACGGGTCGTCGAGCCGAATATTAAACCGCCTTTTCCAGGCTCGGCAGCGCGTCGGGTCCATCGGAATCGTGCACGGCCACACCCACCATCGGATCGATCGGCGTTTCCCACGGCCGTCGCTTCAGCGTGCGCACCGTGTCCGCGTAACCCGCGTGCCAGCGATCGGTGATGCCCTGGGACGAGAAGTCGATCTCGCGCAACAGATCGTCGTTGCGCTCCGGATTGGCGTTGATGCGCACGATGTGCATGATCGTGCCGCAGCCGTAGCCGGCCATCTCCTTGACCTCCGGCCTGTTACGCAAATCTTCCGGCATCATCCGCACCAGTTCGCGCACCATATGGCGGAGCTGGTGAATATGCTCCTGCCGCGGAATATGGCTGTCGGCGCGGCTCGCATATTGAATGTCGATCTGGCGGCTCAGCACCTGCATGACCAATTCCGGCTCCGGCCCGGCGATCGGGAATATCTGCACCGAGAACACCACCGAATCGCGGCGCGGATTGTCGTCGAACACGACCTCGATGGGCGTATTGGAGTAGAGACCGCCGTCCCAGTACGGATCGCCATCGATGCGGATGGCCGGGAATCCCGGCGGCAGCGCGCCGGAGGCGACGATGTGATCAAGGGTGATGGGCTGATTGCGGCTGTCGAAATAATGCATCTTCCCGGTGCGCACGTTGACCGCTCCCACCGTCAAACGCGGATGCGTGCCATTGAGCCGTTTGAAATCGACCAGATTGCCGATCGTCTGCCGCATGCCGGCGACCGTATAGAAGGCCGCGCGTTCGACGCCGACCAGGGCATTGAGCCCGCCCCAAGCGAGCGCCTGGTTGGGCGCATAGTATCCGGCGACCCCGGTGAACAGCGACATCATGTAGGCGGCCGAACGGCCGATCACCTGGCCGAACGGCGTGTCGCCCCATAACGGCTTTTGCTCGACCAGCCGCCAGAATTCGCGCAGGCGCTCGAGCCGTGATGCAATCTCATTGCCGGCAATGATGGCGCCATTGAGCGCGCCAATGGAGGTGCCGACGACCCAGTCGGGTTCAATTCCCGCCTCGTGCAGCGCTTGATAGACGCCACCCTGATAGGCGCCGAGCGCGCCGCCACCTTGGAAGACCAGCACCACTTGTCCGGGGAGCCGCGGCCGCTTTGGCGCGGCGTCACGCGGCGGTTCCTTGACCAATATCTGATCCATGGCTTGTCTCTCGCGTGCGACCCCGCACAATTCTAATTGTGTGCCGCCCGCGAGGACGGCAAGACCGCTTCGGCGCCAGGGTCGCTCTGGCGCTTGACTGAAACGGGAGGCGGCGGAGGATTTCAGTCGCGCGCGGCCGCGCTCTTGAGCGCGCGTTCGACCATGGTGCCGACAAGGACGCGCCGGTAGGCGCCGCTGGCGTGAATATCGTCCGGCGGATCGGCCGCGTTGGCCGCGGCGGCCGCCGTTGCCGCGATGGTTTGTTCGTCGACCGCATGGCCGTTGAGCGCGTCTTCGGCGGAGCGCAGCCGCATGGGCCGCTCGGCGGCGCCGATGACGCCGACATGGGCGTTGCGCGCCTTGCCGTTCTCGTCCGAATCGTAAAACACCGCGGCGCCGGCGAGAGCAAAATCGCCGCTCCGCCGAGCGAACTCGGCAAAACCGAAGCGGCGCTGCGGCGGCCATGCCGGCAGCCGGACGTCGCGGATGAGCTCGTCGGGGAGAAGCGCGGTGACGAGCGGGCCGCGGAAAAAATCCGCCGCGGCGATGGTCCGCGCGCCGCTTGCGCCGACCACGGTAATTTCCGCTTCGCAGGTTACGGCGATACAGGGCAATTCGGCGGCCGGATCGGCGTGCGCGAGGCTGCCGCCGACAGTGCCGCGGTTGCGGATCTGAAAATGGGCGACGTGGCCGATGGCGGCGGCAAGTAGTGGATGCGCCGTGCGCAGCTTGGCGTCGTCCAAAATGTCACGCCAGCGCACCATCGCGCCGAGCGTGATACCGTCTGCGGCAATCGCGATTCGCCTCAGCTCGTCGATTTTGCGCAGGTCGACAATCAGCGAAGGCGCCGCCAGACGAAACGCGAGGATCGGCATGAGGCTTTGCCCGCCGGCGAGCGCCTTGGCGTCGCCGCCATGGGCGGCCATGAGCGCAACCGCGTCCGCGAGTTTTTCCGGGCAGGAATATTCGAATGGCGGCAGTTTCATTGGCGAAATTCTGCGGCTTTGATTTCGTGCGCAGCATCATATCGCTGTGCCTTTACGTTCGCTACGCCGGCTGCGGTGCCGGTGAGCGCAACGCCAAGACGGGCGGCCGGAGTTGCCCTTTAGTAAAAGCCGTTGCAGGAGATCGGCGCGCTGTATCCCGACGCCGCGTTCGCTGGGTTGCTGACCGGTACGCCGTCGCAACCGGGCAGGCGGCCGAAGTTTTGCACGGCAAAGCGGACGAATTGATTCCTGATGCCGAGCCCGCCGTTGACGTGGTCCATGTTGTGATAGACGACCAGGTATTGCGGCGGGGGCGGTGGCGGCGGTGGGGACGGCGGCGATGGCTTCAGATACATGCAAGCAACGGTCCCAAAGTTCGTTAGATTTGCCCCGAGGCAAGGATCGGTGCCGCCTAAAATCGTCGCGAACGAGACCGGGCACGAGGATTGCACCCCTGGCAGCGGCAAATGGGTGTTTGGATCGGCGATCGGCGCGCCGACGGTGACGGAGGGCGCAACACATGGCTCGCTCGCCGGAGCGGAGCCGGTTGGGCCGTAGAACACCGCAGCCGCCTTGATGTCCGGGGCGAATTCGACGGGCTCGTCGAGCGGCACCGGATTGCCGGCATCGATGTCGCCATGCAGGATCAGGATCGGCATGGACTTGAATTTTCGAATGCCGAGATCGCCGCGCGACGCGAAATAGTGGGCTGAGCGCCAGTTGTAACCCATCACCCCCGAAGTATCGGGATAGTACGGACCAAAACCGCTGCTGTTGACGGCGCCGGTACCCGCGGCGGCGAAGCCGGTTGGATCGAACGTCCCTCCCGGCAGCGTACAGGTCGAAGGATCGGCGTCGCAGGCGGCCAAGCCGTTGAGGTAGTTCAGATTCATATCGGTGAAGCCTTCGACGACCGCGAACGCGTCCACCGGCGCGCCCTGCTCGACAGCCCGATAGGTGACGCAGCCGCCGTGCGAATAGCCGTACATGAAGAGCTTCCCGTTCCACGCGGTCGTCGGGTTGTTCGGATTCCAGGAGGGCGTGATATGGAGCTGCTCGTTGGAATTGTTGGGATTGCCGAGCGTAACGCTGCCGATGTCAGTGACCAAAATATTGACCAGCGCCATCACGTCCGTCACTTCACCCATGCAGAACTCGGACGCGCCGTTCGCTTTCGTTGCGCCCGATGTCCAGGTGTTGCTGGGAAACGACGGACTGTCCGACGTGATGGCGATGCTTTCGGCGCGGTAGGACGACATCGCGAAAATCCACCCGCGCTTAGCCCAATCGATGCACTGACCGAGGTCGTCGGCGGCGCCGGCGCTGGGCGCCGTGGTCCACCCGTCGGCGGTCACCTTGCCGTGCAGGCTGCCGAGATCGTTCCCCGCGCCGTAATTGATGCCGCCGTGATTATAAACGACCATCGGGTAATTGCCGCCCTGTCTCGGCGCGCAGATCAGCGCATAGATGGTGATGCCGCTGTTCGTCGGGCCGACGTTATAGGAACCGACGCTCCAGGCGACTTCAGGGTAGTTGGAATTATTTGGAGGAGGCGGAGGAGGGGGAATCGAGATCATCCCCGCCACGTTCGTCCACGAGGCCGGCCGTTGGCCGCCGACGCCATATTGATCGAACAGCACCGTGGAATCGCCGTCGGAAAATTGCAGCGCCGCTTCCTGCGGGTCGGTGCTGGAGACCGGCGATTGCTGCATGGATTTCAGTGCGTCCGGACTGAACGTGGGCAGCGACGTCCCGCCGGCCTCGGCAAAGAGTTCGAGGTGGCCCTGGCTTGTCGGTACGCCCGCGGCAAAGGGCAGTTGCGGCGCCCAATAGTCGGCGGTCGGCGTGAAGGTGAAAGTCCAGGGATAGATTGTGTATGCGACAGGCCTGCATATGCCCGGCTTGGACCCAATTGCCGATCCCGGCTTCATGCCGGGGTGGCATCGCACCACGTGATAGGTTTGACCGGAGCCCGACACCTGCGCAGGGCCGGCAGGCTGTATTTGACCGGTGGTCTGATCGACCGCGACAATGTTGACGGCTTGTCCGGCGAGAACCCAGCCGTTCAACGTCACCGGGTTGCCCGCTTGCGCCGGCGTTCGGCTCGAGGGGCTTAAGACCGCTCCGACCTGAGCCGCAGCCTGTGGCGCCGCAAGCGCCAGACCGACGACGTACAAACAAAGACAAGGCGTGAAGAGCGAGGGAATACGACGCATGGCGACTTCCTTTCCTACTGCACGTGAGAAAGATGCGCCGATCGCTTCTTTGCTATGCTAGCCGTGACGGCAGCAGCGTGCAACGGACGAAGGTGCGGCTTCGCACGTAGAAATCACGTGGCTTTGTTGATATTGCTGCGGGTCGGACGCACGTTGAGTGCCGATAGGAGGAGATCTTTAACCGTGCTCCACGTTTTGCTGGAGACGTGTGTGAGCCCCACGTTGCGATCGTTTTCTTTTGCTTCGACAAAGCGAGGCATGCCGGCGTGCAAAAACTTTCCGTAGCAATCATCGGCGCGGGGATGGGCGGGCTTGCCGCGGCGGCGGCGTTGCGGCGGGTCGGCGCCGATGTCACCGTCTACGAACAGGCCAAGGGCTTCGCGCGTGTCGGCGCCGGTATC
The DNA here is from genome assembly GCA_963835195.1 of uncultured Alphaproteobacteria bacterium. Lineage (GTDB taxonomy): Bacteria > Pseudomonadota > Alphaproteobacteria > Rhizobiales > Xanthobacteraceae > BOG-931. The sequence continues at coordinate 126,484 of CAWIEY010000008.1, forward strand.
CAAATCGGCTGCAATGCCATGAAAGTCCTGCGCGCGTTCGGATTAGAACCGCAGCTGCGCGCGACCGCCTTCTATCCCCGCTCGTGGAATAACAGAGACTTCGACAGCGGAAAGATACGCTTCGACATGATCTTTGGCGAAGCGGCCGAGGCGCGTTATGGCGCGCCTTATTTGCTGGCGCACCGCGGCGATCTGCACGCCGCTCTGGCCAGCATGGTGCCGCGCGAGGTGCTGCGGCTCGATCATCAGCTCGTCTCGCTCGAACAGGGTGCCGACGGCAGGGTCGAGCTTGAGTTCGCCAATGGCCTGATTGCCCGTGCCGACGCCGCCATTGGCGCCGACGGCGTTCATTCGGTGGTGAGGGATATGCTGTTCGGCAGCGACGAGCCGGCTTTTACCGGGCGCATCGCCTATCGCACTGTTTATCCGGCAACGCTGCTCAAGGGATATCGGATCGACGATTGCACCAAGTGGTGGGGACCGGATCGCCACATCGTCATCTACTACGTCAAGCCTGACCGCAGCGAAGTGTATTTTGTGACCAGCCAGCCCGAGCCAGGCTTTGCTCTCGAATCCTGGTCGGCGACCGGCGACGTCAACGTCGTGCGCGCGGCCTTCGCCGATTTCCATCCCCAGGTCCGGCGCGTGCTTGCGTCATGCCCGGCCGTTCACAAGAGACCGCTGGTCGATCATGACCCGCTGCCGCGCTGGTCGGACGGCAACGTCACCCTGTTGGGCGATGCCTGCCATCCGATGACGCCCTATATGGCGCAGGGCGCGGCCATGGCGTTCGAGGACGCAGCGGTTTTGTCACGCTGCCTCGGCGGCGTCGAGCGCTCGGGCGTGGCGGAGGCCTTTCGCCGTTTCGAGGCCACGCGCAAGCCCCGCACCGCGCAAATCCAGCTCGGCTCACGCACCAACACCTGGCTTCGCGACGAGACCAATCCCGACTGGGTCTACGGCTATGATGCCTGGACCGCGCCGTTGGCCGACGCATTGGGGTCGGGAACGGGGGTGGCGACCGCTCCGCCTGGCCCATTGGCGAATGGATAGGCGCGGCTTAGGATGCCCGCTATTCCGATCCTTGGAGAAATCAAATGGACGACCGGCCGGCGACGATCAATGATGAAGTGCAATTGCGGGGCCTCTACGAGGACCCGATGGAACTGGCGCTGCTCAAACAGCTCGATCGGCTCGACGACCACTGCCGCAACTTCATCGCTCACGCGCCCTTCGTGGTGATCGGATCGACGCGCCAAGGGCGCGGCACCGACGTCAGTCCGCGCGGCGACGCGCCCGGCTTTGTCCGCGTGCTTGACGCAAACACCATCGCCATCCCCGATCGGCCGGGTAACAACCGGCTCGATACGATGTCGAACATCGTGACCGATTCCGAGGTGGGCTTGCTGTTCTTCATTCCCGGCATCGACGAGACGCTGCGGATTAACGGCCGGGCGCGGCTCTCGCGCGACCCCGCCCTCCTTGCCGACGCCGCGGTCAAAGGACGCGAGCCGCGCCTCATGATCATTGTCGCCGTGCGCGAGGCGTTCCTGCATTGCGGCAAGGCTTTGAAGCGATCGCGGCTGTGGCACGACGATTACCGGGTCGACAAGAAGGATTTCCCGTCGCTCGGGCGCATGATCGTCGAACAGACGAAGCCGAAGCAGCTAACGGTTGAACAGGCGGACGCATTCATCGAAGACAATTACGTCACCGGGCTGTACTAGCCCTTTTCTGCCGATCGAACTCCACCGATCGAAACAATTCTGCCCGCGCTGACGCCGCGCGTGCTGCGGCTTTTATTTGGGACCGCAGGGCGGATTGGTCGCGATATCGCGGGTGTGCGTTGCCCTGCTGTTGATCATTGGCGTTCCGGGCGGCCTTGTCCTTCCGCCGATCGTGTCGTCTAAACTTTAATCGGCTGTTGCTTGCGTTGGTTGGCGAACAAGCCAAAGGGGCGCGCGCGCGGGTTTGACGTCGTCCGGGGTGCGCAGTCAAAGAGAGTGCGGCTATTGCGGCTGCGGCTCGACTTTTGCGCGCGATCCCGCTAAGCGGGCCGGACCATGCGAGATCGGCGAACGCAGGCCATGCGACCGGCAGGAGCACCAGCAAACACGCGCAGCAAGTTTACGGCACGGGCGCAGTTGTTCTTCCTATGCGTTGCATGCGCCGCCTTGTTGCTCGGCGGGTCGCAAAGAGAGGCGATGGCAGCCGGCGCGGGCGCGGCAGCGGCGGCGGCCCCGCCTGCGCCGGTCGCGGTGCCAAGTTTCTGGGATCCGCGGCGGCGGCCGGAGCGGCCCGATCTGTCGCGCCTGCAAAGCATCCGCTTCCTCACCGAGCTCGATTATCCGCCGTTCGATTATGCCGGCCCCGACGGCAATCCGGCCGGCTTCAATGTCGATCTCGCGCGGCTTGATCTGCGACGAGATCAAGGTCGCCTGCACCATCCAGGCGCGGCGGTTCGACACGCTGCTCGATGCGCTCAACGACAATCGCGGCGACGCGGTGATCGCCTCGATCGCGCCGACCGCCGGAGACGCGGCGGCGCGCCGATTTCACCGATCCCTATTACCGCACGCCGGCGCGCTTCGTGGCGCGCCCCGACAGCCCGATCGGCGACGTGCTGCCGGAACTGCTCGAGGGCAAGAAGATCGCGGTGGTCGCCGGCACCGCGCACGAGGCCTATCTGAAGGCGATGTTCACCGAGGCGGAGGTGCGCTCCTATCCGAACGCCGAGGCGGCGCGCGAAGCGCTGCGAAGACAAGGAGGTCGATCTGCTGTTCGGCGACGGCATTGCGCTGGCGTTCTGGCTCAACGGCACCGATTCGGCCGGCTGCTGCGCCTTTCGCGGCGGCCCGTTTCTGGAGAGCCGGTATTTCGGCGAGGGCATCGGCATCGCGGTCAAGCGCGGCAACGATCTGCTGCGGCAGGCGTTGAACTGGGCGCTGTTCCGGCTCTGGGAAAAGGGCAGCTTCACCGATCTGTGGCTGCGCTATTTCCCGATCAGCCCGTTTTGACGTGCGGCGGCCGACCCTGGTCATATGCACCGGCATGACGCATTGCAGGCCGACAGTTGAACAACGCCGCGGAGCTGCGCGCGCTCGCCGAGCAGCTCCCACGCCTGGCCGTTCGAGGAGGCGCGCAAGATCGTCGCGCGGCTGCAAGAAGAAAGCCGAAGGACGAGGTCATTTTCGAGACCGGCTACGGCCCGTCCGGCCTGCCGCATATCGGCACCTTCGGCGAGGTGGCGCGCACCTCCATGGTGCGCCACGCCTTTCGCGTGCTGACCGGCGACAAGGTCAAGACGCGGCTGATCGCGTTCTCCGACGACATGGACGGCGCTGCGCAAGGTGCCCGACAACATCCCCAACAAGGAGATGGTGGCGCAGCATCTCGGCAAGCCGCTGACCCAAGTGCCGGATCCGTTCGGCACCCATGCCAGCTTCGCCGCGCACAACAATGCGCGGCTGCGCGCCTTTCTCGATCAGTTCGGCTTCGACTACGAGTTCATGTCGTCGACCGAATGCTACACGTCGGGCCGCTTCGACGCGGCGCTGCTGAAGGTGCTTGCAGCACTTCGACGAGGTGATGGCGATCATGCTGCCGTCGCTGCGCGAGGAGCGGGCGCAGACCTATTCGCCGTTTCTGCCGATCGATCCGCAGACCGGCATCGTCCTGCAGGTGCCGGTGAGTCGCGCACGACGCCAAGGCCGGCACCATCACGTATCGAGCATCCCGACAGCGGCGAGCGCGTGACCACGCCCGTCACCGGCGGCCGCTGCAAGCTGCAATGGAAGCCCGACTGGGCGATGCGCTGGGTCGCGCTCGGCGTCGACTACGAGATGGCCGGCAAGGATTTGATCGATTCGGTCAAGCTGTCGGGCGAAATCTGCCGCGCGCTCGGCGGCGCGCCGCCGGAGGGCTTCAACTACGAGCTTTTCCTCGACGAGAAGGGCAGAAGATCTCCAAGTCGAAAGGCAACGGCCTGACCATCGACGAATGGCTGCGCTACGCCAGCCCGGAGAGCCTGTCGCTGTTCATGTATCGCGAGCCGAAGGCGGCGAAGCGGCTCTATTTCGACGTCATTCCCCGCCACGTCGACGAATATCAGCAATACCTCGACGCCTATGCGCGGCAGGACGGCAAGCAGCGGCTCGCCAATCCGGTCTGGCACATCCATGCCGGCGCGCCGCCGCAGGCCGGACCATCCGGTGACTGTTCGCCATGCTGCTGTCGCTCGTCACCGCGTCGAATGCGGAGAATGCCGACACGCTGTGGGGCTTCATCGGCCGCTATCGGCCGGGCGTGACGCAAGGCGACGCATCCGCATCTCGCCGCGCTCGTCGACTACGCCATCCATTACTTCCACGATTTCGTGCTGCCGGCGCAAAAAATTCCGCGAGCCGAGCGCGGCCGAGCGCGCCGCGCTGGCCGACTTGCGCGATGCGCTGTCGCAGCTTCCCGCCGACGCGACCGCGGAAACGATCCAGAACGTGGTCTACGAAGTCGGCCGCCGCGAGCCGTTCCTCGACACAAGAAAAAGGCCAAGGACGGCAAGCCCGGCGTCTCGCTCGATTGGTTCAACATGCTCTATCAGGTGCTGCTCGGCCAGGAGAAGGGCCCGCGCTTCGGCTCCTTCGTCGCCGCCTACGGCATCCAAAACACCATCGACATGATCGACGGCGCGCTGGCGCGGTCGGCGTGATGCCTCATCCGAGGAGATGGTTCACGCGCCGCGCGGGTTCGTCGGAGCAGCGGTGACGAGTTGCCGTACGCTTTCATGACACCTGCAGGACTGCCGCACTTCGCGACGCTCCTGCCGCCAAGAGGGCACAGATCGCGTCCGACCTACTGGCTCGCCCACAGAATGCGCGCGATCCACAGCACGTCGGCGGCGGCAATGGTGCGGTCGGCGTGATCGGCGTTGAGCGAAGACAGCTCGAACGATTTCGCCGTGCGGCGCTTGAGCTCCTTCGCCATCACTTCGCCGCTTCGCGTCTTGACCACGACGCGGTCGCCGCGGCGGATCGGCGCCGACGGCGAAACCAGGATCACGTCGCCGTCGCGATAAGCCGGCTCCATGGACTGGCCGGAGACTTCGAGCGCGTAAGCGTGCTCGTCGCTGACCGCCGGAAAGGCGATCTCGTCCCAGCCTTCGCCGACCGGGAAGCCGCCATCGTCGAAATAGCCGCCGGCGCCGGCTTCGGCGAAGCCGAGCAGCGGCACCGCGCGCGGTCGCCGGCCCGCTGTCGGAATCGAGCAACTCGACGAAGACTTCCATCGGCGTCCCGGTGGCGGTGAGCGCCTTGGCGATGGATTCGGTCGAGGGCCAGCGCGCCCGGCCGGACGCGGTGATGCGCTTTGATTTGTTGAACGTGGTCGGATCAAGCCCCGCGCGCTTGGCGAGGCCCGAGGCCGAGAGCCCGGCGCGCGCGGCCAGGCGATCGACGGCCGACCAGACTTGCGCATGGGTCAGCATCAAAACCCCTCCGCGGCCCTCCACGGGAAGCGCCACGCCGAAATCCTCGCCGCCATGATAGGAATATATTGGCGCTCCCCTCAACCCCTGGGGGAGCGCTTTTTCGCCGCAGCGGAAGACGATCAGCCGGTGGACGCTTTTTGCTCGTCGAGCGGGTCGCACGTCTCCGGCGCGGTATCGGCTTCGTTCTGGACCACTGGTAATTCTTTGCGCCGCGTGCGGCGGCTGCGGCCGCTCGCGCGGCGGCGTCCGCCGGGCGCCGGCGGTGCGGCCCTGCCGGGAGAAATTGTCGAAATCCGATGGCAAGTCCACATAGTTCATCCGCGCCTTCTTGCAGCGCGCCTTCGGCCACGGTGCGTCCCGCGCGCTCGCTCTCCAATTGCGCCTTCAGCGCGGCCATGGTTTCGCCGGCCTTTTTGCGCTGCGGCGTCGGTCTCGGCCTCGAGCTGGCCGACGCGGGAGCTGAGCGCCTGAATTTCCTCCTCCGCGCGCGACAGCGCCTTGTCGCGCTGGCGCACATTGAGCAGCAACGTGTTGGCGCGCTCGGCGAGCTTGGCGCGGAACTGCTCGACTTCGTGCAAGAGCTTCTCTTTGCTTTGCAGCGCCGTCTCGCCAGTTCGAGCTTCTTGTCCGCCATATTGCGCGCGAGCGTCGCCTCGACCACCTTGCGCTCGGCGGCATTGTTCGTCCTCGGTGCGCGAGAGCAGGTTTTGCCGCACCTCGGCGAGCAGCTTCTCCGCGGTGACGGCGCGTGACGACATCGCTTCAAGCCGCGTGCTCAAGGTATTGGTCTCGACCTGGCGCTTGTCGTTGGCTTCGGCGAGCGCCGCGGTCAGCCGGCCGCGTTCGGCCTCGGCCGATTTCAGCGCCGCCTGCAGCTGGCTGACCTGGGTCAAGCGTCTTTTCAACACCGCCATCTCGCTGTCGGTCACCCGGCGTTGCAGCCGCGAGTTCTCTTCGACCAACTGATCAAGCGATGTTTGCAGCGAACGGTTCTCATCCGCGCCCATGGTGAGCTTTTCGCTCGCCGCGGCGATCAGACCTTCGAGTTCGGCCATACGTTTGTCCGCGGCGGCGTTGTGTTTGCTCAACGCCTGTTTATGCTCAGCTGAGCATGCGCACGGCGGCGTTTTCGCGCGCCAATTCGCCTTCGAGTTCGGCGATCCGCGCCCGCGCCGGCTCGAGTTCCGCGATGAGCTCGGCTTTCTCGGCTTCGAGATTGCCGACGGTCTGTTGCGAAAGGCCAAGCTCGTAATTGAGATGCTCGCACTCGCTCTGGCTCGTGGCCAGGCTCTTGCGCACGTCCTTGACCTCGGCGCGCAGCTGCTCGTAACCGACGCTCGTTTCTTCCAGCGCATTGCGCAGATTGGCGTTGTCGAGCGCCTCGCGCTCGAGGGTGTTGAGCGCCTGACCGATGGGAACGACCAGCTCGCCGAAGATGTCGCGCAGATCGTCGAGCGCGTCGATGCGGCGGCCGACATCGATCAAGAGGTTGCGCAAGTTCTCGTTGTCGCCGCCGACCCTCGTGCCGAAATCGGCCCAGCCTTCGGCGGCGGCCGTTCGAGTTCGGCCTCGTCTTCGGCGGCAATGTCCGGCGCCGCGCTGGCTTCGTCGCCGGCGATTTTCGTCTGAATGCGATCGAAAATTTTGGACAGCGAACTCATGCACCATTCCCAAGCGCGCTTGTTAACCGGTTACTTACTATTTTTAGCACAGCGGCCTGGCGCGGGTAGTTTGCGCCGGGCCGTGACTTCGCGTTAGGGTTAAGTGGTTGATGGCGACGATCTACAAAATTTGCGAGCAGAAAGAGTGGCTTGCCGCGCAGCATCAAGGCGAATTTCGCGGCTCGGAGGTCGATGCGCGCGACGGCTTCATTCATTTTTCCACGGCCGCGCAGCTGGCCGGGACTGTCGGCGAAACATTTTGCCGGCGCGACCGATTTGTTGCTGGTCGCGGTCGACGCCGACGCGCTCGGCCCGGCGCTCAAATGGGAGCGCTCGCGCGGCGGCGATCTGTTTCCGCACCTCTACGCCGCTTTGCCGCTCGCGGCGGTGCGCTGGACGCGAGCCGCTGGCCGACGAGGTGGACGGCCGCCGCGCCATGCCGGAGCTTTGGCCGTGATCGGCGTATTCGAGCATGTCGCGCGGCCGCTGCTCGCGGCGCTCGATCCGGAAGGCGCGCATCGGCCTCACCATCGCCATGCTTAAATTCGCGCCGCTGCCGCAGGCCGGCGAGGACGACCAGCGGCTTGCGCGTGCGCGCGTTCGGACTTAATTTCCCAAATCCGGTCGGGATGGCGGCCGGCTTCGACAAGAACGCCGAGGTCGCCGGATGCGCTGTTGCGTTTGGGCTTCGGCTTCGTCGAAGTCGGCACCATCACGCCGCAGCCGCAGCCGGGCAATCCGCGGCCGCGGGTCTTTCGCCTCGAAGCCGATGCCGGCGTGATCAATCGGCTCGGCTTTAATTCGCAAGGTGCCGATCGCGTGCTGCAGCGCTTGGCGCGGCGCGCGCACAACGGCGGTATTGTCGGCATCAATATCGGCGCCAACAAGAACTCGTCCGACCGGGTCGGCCGATTACGTGCGGCTGATCGAGCGCTTCGCGCCGGTGGCGAGCTACATCACCATCAACGTTTCGTCGCCCAACACGCCAGGACTGCGCGATCTGCAGCAAGCCGCAGCGCTGGGCGATTTGCTCGCGCGCGTGATCGAAGCGCGCGACCGCGCCGCAAGCAATGCACGGCCCGACGCCGGTGCTGCTGAAAATCGCGCCCGATCTCACGCTCGGCCAGCTCGACGATATTGTCGGCGTTGCCCGCGTCCGGCGCGTCGATGGGATGATTGTCGGCAACACGACCGTGACGCGGCCGCCGAGCCTGCGTGAGGCGATGCGCGCGAAGGAGGCCGGCGGGCTTTCCGGCCGCCCGCTGTTTTCGCTCGCTACGCGAATGCTGGCGGAAAGCTTCGTCCGCGTGGAAAACGCGTTCCCGCTGATCGGCGTCGGCGGAATCGATTCTGGCGCCACGGCGCTTGCCGAAGATCCGCGCCGGCGCGACGCTCCTGCAACTTTATTCCGCTCTGGTGTTCCGCGGACTTGGCCTCGTCGCCGAGATCAAGGCCGCGCTCGTCGCCGCCATCGCGCGCGAGCGGCGCGAAGAGTTTGAGCGATCTTGTCGGCATTGATGCCGCGGCGGTCGATCGCAGAGCCGTGGCCGCGATGATCTATTTGTTATTGTCGTCCGTTGCGCACCGCGAAGGAACGCGATGCGCCGACCGCGCCGGGCGAGGGGATCAGTACCGGTTTGAGCACCGGCATGAGCCGCCGCCGTTCGCGCCGTGCCGGGATGGCGCGATAGACCTGCTTCGTCGCCTCGACAATATGCACGCCGGCAAACGGCGCCGAGATGGTCGCGCCGGCGCGCTCCCACGCCGCCGCGGAGCGCAGAGAACAGCCCGAGTGAAACCGGCGGCACGTAGAGCGCTTCGCCCCAGCCGGTCGGCGTGAACCAGGTCTCGCGCAACAGATGCGTGATCTGCGAGCGCGAATAGGGCCGGCCTGAACCGAACGGCGTCGTGTCCATGCGCGCCCACAAGCCGCGCCGATTCGGCACCACCGCGAGCAAGCCGGCCGCCGCCCGCCATCACCCGCCACACTTCGCGCAGCAGTCCGATCGGGTCGGCCGAATTTTCCAGTGCGTGCACCAGCAGCACGCGGTCCACCGCCGAGTCGGTCAGCGGCAAGTCGTCCTCTTCGACGAGCGCGGCAAGCGCCGGCTTCGACGACGGCCAGCGCACCACGCCTTGCGGCGCCGGCATCAGCGCGAGGCAGCGCTCGGCTTCTCCCCGGAACAAGCCGAGATAAGGCGTGGCGTAGCCGATGCCGAGAACGCGCAGCGACGCCGTGTCGGTCCAGCGCGCGCGGATGCCGCGGGCGATGAAGCGGCGGGCCACCGTGCCGAGCCGCTGGGCATAGAAAGTCGCGCAGATCGACAACGTCCATGGCCGGGAAAATAGCACGGATTTGGTTGTCAATTCGTGCCGGCTACCCATGTTTCCGTGTGTTGCGTTTTCGCGGCGAAAGCCGATGATCCAAAGGCATAAAGAAACACGGGATTAAACATGGCGGCACAGACTTACCTGTTTCCCTGCCTCAGCGATAATTACGGCGTGCTTATCCACGATCCGGAGAGCGGCGCGACCGCCTCGATCGACGCGCCGGAAGCTGCGCCCGGTAGAAGCTGCGCTGAAAAAAACCGGCTGGCGGCTGACCGACATTCTCGTCACCCACCATCATGGCGACCATACCGCCGGCATTGCCGAATTGAAGCGGCAACACAAATGCCGCGTCGTTGCCCCGCGCCGCGAGGCTCAGCGCATCGCCGACGTCGACGAAACGGTCGGCGAGGGCGACACGGTGCGCGTCGGCGCGCTGCAAGGCCGCGTCATCGACACACCCGGCCACACCGCCGGCCACATTTCGTATTTCTTCCCCGCAGACAAGCTCGCTTTTGTCGGCGACACGCTGTTCTCCATCGGCTGCGGCCGCGTCATCGAAGGCGATGCGCAGATGATGTGGCAGTCTTTGCTAAAGCTGCGCGGCTTGCCCGACGATACGCAGTTTTTCTGCGGCCACGAATATACGGATGCCAACGTCCGCTTTGCCAAGACAATCGAGCCGAATAATGCGCGGCTCGCCGCTCGTGCCGCCGAGGTGGCGAAGCTCCGCGCCGCCGGCAAGCCGACCATCCCCGCAACCATCGGCGCGGAAAAAGCGGAGAACCCGTTTCTGCGCGCCGACTTGCCGGAAGTGGCAGAGACGGTTGGCCTCGCCGGCAGTCCGGCGTGGAAAGTCTTTGCCGAAATCCGCGAGCGCAAGAATAAATTCTGAGCGGTCGTTGCGGATAGCGACGCGACGCACGCTTCAGGCCGCTCATGCCCGCGCCAGCGGGCATCCAGAAATGGGTCCCCGCTTTCGCGGGGACGGGCGGAAATGAAAAGGGTCAAACCTTTGCCCAACAATCTCACCGCCGCGGAAATCATTCGGTTGCTCGATCTGAAACCGCACCCGGAGGGCGGGCATTATCGTCAGACATTCCGCGATGCGCGTCCGTCGACAGCGGCCGCGCCGCGTCGACCGCTATTTATTTTTTGCTCGCGCGCGGGGAGCGCTCGCACTGGCACCGCATCGACTCCGCCGAAGTCTGGCACTTTTATGCCGGCGCGCCGCTCGAACTTGAAATCGCTGCGAACGCGGCGGGCGCCAGCCCATCACTCTGGGCGACGATCTTGCCGCCGGCGAGCGCCCGCAGGCGTCGTGCCGGCGCAGGCCTGGCAGGCGGCGCAGACGACTCGGCGACTGGACGCTCGCCGGGTGCACGGTCGCGCCCGGCTTTGAGTTTGCCACATTCGAACTGGCGCGGCGCGGGTGGGAGCCGCAATGAGCATTCCGCGCCGAATTCTTCGGGCCTGCCTGTATAATCGCATGATGGACGAAGCGTTCTTCACCGCGACAGCGGCGTGGCTGACCGAGGCCGGAATTGCCGGCAGCTCCGAAGCCGACATCGTGTCCGGATTTTGCGGCCGTTGCGTTGCGGCCGGGATGCCGCTTGGCCGCAGCGCCATGTTCATCGACACGCTGCATCCCGTCCACGAAGGGCCGTCTTTACCAGTGGGACCACGGCGCCGCCGAATTGCGCGTGCTCGAATATGGCCGCACCGATCCGGACGTGCTCGAAGCGTCCGGTGCCACTCCGCCGAGATGGAGGCTGCCGAACGTTGGCGCAGGAGCCCGTTCTACAGATGCTGCAGACCGGCGAGCCGCTGTTCCGGCTCCGTCTGAATGCCGCGACGCGTCGAGCGATTTTCGCTGCTGTCGGATTGGCTGGCGGCGGGAATGACCGATTATGTGGCGATGATCTGCCGTTTTGCCGCCGAGGGAATCATCGGCGAGATGGACGGCGTGTACATGTCATGGGCGACGGCGGCCGCGGACGGATTCAGCGACGAGCAGATCGCCGCGCTTGAGCGCCTGGCGCCGCCGCTGGCGCTTGCGTTCAAATCGGCGGCGCTGCAACGCATGACCAAAACGCTGATGGAAACTTATCTCGGCCGCGATGCCGGTCAGCGCGTGCTCAGCGGCCGGATCGTGCGCGGCATTACCGAGCGCATCGATGCCGTCATCTGGTTCAGCGATTTGCGCGGCTTTACCCGCATCACCGACGCCGCTCCGGAACAGGTGATTCCGCTGTTGAACGAGTACGCCGACGTGATCGTTTCGGCGATCCACGATCATGGCGGCGACGTGGTCAAACTGATCGGCGACGGCGTGCTCGCAATCTTCACCGCCGAAGATCGCGCGCACGCTTGCGCGGCGGCGTTGGCGGCCGCGATTGCCGCGCGCAAGGAGGTGGCCGAATTAAAAGAGCGCCGGGCGGCGGCGGGGCAGCCGGTGACCGACATGTATCTCGGCCTGCATGTTGGCGAGGTGTTCTACGGCAATGTCGGCAGCCACGAACGGCTCGACTTCACCGTGATCGGTCCGGCGGTGAACGAAGCAAGCCGCATTGCGGCGATGTGCCGTTCGGTCGATCAGCCGCTTCTGGTGTCGGCGGCTTTTGCCGAGGTCGGCGACATCAAGCGACGGCTCGTTTCGGTTGGCCGATACGCGTTGCGCGGCGTGTCGCATCCGCAGGAACTGTTCACGCTCGATCTCGATGCGTGAACTGGGTTAATTGCTCAAGCCAAGGATTTGCGATGCCGTGCAATATATAGGCCGGCATTCCAAGCAACGGAGACGCCCAGCGCAGCAATAAGCGCCAGGGCTGATCCAAGCGGCACGGCCGCGAGATGCAGCGTTAGCAACGCTGCGCCGAAACCGGCAAGGGCGAAAACGGCATTCGCCAGCACTGCGGCCGTGGCCGGACCGCCGACGCGCCGATGCAAGATCAGGATAATGCTGGCGTAAATAACCGGGAACACGGCAAGCACGCCGCTTCCCGTCGGACCAATCCGCGAACTTAGGGTAACGACCGCGCCGACCAGTAGTGCGACCAGGCCTGCCCGCATCAGGAAGTCGTACCAAGGCCGTATCGTCGGCGGCATAGCCACCCGGCGATACGGTTCGACGATCCAGACACACAGCGTGAAAACAACCAGGTTGAGAAGCAATGCTGAGGGGGCGGTCCAATGAACGGTAACGAGCGCCAAAGTGACGGCGAGCCAAACCGTAAGTGCCAGAGATATGCTGATCCACAATGAGCGTCGTTGTGCAGTCAGCACATAGACCGTCATAAAAATCGCGGTAGCGGTGTTCATTGCGAGACTCGCGACCGCGCTCGCAGAAATGAAAGCCGCATCATGATCGAGCGCTAAAAATACATAAACAGGTCCAGCAGAGACTGGCAGCGTCGCCACGAGCGCGCCCACCACGGCGCCCAGTCTTTCGGCGATGATGGTGGCGACGACCACGGCCAGGGCGGTAACCGCCATCTTGACCGTAAGCGCCAGCCAGAACACGAGTTCGGGAGACATGGGCTGGTGCGCAACTCGGCGCAATTAAACCAGGAAAATTACGCGTGCGAAATCGATCCGCTTCTGCGCGCATGAGCAGAGAACGCGGCTGCGCGCGCGCCGATCTAGGTAATGTATTGCCCGCCGTTCGCGGTCAGCGTCGAGCCGGTAATCAATCCGGCGCCATCGGAGGCGAGGAATACGACGCAACGGCCGATCTCCGCCGGCTCGCCGAGCCGGCCGATGGGAATGGTCGGCAAGATGCTTTTCTCCAGCACGTCCTTCGGCACCGCCTGCACCATTTCGGTGTTGATGTAACCCGGCGCGATGGCGTTGACGGTGATGCCGCTCTTGGCGCCTTCCTGCGCCAGCGCCTTGGTGAAGCCGATGTCGCCGGCTTTGGCCGCCGAATAGTTGGTCTGGCCGAACTGGCCCTTCTGGCCGTTGATCGAGGAGATGTTGATGATGCGCCCGAACTTGCGCGCGCGCATCCCTTCGATGACGTTCCGCGTCATGTTGAACAGCGAGCCGAGATTGGTGTTGATCACCGCCTGCCATTGTTCGAGCGTCATGCGGTGGAGCTGTGCATCGCGGGTGATGCCGGCATTGTTCACCAGCACGTCGACCGGACCGAGGTCGGCTTCAACCTGCTTGATGCCGGCCGCGCACGCGTCAAAAGCGGCGACGTCCCACTTGTAAACGGCAATCCCGGTCTCGGCTTTGAATTTCTGCGCCGCTTCGTCGTTGCCGTGATAGACGGCCGCGACGTTGTAGCCGGCCGCCTTGAGCTCTTTGGAAATCGCCGCGCCGATACCGCGGGTTCCGCCCGTCACCAATGCGACGCGGGCCATTGTCTCCTCCCTTGATCTTTTCTCCCTCTCCCCGCTTGCGGGGAGAGGGTCGGGGTGAGGGGGAACGCCAGACAGCTCAATATCGCGGGAACAAGCCCCCTCACCCGCTCGCTTTGGCTCGCGACCTCTCTCCGCACGCGGGGTCAGAGGTGTTTTTATCTCTCGACGCACAAGGCGATGCCCATGCCGCCGCCGATGCACAGCGTCGCCAGTCCCTTTTTCGCGTTGCGCTTCTGCATTTCGTAGAGCAGCGTCACCAGGACGCGCGCACCGGAAGCGCCGATCGGATGGCCGATGGCAATGGCGCCGCCGTTGACGTTGACCTTGTTGGTGTCCCAGCCGAGGTCTTTGTTGACCGCGCAAGCCTGGGCGGCGAACGCCTCGTTGGCTTCGATCAGGTCGAGATCGCCGACATTCCAGCCGGCCTTCTTCAGCGCGGTGCGTGAGGCCGGGATCGGCCCGGTGCCCATGATCTTCGGATCGACGCCGGCCTGAGCCCAGGACACGATGCGGGCGAGCGGGGTTTTGCCGAGCTTGGCCGCTTCGCTCGCTTTCATCAGCACCATGGCGGCCGCCCCGTCATTGATGCCCGAGGCGCTCGCCGCCGTCACCGTGCCCTCCTTGTCGAAGGCCGGCTTGAGCTTGCTGACCACCTCGAGCGTGGTGCCGTGCTTGGGATACTCGTCGGCGTCGACAATGATGTCGCCTTTGCGGGTTTTGATCGTCACCGGGGCGATTTCGTCCTTGAACCTTCCCGCCTTTTGCGCGGCCTCGGCCTTGTTCTGCGATTTTACGGCGAACTCGTCCTGCTGCGCCCGGGTGATCTGCCATTGGCGCGCGACGTTCTCGGCGGTGTTGCCCATGTGATAGCCGTTGAACGCGTCCCACAACCCGTCCTTGATCATGGTGTCGATCATCTCGAAATTGCCCATTTTCACGCCGCCGCGCAGATAGGCACAATGCGGCGCCATGCTCATGGATTCCTGGCCGCCGACGACGGCGATCTCGGAATTGCCGTTGACAATGCCCTGATAGCCGAGCGCGACCGCGCGCAGCCCCGACCCGCAGAGCTGGTTGACGCTCCAAGCCGGCACTTCGACCGGGATGCCGGCATTGATCGAGGCTTGACGCGCCGGCCCCTGGCCCTGGCCCGCCTGCAGGATTTGCCCCAGAATGACTTCCGAAACCCGCGAGGGCTCGACGCCGGCGCGGTCAATGGCGGCTTTGATCGCGACTTTGCCCAGATCGTGCGCTGGCACGGTTGCGAATGCCCCATTAAATGCGCCCACCGGCGTGCGTACCGCGCCGACAATCACAATGTCGTCTTTCATGGGAGGCTTCCTTTCGGTCAGGGGTTTTTTAAACGCGGGAGTGCCGCTGGCTTATTGATATAAGTCATAAAGGACGCCGCCGCCGCTCGACAAGACGGAGCAGCGGCGCATTGCCGCCATGCGGATGAAGATCTTCCGGCCAAGCGGGCCGCCCAGGCGCGGCGGTCAAGGCATCACAAAACGGTAGCCGCGCCTGTGAGAAAGCGCCTATTTTGAGCGGAACCAATACGGTCAAAGAGCCTGATGTCCGCGCCCTCGACCAAGACCGACGAACCGGTCACCATTAAAAAGTACGCCAACCGCCGTCTCTACAACACCGGTACGAGTACTTACGTTACGCTCGAAGATCTCGCCGCCATGGTCAAAAGCGGCGAGGATTTCGTGGTTTACGACGCCAAGACCGGCGAGGACATCACCCGCTCGGTGCTGACCCAAATCATTTTCGAGCAGGAGAACAAGGAAGGGCAAAATCTCCTGCCGATCACGTTTTTGCGCCAGCTCATCCGCTTCTACGGCGACAGCATGCAAATGCTGGTGCCGCGCTACCTCGAGGTCTCCATCGAGTCGCTGACCCGCGAGCAGGAGAAGTTCCGCCAGCAGATGGCGCAGGCCTTCGGCGTCGGCGGATTCCCGCGCTGGAAGATCAGGTGCGGCGGAACATGGAAATGTTCGAACGCGCCTTCTCGATGTTCGCGCCGTTCGCCCGGCGCGAGGCTGACGGTGAAGCCGAGACGGAAGCCGGCAAGCCCGCGCCGACGAGCGGCGACATCGATGACTTGAAGCGTCAGCTCGACGAAATGCAGAAGAAAGTCGACAAGCTGAGCGGCGGCGGCGGCGCTTAACGCTGCTGGCACTTGCGAAAGCACGTATCTGGCGACGCGGCTCCGCGACTTGGCGGCGCGGCGGCTGGAGTAGCGTCGTGGATGATCTTTCGGCGATCGCTCGCGGACTTGGCCAATTCGGCGCCGAACCCGATTTCGCGCGCATGCTGGCTTCGCTGGTCGGCGCTTCTCATGAATTCATCGGCATCGCCGATCTTGAAGGCAAGGGCCTGTTCGTCAACGACGCCGGGCGCAAGCTCGTCGCGTTGCCGGATGACGTCGATGTCCAGTCGACCCGGCTCATCGATTATTTTGCCGAGGAGGACCGCGACCAGGGTTTTGCAAGAGGTGTTGCCGGCCGCGCGCGACAAAGGCTTTTGGGAGGGCGAACTAAAATTTCGCAATTTCGCGACCGGCGCCGATCATACCGGTGCTCTACAACATCTTTCCGGTGCGCGGATTTGTCGGGCGAGATCGCCGCCTATGGAACCGTGACGCGCGACTTGACGCGAAAGTAAGCTCGCGGACGAGCGATCGCATTGGCTGGGCTCCATTGTCGAATCCAGCGATGACGCCATCGTCAGCAAAAATCTCAACGGAATCATCGCCAGCTGGAACAAAGGCGCCGAGCGCGTCTTTGGCTTTCCCGCCGAAGAAGCGATCGGCCGCCCGATTACCATTGTCATTCCGGAAGATCGGCAAGACGAAGAGACCGAGATTCTCAAGCGGATCAGGCGCGACGAACGCTATCGATCATTTCGAGACCATCCGGCGGCGCAAGGACGGCCGCCAGATCGTCGTCTCGCTGACGATTTCCCCGGTCAAAAATGCCGACGGCAAGGTCATCGGCGCCTCGAAGATCGCGCGCGACATCACCGAGCAGAAGCAAAGCCATGAGCAAATCGCGACGCTCGCCCGCGAGGTGGAGCATCGCGGCAAAAACCTGTTGGCGAGCGTGCAGGCGATTGTGAATCTTTCCCAATCCGACACGCCCCGCGGCCTGAAAGAGGCCATCGAAGGGCGCATCCAGGCACTCGCGAACGTGCAGTCGCTGTTTGTCGATTCCCGTTGGGTCGGCGCCGACTTGTCGGCCATAGCCGCACGGGAGCTTGCTCCCTACGGCGCCACCAACCAAAAGCGGGTCGGCCTCGACGGACCGGCAACCGTATTGGAGCCGACCGCCGCTCAGGCCGTCGCCATCACGTTGCACGAACTTGCGACCAATGCCGTCAAATACGGGTCGCTGTCCGTGCCGCAAGGCCGCGTTGACTTGACGTGGCGGCGCGCGCCTGACGGCGCGCTCACGCTACGCTGGGCGGAAACCGGCGGGCCGCCGGTGCAGGAACCCCGCCGGCAGGGCTTTGGCAGCAAGATCATCAAACAAATGATCGGGCAACTACAAGGCCAAGTGCAGTTCGACTGGTCGGCGCAAGGGTTGATTTGCGAAATGACCGTGCGGGCGTAACGGAGCGCGCTTTTGCGCGCTTCCGTATGCGCCGCTAACGCGCGTCGGCGAGCCTCGCTCGGCCGCGGCCCGGTGCGCCACGGCCGTTCCGTGGTGGCAAGCCCGACCAGCGCGCCTTGCAGAAAATCGCAGCCCCACTCGGCCAAGAGCTTTGCCGTGCCCTCGTCCTGCACCCACTCGGCGACAGTGACGAGATTGAGCCTGCGGCCGAGCTCGACCAGCGTGCGCACGAAGGCGCGATCGTCCTCCGAGCGCAGCATGTTCTGCACGAAGGCGCCGTCGATCTTGACCATATCGACGCCGAGCTTGCGCAGGTTGCGGAACGAGGTGAAGCCGGCGCCGAAATCGTCGATGGCGATGCGGCAGCCGAGATCCTTGGCGCGCGCGACAAAGCCGCGGGTAAAATCGACGTCGCTGATCGCGGCGCTCTCGGTGATTTCGATGATCAGGCGCTCGGCAATTCCCGCGTGCGCGTGCAACAGCGAATTCGAGTCCCGCCCACCAGTCGGGATCGGTGGTCGAGCCCGGCGAAGCGTTGACGCTGGCCTTGAGCGACGGCGCCGCGGCCATTTCCTCGATCACCAGTTCCAGCACGCGATGATCAAGGAGCCGCACCAGCCCCAAACGTTCGGCGACGGGAACGATGTCGTTGGCGCCCAGCAAGCCGCCGTCGGATCGGCGCACCCGCATCAGGCATTCATAAAACGCCGGCTGCCGCTCGCGGGCGCTGACGACCGGCTCGTAAGCAAGAAAGATGCGCCGCTCGTTGAGCGCGGCGACGATCTCGTCGGTCGAGCGCACGTTCTCGCGCCGCTGCGCTTCGCGCTCGATATTCGGCCGATAGGCGAGAAACGAACCGCGGCCCGTACGCTTCGCGGCGGCGAGCGCTTCCTCGGCGCGGGCAAGAATTTCGGCCACCGTTTGGGCATGGCGCGGCGCGATCACGCCGCCGATGCTGACGGTCATGGCGATCGGACCGGCGCTGGTCGGGATCAGCTCGTCGCGCACCCCGGCAAGCAGGCGTTCGGCGGCGACCTTCATGTCGTCGGGCGTGCAATCGCAGAGCACGATTCCAAACTTGTTGCCCGAATAGCGGCCGAGCGTGTCCTTGCCCCGCGTCAGCGCGCGCATGCGTTTTGCCAGCGCCGCGATCGCTGCATCGGCGATGTCGAAGCCGTAGGATTTGTTGATGCGGGCGAGATGGTCGATGGCGACCAGGAAAAAGCCGCACGACGAGCGAAACCGGGTCGCCTCGTCCAGAGTCTTTTGCAAGGTCTCCGTGAGATGGCGGCGGTTCGGTTCGCCGGTCAGCTCGTCGCAGCGCGCCAGCAGGCTCAAGTGCTGCTCGCGTTCGTGGCGCGCATCAATGATGCGCACTGTTCCTTGGGCGCGCGCCGGCCTGCCATCGGCGCCGGCAAACCAGCGGCCACAATCCTCGATCCAAAACATCGTCTCCGCGCGCGCGTCGGGACGGATGCGATATTCAATCTGATAGGAGACGCCATGGCCTTGGTCGCGCTCCTTTGCCCGCAGCACCGCATCGAAACGGCTCTCTCCGCCATTGCCGTCGATCAGCCGCGCATAAGCGCGGCCGCTGGAGATTGTCGCCGGCTCGGCAATGCGCAGAACTTCGCCGGCATTGGCGCTCCACACCAGGTGGTCGCTGGCGATGTCCCAGCGGTAAGCCGCCTCGCCGGCGGACGCGAGGATGTCGTCGGTATTGAGCGGCGCCGCGGCCCCGCCGCGGTCAGCTTCGCTGGTGGTCCCGGTGGGCGAACCGGGAGTATCAGGATGTGGTTGATCGCCCGCCACGTCGCCCTCGTTCACGGATTGCCATCTGCCTGCACGCGCCGACGGCTCGGTGGGCAAGCTACCGGCGTAGCCTAAAGAATTCGCAAACCCAAGGCGCCGCCATCGGATCGGCGGGCGCCTTCTAGGCCGTCCGCTCGGTCTGCACCTCGACCTGGCGCTGCGAAGAGCGGATGCTGACAATAAAACCGACCAGGACGTCGACTAGCCCGAGCATGGTCAACAAAAAGAAAGTCGACGTTCCCGCCCGCTGCACCAGCAGAAACTCGACCAACATGGCGATGAACAGCGCCATCGCCAGGACGTGATCGACAATCGAGCGCATGCCCATGCGCGTCGATTTGATCATCTCCAGCGCCAGCAACAGGATCGCGATGGCGAGCAGCAAATCTTCCCAGGTCAATACCCAATCCTGGCCCGACATCATGTGCACGGTCGCAACAGGCGTGGTCCAGCTGACGCCCGGCGTCAGAAATGCGATTATGTTATAGATGGCGAACGGTATCAGGAGGAGCGGAAAGCCAATCAGGAACATGGCGCACCTCCGGGCGCGAAGCTCTAGGCCTCGGCCTTCTTTTTCAGGACCTGTCGTCCGCGATACATGCCGGTTTTGAGATCGATATGGTGCGGCCGCCGCAGTTCGCCGGAATCCTTGTCCTCGACATAGCTCGGCCGTTTCAGCGCATCGGCGGACCGCCGCATGCCGCGGCGCGACGGCGAGGTTTTTCGTTTCGGTACGGCCATGAAACGCTCTCCTGTTCACCACGCCATTCCCGAGCCGCGCGCCGGCGATCCGGAATGACGGAAGCCGGGCTTATAGAAGAACAATGCCGATAACGCTAGTGTGGCGGTTCAGAAGTCCGCATCATTTTTGCCGCACACGCGTCATGCGGCCTTCTGAACCAAAGCCACACTAGATCAATACGTTGCTAGTGTCCCATTGATTCCGAAGTTCGCAAACCAGGACGCCGCATCATCATGCGAACTTCGGAATCGGGACACGTCGCATTGGATGGCACGAAGATCAAAGCGAACGCGTCGAAACATAAAGCGATGAGTTATGAACGCATGAAGAAACGTGAGGCGGAATTGAAAGCCGAGGTCGCTCGCATGCTGGCGGCCGCCGAGGCGGCGGATAGCCAAGAAGACGAGACTTTCGGCAAAGACAAGCGTGGTGACGAGATGCCGGATTGGGCTGCTGACAAGCAGAAACGGCTGGCGAAGATCCAGGAGGCGATGGCGGCGCTGGAGGCCGACGCCAAGCTGGCCGCGGAGGAAGAGTGCCGCATCGAGGCCGAAAAAGAACGGCAGCGCAACGCTGAAGGCCGCAAGAAGCCGGGCAAACCGGCGGCACCACCATCGGACGAACCTGATCCCAAGGCGCAACGCAACTTCACCGATCCGGAAAGCCGTATCATGAAGTCGAAGGAAGGCTTCGTCCAAGCCTATAACGCACAGGCAGCCGTCGACGCAGATGCCCAGATCATTGTCGCGCACGAACTCACTGATTTATGATTAACATTGGGATGATACCCAAAGCGGCGGAAGTCCGGCTCAGGCCGGAGGATCGAGCGGTGCTTGAAGCGCGCGTGCGGGCGCCGACGACGGAACAGCGCGATGTGTTTCGCGCACGGATCATTTTGCTGGCGGACGAAGGGCGCTCGACACGCTCGATTGCCCGCACGCTCGGCACCATGCCGCGCACGGTAAGCCATTGGCGTGGCCGATTTGCTGGCATGGGCTTGGCTGGATTGAGCAACAAAGTACATCCCGGGCCGGCGCCGACATATAACGCCGAGACCGGTCGTCGCATTCTGGCGGTGTTGGATCGAGACCCGCCCGCCGGCTTTGCGCGCTGGACCGGGCCGCTGATTGCCGTCGAGTTGGGCGACGTGCATGAGCAGTACATCTGGCGCTTCTTGCGGACGCAAAAGATTGATCTTTCGGGCCGCAAATCCTGGTGCGAGAGCAACGATCCCGAGTTCGTCGCCAAGGCCGCCGATGTGGTGGGTCTCTACATGGCGCCCCCGGAGAACGCGATCGTCATCTGCGTCGACGAGAAGCCCTCGATCCAGGCACTCGAGCGCGCCCAAGGATATCTGAAGCTGCCCAACGGCAGGGCGCTGACCGGCCATAGCCACGACTACAGGCGCAACGGCACCTCGACATTGTTTGCGGCCTTCGAGGTAGCCACCGGCAAGATCAAGGTCGCCCACAAAAATCGTCGCCGGCGTGTCGAATTCCTCGATTTCATGAACGATATCGTCGCCGATCACTCGGACACCGCAATTCACGTCATCCTCGACAATCTCAACACCCACAAGCCCAAGAACGATCGCTGGCGCAAACGCCACCCCAACGTGCAGTTCCATTTCACGCCGACACGAGCTTCCTGGCTCAACCAAGTGGAGATCTGGTTCTCGATCTTGAGAGGCAAAGTCCCTGCACGGCGCATCGTTTTCTTCCGTCGCCCAGCTCAGAGAACATATCGATGCATTCATCGAAACCTAACAGTGGTGAAGTAGGCGAGATCGCCGTCGGCGATATTACGTCGGATGAGCAGGCCACGTGTATACAGGATCATGGCTGTAATAGTTGAAACTCTTCGCCTTCGAGATCAGCCAATTCGAGGTATCACCAGTCATGCAATCGTGTTCCTTTGATGTCCGGCACCGGCCGACAGACGCTGCCAGGAAGATGCGTCGCTGTGTCTTTCGCCATATCCTGCGGCGGTGCAGACAACCGCGTTGCGGCTTGCCCCAGGATGCGAAGCGACATGAGTGGAATTGATGCCGAGAGCATAACCTTTGGCGGCCTGGCGTAGGTCCCGCTCGATATCGCCGACGCCATAGACGCTATCGGCCGCAACCCAGCGGAACGGCACGCTCAGCCGCAAGGGCGCGCTCGATCATCGCGGCCGCAAGCTGAGGCTTGGTCGCAAAAGCTGACGTCGCCGGCACGTATGTGGTCTTCAGGCGCGACCGGATCGTCGGTGCAGCCTTTCGGCAAATAGAGCGCCTAGGGGGCTAGTGCGTACGGCCGCGGATGCAGGCATCGTGCGTGGGGAAGCTGGCGGCGCGGTTTTCGTACACGCGGGCGAGCTGGCGCACCAGCGCGCTGGGCGTCCGCGCGCTGCGGCGGAACGGGTTCGGAAGAATGGCGGCGAGTTCCGCCGATTGCTGCGCCGTCAGGTCGCGGGCCGACTTGCCGAACGCCCAGCGCGCCGCCGCTTCGGCGCCGAATTGGCCGCGAGGACCCCACTCGACAATGTTCAGGTAGATTTCCAGGACCCGCCGCTTCGGCAGCACCAGGTTGATCCAGATCGCCAGCGGAATTTCCAGCGCCTTGCGCACGAAACTGCGGCCCTGCCAGAGGAACAGGTTCTTCGCGGTCTGCTGCGTAATGGTGGAGCCGCCGCGCGCCTCCGCAATATCATCGTCGGCTTGCTGCAGGGCCTCGCGTACGCCGCTGAGGTCGATGCCGTGGTTGCGGCAGAAGCTCGCATCTTCGGCGAGGATCACGGTGAGCGGCAATGTGGGCGCGATGACGCCGATGGGGAGGAAAGTGCGCTCGATCCGGCCTCCTGTCGCCCAGCGCCAGATCATCGGCGTCGAAACCGGATTGACGACCCGGTAGAACGGGGCGATCAGGTAGGGCAGCGCAATGAGCGCCACGATAACCGCGGCCAGGACCAGAAACGCGCGGCGGGCGGCCGACATGGGTGATCGCGCTTTGGTTCAGTTTCGCGCGTAGCCGATCAGCGGCTTCTTCTTGCGTCCGAGCAGGATCAGGATCATCGCCGCCAGCGCCAGCACAATCCAGGTCGGCAGCTCGAAAATCGTCGCCAGGACCGGATCCCAGGCCCACAAGGCGGTCCGCTTCAGCCAAGCCTGCGCCTGGTTGAGGCTGTCCTGATCGACAATCGCCCAGACATCGTCCACTTTGATGTAAACCAAGTGCTGGTTGGCAATT
The DNA here is from genome assembly GCA_963835195.1 of uncultured Alphaproteobacteria bacterium. Classification (GTDB taxonomy): domain Bacteria; phylum Pseudomonadota; class Alphaproteobacteria; order Rhizobiales; family Xanthobacteraceae; genus BOG-931. The sequence goes on from CAWIEY010000008.1 coordinate 149,720, forward strand.
GACCTAGTCCCGTCATAAACGAGAAAGAAAAAGGCGGTAGCCAGCAGGCAAAGTCCAAGGAAACGCAGCAGAAATCTAATCATGGCGAGACAGTGCGGGGCCGAGCGGCGACGGCGGCCGGCGTGCAGGCATTACTATTCCCTCCGTGCTTATTCAATGCGGCATGGCGGTGGCGCTTTGTCCATTCGCGCGCCATCGGTCGCTCCCTTGAGTAAAGCCCGTCGGTTCCGCTAACGTTCGGCGAGATTGCCGCGCGCTCTCCGTACGTTCGGCTGTAAGGATGTGAAATGGCTCCGAAATCCGGCAACCGCGGCAACCGTCCGACCTTCACCGATCAGGAAGCGTTGCTGTTCCATAGCCAAGGCCGCCCTGGCAAGCTCGAAGTCGTGGCGACCAAGCCGATGGCGACCCAGCGCGACTTGTCGCTGGCCTATTCGCCTGGCGTCGCCGTGCCGGTGCTGGCGATCGCCGAGGATGAAAGCCGCGCCTACGATTACACCACCAAGGGCAATTTCGTCGCCGTCATCACCAACGGCACCGCCATCCTCGGGCTGGGCAATCGCGGCGCGCTCGCGGCGAAGCCGGTGATGGAAGGCAAGTCGGTCCTGTTCAAACGCTTCGCCGACGTCGATTCCATCGATCTCGAGGTCTCGACGCAGGATGCGGACGCCTTCGTCGATTGCGTCAAGCTCTTGGGCAAGAGCTGGGGCGGCATCAATCTCGAGGACATCAAGGCGCCGGAATGCTTCATCATCGAGCAAAGGCTGCGCGAGCTTTTGGACATTCCGGTCTTTCACGACGACCAGCACGGCACCGCCATCATCGCCGCCGCCGGCCTGATGAATGCGCTCGAACTGACCGGCCGCAATATCAAAACCACCAAACTCGTCTGCAACGGCGCCGGCGCCGCCGGCATCGCCTGCCTGGAATTGTTGCGCGCCATCGGCTTCCGTCCGGAAAACCTCATGCTCTGCGACACCAAGGGCGTGATCTATGAAGGCCGCCGCGAGGGCATGAACCAGTGGAAGTCGGGCTTTGCCGTCGATACCGAGGCGCGCACTCTCGCGGACGCACTCGCGGGCGCCGACGTGTTCTTCGGGCTGTCGGTGAAGGGCGCGATGACCCAGGACATGGTGAAGTCGATGGCGGAGAAGCCGATCATCTTCGCCATGGCCAATCCCGATCCGGAAATCACGGTCGAGGATGTGGCCGCGGTGCGCAGCGACGCCATCATGGCGACGGGGCGCTCCGACTATCCCAACCAGATCAACAACGTGCTCGGGCTTTCCCTATATTTTTCGCGGTGCGCTCGACGTGCGCGCGCGCGCCATCAATATGGAGATGAAGATCGCCGCGGCGCGCGCGCTTGCCGCGCTGGCGCGCGAGGACGTGCCCGACGAGGTCGCGTCGGCCTATGGCGCTCGGCCAAAATACGGCCCCGACTACATCATTCCGGTGCCGTTCGATCCGCGCCTGATCTCGTTCGTGCCGCCGGCCGTGGCCCAGGCGGCGATGGACTCAAAAGTCGCGCGCCGTCCGATTGTCGACATGGAGGCTTATCGCGAGCAATTGCGCACGCGGCGCGATCCGATCGCCGGCGTGCTGCAGCGCGTCTTGCAGAACTTGCGGCGGCAGCCGCGCCGTGTGGTCTTTGCCGAAGGCGAGGAGGAGCAGGTGATCCGCGCCGCCGCCTCGTTCGTACAGCAGGGGCTCGGCTCGGCGCTCCTGGTCGGCCGCGAGCCGCGCGTGCGCGAGACTGCGCAAGCGGCCGGCGTCGAGCTCGGCGAAGGCATCGAGGTGATCAATGCGGCGCTGTCCTCGCGCAACGGCGCCTACGCCGCCTATCTCTACGAGCGGCTGCAGCGCAAGGGCTATTTGCAGCGCGACTGCCAGCGGCTGATCAACACCGACCGCAATTACTTCGCCTCCTGCATGGTGGCGCTCGGCGACGCCGACGCCATGGTCACCGGCGTCACCCGCAATTTCTCGGTGGCGCTCGACGACGTCCTGGGCTGCATCGATCCGAAGCCCGGACATCGGGTGATGGGCGTCTCGCTGGTGCTGGCGCGCGGCCGCACCGTGCTGGTCGCCGACACTGCGGTGACCGAAATGCCGGACGCAACCGACATCGCCGAGATTGCCATCGAGGCGGCGCGCGTAGCGCGCGCGCTCGGCTACGAGCCGCGGCTCGCGCTGCTCGCATTTTCGACTTTCGGCCATCCGCCCGGCGAACGCTCGGCGCGGGTGCAGGAGGCGGTGCGGCTTCTCGACAAGCAGCGCGTCGATTTCGAATATGACGGCGAGATGGCGGCCGACGTGGCGCTGAACATGGAGCTGCGCGAGGCTTATCCGTTCTGCCGCCTGTCCGGACCCGCCAACGTTTTGATCATGCCGGCATTCCATTCGGCCTCGATCGCGACCAAGATGCTGCAGCGAATTGGGCGGCGCCACCGTCATCGGCCCCATCTTGGTCGGTCTCGACCGCTCGGTGCAGATCGTGCCGCTGTCGGCCAACGACGCCCAGCTCGTGAATATGGCGGCGCTCGCCGCCTATAATGTCAGCGGTTAAAGCCCGGCGTCCCTTAACCATCAGCGTTAAAACGCGGCAACCAATTCACGGCCCCGAAACCACTCTTCGTTACAGATCTGGTCGCCGGCCCGGGATCGCGTGGGCGAAGGTTCCGGCGCAGCGGTGCACCGTTTCACGCTGCATCGCATCCGGCAACTTAAGTGAGATGTGATGACTGAAATCCCGCCGCTCGCGCTCGAAATTCATGGCCTCGTCAAACGCTTCGCGCGGCCGGCGGTCGACCGGCTCGATCTCGCGGTCCGTTGCGGCGAATTTTACGCGCTGCTTGGCCCGAACGGCGCCGGCAAGACCACGACGTTGCGCATGATCGCCGGTTTGATCCGGCCCGATGCCGGTTCAATCCGCGTCGAGGACATCGATGCGCTCGCCGATCCGGTCGCCGCCAAGCGCCTGATCGCTTGGGTGTCCGACGAGCCGATGATCTACGACAAGCTTACGCCCGAGGAATATCTCGACTTCATCGCCGGGCTATGGGCGGTCGAGCCGAAGCTGGCCGCTGCGCGCGCCGCGGAATTGTTCGACTGGCTCGGGCTTGCCGCGCATGCGCGCGAGCGCTGCGAAAGCTTTTCCAAAGGCATGCGCCAGAAAGTGGCGCTCGCCGGCGCGCTGGTGCACGACCCGCGCCTGATTATTCTCGACGAGCCGCTGACCGGGCTCGACGCGGGCTCCGCGCGCCAGGTCAAGAGCGTGCTGCGCGAGCGCGTGCGCGCCGGCGGCACCGTCATCATGACCACGCACATTCTCGAAGTCGCGGAGCGCATGGCCGACCGCATCGGCGTCATCGCCCACGGCCGGCTCCTCGCCGAAGGCACGCTCGACCGATTGCGGCGCCTTGCCGCCGCGGCGGGTGGCGCCGGCGCCGCCGCGGGCGAGAGCGACGGCGCGAGCCTGGAAGATACCTTCCTCGCGCTCGTCGCCGACGCCGCGCTTCCGGCGGAAGCGGCGTGATGTTTAATTGCTCCGGCATGTCCGTCCCATGAGCCAAGCCGGCACGCGCGGTCGTGGTTTGCCCGCCACGAGTCGCGCCTCGCCTGGCGCGACTTTGTGGCGATGATGACGGCGGGGCGCCGCACGCGCGCGCGCAAGGTCGCCATCGGCTTTGCCGTCTTCGTCATCGTCATGCACGTCATCGCCTATTCGGTGGTCGGCCGTTATGCCGACGCGGCGATCGATCCGCAGTTGTTGATCGGGATCTCCGCGACATTGCTGCTCTCGTGGCTCCTGATGATCTCGCAGGCGATGGAATCGATGACGCGCGCTTTTTACGCACGCGCCGATCTTGATCTCATTCTGGCTTCCCCGGTCGCCGCCGAGAGACTTTTCGCGGTGCGCATCGGCACTGTGGCGTTATCGGTCGCCGCCATGGCGCTGCCGCTCGCCGGTCGCCTTCATCAACATGCTGATTTGGCGCGGCGGTGCGCATTGGCTTGGCGCCTACGGCGTCATTCCCGCCATGGGCGCCACGGCAGCCGCGTTTGCCGTACTTGCGACCGCCGCTTTGTTTCGCCTGATCGGCCCGAAGCGTACGCGCTTCATCGCGCAGGTCATCGCTGCAGTCATCGGCGCCGCCTTCGTCATCGGCCTGCAGGTGGCGGCAATTCTCTCCTACGGGACATTGTCGCAGGCGAGCGTCCTGCAGTCAGACGGCGCTGCTTGCGCTCTTGCCCGGCCGCGGACAGCGTGTGTGTGGTGGCCGGCGCGCGCCGTGCTTGGCGATGCGCGCGCGCTCATCGTCCTGCTCGCGCTCGCCTTCGCTGCGCTCGCCGCCGCCATCGCGATCGTTGCGCCGCGTTTCGGCGCCTATGCCATCGCCGCGGCGAGCGCGCGACAGCGCGCCGTCGGCACGCGCGCAGCGTCCGAGCGCCTTGCGCGCCGCTTCACCGCGGCGCGCGCTCCGCCGCAAGGAATGGATTCTGTTGCGCCGCGATCCTTGGCTCGTCTCGCAGACGCTGATGCAGATGCTTTATTTGCTGCCGCCCGCTTTGATGTTGTGGAAGAGTTTCGGCGCGCAGTCTCCCGGCGGGGCGCTCAATCTCTTGGTCCCGGTGCTGGTGATGGCGGCGGGCCAGCTCGCCGGCGGACTTGCGTGGCTCACCATTTCCGGCGAGGACGCGCCCGATCTCGTCGCCACCGCGCCCGTTCCCGCGCGCTTTGTCTTGCGCGCCAAGATCGAGGCGGTGCTTGGCGTCATTGCCGTCGTGTTCGCGCCGCTGGTTGCCGTTCTCGCCTTCGCTTCGCTCCGGCACGCGCTCCTGACCCTTGGCGGCATTGTCGCTGCTTCGGCTTCGGCGACTGCCATTCAGCTTTGGTTCCGCACCCAGGCCAAAAGGAGCCAGTTCCGCCGCCGGCAGGTGTCGTCCCGCGTCGCCACCTTTGCCGAGGCGTTTTCCTCCATCGCGTTTGCGGCGACGGCTGCGATCGCCGCCATCAGCGTGCCGCTCGCCGTCGCGCCGGGCGTCATCGCGCTGATCGTCGTCGGCGGCGCGCGCTATTTGAGCCCGCGGAAATAATTCGTCATTGCGAGCACAGCGAAGCAATCCAGTGCAGCAGTGAAGGGCTGGATTGCTTCGTCGCTTCGCTCCTCGCAATGACGGCGATTTCACCCCGTCGTCGAGGCCGCGAGCAAAACCGCAATCTCGCCGATCTGCTCGAGCGCGCCGCAGACGTCGCCGGTCTGCCCGCCGATCTGCGCCGCACTCAAGCGCGCGACGACCGCAAGCACGATCGCCAGCACGATCGCTGTGACGGCGGCCGGCGCAAAGCCGATGCAGCCGATGAGAATGAGAAAACCGAGGACGGCTCCCGCTGCGGCGTTTTCCCGCGCCGGCGTGCCGGCGGCATGTGACGAGGCCCTCGCTGCGCGCCGGCGGCAGAAAAAACATCAACAGCGGCAGGAGCGCGCGCGCCGCGGCATGCGCGCCGATCATCGCCGCCGCGACCGCCGCGGGATCGGCGAGGCTCGCAAGCGCGCCGACGCGGATGAGAAATGACAGCATCAGGGCGCAGACGCCGTAGGTGCCGATGCGGGAATCGCGCATGATGGCAAGTTTCGCCTCGCGCGTCGCGCCGCCGCCGAAGCCGTCGGCGGTGTCGGCAAGGCCGTCTTCGTGCAAGCCGCCGGTCACGGCGAACGTAGCGGCGACCGCGAGCGCCGCCGCGGGCCACGGCGGCAGCCCCACGCGTGCCGCGAGCACATAGATCACCGCGCCGATAACGCCGACGACTAAGCCCGCGAGCGGAAATGCCCAGGCGGCGCGCGCGATTTCGCCGTCCGCGAACGGACGCGACCCGCATGAGCGGCAGCCGCGTGCAAAAGAGGACGCTGACCGAGAGGTCATGGGCGCGCGCGCCGACCCACGCGTTCGCGGAAGGAGAAGGATCGCCGCCCGTGCCGTAAGCCATGGCTCGTCCCCGCGCTGCCTCCGTGCTCTGCGGCGAAGGAGAGATTCGCGATAGCATAGCAAATTTGCTAGAGCGTGACCGGCCGTTTGGGGACGAGCGGAACGAAACCCTGCACTGAGAAACGCGATGACGAACTTTTCCTCCCTTGCTGAATTGCGCGCCGTTTGCCTCGATTTGCCCGGCGGGCATCCGGCCGCTAGCGCGGCGGTCGCTGCACGCGAAGACCGCCTGACCAAACCGCCGCAAAGCCTCGGCCGGCTCGAGGATTTGACCGCTTTCCTGGCGCATTGGCAGGGGCATTCCCCGCCGCGGCTCGATCGCGCCGAAATTCTCGTCTTCGCCGGCAATCACGGCGTCACCGCGCAGGGCGTCTCCGCTTATCCGGCCGAAGTCACGGCGCAGATGGTGGCGAATTTTGCCGCCGGTGGCGCCGCCATCAATCAGCTCGCGCGCAGCGCCGGTGCGAATCTGCGCGTCATTCCCCTTAAGCTCGAGGAGCCGACTGCCGATTTCACCATAAAGCCGGCGATGAGCGACGACGAATTCCTTGCCGCCGTGACCACCGGTTACGACGCGGTAACGCCGCAAAGCGATATCGTCATCCTCGGCGAGATGGGGATCGGCAACACCACCGCGGCGGCCGCGCTTGCCGCCGCCCTGTTCGGCGGCGGCGGCGCCCGCTGGGCCGGCCGCGGCACCGGGGTCGATGATGACGGTTTGCAGCGAAAGCGCGCCGTGATCGACGCTGCGCTGGCCCGCCATGCCGCCATCCTGAGCGATCCGCTGCGCATTGCCGCGGCGCTCGGCGGCCGCGAGCTTGCCGCCATTGTCGGCGCCGCGCTTGCGGCGCGGCGTCAGAACATTCCCATCATCCTCGATGGCTTCGTCTCGACCGCCGCCGTCGCGCCGCTCTATAAGCTTCGCACCGACACTTTGGCTCATGCCCTGGCCGGCCACGTCTCCGCCGAGGCGGGCCACCGCGCGCTGCTCGAGGAGCTGAACCTAAGACCGCTGCTCGATCTCAACATGCGGCTCGGCGAAGCCTCCGGCGCCGCCGCGGCTTTGTTGATCCTTCGTGCCGCGCTCGCCTGCCACACCGGCATGGCGACGTTCGCCGAAGCCGGTGTCTCCGACAAGCCGGCGGAGGAGGGGACGGAGCAGGCTGCGGGGTAGTTTGGTCCTGCCGTTCGCTAATTGCCGCCGCGGCGGGCGCGCGCACGTTGGCCCACGGGTCGACGGTCTTTGGTTTGGCGTCGTGTGAACGCTTCATCGCCGCTTGGTAGGCCTGGTCGGTCGCTTTTTCATACGCTTTGTGCTCCGCGATCTCGGCCTTTTGCCGGTCGGACATGGGAAGCTGCTGCGCCTGCGCCGGGTGCGCCGCCACAGAGCAAACCACGAAGGCGGCGGCGAATGTTCTGACGGGGTTGCTCATGTTGTTCGCTTCGTTTCCGGTTGGCTACATAAACGCCTGGATGCCGGTCTGCGCGCGGCCGAGGATCAGCGCGTGGATGTCGTGCGTACCTTCGTAGGTATTGACGGTCTCGAGATTGCAGAGGACGCGCATCACGTGAAATTCATCGGCAATGCCATTGCCGCCGTGCATGTCGCGGGCAAGCCGCGCCACGTCCAGCGCCTTGCCGCAATTGTTGCGTTTCAGGAACGAAATCGCCGGCGGCGATGCCTTGCCCTGCTCGATCAGCCGGCCGAGCCGCAACGCTCCATGGAGCCCAAGCGTGATCTCGGTCTGCATGTCGGCAAGTTTTTTCTGGATGAGCTGATTGGCGGCAAGCGGCCGCCCGAACTGCTTTCGGTTGAGCACGTAGTCGCGGGCGCGGTGCCAGCAGAACTCGGCGGCGCCGATCGCGCCCCAGGCAATGCCGGCGCGGGCGACGTTGAGGCAGCCGAACGGCCCGGAGAGGCCGGACACATTCGGCAGCAGATTCTCTTCCGGCACCAGCGCGCCGTCGAGCACGATCTCGCCGGTGATGGAGGCGCGCAGCGACAGCTTCCCTTCGATCTTCGGCGTGGAGAAGCCTTGTGTGCCGCGCTCGACAATGAAGCCGCGGATTTTGCCGTCGAGCTTCGCCCAGACCACGGCAATGTCGGCGACCGGCGAATTGCTGATCCACGTTTTCGCGCCGGTGAGACGATAGCCGTTGGCGACTTTTTCGGCGCGGGTGACCATCGAGCCGGGATCGGAGCCGTGGTCCGGCTCGGTCAGGCCGAAGCAGCCGACGAATTCGCCGGTCGCAAGCTTCGGCAGATATTTGCGCCGCTGCGCTTCCGAGCCATAGGCATAGATCGGGTGCATGACCAGCGACGATTGCACCGACATGGCCGAGCGGTAGCCGGAATCGACCCGCTCGATCTCGCGCGCAATCAGCCCATAGGCGACATAGCCGAGGCCGGCGCCGCCGTAAGTCTCCGGAATGGTCGAGCCGAGCAGGCCGAGCGCACCCATCTCGCGGATCACCGCCGGATCGTATTTCTCCTCGCGATAGGCGGTGAGCACGCGCGGGAACAATTTTTCCTGTGCGTAATCGCGCGCGGTGTCGCGCACCATGCGCTCTTCCTCGCTCAATTCGCCTTCAAGATCGAGCGGATCGTCCCATTTGAAGGCGGCGTCCTTGATCTGGACCGTTTTCGTCTCGCGCTTCTCGGCAAGCTGCGCCATGGCTTAACTCCTTGTCTGCTGGGAGCTTAGAGCATTTTTAGCCGCAGCGGGAAGGATCGCGGCTGTGGCATTGCCGTCGCCTGAAGCCCGCAGGCGTCGAAGACGCGCGTAAACGCGCTGATGGCGTTGCACGCCGTGCGGGAAACGGAGTATCAAAAGGCTTAAAGCGCCCGTAGCTCAGCTGGATAGAGCGCTGCCCTCCGAAGGCAGAGGTCAGGGGTTCGAATCCCTTCGGGCGCGCCAGCTTTCAATGAGTGCGGTGAGTGCGAAGCGGCCGGCAAGCGCACGGACGCTAAGCGCGGTCCAAAAGGCTCGGTTTTCGCTTGGGCGTGACTGTACAGCGCCCTTAACCCGCTTTTAATTTACTGGCCCTCAAGGTCCCGCAACCGTCGATGAAGGCGAGGGGCATGCGGGCCCATCCGCCGCGCGCCGACTGAAAAAATTAAAACAAAGCCAACGCGAACGATCAAATCCGACAGTGAGGGCATAGAGCATGAGCAGAGCGACCAATATTGAATCGACGAACTGGTCCGGCGCCGTCTTCACGGCTCACGCGGGCGAAAGTTTCAGTACCGTTTCGGCGCAGTGGCACATACCAACAGTGACGCAGGTGCCGATTGGTAGTGTCAAGACGTCGGATGTCTCCGAATGGGTCGGGATCGACGGCTACAATTCCGCAGACGTGTGCCAGGCCGGCGTCATGCAAGTCGTGCACACATCCGCTACGGGGCACACAAGGGTCACTTGTTCGGCATGGGACGAATGGTATCCGGCGACGGCCAACCTCATCCCGGCGGCAACCTTCCACGTAAAGGCCGGCGATACGATACAAGTGACGGTGGAGACCGCGGGCGCCGGCGCCACCGAGGCCACCTTCGTCTTCAATAACGAAACGACCGGCAAAACCTACGAAACCAGCTTGAGCGCGCCACACGGGACCAGCCTGCAGGGAAATAGCGCCGAAGTCATTGTCGAAACGCCGGAATGGATCAGCAGCAACAACACTGTGTCGCAGCCGCTGTTAAGCGACTTTGCCAATTCGAAGGTGGCGTTCCACGACGTCAGCGCCATCGATGCGGGTGGCGCAGCGGCGAGCCTCTCGTCCGCGCAATCGATCGGCATGTGGACGAGCGACGTACCGGGCTCTGGCGGAGCCTACATTCAGGAAGCCTACGGCACGATCCATCCGGCCTACGATTTAGTGGCAGTGATGGAGGATGACTACTGGACCGCTGCCTCATTGAACAGCGCGGCGTTGCTGAGCGGCCATTACTTTTTCTGATGCGCTGCGGGTCCGCGGGTAACGACGACTACAACAAAATATAAGGGCGGCCCGAGCCGGCCGCCCCGCATCGTCGTTTTCGCGTAACCCGGCGCTTATTTCGGCCGGCTGTAGGTCCAGTTCAGCGCCGCTTTGGCTTTGGAGTGGAAGTGCAACTCGAAGCCGACCACGGCTGGTGAAACCTGGTCGTCCTTGGCGAACTGCAGCTTGTCCTCGTCGACCGCGTAAACCGTCAGCTTGTAGTGGTGCGGCTTGTCGCCTTGCGGCGGGCACGGGCCGCCATAACCGTCAAAGCCATAATCGGTGCGGCTTTGGATGACGCCTTCAGGCATCAGCTTTTCTTTCACGTCGCCCGCGTTCTTCGGCAGCGAGGTGGTGGAGACCGGAATGTTGAACACGACCCAATGCCAAAAGCCGGAGCCGGTCGGCGCATCAGGGTCGTAAAGATTAATGGCGAAGCTCTTGGGCCCTGCCGGCGCGCCGGTCCATTTGAGTGACGGCGAATGGTTCTGGCCGTTGCAGCCGAAGACGTTGGCTTCCATTTCCTTGGTGCCGACCGCGCCGTTCTTGATGTCGTCGCTGGTGACCTTCATCTGCGCCTGCGCAACCGGCGCGGCGATGAGGCCGGCGACGAGAACAGCAACACCCAACCCTACTTTACCCATCGGTTTCCCTCCCTTGTCCGGAAGTGCAACCTTTAGCATGGAGGCGGCGGATTGTCTTGGGGCGGTTGCCCATTCGCGTTGTTTGATGTTTCAAGGTCGCGGCCGCCGTTAATTGACCGCGCTATTGCGCAAACGTAGAGTTGCGTGCCAAAAGAAAACAGACGCGCGGTCAACGCGCTCATCGGGGGAAGACCAACAGGGAGGAATAAATGAAGCGGACTTTCATGTCTTGTGGCCGCGGCATTGGCGCTCGCGGTGACGCTCGGCGCGGCACCGGCTTTCGCCAAACCGGATTGCGGCGAGAACACCGGGAAGAAGGCGACCGGCAAGCCCATTCCGATCGGCGGCGTTACGTCAATGAGCGGCATCGGCAGCTTCAAGGAAGCCGACGACGCCGCGGAGGCCTATTTCAAGTGCGTCAACGACAACGGCGGCATCCACGGCCGGCCGATCACCTATCACGCCGAAGACGATCAGAGCCAACTCGACGTCGCCGCGCAGGCGGCGAAAAAGCTGGTCGAAGACGAAGGCGTCTACGTGCTGATCGGCTCGACGAGCTTCATCGAGTGCATCCCCAACGCCAATTACTACATCAAAGAGCGATGTGCTCGAGATCGGCCTCGGCATTCCGCCGCAGTGCTATCAGTCCAAGAACATCGCGGAAATCAATGCCGGCCCGCGGCAGAGCGGCATCGGCGGCGCCGATTACGCGCGCCGCGAACTCGGAGCCAAGAGCCTGGTCTGTTCGATTCCGAAATTCCCCGGCTCCGATTATAGCTGCGGCGGCCTGGAGGAATGGGGCAAGAAGTACGGCGTCAAGGTCACCAGCATCTATTCGGACCCGGTTTCGCCCGACTATAATTCGTTGGTCCTGCAATTTCTGGCGACCGACGCCGATGCGATCATGGTTTATGGCACTGACGACACCGGCGCGCGCATCCTCGATGCCGCCGAGCAGCAGGACGGCGCCGCCAAGATGAAGTGGACGGCGCCGACCTCTTATTACACGGTGCGTTTCCCGAAGGCGGTCGAAGCCAAATACTGGAACGACCGGCTGTGGGTCAACACCGAGCTGGCGCCGCTCGACTCTAAGGGCAAAGACAACCAGAACTGGATCGCGGTGATGGATGCTTACGGCGGCAAGATCGTTGCGCGACAGTTTCTCGCAGGCCGGCTACATCGCCGGCCGCATCGCCGTGAACGCCATGCTGATCGATCAAGAATGCGGACGACATCAACCGCAAGCACGGTCACGGCCGCGATTTAAAATATGAAGCCCTACGAGACCGACATCCTCTGCCAGCCGTGGTACTGGGGCGGTCCGGAGGCGACCGAGCACAACGCCAACCACGTGACCCGCACCGTCGCCTGCATGACGGCAAGTGGAAGAACCTGGAAGGCTGCATGCCGAGCACGATCCGGGTCTTGCCAATATCGAGGCTTTGGAGAAGAAGCTCGGCATCAAGGTCAACGACCAGGTGCCGCTGCAATAACGCGGCGACTCTCGTCTTAAAAGCGTGCGCAGGTGCCCGAGGATTTCCGTGGTCATTGCACCCGGAAGTCCTCGGAGCGCTTAAGCTCCATTTGGGACCGATGGGGCGACAAATGGGAAGCCGGGAGCCGGGCGGGCGAAATGATCAAGCCGTGGATCTTCGAGTTCTTTGCGACGCCGCCGGAATTGATAGAGCATTTCGATCCCGCGGCGTCGCTGCGCCATTTCAACGGCTATCTCGACCGTGGACGAGCGCCGAAGCGGCGGGGTTCGAGGGCATTTTCTTCAGCGAGCATCACTTCGGCGCGTCCTATTCGCCTTCGCCCAATCTGTTGATCGCCGCCGTGGCGGTGCGCACCAAAAAACTGCGGCTCGGCGTGATGGGAATGGTGCCGCCCTTATCATTCGCCGTGGCGGCTGGTCGAAGAGATCGGGATGCTCGATCATTTGACCGGCGGCCGCCTCGAGATCGGCACCTCTGCCGGCATTCCTCCCGAAATGGCGCAAATCGGACTTAGCGTCGAGGAGTGCGCGTGCGCGCTACGACGAAGCGGTCGAGATCATCGACCGGGCGCTGGCCGAGCCGGTGATCTCGCACCGCGGCAAGTTCTGGAACTTCGACAATCTGCGGCTGACGCCGCGGACCATTCAGCAGCCGCATCCGCCGAAATGGGTCACCGTCGTCAGTGCTGTCGTCGGCGCGCAAGGCGGCGCGCCGCGGCGCCAAAATATCGACCGGCTTTCATCCGCAGGAGAAGGTGATCGAAATCTTCGACGCCTATCGCGACGAAGCCGAAAAGGCTCGGACGCAAGGCGGGTCCGGACGATCTTTGCCTCCGCCGCCAGGTGGCGATGCATGAGGACGAGGCGGCGCTCGCCAAGCGCCGGGTGGCCTATCGCGAATTTCTCAGGTTCGATCCGCGCGCCAACCTCCCCGACCGCCCGGCGCTCGACACGCCGCTGTCGCACAGTTTCTCCATCGGCGAGGAAGAGTTCATCGGCGGTGCGCCCGCTGCCGTTGCCGAAGAGATCGCCGCCCAGTGCCGCAGCGTCGGCGCCGGACATTTTGCCGTCTTGCTCGATCGGTTCCTTTCGCCGGCGCAAACGCATGGAGGTCTATCGCGCGTTCGGCGACGTGGTGATCCCGAAGCTGCGCGCCACGTCGGTCTGAGCCGCCAAGACGCCCGGTCGCCGCGCGGACTTAGCTGCGCCGGCGACGGCGATGTCACCGGCGGGCTTGGCGCGGCCTGGCCCGACGCCAAATACGCGCCGTGCAGGATTTCCGGATGCTGGCGTAATTCCTCGGAACTGCCGGCGAAGGCAACGGTCCCGCGTTCCATGACATAGGCGCGTTTGGAGAGCGCGAGCGCCAAGGTGGTGAATTGCTCGATCAGCAAAATGCCGACGCCGCGCCGGGCGATGGCCTGAATGGTTTCAGCGAGCCGGCTCACAATCGATGGCGCCAGCCCAAAGGACAACTCATCGATCAGAAGATAGCGCGGCCGCGAAATCATTGCTTGCGCGATCACCACCATCTGCTTCTGTCCGCCGGACAGAAGCTGCGCCGCGACCGAAAGCCGCTCGCGCAATTCCGGGAAGATGTCGAGCGCCGCCTCGATCTCGCGTTCGGCGTCGCGCCGCGTGTGCATCATGGCGGCGGCAGCCAGGTTGTCGCGCACCGAAAGGCCGATGAGAACCGGATGGCCTTCGAGCACCAAGGCGACGCCCTGCCGGCGCACCGAGTCCGGCGATTGCCCCAAGAGGTCTGCGCCGTCGCACAACACGCGGCCGCGTAGCGCTGGCAAAATGCCGGCCATGGTGAGAACCAGCGTCGATTTGCCGGCGCCATTGGCGCCTAAGAGCGCGGTGATCTCGCCCGGAGCGACCTCGATAGAAACATCGCGCAGCACCGGGCGCCCGCCGCGCGCCACGAAGAGATTGCTGACCTTCAGCGCGGAGTTGCCCATCGCTTATTCGCGTCCCAAATAGGCGCGGCGCACGACCGGATCGTCGAGCACCGCAGCGTGTCGGCCCCATGGCCAGACGCTTGCCGAAGTCGAGCACCAAGGTCTCGACGCAGACCGAAGCGATGAGGTCGGCGTCGTGGTCGATGAGTACGAGCTGGGTATCGAACGCCGAGGGGATTTTCATCAGCAGGCGGCGCAGCTGTTCGGTTTCCGTCTCGTTGAGGCCGGCCCCCGGCTCGTCCATGAGAATGACCTTGGGCCGGCCGATCAGCGTCTTGGCGATCTCAACCATGCGGCGCTCGAACAGATTGAGCTGGCGGCCAAGCACGTTGCGGCGCTCGCTCAACCCGACGAAGTCGAGGGCAACCGCAACCTCGCGCCCAGCGCTGGCGTAATCGGCCGAGACATGATCGGCGACCGCTTGGATGTTTTCCATGCGCAGTGAGTTCGTCGACCACGAGCTCCTGCTGAAAGGTGCGGCGAAGCCCCAAACTGACGCGGCGGCGCGGCGACAGTCCGAGCAGCATGGCGTCGCCAAGCAGGATGGTGCCCTTGATCGGCGTGACGAAGCCGGACAGCACATTCAGCAACGTCGTTTTGCCGGCGCCGTTCGGCCCGATCAGTCCGCAAATCGGCGCGGCAAATTGTGCGTCGAGCGCATCGAGCGGCGTGATGCCGCCAAATTTCACCGTCAGCGCGTCGATCTTGATCATGATGCGCGCTGCGCCAGGAGCTTGCCGTAGAGCCGCTCGGCGAGCAGCGTGATCTGGCCGCCAATGCCGAGCGGGTCGCGCAGCGCGAATAACAACGCCGCGCCGAAAATCATGAAGCCGACATTGGTATTGACGTTGAGATCAATGAGCAGCGCGGGAATAAAGCGCGTCAACACGCCGCCGAGGAAAGCGCCGAGCCAGACATCATAGCCGCCGAGCAGCGTGCCGATGAAAATCACGATCGAATTGGTCGTAGGGAACGCCGACGCATCGAGTTGGCCGAACAAGCCGGCCAATAAGCCGCCAGAGACTCCAGCGACAAATCCGGAGAGCGCAAACGCCCAAGCCTTGTAGAAGACGATCCTGACGCCGGCGGCGGCCGCCATTTGCTCGTTCTTGCGAATGAGCGCCCAGGCGCGCCCCGGTTTGGTGCGGCGATGCGCCTCGACCAAGAAGATGCAAAGCACGGTCACGACGGCGACATAAAGAAAATAACCGGTGTCGCTCGAAGCAAAGATCGGCCGCGCCATATTGATGCGGTCGTTGCCGCTGGCGCCGACTTGGCCCAAAAAGCCGGGGCCGCCGACTGGAAAGCTGATGACGAAAACCAGAGTCTGAAAGGCGCCCGCAAGCATCAGTGTGACGAGCGCCAGATAAAGCCCACGCATGCGCAATGCCGGCAGTCCCCAGATCATGCCGATCACCGAGGCGCCGATACCGCCGGAAAGAATGGTCACGAAGAATGGCGGATGAATGTAATGATAGACGCGCAAGCTCACCCAGCCGCCGACGCCGACCAGCGCCCATTGGCACAGCGAAACGAGACCGAGCTGGCCGTAAAGCAGGGCGCAGCCAAGCACCGCCAACGTCATGCAATAGGCCTGGGTGAAATTCGACAGCCAGTAGCCGCCGCAGGTCAGCGCAATCACGCCGGACACGGCGCCGACGACGACGACAATCGTCGCCGCCCGCATCCCCGGCGTAATTTCCGGCGGCAGCGACCAGCGCATGGCGTCCGCTTTGGCCACCTCGGTCATTCCCGCGCTCCGACGCCCTGACCCGCGCCGACGATCATCAGGAAGATCAAGGCAGCGACATAGGGTCCGGCGCTGCGCAGGTGCGCGATGTCCGGAGATGTGGCTATCAGCAGCGACTCGATCATGCCGGCGACGATGCCGCCGATGAAGGCGCCGGGCAGCGACGACAGCCGCGCCATGATCGCGGCGGCAATCGCCGGGATAACGAGAAAGGTCAACGTGCTGCAATCGAGCCGATTGATGTTGGCGAGGAGGATGCCGGCGATGCCGGCAAAGAAGCCGTTGACCAGCCACGCAATCGAATCGATCTGCACGACGCGCACGCCGATGGCGGCGCTGATGTGGCGATCGCTGGCGAGCGCGCGCATGCCAAGCCCGATGCGCGTGCGGCTCAACAACAAACCGACTCCGCAGGCCATGGCAAACGACAGTCCGAGCGCAATGAGGCGCGTCATGGTCAGCCGCACGCCGAACAGCGTGACGGCGCTGAAATCGGTCGGCAGCTGGAGTCGCCGCGCGACGCCGACGCCCCAATAGAGCGCCATGCCGCCGAACAGGAACAACGCCAATCCGAGCGTCGCAACCGCGCGCACCACGCGGTCGCGGTGCGCTAGTCGGGGAGCGAAGATGCGGCCATAGCCGTAGGCGAGACCGGTCGATACGGCGATGCCGACGACCCATCCGGCCGGCGCGGGCACACCGTCCTGCGCCAATTGCCAGGCGAGGAAGGCGGAGACCCCGCCAAACGCACCGAAGGCGAAATTGAGCGTGCCCGATGCGCGATAAAGGATGACCAAGCCGACGCTGGCGAGCGCGTAAACGGCGCCCAGGCCGATGCCGGACGCGATGAAAGGAAGCAGACTCATGTCCAATGCCGACCGTTGATCATCGGTAGGGCACCGCGCCACACGCTCGAACGTTTCCCCTGACCGATCCTATAGCAAGCCATTGCGCGGTGTCAGCAATTTGCTCCGCGTCCGCTAATCGAACATTTGCCCACTCATCGCGCGAATGCTTTTTTCTGGACAGTGGGCGCGGCCGTGAGATTGGGCGGTTTACTTCCGGAGATTGGATCAAAAACGGCCGTATGCTGAACAGCGAACGCGGCCGTGCGGTTGTCGAAAGCGCCGCGCTTGACTAAAGCGCGTGACCTCATCACTTTGTCAGCAATCAACTCTTCTGCCGGGCCGGGAAACGGCTCGCCGATAGCAAGCCGGCGCTCCGCTTCGTGCGCTTCAGCGTCGTTACAGGGAGGCCCTCATGAGCGCAGTGCGCTTCGACTTCATGCATTTCATGCCGTACACGCATCTGCCGGAAAACCACAAAGAGCATCATTCGCTGTGGGTGGATTTTCCCAACAAGTACTATGATCCGAAAAAGGGGGTGGAACTCTATAACCGCTATCTCGCCGAACTCATTCTCGCCGAGAAGGTCGGTTTCGACGCGGTCGTCGTCAACGAGCACCACAACACCGCGTACAGCATGATGGCGGCGCCGAACCTGATCGCGGCGGCCATCATCCCGCAGATCAAGAACGCGAAAATCTGCGTGTGGGGGACACCGCCCAATCTCGAATATCCGAAC
Organism: uncultured Alphaproteobacteria bacterium; assembly: GCA_963835195.1. Taxonomy (GTDB): domain Bacteria; phylum Pseudomonadota; class Alphaproteobacteria; order Rhizobiales; family Xanthobacteraceae; genus BOG-931. The sequence goes on from CAWIEY010000008.1 coordinate 167,126, forward strand.
CGTCTGGCGGAAGAGTACGCCATGCTTGACGTGATGTCGCAGGGCCGTCTCGAAGTCGCGTTTCCGCTCGGGACCGGTATGGAATACTGGGCCAATCCGATCAGCCCGGCGAACGCGCGGGCGCGCTATCGGGAATCGATCGACATCATTCTGCAGGCGTGGACGCAGGACGGTCCCACCACCTATTACGGCGACTTCTACACTTATCGTTATCTCAATCCCTGGCCGCGGCCGTATCAGAAGCCGCATCCACCCTGCTACATCGTCGGCACCGGCAGCCCGGAGACGGTCGAACTCGCGGCCAAGCTCGGCTTCGGCTATTCGGCGGTGTTCGTCACCAAACAGCGGGCGCACGAACTCAATCAGCAACTGCGCCGCAGTTCCGCCGAGCACGGTCATCAGGTCCGGCCCGAGCAGGTGCCGCTGCAGGTCATTACTTACGTCGCCGAGACCAAGGAAAAAGCCGAAGAGGAAGCCATTCCGCACATCCGCTTCTTCTTCGAAGATGCGCTGCGCACGACACCGACGTTCCTTGCGCCGCCCGGGTACCTTTCCGTCTCCGAGCTGAAGAAGCGCGCCGCGCTCGCCGACAAGCTGCACGGCGGCTTTAATTTCGACGCCGTCAACGAATCGTTCTTCGTTGCCGTGGGAACGGCCGATCAGGTCGTCGCTCAGCTGGAGGAATGGAGCGGGAGAATGGGAACCAACCACTTCAACCTGCTCGCCGCGATCGGCGACATGCCGCATTGGAAGGTCGTCAAGAACCTGAGTTTGATCGGGCAAAATGTCATTCCGCGCATCCGCGCGAGTGCGGCGGCCGAACGCCGCGTCGCCGCCGAGTAGCAAGGAGCAAGGAGCACGGAGCAATGGCTGCGATTGCGTTTCCCGATCAGTTCAAGCGCGAGACCCACACCATCAACGGCCTGAAAACGACCGTGCTCAGCGCCGGCAAGGGCGAGCCGCTGGTGTTTATGCACGGCGCCGGCATTTGGCACGGCATCAATTTCGCCGTCCCCTGGACGCAAAAATTCCGCGTCATCATCCCGCTTCATCCCGGCCTCGGCGAGGCCGATGACGACCCGGCGATGACCGAGATGCACGATTACGTCATGCACTATCTCGACCTGTTCGACGCGATGGGCCTCGACAAATTTCATCTGGTCGGATTTTCGCTCGGCGGATTGATGGCGGCGAACTTCGCGGTGGAGCACGGCCACCGCATTCATCGCCTCGTGCTCGTCGGCCCCGCCGGCTTGCGCGGCAAGGAGCGCCCGAAAGGCGATTTTTTCCTGCTGCCTCCGGAAAAGATTCCATCGCTCCTGGTCTCGAATTTCGACGTGATCAAGCAGTTCCTGCCGGAAGATCCCAAGGACCTCGAGTTCATGGGCGCCCGCTACCGGGAAGGCGGAACGCTGGCGCGGCTATTGTGGGAACACCCCTACGACATCAAGCTGCCGCGCTATCTGCATCGGCTGACCATGCCGACCTTGCTGGTGTGGGGCGAGGACGACAAGCTCTTGTCCGTTCAGAATGCGGAATTGTGGCGCCAGTACATTCCCAAGGCGCAGCTGCAAACCTTCAAGGGCGCCGGCCATCTCGTCCTCGATGAAAAGCGCGAGGCCGTGGACGCGGTGCAGCGCTTCTTGTCCTGAGGGTGGGCGCCGCGAGCGCGTCCGCTCAATTATAATTCCGCCACCGCGCGGATGAGCCGCTCGATATCCTCGGGGCGCGAGAGGCGATGATCGCCGTCTTTGACCAGCGTCAGCACGACGTCGTCGCTGGCGAGCCGGGAAACGAGTTCCACGGCGTGCCGCCATGGCACGTCGGGATCCAATATGCCTTGCAGGATACGCACCGGGCAGCCGGTTTCGATCATGCCGCCGAGAAGAAGATGATTACGCCCCTCCTCAATGAGGAGACGGGTGACGAGGTAAGGCTCCGGCGCATAGTCCGACGGCCGCGCCCATACGCCCTTTTCCGCAAGCTCGCGCTTGATCTCCGGCGTGAAGCGCTTCCACATCAGCTCCTCGGTGAAGTCGACCGCCGGCGCGACGAGCACCAAGCCTGACACCGAAGCCGGCCCGTTTTGCGGACGCGCGCGCAGCGCGCGCACCAGGAGGAGCGCCAGCCAGCCGCCCATTGATGAGCCGACGACAATCTGCGGCCCGCGGCAACAGGCGTCGAACACGGCGACGCTTTCGGCGAGCCAGCGGCCGATCGTACCGTCGGTGAAGGTGCCGCCCGACGCGCCGTGCCCGGAATAGTCGAAGCGCACGCACGCGCGGCCGGCCTCCTCGGCCCAGCGCGCCAGCGCCTGCGCCTTGGTGCCGTTCATGTCGGATTTGTAGCCGGAGAGCCAAAATAGTCCGGGGCTTGCACCCTCTTGGCCGCGCACGGCAATGGCGCGGCGCTCGGCGGCAACTCCAATGTCCAGGAATTTCAGGCTGTTATCGTTCATCTTACGGTTAACCACCGGCAAAGGCCGCTGCGCGGGCAACGCCGCTTCGGCAAAGTGTTTGGCCGCAAATGAATGGCATGCGCAAGGGCGCGGCGCCGCATTGTCGTTGACTTGCACGATAAAACTACCGATCTTCAGCCGGTGCCGAGCGCGTCGCGGCAACATGCATTGTGGTCCGCGGCCGCCGGCTTGTCGTAACGATAGAGGAGAAAAGCGTCATTCGTCGCCCAATCAGAACCGCGCAACCTGCCCCGAAGGAAGGTCCGCGCGTCAACGAGGAGATCCGCGTCCGCGAGGTCCAGCTCATAGACAAAGACGGCAACAACAAGGGTGCCACCGAGATCGGCGCCGCACTGGCCATGGCACAAGAGGCCGGGCTCGATCTCGTGGAGATTGCACCGAATTCGTCGCCGCCGGTTTGCAAAATTCTCGATTACGGCAAATACAAATATCAATCGCAAAAAAAAGCCGCGGAAGCGCGCAAGAAGCAAAAGGTCGTCGAGATCAAAGAGATCAAGCTGCGGCCGATGATCGACGATCACGATTACGACGTGAAGATGCGGTCGGTGCAGCGCTTTTTTGAAGAAGGCGACAAAGTCAAAGTCACGCTGCGCTTCCGTGGCCGGGAGATGGCGCACCAGGAACTCGGCTATAAGCTCCTCGACCGCGTGAAGGCGGATACCGCCAAGATCGCCAAGATCGAACAGGAGCCGCGGTTCGAGGGGCGGCAGGTGGTGATGGTCTTGGCGCCGCGCTGAGAACCGCGAGTGGATGCGGCCTGCCTCCTGAATTTTTCAGTGCCCCAGCATTGGGGAAATTTGGGAGGAAGTCATGCCGACATTCATTTCGATGATTAACTGGACCGATCAGGGCGCGCGGGCGGTCAAGGAGTCGCCCAAGCGCACGGCCGCCGCCAAGCAAGCCGGGAAGAAGTTCGGCGTCGATATCAAGCACGTATTTCTGACGTCCGGCGATTTCGATCTCCTGGTCATCTCCGAAGCGCCGCACTACGACAATGTCGCCAAATTCGTTCTGTCGGTCGGCTTGCAGGGCAATATCCGCACCCGGACAATTCGCGCCTGGACCGAGACGGAAATGGGTAAGCTGATTGGCGAATTGCCGTAGCGCGCGCCGCCGCAATCTCTCTGCCGTGCGTGCCCGGCGGGCTTGGCCGGCGGAAGCCGCCGGCATTTGCCATTTTTGGCGGCCTCTGCCATAACCGCGCCCTCCCGTCGCCCGGCTGATTAAGGGCTGCCGTGGCGGCGGCGATGTGCTCCAAGCACGCACCGCTCATTGACGAGCATTTTCGGCCCGCAAGCCTCAAGCGCCTGCGGCCAAGGAGAGCCAAATGCCCAAGATCAAGACCAAATCGGGCGCCAAAAAGCGCTTCAAGGTGACGGCGCGAGGCAAGGTCCTCTATGCGCAGTCGGGCAAGCGCCACGGCATGATCAAGCGCACGAAAAAGCAGATTCGCCAGCTGCGCGGCACCAACGTCATGTTCAAAACCGACGGCGATCGGATCAAGAAATACTTTTTGCCGAACGGTTGACGGCCGCCCGCCATCATCGGCCGCGCCGTCCATCTAAATTCTGCGATCGAGAGGAGATTAAGTCATGGCACGCGTCAAACGCGGCGTCACCGGTCATGCCAAGCATAAGAAAGTTTTCAAAGCCGCCAAGGGCTATTATGGGCGGCGCAAGAACACCATCCGCGTCGCCAAACAGGCGGTGGAGAAGGCGAACCAATACGCCTATCGCGACCGCAAGCGCAGGAAACGCACGTTCCGCGCCTTATGGATTCAGCGCCTCAACGCCGCGGTGCGCCCGTTCGGGCTGAACTACAGCCGCTTCATTGCCGGCTTGAGCAAGGCCGGCATCGTCGTCGACCGCAAGGTGCTGTCCGACCTTGCCATCCGCGAGCCTGCCGCTTTCGAGGCGATTGTCGGGCAAGCGAAATCGGCGCTGGCGTGACATGATCGACCGCGCCTATGTGCAGCTTATGGCGCGTTACAATCGCTGGCAGAATGAAAACCTGTACGGCGTCGCCGACCGGCTGTCCGACGCGGAGCGCCGGCGGGAACGCGGCGCTTTCTTCGGCTCCATCCACAAGACGCTCAGTCATCTCTTGTGGGCGGATAATATCCAAATGAGCCGTTTCAGCAGCGAGGTCGCGCGGCCCGCGGCCGGAATTCCGGAATCGGCTTCGCTCTATCCCGACTGGAACGCGCTCAAGAACGAGCGCGTGCGCTTCGATGGCGTTATCATCGATTGGGCGGATAACGTTGATCAAGCGTGGCTCGCCGCCGACCTCACCTATTTTTCCGGTTCGATCGGCCGCGAGCTGACCCGGCCGCGCTGGCTCATGGTGACGCATATGTTCAACCACGCGACGCATCATCGCGGCCAGGTGCATTGCCTGCTGACGCAGGCCGGCGGTAAGCCGTCGGACACCGATCTGCCGTTCATGCCGGATTAAGCGCCATGACCGACGACACCACCGCACTCGATCTCGATTCCGCAAAAGAGGAGGAAATCCTCGGCAAAATTGCTGCGGCGGAGAGCGAGGCAGCCCTCGAAGACATTCGGATAGCCGAGCTTGGCGGCCAAGGCCGCATCACCACAATTGCGCGGTCGATTGGCAAGCTGCCGCCGGATCAACGCAAACAGCAGGGCATCCGCATCAATCAGCTCAAGGATCGCGTGAACGCCGCAATCTTGGCGCGCCGCGAAGTTCTGACGAGCGCGGCGCTCGAAGCGCGGCTCAACACCGAGAGCCTCGACGTCACGCTGCCGGTGCGCGAGGCGCCCGCCGACATCGGCCGCGTGCACCCGATCACGCAAGTCGTCGATGAACTCACCGCGATCTTCGCCGATATGGGCTTTTCCATCGCCGAGGGGCCGGACATCGAGACCGACGATTACAATTTCACCAAGCTCAATTTCCCGAAAGACCATCCCGCGCGCGACATGCAGGATACGTTCTTTTTCAATCCCAAGCCGGACGGTTCAAGACTTCTTCTGCGCACGCACACCTCGCCGGTGCAGGTGCGCACCATGCTGACGCAAAAGCCGCCGATCCGCGTCATCATTCCCGGGCGCACCTATCGCAGCAACTCCGATCAGACCCATACGCCGATGTTCCATCAGGTCGAGGGTTTGGTCATCGACCGCCATTCGCATCTCGGCCACTTGAAATGGATTCTCGAGGAATTCTGCAAGGCGTTCTTTGAGGTCGATCGCGTGAAGATGCGCTTTCGTCCGTCGTTCTTCCCGTTCACCGAGCCGTCGCTCGAAGTCGATATCCAATGCCGGCGCGACAAGGGCGAAATCCGCTTCGGCGAAGGCGACGACTGGATGGAGATTCTCGGCTGCGGCATGGTGCATCCGAACGTGCTGCGCAATTGCGGGCTCGACCCCGACGAATTTCAGGGCTTTGCCTGGGGCATGGGGATCGATCGTATCGCCATGCTCAAATACGGCATGCCGGACCTGCGCGCCTTCTTCGAGGCCGACGTGCGCTGGCTGTCGCATTATGGTTTTCGTCCGCTCGACTTTCCGACGCTTGCCGGAGGCTTGAGTGGATGAGGTCGCGCGATGGTGCTGCAATCCCTTCACCTCCCCCCTTGAGGGGGAGGTCGGACCGCGAAGCATCGCACACCTGTTCCCTCCCCCCTTGTGGGGGAGGGAACAGACCAGCGCGAGCTGGGGCTCTAGCGCCATGATGAAATTCACGCTGCGCTGGCTCAAGGAGCACCTCGACACCGATCGTCCGCTCGGCGAGCTTGTCGACAAGCTCACCATGATCGGGCTCGAGGTCGAGCGCGTCGAAGACAAGGGCAAAACACTGGCGCCGTTCGTCATCGCCCGCGTGGTCGAGGCCAAGCAGCATCCCAACGCCGACCGGCTGCGCGTCTGCATGGTCGATACCGGCGGCGGTGCGCCGGTCCAGGTCGTCTGCGGCGCGCCCAACGCGCGCGCCGGCATGAAAGGCGTGTTCGTGCCGCCGGGCGCCTACATCCCCGGCAAGGACATGACCCTGCAAGTCGGCACCATCCGCGGCGTGGAAAGCCGCGGCATGCTGGTGTCGGAATTCGAGTTGCACATCTCCGACAATCACGAAGGCATCATCGATCTGCCCGACGACGCGCCGGTCGGAGCGAATTACGGGCAATGGGCGGGGCTCGACGATCCGGTGATCGAAATCAACCTCACGCCCGAACCGCGCCGATTGCGCCGCGCGTGCACGGCATCGCCCGCGATCTTGCCGCGGCGGGCATGGGAAAACTGAAAGAGCCGGCCATCAAAGCGGTCAAGGGCACGTTCGCCTGTCCGGTCGCGGTCACAATCGAAGCGCCCGATCTCTGTCCGGCCTTCGCGCTTCGCCTGGTGCGCGGCGTGACCAATGGCCCCTCGCCCGCCTGGCTGCAGCAGCGGCTGGCGGCGATCGGGCTGCGCCCGATCAACGCGCTCGTCGATATCACGAACTTCATCACCTACGATTACGGACGGCCGCTGCACGTGTTCGACGCCGCGAAAGTGCGCGGCAATCTCACGGTGCGCCGCGCGCGTGACGGCGAGACGCTCCTTGCGCTCGACGGCAAAACCTATGCGCTCGACGGCAGCATGTGCGTGATCGCCGATAATGACGGCGTGGAATCGCTCGCCGGCATCATGGGCGGAGAAAAGACCGGCTGTTCCGCGGCGACCACCGACGTGCTCATCGAGTCGGCGCTGTGGACGCCGAGCAACATCGCGCAGACCGGACGCCGCCTCGGTCTTTATTCCGATGCGCGCTATCGTTTCGAGCGCGGCGTCGATCCGGCGTTCACCCGGCCGGGACTGGAACTCGCCACACGCATGGTGCTCGATCTGTGCGGCGGCATGCCATCGGCAACCATGCTTGCCGGCAAAGTGCCGAGCGGCAAACGGTCCATTGTTTTCCCGAGTGCGGAAGTCAAACGGCTTTCCGGCGTCGCCGTGCCGCAAACCGAGACGCGCCGCGTGCTCGAGCGATTGGGATTTTCCGTCGCCACGCGCGGGACGCGGCTGGCGGTCGCCGTTCCGTCCTGGCGGCCGGATGTGCAGGAGAAGGCGGATCTCGTCGAAGAGGTCGTGCGCATCGCCGGCGTCGAGCGCATTCCGGCAACGCCGTTTCCCCGCGGTGACGCGCCGCGCAAGCCGGTGCTCACGCCCATGCAAAATCGTACCCGCAAAGCCAAGCGGGCGCTGGCGGCGCGCAATCTTCTCGAGGCGGTGACGTGGTCCTTTATCGGCAAGACCCACGCCGAACTGTTCGGCGGCGGCAAGCCGGAATTGGCGCTCGCCAATCCGATCGCCGCCGAGCTTTCCGACATGCGCCCTAGTCTCATTCCCGGTCTTATCGCGGCCGCGCAGAAAAATGCCGACCGCGGTTTCCCCGACGTTGGATTGTTCGAGGTCGGGCAGATTTTCCGCGGCGACGCGCCGGCCGATCAATTCACGGCCGCCGCCGGCATCCGCCGCGCGCTCGCCAAACCATCCGGCGCCGGCCGGCATTGGAGCAACCCGAAGAACGGCAAGGATCGCTACGCGGTCGACGCCTTCGACGCCAAAGCCGACGCGCTTGCCGCGCTCGCGGCGGCAGGCGCCCCGATGGCGGCGCTGCAGATCGCGCCCGGCGGTCCGGCCTGGTTTCATCCGGGGCGTTCAGGCGCGATCCAGATCGGCCCGCAGAACGTGCTCGGACATTTCGGCGAGTTACATCCGCGGGTCGTTGCGGCCCTCGATGCCGAAGGCCCACTGACCGCGTTCGAAATTATTTTGGAACGGTTGCCCGATCCGAAGGCGAAAGCAACCCGGGCAAAATCGGCGCTGGACCTGTCGCCGTTTCAGCCGGTGGAGCGCGATTTCGCCTTCGTGGTCGCGCGCGATGTGAAAGCCGCCGACATCGTGCGCGCCGCGCAATCGGCGGATCGCAAGCTGATCGCGGCCGTCGCCGTGTTCGACGTTTACGAAGGCGCGGGCATCGAGCCGGGCAAAAAGTCCATCGCCATCTCGGTCACCATCCAGCCGCGTGACAAGACCATGACGGACGCCGAGATAGAGGCGCTGGCGGCGAAAATCGTCGGCGAGGTCGGCAAGCGCACCGGCGCGGTGCTGCGCGCGTAAGTCTTGGCACGGCTCAACGGCCGAATATGCCCTGCGCTGTACCGATGTACTGATGCCGCGTGCGCGTGCGCGACGACCGCTGCTTTGGCCTGGTCGGTGGCGGAATTTCGGCCGTGGGCGTTTCTTTCACGCCGCTGAGCCGGCGCAAAACGCCATCGGCGGCGCGCTCACCCGATTCCCAGGCTCCGCCCACGGTGCCCCAAAGCGACTCATGCAGCGCTTCGCCTGCGAACCACACCGCGTCGTTGACCGGCTGCATGAGCGCGCGGCGCGCCTTCTGCCATCCGGGCGCCGCCGCCGAGAACGCGCCGAGCGTCAGCGGGTCGTGGTTCCAGCGGGTGGCATGCGAGCGTTTGATCGCCGGCTTGACGTCGGCGCCGTAGAGGTCGGCGAGCCAATCGGCGGCGAAATCCACCATCGCCGCTTCGCCTTGCGCCGAAAGTTCGCGGCCAAAGCTGCCGGCGACTTGCACCGATACAGAGTTGGGTGCCGCTGACATTGGCGAGAATGGCCGCCGTCCTCTTATCCGCTGATTTCTCGAAAATCAGATCGTCGCTTTCAAAGCCGAGCGCATTGTCGGCAAGCTCAGCGCAACGTGGTCGAAGCTGCCGAGCGAGAGTTTGCCGAACATTTCAGCGTGGCCGGCAGTCAGGTCAGGGCTGAATTTCACGGCGCCGGACGCAATCACGTTGGTCGACACGGTAACAATGACGGCGCGCGCCGTGATCGCGCCCCTTCGGGGTCTCCACCACCACGTTGCGCCGCGTGTCGATCGCAAGCGCAGGCGTCGAAAACTTCACCGCTATGCCATCGGCCAGCGCGGCCAAGCAGCGCGCCAAAACCTTGCCGGCAAAATGCATCGGCTTCGCGCTCCTGCGCACGGGCGAAGTCGAGCACCGAGACCTGCTCCAGTTCCTTGCCGCAGGTGTAGGGGCCGAGCACGAATTCGACCGTCGGCCGCCAGTCGCCGAGATCGTTCGGCAAGGTCTGCTCGCAGGCGACGTCGGCCTTGCGTGCGGCGTCGTTTATGGCGCGGTTGGCGCGCACCTGGGCGGCCAGAAAATCTTCCATTTCGCCTTCGCGCGCATAGCGCCGGCCGATGCGGACCTTTTGGCTCGCCGGGGCCGGATAGACTTCGAGGCCGCGCCTCGTGCCCAGCTTGGTTACGCGGATTGACGTTCGGGTTGTGGATCCAATGCGCGCCCAGATCGTAGGGCAGGCCGAAAATACTCGTGTTGGTGACGCAGCGGCCGCCGACATGATCGGCCGCTTCCAGCACGATATAACGGCGGCCGGCCGCCGCGATCCGTCGGGCGGCCGCAATCCCGGCGGCGCCCGCGCCGACAATGACGACATCGACCTGGGTCGACGGCGTCGTTGCGCGCAAGCGCTGGCGCTGCGCAAATCGCGGCGGCGGCGGAAAGAAACGCGCGGCGATGAAGGCGCGGCATGGTTTCCAATGTTTTTAGAGTGGCGACAGGGTAACCGAATGGTGTGCGGCGGGCAAACGTCGCGATGCGCGCCGAGTTCCTTTGCGCAATGGCGTGAACCAAATTGCAATGGTGGCGTCGTTACGCTGTGCGATCGCGATCAGGAAAAGAGCCGCGGAGAAACCGTGCCGTTTGCTGGGAGGCTTGGTGAGCAAATTTCTCGACGGCGTTGGGCGGCGGATCGCCCGCTATCTGCAGCAACCGGTGCACGGCTATGAGCCGTTCACGCCGAGCGATCCCGAAGCTTTGCGGCGCGTGCTGGAACCTGCCGACGTGCTGCTGATCGAAGGCAATACCCATATCGCCGGCGTGATCAAATATTTGACGCAATCAACGTGGTCGCACGCCGCGCTTTATGTCGGCCCGATCGCCGGGCCGGACCACCGCGACGGCGAACCGCACGTGCTGATCGAAGCCAATATCGGCGAGGGCGTCGAGACCGCGCCGCTGTCGAAATACGCCAAATATCACACCCGCATTTGCCGCGCGGTCGGATTGAGTCCGGCCGACGCCGACGTCTGTGTGCGCGTTATGCGGTGGCGCGCATCGGCTTCGCCTATGATCTGAAGAACATCATCGATCTGATGCGCTACCTGTTTCCGTTGCCGGTGCCGCAGCGCTGGCGCCGGCGCATGATCGCGCTGGGTTCGGGCGATCCGTCACGGCTGATCTGCTCGGCGCTGATTGCCGACGCATTTCGCGCGCGTAAAATATCCGATCTTGCCGAAAGTCATGCGCACCGGCAGCCAGCAGGTGCGCGAACAAATGGCCGAGATTCGCCATTCTTCGCTTTACTGTCCGCGCGATTTCGATATCTCGCCGTATTTCGACGTGGTCAAGCCGACAATCGCCAACGGCTTTGATTACAAGGCGCTGCGCTGGGCGGCTGCGCCGCAGACGGCGACGGATGCGGTCGCCGGCGTGCCGGCGCTCGATGCCCCGGTCGCAGAGCCGGCGGACGAGAGAACGGCCGCTGCAGCCGCGTGACATTCCGGCGTGCTGCTCCTCGCGCGCTTCGTAATCGGCTGACTAAATCTTTCCGCGCCTTCGCGCGGCAAGCGCGTGCGTGACCGAGCTGCCGCATGGCGCCGTTGTGCCGGCCGAAAGCGTCACTCCGCCGGCGGCGCGACCGGAGTAGGCAGCGGTTCCAACGCCGTCAGGGTCGCTTGCTGCCAAATGCGGGAAGCCTCCTGCTTGCCCGGCCGCGGATCCTGTCTGTTGTAAAGATCGACCCGCTGCGGCCGCTGTTCCGGCCGATAGTCAGTGGATGACAGCCCGCCGGCGATGCTCGCGCCTTGTTCGATCTGCAGCAGCCCGTAGCTGACATTGCCGTCGACGCGGCCGCTCGAGCGCAGGATCAACAGGCATTTGACGTCGAGCTTCTCAAAAACTTTGCCGGAGATTTCGGCGTTCTCGGCGACGGTGATGCGGCCTTTGATCGCGCCGGTTTCGCCGACGATCAAATTGCCGACCGAGACATCGCCTTCGACCGAGCCGCACACCACGAGCGTGTCCGGCACCGAGATTTCGCCTTTGATGGTTACTCCTTCGCCAATGTAGAGCCGATTTGCATCCGGTGATGGCTTGTTCCGCTGCCGACATGTGTTGCCCCTGTTACTACTCACAACTGACGTTCCACAGGCTCATAGCCTTAACAAAAGCTTGTACGTCAGCGCGCGGAATTTGTCATTGTTCGTTCGCCACGGGCTTTGTGGTCGATCTGACCCGCGCCCGTTGCGATACCGGGCTTAAATTCCTAGGCTGTCCCGTTTCTGGACGGAGTGGCGACATCTTCGCAGCCGCGATCTCGGTTAGGCGTGCGCCGATCGCCACCCGCCGGGGGCGTAGGATTTGCGCACCACTTCGACATAGGGCGCGGGGCTGACGATGGCGCGCATGTGCGTTTGCGTGTGCCGCTCGACCGTCGGTTTTGCCGAACCGCCATTTTCCTCGCCCCAGACGAAAATCGACTTCGGTGCCGGGTTCGGCGTACTCGGCATCGAGCACGGCGAGCGTGAGCATCTTGCCCTCGTTGGCGGTGTATCCGATCCAGGTGGAGACGCCGATGGTCTTGCCGTCGACGGTCACGCGGTCGAAGGGATGCATCGCATAAACCGCCGATGGCCAGTCGATGAACTTCGCCCGGTTATGCTTCTGGAACGTGCTGCCAATGGCGTGGGTGACGTCCTCGTCGTTCGAGCGCCAGCGTCACTTTCTTGCGGTGCGGGCCGTTGGACATTTTCTCCAGCGCTTCGCGGCCGATGAAATCGTGGTCGAATTTCGCGAAGCCGCCGTAGCCCATGTCCCACGGGCGTGAAATAATAGTCTTCGATGTTGTCGGAATAGAAACTGCCGCCGATCGACGCGGAAGCTTCATAGCCCGCGGCCGGCAGCCATTGGCGATAGGCCTTCATCGCGTCGCCGGTGTAGACGGCCGGAACCGGCGAGGGAATCCATCCCGACTCCAGCGCGTTCGAGGAATAGGCCCGGCCGCCCGCCAGGCGCAGCCCGAATTCTTCGCCGGCATTTATCACCGCCTCGCGCACCGCCTCGCCGTGCTCCCACGGGCCGAACAGCTCCCATCCGGGCTGACCGACCATGCCGTGCCGCAGCGCGCGCACGGTTTTTCCGGCGATGGTCAACGGCGTCATGTTGAAGAATTTCAGCTCCGGCGGCGTCTTGCCCAAAACCTTCTCGATCACTTGCATCGCCAGCGGGCCTTGAATTTGGAAGCGGAAAGACTTTCTCTTTCCGTCCGCGCGTAACGCCGATCGTTGGTCGAGCTCGAGCTTGACGTCGTACTTTCCGTGTTCGCGCGTGATAGGTGACCCAGTTCAGCGCCGGTGCGCGGCCGACAAGATTGAATTTATTTTCGGCGAGATAGAACAGAATGACGTCGCCGATCACGTATCCGTCCGGACTGCACGGCACGAACTGCTTCGCCTTGTTCGGCGCAAAATTCTTGAAGCTGTTCATGGACAGCCGGGAGAGGAGCTTGAACGCGTCCGGTCCCTCCACGGCCAGATCGGCCATGTGATAGGATTGATTGAAGAGCACGCAAGTCTGTTGCCAAGCCTGCTGCTCGTCCCGCCAGTTCGTGTATTCGGCCGGCACGCCGGGATAAACGTTCGGACCGGTTTGTTGATTGCGCAGCAACTCGACCGGCCGGACGGTTTGCAGCAACTGCTCCAAATTCTTTGCCGTATTCTTGTTGGTATTCTTGAGCATTGTTCTTGGCAGTCATCGTTCTTCCCCTGCACGCAAGCGCCGTCGGCCATTCGCCAAATGGCCGGCGGCAAGCTTCGGCGCGTTCAGTTGGCCCGCTGCGGCAATGCGCGCGCCTTAGGCAGTCTGGCGCAGACGCCAGCCGCCGCCATAGCTTTCGCGAACGTCACGCGCGTACGGAACCGGCGCGACTTTGACGCGGACTTCGGTCTGTTTGTGGCGTTCGACGGTGGTCTTTTTGGTGCCGCCGTTTTCCTCACCCCAAACCAGCGTCAATACATCGCCCTGTTTGATGTCGGGATCGACGACGCCAAGCGACAGCATCAGGCGCTCGTTCCAGGTCATGCCGCTGAACATCGACAGCCCGACGGTTTTGTTGCCCTTTTTCACCGCATCGAACGACGCGGAGCCGTAATTGGACAGCGGCAAATCGATGTATTTGTAGTTCTCCACTCCCGGTTCGAAGAAGGAGCGGAAGATTTTTGCCACGTCGTCGGTATTCCACTCGAAGGTGACTTTGCGCCGATGCGGCTTGTCCTTCATTTTCTCCAGCGCCGCGCGGCCGATGAAATCGTGGTCGAATTTGATGAAGCCGCCGTAACCCATTTCATACGGCGTCGAATAGTAATCTTCGATGTTGCTGGATACGAAGCTGCCGGCGATCGAGCCGGTGGCGACATAGGAATCGGCCTTCGACCATTCGCGGAACGCCTTCTGCTTCTCGCCGGTATAGACGGCGGGCAGCGGCGAGGGGATCCAGCCGGACTCCAAAGTGTTGGTGGCGTAGGCGCGCGCGCCGACCGGCACCATGCCGAATTCCTTGCCGGCTTCAAGAATGGCGTCGCGGATCTCCTCGCCTTCAGCGTAAGGCCCCCAAACTTCGAGGCCCGGTGCGCCGGCCATGCCGTGACGCAGACAGCGCACCTTGCGCCCGGCGATGTTGATGGCGTCCAGGCTGAAAAACTTCACGTCGGGAATCGTCCCGCCGTTGAGTTTTTCGAGAATCTTCCACGCGTTCGGCCCCTGGACCTGATAACGGTAATGGCGCCGCGATACCGGCTTGCCGCGGGGACGCGACGGCGAACGGTCGTCGCGCTCCATCTTGATGTTGAACTTGCCGGTCTGGCCGTGGAACTCGATCCAATCGACGTTGGGTGCGCGGCCGACGAAGTTGAGCTGGTTCTCGGCCAAGTGGAAGATGATGCCGTCGCCGATCACGTAGCCGTCGTGGGAGCAAGGCACGAACTGCTTGGCGCGGTTGACCGGGAAATTGGCGAAACTGTTGATGGTGAGATAATTCATGAATTTGAACGCATCCGGGCCGGTGACCATCATTTCGGCCATGTGATGCGATTGATCGAACAGCACTGCGGTCTTGCGCCAGGCCAGTTGCTCGTCGCGCCAATTGGTAAATTCGGCGGGCACGACCGGGTAAACATAAGCGCCCAGCTGCGAGTTGCGCAGCATCTCGACGGGGTTGCGGGTCTTGAGCATGTCTTCGAGATTTTTGTCGGGCATTTTCCTCTCCACGGATGATAAAAGTTTCTTAGTCCAGGAGGATTGGAGGGATCAAGTTCGGCCGATTTCCACGGCAATGGGCCTCTTCCCAATCGCACATAGCGAATGCCCGAATGGATGGTATCTTGAGCCGGGCGCGAGTCGCCGGTCCACCTTGCAAGAGTGGCGAAGCGCCGCGCCCGAGGCGGTCGGCGCGCCGCTCGCGCGGGGAACCGACATCTGCTAGTGGGACCCCCTTAGCTTCGGGGGTGGGCCAAAGACAAGCGGCGATTTGATGCAGGCAGGGCCGATGCGGGGCGCGGAATGCTGAAGCGATTGAGCGCTTCCACGCGCCTTTTCGACGGAAAAGTCGGCATCAGCCGATTCGGTGCGCTCGTGAGCCTCGCCATCATTATCGTGGCGGCGGTGGTGCTCTATCGGGTGCTCCGCGACATCGATCCCAACGGACTGCTCGAAGCGCTCAAAGCCACCAATTGGCGGACCATTGCGATGTCCGGCATGTTCGTTGCTGCCGGCTACCTGACGCTCACGTTGTATGATTTATTCGCCTTGCGCACCATCGGCCGCCGCGAAATACCGTACCGCGTTGCGGCGCTGGCGAGCTTCACCAGCTACTCCGTCGGCCACAATGTCGGCGCCAGCGTCTTTTCCGGCGGCGCCGTGCGCTACCGCATCTATTCCTCTTGGGGCTTGAGCGTTCTTCGAAGTTACCAAAATCTGCTTCGTGGCCGGGCTCACGTTCTGGCTCGGAAACGCC
Organism: uncultured Alphaproteobacteria bacterium; assembly: GCA_963835195.1. Taxonomy (GTDB): domain Bacteria; phylum Pseudomonadota; class Alphaproteobacteria; order Rhizobiales; family Xanthobacteraceae; genus BOG-931. Next base: position 182,720 of record CAWIEY010000008.1, read on the forward strand.
ACCGTGCTCGGACTTGGCATCCTCGATGCGCCGCAGCAGGCCACCGAGATCGATCAATTGCCGCACTGGGCCAACCGCGTGCTGGCGCTGATCATCCTTGGCATGCTGGGCGCTTACATCGCCTGGGTCTGGGTGAGGCCGCGGGTCATCGGCCGTGACGGATGGCTGCTCACGTTGCCGGGCGGGCCGCAGACGTTGGCGCAAATCTCATCGGCATCCTCGATTTGGCGTGCTGCGCGCTGGCCATGTACATGTTGGTGCCCAACGAGCCGCATCTCGGGTTTGTGCAGGTCTCGGTGATTTTCGTCGCGGCGACGCTTCTGGGTTTCGCCAGCCATGCTCCCGGCGGGCTCGGCGTGTTCGACGCGACCATGATGGTTGCGTTGTGGCAATTCGACAAGGAAGCTTTGCTGGCCGGCCTGCTTGTTGTTCCGGCTGCTGTATTATGTGACCCCGTTCGTCATATCGCTGGCAATTCTCGGTACGCGCGAAGCTCTGCTCGGCCGCGGCGCGCGGCGATTGGGGCTTCCGGCGCCGGCGCCGGCGGGGCGGTCCGCAGCACGGCGGAACTGGTGCGGGAAAAACCGGATCTGACCTGATCAAAAGGCGCCCGTGCGGGTCGGCGCACGGAGGCTGGCGATGACCTCGGGTGATGACACCATGTTGCTGCGAGGAAGCGGATGGCGCCGTCTGCGTGGGTGATCTTGACGGCGGCGATCGTATTTGCCGGATTGGCCGTCGGTCATGTGCTCGAGGTCGGTTATGCGGCTGCGGGCTTTGCGGTGATCGCGTTGTCCGCGCTTCTTGTTGCCGCGGGGGCGCGGAGACAAGGAAGCGCTGCGCGCGCCGCCGGCGATGGTGCCGGAGCGCGCCGACGATCCGCTTGAAGCTGTGATCGCCGGCATGCCCGATCCGGTGATCGCGCTCGATCGCAATGGGCGCGTTCTGACTTTGAACGAGCGCGCCCGCTTATTGGCGCCGGCGCTCCGCCAGGGCGAACCCGTTTCTTTGGTGCTGCGGATGCCCGAGGTGATCGACGCGATTGGCCGCGCCTATGCGAGCGGACAAGAACAGCGCGTCGAATATTCCGAACGGGTGCCCGTCGATCGGTGGTTGGAGGCCATTGTCGTGCCGGTCAAGCGCCAGGCCGATGCGGCGCGGCCCGATCTCATGCTGATGACCTTTCACGACCTCACGCCGCTGCGGCACGCGGAAGAAATGCGCGCCGACTTTGTCGCCAATGCCAGCCATGAATTGCGCACGCCGCTGGCGGCGCTTTCCGCCTTCATCGAGACGCTGCAAGGAACGGCGCGCGACGATGCCAAGGCGCGCGAGCGCTTCCTCACCATCATGCAAGAGCAGGCGCGGCGCATGGCGCGGCTCATCGATGACCTGTTGTCGTTGTCGCGCGTCGAACAGAACGCCCACCGCCGGCCCGATACGCCGGTCGATCTGGTGCCGATCATCAGCCAAGTCGTCGACGGGCTGGAAACCTTGGCGCGCGACCGCGGCGTCGCCGTGCATATCGATGCCGCACCGGCATTGATGGTCCCCGGCGATCACGACGAATTGGTCCGGGTCTTCGAGAACCTCGTGGAAAATGCGCTGAAATATGGAGCCCCCGGCAAGCGCGTCGAGATTTCGCTGCGGCAGGGTCTTTCGCCCGAGGGGGTAGCGGAGGCGCAGATCGCGGTGCGCGATCACGGGCCGGGCATTGCTCCCGAGCACGTTCCGCGGCTGACCGAGCGTTTCTATCGGGTGGATGTCACCGAAAGCCGCGCCCAGGGCGGCACCGGGTTGGGCCTTGCACTGGTCAAGCACATTCTCAACCGTCATCGCGGCCGTTTGTCGATTGAAAGTGCGCTCGGCGCGGGCGCCACATTCACCGTTCATTTGCCCACCGCCGCGGTGCCCGCCCGCGCTGAAATCCCCTGATTTGTCAGGGTCTTCGACTGTCATCCCATTGTCATGTGAGCCTCATAGAACCTTGACGTGGCCCACATAAACATTCCGCGGCTGCGGTCGTGCACCAATCGAGCGATCCTCGACCGCCGCCTGTTGTTCGAAGACGTCAAACAGAGCGCATCGTCGCTACGACCGAATGCGAAACGCGGGCCAAGCCCCGCGTCGGCCAAAAAATCTGCTGATAAGGAGAATCTCGTGAGCCACATGAGGATGCTTTTTGCCGCCGGGTTTCTGGCCGCGGCGATAGTTCCCGCCGCTGCCACTGAAATTTCCGGCGCCGGCGCGACGTTCCCGTACCCGATCTATGCCAAGTGGGCCGATGTCTACAGAAAGGACACCGGCGTCGGGCTAAATTATCAATCCATCGGATCCGGCGGGGGAATTAAACAAATCGAGGCGAAGACCGTCACTTTCGGCGCCTCCGACGCTCCACTCAAAGGAGCGGACCTCGAGAAGTTCAGGTCTGATGCAATTCCCCATGGTCATGGGCGGCATTGTTCCGGTGGTGAATATCGAAGGGCTTAAACCGGGCGACCTCATCCTCGACGGCCCGACGCTCGCTGCCATCTTTCCGGTAGCGTGAAGACGTGGAACGACGCCGCGATCAAGAAACTCAACCCGACGTCAATCTGCCCGTCACAGGCGATCGCTGTCGTTCATCGATCCGACGGATCAGGCACCACGTTCAATTTCACCTATTACCTCTCGCAGGTCAGCGCTGACTGGAAATCGCAGGTCGGCTCGGCGACTTCGGTGGAATGGCCGAGCGGTATCGGCGCCAAGGGCAATGAAGGCGTGTCGAATAACGTGAGCCAGACCAAGGGCTCGATCGGTTACGTCGAATACGCCTATGCGCTGCAAAACAAGCTCGTCTACACCAAGTTGGTCAACAAGGACGGCAAAACCGTCGCGCCAACAAGCGAGGCCTTTCAGGCCGCCGCCGCTAATGCCGATTGGAATTCCGTGCCGGGCTACGGCGTCATTCTGGCCAATCAGGCGGGCGCGGAATCCTGGCCGATGACGGCGGCGACGTTCATCTTCATTCCCAAGCAACCGCCGGATGCCGCGGCTGCAGCCGAGGCGCTCAAATTCTTCGCCTGGGCCTACGCTCACGGCGACAAGATGGCCGAGGAACTCGATTACGTGCCGATGCCAAAGACAGTCGTTGCCGAGATCGAGAAAGCCTGGGCGAACGAAATAAAGGACTCGAGCGGCAAGCCGCTGCGCGAAGCGAGCGGCATGGCGCATTAGTTTTGCAGGCAAGGGGAGGCGCTCGCCACCGGCGGGCTGTCGACCTTATCCACCGCGGGCCGTCGCATAGACTTGTGCGGATGCCGGCGGGCCGTTTGAAGTGGGCGCTCCGACGTCCGGTCAAGGAGCGCCCTTTGGATTTCGTCCGGAGGCACTCGTTGGTCGACGTCGCGCTGCAAGAAGGGCTATCGTGTCCGTTGCCGGGACCGCGCGCGCCAGAGTGCTCGATCGGCTGCGTCTCGGCGACGCGGCTTTCCGCCAGTTGACGCGCGCCGCGGCGATCGGCGTTTTGCTGCTGCTGAGCGGGGTGATCGTCGCGTTGGCCGTCGGGTCGGTGCCGGCGCTTAAAACTTTCGGCCTCGGCTTTTTCACCACCGATCGATGGAATCCGGTCACCGAAAAATTCGGCGCGCTTGCCGCCATCTACGGAACCTTGATGACGTCGCTCATCGGCATGTTGATCGCGGTGCCGATCGGATTGTTGATCGCGTTCTTTCTGACCGAGCTTTGTCCGCAATGGCTGCGGCGGCCTATCGGCATCGCCATCGAACTGCTCGCCGGCATCCCGAGCATCATTTACGGGATTTGGGGCCTTTTTCTCTTTGCGCCATTTCTGCAGCAAACGCTTCAGCCGTTGTTGATCAATACGCTCGGCAATGTGCCCGGCATCGCGCCGCTTTTCGCCGGGCCGCCCTATGGCATTGGCGTACTGACGGCGGGGCTCATTCTCGCCATCATGGTGCTGCCGTTCGTCACCTCGATATCGCGCGACGTATTCGAGGCCGTGCCGCTGGTGCTCAAGGAGGCCGCTTACGGGGTCGGCTGCACGACCTGGGAGGTGGTGCGCTACGTCGTGCTGCCTTATGCGCGGGTCGGCGTGATCGGCGGAGTCATGCTCGGGCTCGGCCGGGCGCTGGGCGAAACCATGGCCGTAACCTTCGTCATTGGCAATGCCCACAGCGTCCAGGCGTCGCTGCTGGCGCCCGGCACCACGATCTCTGCGACCATCGCCAATGAATTTACCGAGGCGGTCGGCGATCTTTACACGTCCTCTTTGATTGCGCTCGGCCTGATCCTGTTCGTCATAACCTTCATCGTGCTGGCGCTGGCGCGTTACATGCTGATGCGGATCGAACGGCGGATCGGATGAGTTTTTTGGATAGCCGCTACAGAGCTCGCCGCCGCAACAATGCGGTCGCCAAGGTGCTGGCGATTGCGGCGACAGTGTTCGGCCTCGGCTGGCTGGTGCTGATACTCGGCGCCTTGCTCTGGCAGGGATTCTGCCGGATTGTCGCTTCGCGTCTTTACGCAAATGACGCCGCCGCCCGGGTCGAGCGGCGGGTTGCTCAATCCGATCATCGGCAGCGTCATTCTTACCGTCTTGGCGGTGGCGATCGGAACGCCGATCGGCATTCTCGCCGGGACCTATATGGCCGAGTACGGGCGCTACCACCGCTTGAGTACGGTGGTCCGCTTCATCAACGACATTCTGCTCAGCGCGCCCTCGATCGTGGTGGGACTGTTCATCTACGAAATCATGGTCGCGCCGATGGGGCATTTTTCCGGGCTGGCCGGAGGCGTTGCGCTTGCGGTCATTGTCATTCCGGTGGTGGTGCGCACCACCGAAGACATGCTGATGCTGGTGCCGAATTCGCTTGCGCGAAGCGGCGACCTCCATCGGCTTGCCGCGGTCGATGTCCATCACCCGCATCTGCTACCGCGCGGCGCGCGCCGGGATGGTGACGGGCGTGCTGCTGGCGGTCGCGCGGATCAGCGGCGAGACCGCGCCGCTTCTCTTTACCGCGCTCAATAACCAATTCTGGAGCACGAACCTCAATGCGCCGATGGCGAGCCTGCCGGTCGTCATCTTCCAGTTCGCGCTCAGTCCCTACAAGGATTGGCAGTCGCTGGCCTGGACCGGCGCGTTGATCATAACCTTGGCGGTGCTGGCGTTGAGCATCACCGCGCGCAGCCTTGTCGCATCGGGTAAACAGCCATGAGTTTAGCTTCCGTCACCGTTCCTTCGGTCTCCGCCGTGCCCAGCGATCGCTCCGGTCTTGCCGAGAAGGTGACGATCCGCAACCTGGATTTCTTCTACGGTGAGACCAGGGCGCTCAAATCGATCACGCTGCCGCTGTTCGAGCACAAGGTCACGGCCTTCATCGGCCCGTCCGGCTGCGGCAAGTCGACTTTGCTGCGCGTTCTCAACCGCATGTACGATCTCTATCCGAACCAGCGGGCGACCGGCGACGTCATGTTCGACGGCATGAACATTTTGTCGCCCAAGCAGGATCTGAATTTGCTTCGCGCGCGCATTGGCATGGTGTTTCAGAAGCCGACGCCGTTCCCGATGTCGATCTACGAAAATATCGCCTTCGGCATCCGGCTCTACGACCGGCTGCCGAAATCCGAGCTCGATGGGCGCGTGGAAACGTCGCTGCGCCGCGCGGCGCTGTGGGACGAAGTCAAGGACAAGCTTTCCGCCAACGGGCTGAGCCTTTCCGGCGGCCAGCAGCAGCGGCTGTGCATCGCCCGCACCGTTTCCGTTCGCCCGGAGGTGATCCTGTTCGACGAACCCTGCTCGGCGCTCGATCCGATCTCCACCGCCAAGATCGAGGAATTGATCGACGAACTGACCGACGATTACACGATCGTGATCGTCACCCATAACATGCAGCAAGCGGCGCGGGTGTCCGAATTCACCGCGTTCATGTATCTGGGCGAACTGGTCGAATTCGATTCAACGAGCAAAATGTTTACCGCGCCGCACGATCAGCGCACCCAGGATTACATTACCGGACGCTTCGGGTGACCGACATGACCGATGCCAATATCAGAGTGGATCATACCGCCAAGGCCTTCGACACCGACCTGCACGAGATCACCGGCAAGGTTGCCGAAATGGGCGGTTTGGCGGAGCGGCAGATTTCCGACGCCATCCGCGCGCTCATGGAGCGCGATATCGATCTCGCCGAGCGCGTCATCGCCGCCGATACGACGATCGACGCGATGCAGCATGAGATCGAGGAAAAAGCCATGCTGACCATCGCGCGCCGCCAGCCCATGGCGGTGGACCTGCGCGAGATCGTCGGCGCCATGCGCGTTTGCAACGATCTCGAACGCATCGGCGACCACGCCAAGCACATCGGCAAACGGGTCGTCGCGCTCGACCTCGATCTGCATCCGCAGAAGCTGATCCGCGGCGTCGAACATATGGGCTCGCTGGTGCTCGGCCTGCTCAAGCAGGTCCTCGACGCCTATGCCGGCCGTGATCTGCCGGCGGCGCTTGCGGTTTGGAACGGCGACGAGGAGGTCGACGCGCTTTGTACCTCGCTCTACCGCGAGCTCTTGACCTACATGATGGAAGATCCGCGCAACATAACATTCTGCATGCATCTGATGTTTTGCGCAAAGGACATCGAGCGCATCGGCGACCACGCCACCAATATCGCCGAGACCGTATATTACATGATTGAGGGGCATCCGATCGCCGAGCGGCGCCCGAAGGGCGACAGCACCGATTTTGGCGCCGCGACACTGCAACGATGAACGGGGGAAAAGGATGGGTGCCAACATCCTGATTGTGGAAGACGAAGAGCCGTTGACCACTTTGTTGCGTTACAATCTCGAAGCCGAGGGTTACGAGGTCGACGCGGTCGCGCGCGGCGACGAGGCCGACACGCGCCTGCGCGAAGCCGTACCCGACCTCATCGTGCTCGATTGGATGTTGCCCGGCCTCTCCGGCATCGAACTTTGCCGCCGATTACGCACGCGGCCGCAAACCCAGTCGCTGCCGATCATCATGCTCACGGCGCGCGGTGAGGAAAGCGAGCGGGTGCGGGGTCTTGCGACCGGCGCCGACGACTACATCGTCAAGCCGTTCTCGGTGCCCGAGCTGATGGCGCGGATTCGCGCGCTGCTTCGCCGCGCCAGTCCGGAGCGGGTAGCGACCGTGCTCGCTATCGGCGACCTCGAACTCGACCGCGAGAAAAAACGCGTGTCGCGGTCAAGCCGGCCGGTCGATCTGGGACCGACGGAATTCCGCCTGCTCGAATTTCTGATGGAACGTCCGGGCCGGGTGTTTTAGCCGCGAGCAATTGCTCGACGGCGTGTGGGGCAGCGACGTTTACATCGACGAGCGCACGGTGGACGTCCATGTCGGCCGCTTGCGCAAGGCGCTCAATCGCGGCCAGGGCGCCGATCCGATCCGCACCGTGCGGGGCGCCGGCTACTCGCTCGACGATCGGTTCGGAAAGGCGGGCTGAGCCGCTGTCATCGTCCGCGAAAGCGAACGATCCGGTCGTCATCACGAGTCGACATTGGCTTGGACGCGCGGCGTTTATCGGATGCCCTGCCTCCGCAGGGCATGACAGTCACCGCGGCGGACGCCGGTCGCGCCGCCGTTCGCTCGCCGGCTGATAGGCCACCCGCGAATGATAGGCGCAATAGGGCAGGCCGGCGATGGTGTTGCCGCCGCAAAAGAAGAACTCGCTGCTGCCGGGGTCGCCCACCGGCCAACGGCAGGTTTGCTCATTCAGCTCCAGAATGGTCCGGCGCTGGCCGATCGGAATGACGTTCTCGATCAATTCCGGTGCGGCCTCGGTCTCGATTTCGTAGGCGTGGGCCAGCGCGGTATTGCCGCGGATCGAGGCGCGGCCGATGCGCATCATGGGCGAGCGCGCCTTGCGCTGGCGCGGCGCCGCGCTGGAGGCGCTCTTCGCCCGGCCGGAAAGCCCAAGCCGGTGCACTTTGCCGATCACCGCGTTCCGGGTAATGCCGCCGAGTTCCGCGGCGATCTGACTTGCAGAAAGGCCGTCAGACCATAGCTTTTTCAAGAGTTCGACCCGCTCGTCGGTCCACGACATGCTCCAGCCCTCCTGAAAACAGGTGCGAGCTTCAGTCTTTGCCGGAATCCACCCGCGTGCCGGGCGGTACTTGCCGCCCGAACCCACGTACGCAGAACCGACGCTCTAGAAGACTGTCCGCCGCACGAGATGTCGTACTTGACGATCCAAAAGCTACAATATGGCGGGAGTCCCGGCGCAAGAGTCTGTGAGTCGCAGGTCCACATTTTCCTCCGGCGATGTGGACGATATGGGGACAAAGACACCCGCGCGGCGTTGCTACGCGGTTGACCGGTGCGGAGGGAACAAATAAACTCCCTTTCGAACGTGCCGCCCGCAGTGGCGGCACGATTCATTTCCGGCTGTGCCGCTTGGGGAGGCGCGCCGAGCGAGCTTTAACGTGACATCGCATCTGTTGCCGACTTACGCGCGCGTCAATCTCGCCTTTGAGCGGGGCGAGGGCGCTTGGCTGATTGCCACAAATGGCGACCGCTACCTGGATTTTACCTCCGGCGTCGCCGTGAACGCGCTCGGCCACGCCCATCCGCAGCTCGTCGCCGCCGTCACCGAGCAGGCGCAAAAGCTGTGGCACGTCTCCAACCTTTATCAAATTCCCGAGGCCGAGCGCGTCGCCGCCCGGCTGTGCGAGGCGAGCTTTGCCGACGTCGTTTTCTTCTGCAATTCCGGCGCCGAGGCGATGGAATGCACCATCAAGACGGCGCGCAAATACCATGCGGCCGGCGGCGCTCCCGAGCGCTATCGCATCATTACTTTCGAGGGCGCGTTCCACGGCCGCACGCTGGCGACGCTGGCGGCCGGCGGACAGAAAAAATACCTCGATGGCTTCGGCCCTCCGGTCGACGGCTTCGATCAGGTGCCGTTCGGCGACCTTGAGGCGACCAAGCGCGCCATCACCAGCGAGACCGCGGCGATCCTGATCGAGCCGATCATGGGCGAAGGCGGCGTGCGCGTCGCCGAACCGTCGTTCCTGCGCGCGTTGCGCGAGCTGTGCAACAAGCACGGCCTGCTGCTGCTGTTCGACGAGGTGCAGACCGGCATGGGCCGCACCGGCGAATTGTTCGCCTACCAGCGCGACCGGCGTCGAGCCGGACATCATGGCGTTGGCCAAGGCGCTCGGCGGTGGCTTTCCTGTGGGCGCGTGCCTGGTGACGGCGGAAGCCGCGCAGAGGGATGACGGCCGGCACGCACGGATCGACCTTCGGCGGCAATCCGCTCGCGATGAGCGCCGCCAACGCCGTGCTCGACGTCATGCTGGAGCCGGGCTTTCTCGAGCGGGTGCGACGCACGGCGCTCCTCTTCAAGCAGCGGCTCGCGGAAATCAAAGACCGCTTCCCCGCTGTCATCGCCGAGGTCCGCGGCGAAGGCTTGCTGGTCGGCTTGCGCGCGGTGGTGCCGGCCGGCGAACTGGTCGATGCGCTGCGCGCGGAGAAAATGATTGCCGTTGCCGCCGGCGATAATGTCGTGCGGCTTTTGCCGCCGCTGATTGTGAGCGAGCAGGAGATCATGGAAGGCGTTGCCCGGCTGGAGCGGGCCTGCGAGCGGCTGCGGCATGCGCAGAAGGCCGCGCCAAGCCAAAGAGGCGGCGCAATGAGCGCGGTGCGCCACTTCCTCGATTTGAGCGTCATTCCGCGGCGGCAATTGCGCGAGATCATCGACAACGCGCGGCTGATGAAGAAAAAGCGCAAGAAGGCCGTCCGCCGGCTGCTCGACGGCCGCACGCTGGCGATGATTTTCGAGCGGCCTTCGACGCGCACGCGGGTTTCATTCGAGCTCGCCATGCGCCAGCTCGGCGGCGACGTCGCTCATGCTCACCGCCGAGGAGATGCAGCTTGGCCGCGGCGAGACGCTCGCCGACACCGCGCGCGTGCTCTCGCGCTACGTCGACGTGATCATGATCCGCATGCTCAGCCACAAGCAGCTGGCCGAGTTTGCTGCGGCCGCCACCGTGCCGGTGATCAACGGACTGACCAAACGTTTCGCATCCCTGCCAGGTGATGGCGGACGTGCTGACCTTCGAGGAGCATCGCGGCGCGATCGAAGGGCACATCGTGGCGTGGTCCGGCGATGCCAATAACGTGCTGGCGTCGTGGATGCATGCCGCCGATCGCTTCAAATTCGAGCTGCGCGTCGCCACGCCGCCGGAGCTCAAGCCCGGGAAATGGCTGACCGATTGGATCAAGTCATCGCGCGCGCCGATCCGCCTCTGCACCGACCCGGAGGAGGCCGTCGACGGCGCCGATTGCGTCGTCACCGATACGTGGATTTCCATGGGCGACCGCGACGGCACGCGGCGTCACAATCTGTTGCGCCCTATCAGGTCAATGCCCGCCTCATGGCCAGAGGCAAAGCCCGATGCGATCTTCATGCATTGCCTGCCGGCGCATCGCGGCGAGGAGGTGACCGACGAGGTCATGGACGGGCCGCAATCCGTCGTGTTCGACGAGGCCGAAAACCGGCTGCACGCCCAGAAGGGGATTCTCGCCTGGTGTTTGGCGGACGCGCGGATAAGCGGGCCGCCCCGAAATTCGTCCGGGCCTCACAATTCGGCGGCCGGTCGCCTATATCCCGGCAATGCCTAATCCCGACGTGAACATTCCGGTGCGCGAACCGGCGCGGACGAGTTCCGACGACAGCATCCTGCCGTTCGAGGTCGCCGCGCTCGACCTGCGCGGCCGCATCGTGCGGCTCGGCCCGGCGGTCGACGCCATCCTGCAAGAGCCACGACTATCCGCTCCCGGTCGCAAAACTTCTGGGCGAAGCGATCGTGCTGACGGTCATGCTCGGCTCGGCGCTCAAATTCGAAGGCCGCTTCATCCTGCAGACCCAGAGCGACGGTCCGGTGCGCATGCTGGTGGTCGATTTCACCTCTCCCGACAAAGTGCGCGCCTGCGCGCGCTTTGACGCCGGACGCGTTCGGCGCCGCGGAAGCCGCCGGCAAAGCCAAGCCGGGCCAATTGCTCGGCAAGGGACATCTGGCGATGACCATCGATCAGGGGCCCGACATGAGCCGCTATCAGGGCCTGGTGCCGCTCGAGGGCAACGATCTCGAGCACGTCGCGCACGAATATTTCCTGCGCTCGGAGCAGATACCGACCCGGGTGCGGCTGGCGGTGGCGGAGGAGTATCGCGAGCGGCGGGAACGGCGCCCGCCGCCACTGGCGCGCCGGCGGAATTCTGGCGCAGTTCCTTCCCAAGTCGCCGGAACGCGCCCGGCAGGCTGATCTCCATCCGGGCGACGCGCCGCCCGGCACCGAGCCGCATCTCCTTCCGGAAGACGACGCCTGGGTGGAGGGCCGCTCGCTCGTCGCCACGGTCGGCGACATCGAACTGATCGATCCGGCGATGTCGAGCGAGCGGCTGGCTTATCGCCTGTTCCACGAACGCGGCGTGCGGGTATTCCGCCCGGCGTCGGTGCGCGCGCAGTGCTCCTGCTCGCGGGGAAAGCGTGGAAGCGATGCTGAAGAGCTTTTCGCATCGAGGATCGCGACGACATGGTCGAGAACGGCAAGATCACCGTCACCTGCGAATTCTGCAGCTCGACCTACGTCTTCGCGCCGGCCGACATTGCCGCCAATGATGCAGCGCCGGCTTAAGGCGCGGCGGCGGGCGAGCAGGGGTTAGTTGAGCGTCCGCTTGCTGTTGCCGCTGTCGAGCGAGAACGCCGGAATTTCGATGTCGAAATGCTCGCCCGCTGACGTCACCATTCCGTAGGTTCCGACCATGAAGCCGGACGGGGTCTGCAACGGCACGCCGCTGGTATATTCGAATGATTCTCCCGGCTTTGAGCACCGGTTCCTCGCCGACAACGCCCGCCCCGCGCACCTCCTGGCGGCGGCCGGTGGCGTCGGCGATGCGCCAGTGCCGGGTTTTCAGCTGCACGGTCTCGTCGCCGTGATTGGTGATGGCGATGGTGTATGCCCAGAAAAAATAGCTGTTTTCCGGAGAAGAGCGATCCGGCGACGAAACGTGGCGTCACCACGACTTCGATGTTCCGGGTGAGAGCGCGATACATCGAGCGAATCCTGACGTAATCTCGACGCTTTCTCAAGCCTCATTGGCGCGCGATTTCGGCGCCGGGCTTGCTTGCCGATATCGGAACTCAGCGCATTAGACTTGGCATGCTGCCATGACATTCAGCCGCTTCGGGAACGCGCGGCCGGCAATCGCGCGGCCCTATGGTTGCAAATCCTATGGCAATCGCTTCCCCGCCCCCAGTGGTCAGCGACCGAGCGCGATCTGCGGCTCGATCTGTTCCGCGGCGTGGCGCTGTGGCTGATCTTTCTCGATCACATCCCGGAAAACATCGTCAGCTGGATCACCATCCGCAATTACGGTTTCAGCGACGCCACCGAGATTTTCATTTTCATCTCGGGCTACACCGCCGCCTTCGTCTACGGCCGCAGCATGCGGCAGCGCGGCTTTGTGCTGGCGGCCGCCCGCATCCTGCGGCGCGCCTGGCAGATTTACGTCGCCCACATCTTTCTGTTCACCATCTTCATGGCGGAAATCGCCTACGTGGCGGCGACCTTCGAGAACCCGCTCTATGCCGAGGAAATGAAAATCCTCGATTTTCTCAAGCAGCCCGACATCACGATCTTCCAGGCGCTGCTGTTGAAATTCAAGCCGGCCAATATGGACGTGCTGCCGCTCTACATCGTTCTGCTGCTGTTGTTTCCTCCCGCGCTGTTCTTGCTGATACGCCGGCCGAATTTGGCGCTCGGCGCGTCGGCGCTCCTCTATGCCTTGGCCTGGAAATTCGATTTCAACCTGCCGGCCTATCCGAACGGCGTCTGGTTCTTCAATCCGTTCGCCTGGCAGCTGCTTTTCGTGTTCGGCGCCTGGTGCGCGCGTCGGCGGCGCGCGCAAGCTCGGCGGCCTGCTGCGCTCGCCCATCCTGTTGGCGGTCGCGGTGGCTTACCTGCGTGTTTGCATTTTTTATCACGCTGACGTGGCACATCGAATCGCTCGACCGGTTCGTCCCCGGCTGGTTGGCCGAATGGATGTATCCCATCGACAAAACCAATCTCGATGTTTTGCGCTTCGCGCATTTCCTGGCGCTGGCGGCGATCACCGTGCGCTTTATTCCCATCCACTGGTCCGGCCTCAAGTCGCCGTTTTTGCAGCCTGCGATCCGCTGCGGGCAGCATTCGCTGGAGATTTTCTGTCTCGGCGTGTTTCTCGCCTTTGCCGGGCAATTCATCATTGCCGAATCGTCGGGCGGCCCGGTGCTGCAGACCACGATCAGTGTGTTAGGCATCTTCATCATGATTGCGACGGCGAGCCTTATTTCATGGTACAAATCGATCGAAGGGCGAGGTCCGCTGCCCCGAGCCAAGCCTGCGGACGCTGACCTCGCGGGGGGCGAGGCATGACGCTGATAGCTGCGATAGTGGCGAGCCTCGCCTTTGTGTACGGCGCTGCGGCGGCCGAAACGGCGCCGACCTGCGAGGTGCCCGAGTCGCTGTTGCCCGCCGACGTCGATCTCGCGCGGGTGGCGAACGCAATCAAGGACCATCATCCGCTTTACATCACCGTCGTCGGTTCGGCGTCCTCGGCGCTCGCCGGCCCCGACGGCGCGCGCTTTGCCTACCCGGCGCAGCTGGAAGCGGCCTTGCGCGAGCGGCTGCCCGGCAACGAGATAAAGGTCACGGCGCATATTCAGTCGCGGCAAACCACCGCCGACATGGCGGCGAGCTTGGCCAGTATCGTTAATGCAGACCACCCGGTTTTGGTGATCTGGCAGGCGGGTACGGTCGATGCTCTCCGCGGGGTCGAGCCGGACGATTTCCACAACAGTCTCGATCAGGGCCTCGACGCCATCGCCGCCGGCAACGCCGATGCAATTTTGATGAACATGCAATATAGCCCGCGCACCGAGCCGATGTTGAACGTCTCCGCTTACGCAGACGTGATGCGCTGGGTCGCCGAGCAGCGAAACATCTTGTTGTTTGATCGGTTAGCCATCATGCACTATTGGAGCGATGAAGGCATTTTCGACCTCTATGCCACGACCAGCGGCTATGCTATGGCCCGCCAGTGTGCATGAGTGCATCGGCCGGGCGCTGGCCTCGCAAATCATCAGCGCCGGTCATTTTGAAGACGGATAAATTGCAGACGACGCGTTGATGCCGCCGATTGCCAAAGTCGTCATCAATAGACTGGCCGGAGCGGCCATTTGCGGGATAGCGATTGCGCTCGCCGCGCCGGCCGGCGCGCAAGCGCCCCGGCTTTCGCCTGGATCCGGTGGCCGCTCCGCCGCCGGTCGCGAACAGCGCCGGCTTCGCCATTCGAGTGCAAGGGTCCGTCCGAATTCGCTCGCCTCGATCGGCCGCTGCGGCGTACCGCGCGCCGTCTCGCGGCCAGCGAGCCGCTGACCATTGTTGCGATCGGCTCCTCGTCGACGCGCGGTGCGGGTGCGAGCTCCCCCGCCGCAAGCTACCCGAGCCGGCTTGCCGCCGAGCTGACAAAACGCTTCCCGCAAGATGCCATCGCGGTGCTCAATCGCGGCGTCAACGGTGAAGAGATCGAGCAAATGTTCGCGCGTTTGCCGACCGACGTCATCGCCGCGCGGCCCGATCTCGTTCTTTGGCAGGTCGGTACCAATGCCGTGCTTCGCGATCATCAGCTGCGGCCGGAGGCGATGCTGCTGCGTGACGGCATCAAGCAGATCAAGGACACCGGCGCCGACCTGGTGTTGATCGACATGCAATTTGCGCCGCGCGTCATTGCCAAGTCCGAAACGTCGGACATGGAGGATCAAATCGCCCGCGTCGCCAAAGAAGGCAGCGTCGATCTGTTCAACCGGTTTGCGGTGATGCGCGACTGGCACGATGTGCGAGCATATGCCGTTCGAGGCTTTCGTGGCGCCGGACGGGCTGCACATGAATGACTGGAGCTATGCCTGCGTGGCGAAGCTGCTCGCCGCGGCCATTACCGAGGCGGCGACTCGGCCGATCGCGTCGGCGGCCGCCCACCCAGCTGCACTAAAGGCAGCTCACCGCAGCTTCGGCATAACCTCGCCGGCGAACAGCTCCATATTGCGGCGCGCGAGGTGATCCGGCAGCACGCCGAATTGCAATAACGTGATCAGGATCTCGAAGCCGGTCTGTTCGCGGACGCGCTCGATCTTTTCGCGTACCGTTGCCGGACTGCCGATCACGACGGTGCCGCTGGCAATGAGTTCGTCGATCGCTCTGCTTGCGCGGCCAGGCGCCGAGCGCCGGGCGCATTTTTATCGTCGCCTTCATCGACGCGTTCGACGTGTAGCCCG
The DNA here is from genome assembly GCA_963835195.1 of uncultured Alphaproteobacteria bacterium. Classification (GTDB taxonomy): domain Bacteria; phylum Pseudomonadota; class Alphaproteobacteria; order Rhizobiales; family Xanthobacteraceae; genus BOG-931. The sequence goes on from CAWIEY010000008.1 coordinate 198,071, forward strand.
GCGGCAGCAGCATTTCATACGGCATGGGAAGAAAGTTGTTGAACAGCGATTCGATGCCAGCCTTGGCTTCTTCGCGCGCGCGCTCGTCGGTGTCGGCCACATAGATCGGGGTGGCCCAGCCGAGTTGGCTTCCGGACGCCGCATAGCCGTGCGTCTTCGCCGCTTCGCGATACATGGCGTGGTAGCGCACGACCGCGCTTTCCGGACTGAAGGTGACCATGAACGGATATTTGCGCTCGGGCGCCGACGCCCAGACCACGGTTTCGCGCGAGCCCATGGACGGAATCCAAACCGGCGGATGCGGCCTTTGATAGGGGCGCGGCCACAGATTGACGTAGCGAAAGCCGGAAATGATCGCCCTCGAATTCGAACGGGCCGGGCGTGGTCCAGGCTTTGACGATCAGGTCATGCGCCTCGTGAAAGCGCTCATGCGAGAATGCCGGATTCACGCCGGTTGAGTGGTATTCGGCGCCAATGCCGCGCACGAAGCCGGCAATCAGGCCGGCCCTTCGACAACACGTCGAGCATGGCGAATTCTTCGGCGATGTTGATCGGGTTGTTGACTAGCGGCAGGGCGCGTCCAAGCACGGCAACCTGCGACTTTCTTGGTGCGCTGAATGAGCGCGCTGGCGATAAGGTTAGGCGCCGGCATCAGCCCGTAAGCGGTCTGATGATGCTCGTTGACGCCGATGGCATCGAAGCCGAGTTCTTCGGCATAGATGAGCTGGTCGAGATAGGAATCGTATTCGGCGGCGCCTTTTCCGGATCGTAGAAGCTGTTGGGCAGAACCACCCAGGCCGAGCGATAGTCCTTGGCCGCCTCAAGATCGAGCGGGCGATAGGGCATGAGATGAAAGCAGACGAATTTCATGCGCGCACGCCCGACAATAAATGCGAGCACCTGGCATCGGCGACCAGATCCGGCGTGCTCGATGTGCGGACTGATGGCCGCAGGCCTCGATGATGGACACTTTCGCCTCGGGCAGGTGCTGCGCTCCAAAGCGTCGGCATAGGCGCTGGGAAGAAGGCCATCTTCGCGTCCCCAGATAATTTGCGTGGGCACCGTGATGCGATGCAGCCATTTTTCCAGATTTGGGATTGAGCCAGCGGGGCGCCCAGCCGAATTTGACGGCGGCGAGCCGGTTTTGCAGCGCGATGTCGAGTTCGGCTTCGCTGGCCGGAGTTTCCTTCAATCGCGCTTCGGCGAGGCTTTGATCGTAGAACGTCGCGCGCACGCCTTCTTCCGGCGACCAGATGAAATTATCGCCCGGCGGGACGCCTTTGACGCGGATGCCGGCCGGCGCCAACAGCGTCAAGCTGGCGATGCGGCTCGAGTATTGCGAACCGCTGCTTCCGCTGCCGTCCAGCCGCCCAGCGAATGTCCGACGATATGCACCGGCGACGCGTAAGCGCTGGTCGAGAACGTCGAGATAGTACATGGCCATGTCGGTGACATCGCGCAGCCAGGGCGGATCGTCCGAAGCCGCCAAAGCCGGGATGTTCGGGGACGGTCAGCGCATAGTGCTGCGCCAGCCGCTCGAAGAACGGCAGCCAGGCGAGGCCAGCCGCCGGCGCCGTGCAGAAACAAGAGCGGCCGGTCCGGCGCCGGCGCGCGCGCCCGCACGGCCTACGCCGCGGGTGACAAGGCGATGCGCCTCCCCCGACATGGGGCCAAGCTTACACCGCCTGCAACGCCGTCAACACGTCCTCGATGATATCGTCGGGATGTTCGAGGCCGACCGAAACGCGGACCAGGCCGTCGGTGATGCCCGAGTTCGGCGCGTTGCGGCGGGCGCGAGCCGCTGGTGGGTCGTCGTCGCCGGATGCGTGATCAGGCTTTTCGCGTCGCCGAGATTGTTGCTGATGCGGATGAGCTTGAGCGCGTCTTCAAAGCGGAATGCCGCCGCTTTGCCGCCCTTGATGTCGAAGGCGACAAGCGTCGAGCCGCCGCGCATCTGTTTTTTCGCGACCTTGGCCTGCGGATGATCGGCTCCGGCCGGGATAGATCAGCCGCGCGATTTTCGGATGTTCGGCAGCCGCCGTGGCCAGCGTGGCGGCGCTGTCGGTCTGCCGCCGCACCCGCACGGCCAGCGTCTCCAGGCCCTTGAGCAAGACCCAGGCATTGAACGGCGACAGCGACGGCCCGGTTTGCCGCAACAGCACGTGAATATTCTTATCGATGAATTCCCGCGAGCCGAGGACGATGCCGCCGAGGCAGCGTCCTTGGCCGTCGATATGCTTGGTCGCCGAATAGACGACGCAGTCGGCGCCGAGCGCGAGCGGGCTTTGGAAGATCGGGGTGGCGAAGACGTTGTCGACGACCAGCGTGGCGCCGCCGTCATGGGCGATGCGCGCGACCTCCTCGATGTCGATGATCTCGAGCGTCGGATTGGTCGGCGTCTCGATGAAAAATGTCTTCGTGTTCGGCCGTACCGCGTCGCGCCATTGATCGAGATCGGTGCCGTCGACCAGCGTCGAGGTCACGCCATAGCGCGGCAGGTAATTTTCCACAATGTAGCGGCAGGAGCCGAACAAGGCCTTGGCGGCGACGACGTGGTCGCCGGCTTTGAGTTGGCCGGTCAGCGCCAGCGTCACCGCCGCCATGCCGGTGGCGGTGGCGCGCGCGGCTTCGGCGCCCTCGAATGCCGCCATGCGTTCCTCGAACATCGCCACCGTGGGATTGGCAAAGCGCGAGTACTGGAAACCCGGCTCCTCGTTCTTGAAGCGGCGCTCGGCCTGCGCAGCGCTGTCGTAGACATAGCCCTGGGTGAGAAACATCGCCTCGGAAGTCTCGCCGAACTGCGAGCGCAGCGTGCCGGAATGCACCAGACGGGTCTCGGGACGATAGCGGTTAGGCGCGGACGTGGACATGCGGCTCTCCTTGGCCAAAACAAAAACCCGGCCGAATTAATCCTCGGGCCGGGCTCACACGTCCCCGGCCTTTTAGCTATTTGTTTTACGTGGCTAGCAAGCCGGCCGGCTCAAATGACCACGGGATAATCGGTTCATTACGCCCGGCCGGCGCTTCCGTCAAGGCAGGCATCGGGTTAGATCGGTTTCGTGGCGACCGCATCTTCCTGATTTGCGCAAAGGCATTTTGCCCGATTCAATGATCGCGACATTGGCGCGCGACGGCGCCATTGTCGCCGCGCGGCCATTTGCGTCCGACCAAATCCAACCGGCCAGTCTCGACCTGCGACTTGGCACGATCGCCTATCGCGTGCGCGCGAGCTTTTTGCCCGGTCCGGGCACCGCAGTGGCGCGCCGCATTGCCGAACTCAAACTGCATGAGTTTGCGCTCACCGGCGGAGCGGTGCTGGAAACCGGCTGTGTCTACATCGTGCCGCTGATTGAGCGCCTGGCCTTGCCGCCCGATATCGACGCGGCTGCAAATCCAAAAAGTTCGACCGGCCGGCTCGATGTTTTCACGCGCGTAATCGCCGACGAGACGCAGCGGCTTCGATCGTGTCGCGCCCGGCTATCACGGTCCGCTCTACGCCGAGATCAGCCCAAAGACCTTTCCCGTTCTGGTGCGTGAAGGTTCGCGGCTGTCGCAAATCCGTTTTCGCCGCGGCGAAGCGCGCCTCAATGGCGAAAAGCTGCGGGTGCTGCACGCGCGCGAGCGGCTCGTCGACCGCGCCGAGGCGGTGATCGGCGAGGGCATCGCGGTCAGCGTCGACCTCTCGGGAGGCGGCGGAAAAAACGGCATTGTCGGTTATCGCGCCAAGCGCCATACCGCCGTGATCGAGGTCGAACGCCGCGGCGCCTATGAGGTCGGCGATTTCTGGGAACCGATTGCCGCGCGCGGCGACACCAGCCTGATCCTCGACCCGGACGAGTTTTACATCCTGGCATCGACCGAAGCCGTGCAGGTCCCGCCGGATTACGCCGCCGAAATGGTGCCGTTCGATCCGCTGGTCGGCGAGTTTCGCGTGCATTACGCGGGCTTCTTCGATCCGGGCTTCGGTTATGCCGGCGCCGGCGGGCTCGGCGCCCGTGCCGTTCTTGAAGTCCGTTCGCGCGAAGTGCCGTTCATCCTCGAACACGGGCAGGTGGTCGGACGTTTGGTTTATGAGGACATGCTGGAACGGCCTGAGCGTCTTTACGGCACCGACATAGGCTCAAACTATCAGGCGCAAGGGCTCAAGCTCTCGAAGCATTTTATGGCTCCCCAGAATTGACCCTACCGCGTCCCGCAGCGGCGATTATCCGCAGCCAAGCGGTAAAATTCTTGTGGCATTTCCCCGCGAACGGCAGTTTTCTGGGCCGGGGGCCAACCTTTGCGAAGCAGGGGAGACAGCGCATGCGCGCGCTCATCCTGGGTATTGCCGCGTTTGTCATTGCTGCGGCGGGGTACTTGCTGAACATCCCCTCCGCCGCCGCGCAAGCCGGGTATGACCGGCCGGGCGGCGATTATATGCACGCTCCGGTGCCGAGCGGCGACCCGGCGGCGTGCGCGGCGCGCTGCGACCGTGATAAAAACTGCCGGTCCTGGAGCTTTTCTTACCCCTCGGCTTCCGGCGAGCCGGCGATGTGCTGGCTCAAGCACGAGGTGACCCGGGGCATTCCATCGTTCTGTTGCGTTTCCGGCGTGCACGGCTCAGCGGTCATCGAGCCGCAAGTCCACGGCCTCGAATTTTCCATCGAGCGCCCCGGTGGCGACTATCGCTCCTTCGACATGGCGCCTGACCCGCACGCTAAAGCGTGTGCGGCGGCATGTCAGGCCGATCCGCGCTGCCGCGCCTTTACCTATCGGCGGCCGGGCTACGGCTCGAACACGGCGCACTGCTTCCTCAAAGACACCATCAAGCCGCCGAGGCGCCGGCCGTGCTGCATCTCCGGCGTCGTGCGTTAGCGAAATTGTGCGCTAGGGCGCCGCGTGTAAGCGCGAACCCGATCAGGCGGACAGCGCCATCATTGCAGCAGGGACGGCTTACCCCCAAGGCGCCCAACGCCTCGGCGATCTTTGACGGAGAAAATCTCAATTCGCAGCCGCCATAGTCCATGGCCGCGCAGGGCATTTCGAAAAAGCGCGAGGTCGCTTCGCTCTGCGCCATGGCGACACCGCCCCATTTGCGCACCTCGGCCGTTCCTCTCGATCCATCAGCGAGCATACCGCTGAGCACGATGGAAATGGCGCGCTCTCGGAAAACCCGCGCCACGCTGTAAAACAGCGGGTCCACCGCCGGCCGAAAATTATTCACGCGATCGGATAAACAGCACAAATCCAATTTCTGTTCATCCGTTACGGTCACATGATGATTGATCGGTGCGACATATACCTTTCCGCCACACAGTGCTTCACCATGCTCGGCCCATTTTACCGTCAGATTTGTCCACCGACCGAGCACAAGAGTGAGGTTGCTCACGCCGCAGTTCGGAAGATGATGCACGAGGACGATCGGAATACTAAAAGCCGCCGGCAAATGCTCAAAAATGCCTCTGAGCGCCTCAAGTCCTCCCGCCGAGGCCCCGATGGCGACTACGCCGTAGGAACTCTCGCTGTCAGGTTGCGTTTGAGCGACAAAGGCCACGCTGGCTCCATATGTCAGCCAGCGTACATAGCACTTTCCGCTGTGTAACCCAAATGACATAGGCTTGAACGACGTCGACGCCAATGACAGGCAAATCCGAACTCGCCGGCAATCGCCTTCTGGCATTGCTGCCTCACCGGGAACTGCGGGAGTTGCAACAGCATTTGCAGCCGTATCAGCTTGTGCAACAAAAAGTGCTGCATGAGCCGCTCGAGCCGATTGACGAAGTTCATTTCATCACGCGCGGGGTCGTGTCGCTGGTGAAAGACCTGGACGACGGTGAAACGATAGAAGTCGCGACGGTCGGACCGGAGGGAATGATCGGAACAACTCTGGCGCTCGGTACCCAGTCGAGCGACCAACGGGCCATCGTCCAGGTTCCTGGCGAGGCTTTCTACATGAAGGCGAGCGCGTTCAAAACAATCATAAAAGCGTCGCCCAAACTGCAAAATGTGATCATGCGCTACACCGTCGCCCTGCTCAACCAAGTCGCGCAGAGCGCGGCGTGTAATCGTGTTCACACTGTCGATGAGCGGTGCGCGCGCTGGCTTTTGATGACTCACGACCGCGTTAAAAGCGACAAATTTCCGCTGACACAGGAATTTCTCGGACAGATGTTAGGCGTGCACCGGCCGACAATTTCAGTCGCCGCGGCGATGCTGCAAAAGGCCGGATACATCCATTACGTGCGGGGCATCATCACCATCGAAGATCGAAAAGGCTTGGAAAAAGCGTCCTGCGGTTGCTATCGCGCCATCAGCAAAGAATACGACCGCCTGTTGAACGGCTGATGGGGAGGCTGTTAACCGTGGCGCAAAGTAGAACCCACGGCTCAACCGGCGTGGAACAAACGCAACAATTCGCCGCATATTTGCCTGTTCACCATGTCGTCTACAATTCAACGGCCGTCGCCGTGTTGCGCGGCGGCCGCGCGTGCGCGCGTTGTTATCGAACCGCGTCGTTTTCGTTAGGGGGCTAGACTTGACTGCGAACTTTGCTGCATTGAAGACGCCAACAAACAGATTTTTGGGAGGAACCATGCAACGATTATGCGCCCTGGTCATCGCCGCTTTGCTCCTTGGCACCGGCGCCGCCTCAGCCCAGGTTTCCGACGGGGTCGTCAAGCTCGGCGTGCTCAATGACATGTCCAGCCTCTATGCCGACGTCTCCGGCAAGGGCGGCGTGCTCGCCGCGCAGATGGCGGTCGAGGATTTCGGCGGCAAGGTGCTTGGCGCCCCGATCGAGATCGTCTCCGGCGATCATCAGAACAAACCCGATGTCGGCGCCGCCATTGCGCGCCAATGGATCGACGTCGATCACGTTGACGCCATTGTCGACGTCCCGACCTCTTCGGTCGCGCTGGCGATCCAGGCGGTGACGCGCGAGAAGAAGCAAATCTTCCTGATGTCGGGGCCGGGCTCTTCCGACCTCACCGGCAAGGCCTGTTCGCCGTATGGCTTCCACTGGACCTACGACACGTATGCGCTCGCGCACGGCACCGGCGGCGCCCTGGTGAAGCAAGGCGGCGATAGCTGGTACTTCATCACCGCCGACTATGCGTTCGGTTATGCCTTGGAACGCGACACCAGCGATGCGGTCAAGGCGGCGGGCGGCAAGGTGCTCGGCTCAGTGCGGGCGCCGCTCAACACCCAGGACTTCTCGTCGTTTCTGTTGCAGGCGCAGGCCTCCAAGGCGAAAGTGATCGGGCTTGCCAATGCCGGCGGCGATACCATCAATTCGATCAAACAAGCCGCCGAGTTCGGCATCGTCTCGGGCGGCCAGAAGCTTGCCGGCCTCCTGGTTTTCCTCAGTGACATTCACTCGCTCGGTCTGAAAGCCGCGCAAGGCCTGACCATCACGTCGGCCTGGTATTGGGACAAGGACGATGCCTCGCGCGCGTTCGCCAAGCGTTTCCAGGCGAGGAACCACAACGGCCTGCCGCCGACCTACATCCAGGCCGGCATCTACAGCGCGGTCAACCACTATCTCAAAGCCATCAAGGAGGCCGGCACCGACGACCCCGACAAGGTCTCCGCCCAGATGCGCAAGATGAAAATCAATGACTTCATGACCAAGGACGGCTGGATCCGCGAAGACGGCCGCATCATGCGCGACATGTATCTGGAAGAGGTGAAGACGCCGGCGGAGTCCAAATATCCGTTCGACTACTTCAAGATCCTGGCGACAATTCCAGCCGACCAGGCATTTCGGCCGCTGAAGGATGGCGGCTGCCCGCTGGTCCACTGAGCAGGGTGAAAGCCGCTGCGCGCCGGTAGAGGAACGTCAGCGGCTCTTCGCCTCAGCGCCGATAACGCATTGTCAGGCAACTTGAGACTGCGCAACCGAAATGAGCAAGAGCCCGAAGGGCCAGGATCGCGCTTCTCGTTGGCGTCGGCTCGATCGGTCGGCGCAACGGTAACAGCGGCAAACGGGGCAGACCTTTTCTAGCGCGTGTATCATAAAAGCCAGTCTGTTCCGATGTCCGTTTCCGGAGGGAAATAACCGGACATCGCAAAGTCGCGTTGAGTCGGTCGAAAATGATCCAAAGCTGCCATGCCTCGATCTTTCCATAGACGACGCCGTGCATCAGTCTAAGTTTCGTGCAGGTTGCTTGCTTACCGTCCGTGACTCAGTGCGGATGTTTCGAGAAAAGCCGGTCACACCATTCGACCACCGCCCTTACTCGCGCCAAACGCTTGAGATCTGGATGGACGATCAACCACATCTCCCGCGAGAGGACAGGCGTGACGCCGCTCAATCGAGACAATTCGTGAACGGCATCGCCAATGCGACAGGGCAGTAGGGAGCGTCCTAGGCCGGCGCGAACCACGTTCAGGGCTAGCTCCGAGTCATTGACGACCAAAGGCGCCATCGCTTCGGGATCAGAGTCGACCGCCTTGGCCATCCAACGAGCCTGCGGCAAATGCGCCAAGGTGGGATCATACGTGATCCAGGGGAGAGTACGGCGCTTAGACACACCATAGATCGCATAGTCGATTACGCCAACGCGGCGTGCGATGGCGCGGTACTCTTTGTCCGGCCGTGCCATGCGCAGCGCGATATCAGCTTCCCGATTGGTGACGCTGAGATTGCGAGGATCGGCGTTGAGTTCGAGGTGTAATCGCGGATACGAGCGCAGCAGCTTTGGCAGGGCAGGAATCAAAATATAGTTTAGTACTAACGGTACCGCCGTAATCCGCACCTTACCGACTGCGATGCTGTCCGCGTTTGCGACGCCATCTCTGACCGCATCAACATCGAGTTCAATGCGCTCGGCGCGACGAATGACGATTTGCCCGCTGTCAGTCGGAAGAAGAACACCGGCATCGCGCTCGAAGAGACGTACGCGCAATAGCCGCTCGATGCGCGCTAGTCGCCGGGCGACAGTGGTCTCGTTGACGCCGAGCTTCCTCGCCGCGCGCGCGAGACGGCCTGTACGAGAGAGGCAGAGCACGTAGCGAAGATCGTTCCAGTCCAAATCCTGCATTTTTGCAGTCTAATACAGCAAAGATACTGGTGTGATGCCTTTTTGCTGGTGTTAGCGTGCCTCGTGGCGAGTTAGCGTGCCGCTTGCGTTGCGCCGATGACCGCCAACACTGCCCTCGTCTAGGAGGAGGACGCCCATGTCAGCGCCGCTATTTAGAAGCTTTCGCACAGCAAGATTGTTATCTTTCACCACCGTTCTCGCACTATTCCCGCCGGTCCTTGATGCTGCCAGCGCGCAGGTCTTGACTCCAACAAAGGAACCGATCACCGGCAACGAGGATCTGGGCGACCTTAGTCAACCGCGACAGGCCCTGGCGCAATTCTATCGCGCCTTCAACACGCGCGATCTGCGGATGCTGGACGAGAATTTCGCGCATACCGATGAGGTCGAGATCGATAACCCTCTCGGCGGCATTCGCCGCGGGGCTGATGAGCCGCACAAGATGTATGAGGGCGTATTTAAGAGCCCGGCCGATGTTCACGTAGTTTTTTGGGACTATACTATCCATCGCGCGGGCGACGTGTTCTGGGCCGTCGGCCGGGAGCGCGGCACCTATCGCGATGGGGACGTAGTCAAAGACCTCAATATCCGCACCTCGCGAGTTTTCCAGCTCATCGATGGCCGCTGGCGCCAGATGCACCATCATGGTTCCATCGAGGACGCGCAGCTTCTTTCCGAATACCAGAGGGCGGTACGATCCGCTGCTGCCCAAGTTCACTGACTGCAAACATCGAGTGCGCTCATGCAAGACGCGTCCATTTATGCGCGCCCGCCCTCAAAATCCCGCGAAGCGATTAGTTGCGTCGGTAACGGCCGCGTACATGAGCGACTCACACGCCTATACAGCCCAAATTTCGGCTCCTGCCACAAAACGAACATGCCGTTGCCAGCCGACGATGTCGCATTTGGGGGGCCCTAATACACCACGGTGCCGTCGATTGCGTCTTTGCGCATCTTGTAAGCGCGGCAGTCGGTGCCGCAAATCAGCCGTACCTTCTCGAGGTCGTCCTTTGCCTTGAGCACGTTGCCCTGCTCGGCGCTCCACATGCCATAGTAAGACCACGTCACCGCGTGATTGGGATCCGCGGCGAGCGCCCGCTCATACCAAAGCTTGGCATCGTCGCAGCCGCCGAGCTTGCGGCTGGCATAGCCGACGGCTTGTCGACTCCTTTTGAATTTCGTCAAGCTCGCGTTTCAGATTGGGGCGATGTCGCCGGTGGCGCCTGGTTTGAATTATCCTTCGCCTTTGCTGTGAGCGGGCGGGCAACATAGAAAGCGGCAAGCCATCAAGACCTCGTGACGTTGTTTTCGCCAAAATCGGGATGTGCCGACCTTTCCGAAGGGGCACGTGCCTCAAACAAGCCTTACGGCAGCCTCCAAGCGAACACGGCAATGTTTGCGAGGCATTTGAAAGCGATTTGCCCACTGCGCGCTTGCGAACGCCTGCAGTCTCCTGCCCACTTTAGAATTGGTCTTGCTAAGAATTCGCATTGCGCTAGCATGAACATCCTGACGCAGGCGCGCGTCTTTGCTTTGCACTGCAAAAAAACCAGCGCCGTTCAACTGAGCACAAAACCAAAGCTGACCGAGGCGACCGCTTGTGGCGGCCGGCTGCGGCGGCTGCCGAAACCGGCAGCGTTACGCGATTGCGAGCGGCAATCCGTGACGGGGAGAAAACGCTAAGTTGGAGGAACATGGTCACCTTGAACATTAATGGGCATGATCATTCGGTCGATGTGCCGAATGACACGCCGTTGTTGTGGGTCATCCGCGAACATCTGCAGATGACCGGCACGAAGTTCGGTTGTGGCGCCGGCCTATGTGGTGCTTGCACCGTTCACCTCAATGGTGAAGCGGTCCGCTCCTGTCAGACCGCCGTATCGCATGCATCCGGCAAGAAAATCACCACAATCGAAGGCCTCGATCCCAAAGGCGAACATCCGCTGCAACGCGCCTGGATCGCCGAGCAGGTACCGCAATGCGGTTACTGCCAGTCCGGGCAAATCATGCAGGCAGCTTCGCTCCTGGCAAAGAACCCCGATCCAACCAAGGCTGAAATCGTCGAGCACATGGACGGCAATCTCTGCCGGTGCATGACCTACGCGCGAATTCAGCGCGCCATTTTGCGCGCGGCTGCCGAGATCAGGGGAGTGTAAGCCATGACAATCCATCAAAAGCTCGGCGGGCTCCCGCATATTGACCGACGCACCTTCATCGTCGGAACCGCCGCCACCGGTCTGGTCATCGGTTATGCGGGTCCGCGGCTGGGCGAATCGCTCGCCGCTGCGGGCAATTCGGAAACCACCCAATGGGTCGCCATCAGTCCGGACGGCAAGGTGTGGGTGACCGTCGGTAAGGCCGACATGGGTCAGCACATCGCCTCCACCATGGCGCAGCTTGTCGCCGAGGAGTTGGAAGCGTCGTGGAAGGACATGAATATCGTGCTCGCCTCCAACGATCCCAAATACAATGACCCGATCCTCGGCGCCGCCGTTACCGGCGGCAGCTGGTCGACCGGCATGAACTTCGACGCCATGTGCCGTGCCGGCGCCGCCGGCCGCATCACATTGATGAAGGCCGCGGCCGAAATGCTCGGCGTGCCGGAAGGCGAGTTGCAGGCGCGCGACTCGAAAATCACGCATGCCAAGTCGAAACGGAGCGTGACGTTCGCCGACGTCGTCAAAAGCGGCAAGGCGAACAAGGCGTGGTCGGCCGATGAGCTCAAGGCCATCAAGCTGAAGACGGCGGACCAGTATACGAAGATCGGCCAATCCTTGCCGCAGCTCGACATTCCGTCGAAGACCAACGGGACCTGCAAATACGGCATCGATGCATTTGTGCCCGACATGCTGTACGGCAAGCTCGCGCTTCCGCCGGTGCGCTATGGCGCCACGGTGAAGTCGATCGACGACAGTGAAGCCAAGAAGGTCCCCGGCTTCGTCAAGGCGGTGACGGTCGAAGACAAGACCGCGACGACCACCGGCTGGGTGGTGGCGGTTGCGACCAGCTACGAAGCCGCCAAGAAAGCGGCGGCGGCGCTGAAGATCGATTGGGACAAGGGCAAGTATGCCAACGTGTCCGATCAGTCGATCATCGACGAGTCGCGCCGTTTGCAGAAGGAGGGCAAGGAGGGCTTTCTGTTCGTGAAAGACGGCGATTCCGCCGCCGCGATGGAAAAGGCAGCCAAGGTCATCGACGCTGAGTATCTCACCAGTCTCAACATCCATGCGCCGCTCGAGCCTATGAACGCCCTCGCGCTCGAGAAAGACGGCGTCTGGCACGTCCATACCGGCAATCAGTTCTTTACCCGCACCACCATCATCGGCTCGGTGACGGCTGGTACTGACCCCAAGAACATCGCCATGCATCAGCACTTCCTGGGCGGCGGCTTCGGACGCCGGCTGGAATCCGACATGGTGGTGCCGGCAATCGCCGCGTCGAAAGCCGTCGGCAAGCCGGTGAAGCTCATCTACGCGCGTGAAGACGACATGCAGATGGATTTCACCCGGCCGCTCACTTACCAGAAGGTCAAAGTTGGGCTCGACGCCAACGGCAAGCCGATTGCCATGGAGCACGACGTGATCGGCGCGTGGCCGACCGCGAAATGGGGCATTCCTGCTTTCCTCACGCCTGCCGTGGACCGCAAGCGGAACGGGGACAGCATCGAAGGCCTGCATGACAGCTTCACTGTCAACGGCGCCGACTACTGGTACACGATCCCCAACCACACGGTGCGCAATTACGAGAACAAGCTGGCGCAGGGCGCGACACCGTCCGGCCAGCTGCGCTCGGTGGCACCGGCGTGGACCTTCTGGGCGGTCGAAAGCACCATGGACGACATCGCCCATGCCGCCGGTGAAGATCCGGTTGACATGCGGCTGCGCTTGCTCGACGGCGCCGGCGCCAATGCCGGCGGCGACAAGCCGCAAAACGTCGGCGGAGCCAAACGCCTTGCCAACGCGCTGCGCGCGGCGGTCGGGCGTTCAGGCTACGGCGCGATGAAGCTCGGTCCGAACGAGGGCATGGGCGTCGCCTGCGTCAGTTCGCAGGAGCGCTCAAGCCCGACTTGGACCGCTTGTGTTGCGCACGTGCACGTCGATCCCAAGAGCGGCGAGGTGACGCTGAAGAAAGTCACCGTGGCCATGGACGTCGGCACGATCGTCAACCCGGACGGCGTGCGGGCGCAAATCGAGGGCTCGATTTTCTGGGGCGCCTCGCTGGCTCTGCTCGAGAAAGCGACGATGAAGGATGGCGGCATCGAGCAGCGTAACTTCGATGGCTACACGCCGATGCGTATGAGCCAGATACCGGAGATCGACGTCAGCATCATCGGCAACGGCGAACCGGCGGTCGGTTGTGGCGAGCCGGCGGTCACCGTGATCGCGCCGGCGGTCGGCAACGCCATCTTCAACGCTGTCGGCGCTCGGGTGCGCTCGCTGCCGATCACAGCGGAGGCGGTCAAGGCGGCGATGAAGACCTAAATCGACAGGCCTAATCGCCTAGGACGAACGCGGAGGAGCGGCATCGCACGATGCCGCTCTTCTCATTTCCGCGGAGCGGCGGCTCCTGAAGGCCGAACGGTCAATTGCGTCCGGTAAGATAATCCGCGGCCTAGCCGGTGCCGCCGACGGTGATGCGGTCGATGCGCAGCGTCGGCTGGCCGACGCCGACCGGCACGCCTTGTCCGTTCTTGCCGCAGGTGCCGATGCCGTCGTCGAGGGCAAGGTCGTTGCCGACCATGGAAATGCGGTGCAGATCGGTCGGTCCGTTGCCGATGAGCATGGCGCCTTTGATCGGCGCGCCTTGCTTGCCGTTCTCAATGCGATAGGCCTCGGTGCACTCGAACACGTATTTGCCCGAGGTGATGTCGACCTGGCCGCCGCCGAAATGCACGGCGTAAATGCCGTTCTTCACCGAGGCGATGATTTCCTGCGGATCGTGGCCGCCGGCGAGCATGTAGGTGTTGGTCATGCGCGGCATCGGCACGTGCGCGAAACTCTCGCGCCGGCCGTTGCCGGTGGCTTTCATTCCCATCAGCCGCGCGTTCTGCCGGTCCTGCATGTAGCCAACGAGGACGCCGTCCTCGATGAGCACGGTGCGGTTGGTCGGTGTGCCTTCATCGTCCATGGAAAGCGAGCCACGGCGCAGCGCCATGGTGCCGTCGTCGACCACGGTCACGCCCTTGGCGGCGACGCGCTGGCCCATCAGGCCGGCGAAGGCTGAGGTCTTTTTGCGGTTGAAGTCGCCTTCGAGCCCGTGGCCGACGGCTTCGTGCAGCATGACGCCGGGCCAGCCGGAGCCGAGCACCACGTCCATTTCGCCGGCGGGCGCGGGCACCGCTTCGAGGTTGGTCAAGGCTTGCCGCACGGCGCTCTCGACGGCGTGCTGCCAGCGGTCGGTGACAATGAAGCCTTCATAGCCTTCGCGGCCGCCATAGCCGGCGCTGCCGGTCTCCTGGCGGTCGCCGTCGCCGACCACGACCGAGACGTTGACCCGCACCAGCGGGCGCACGTCGCGATAGGTTTCGCCGTCGCCGCGAACGACCTCCACCGCCTGAAAGGTGGCACCGAGGCTGACGGAGACTTGCCGCACACGCGGATCCTTGGCGCGCGCGTAGGCGTCGATAGTTTCCAGAAGCCGGGCTTTGGTTTCGAAAGCCGGGCTGCCGAGGGGGCTGTCTTCACCGTAGAGTTTGGCATTGGTTCGCGGCGGCGGCGCGGCGTAGCGGCCGGAATAGCCGCCCTTGACCGCGCGGACGGTTTCCGCGGCGCGGGCGATCGCCTCCTCGGAGACGTCGGAGGCATGCGCATAGCCGACCGCCTCGTCCTTCACGGCGCGCAGCCCAAACCCTTGCGAGGTGTCGTAGGTCGCCTGTTTCAGCCGGCCGTTATCGAACACCAGCATCTCCGCCTGCCGGTATTCCAGGAACAGTTCGCCGTCGTCGGCGCCGTCAAGGCCGCGGGAAATGATCTTGGCAAGCTGCGCGCGATCGAGACCGGCGCGGTCGACCAGCGAAGAGGGCGAAGAGGCCATGCATTGCTCCCGAGTTCTTTTTACTTACTGGGCGTTGGCCAACACATAAGCCTTGCCGGCCCGCATTTCTACGGACCGGACCTTTATGCTTGCTTGCGGGAGCGCGGAGAAAAACCCCTCTCCCCTTGTGGGAGAGGGTGGCGAGGTTGCGCGTCCGCGCGACCGAGCCGGGTGAGGGGTACATTTCACGCCGCGCCTTCACCCCTCACCCGCCGGCGCGGCTAAAGCCGCACCGGCGACCTCTCCCGCAAGGGGAGAGGTAAAGAGAGCGAGCGACCGTTAGCCCGACAGCCGTTCGATCTGGGCGCCGCAGCGTCCGAGCTTTTCCTCGAGCCGCTCAAAGCCGCGGTCGAGGTGATAGACGCGGTTGACGATGGTTTCGCCTTCGGCCGCGAGCGCGGCAATGACGAGCGAAACCGAGGCGCGCAGATCGGTGGCCATGACCGGCGCGCCTTTGAGCCGCTCGACGCCTTCGATGGTCGCACGCTCGCCGGCGAGCGCAATGCGCGCCCCGAGCCGCACCAGCTCCTGCACATGCATGAAGCGGTTTTCGAAAATGGTCTCGACAATCTGCGAGGTGCCGCGCGCCCGCGTCATCAGCGCCATCAATTGCGCCTGCAAATCGGTGGGGA
The DNA here is from genome assembly GCA_963835195.1 of uncultured Alphaproteobacteria bacterium. Lineage (GTDB taxonomy): Bacteria > Pseudomonadota > Alphaproteobacteria > Rhizobiales > Xanthobacteraceae > BOG-931. The sequence goes on from CAWIEY010000008.1 coordinate 213,756, forward strand.
AGGCGGGGAAGGGCGCGGTGGCTACATCGACCGGGTTGATTTCGCTGCCGTTGCGGGCGACGCGGATGCCCTGATTGGTCGGCGTGACCGCGACGCCGGTTTGGCTAAGGACGTCGAGCGCCGCCTGCAGCAATTCCGGGCGCGCATTCTTCAACAGAACATCGCCGCCGGCCATGGCGACCGCTATGGCATAGGTTCCGGTCTCGATGCGGTCGGGCAACACGGCGTGGCGGGCGCCATGCAGCTTGTTGACCCCCTCAATGACAATGCGCTCGCTGCCGGCGCCGGCAATGCGCGCGCCCATCTTGTTGAGGCAGTCGGCGACGTCGCTGATTTCGGGCTCGCGCGCGGCATTCTCGATCACGGTGGTGCCGTTGGCGAGCGCGGCCGCCATCACCGCCGTATGCGTGCCGCCGACGGTCACTTTGGGAAAGACGATGTCGGCGCCGCGCAGTCCGGCCGGCGCCTGCGCCACCACATAGCCGCCGTCGATGTCGATGACGGCGCCAAGCCGCGCCAACGCCATGAGGTGCAGATCGACCGGGCGGGTGCCGATGGCGCAGCCGCCCGGCAGCGATACCCGCGCTTCGCCCATGCGCGCGAGCAGCGGTCCGATCACCCAGAAGCTCGCGCGCATGCGCGAGACGAGTTCGTAGGGCGCGGTGGTGTCGACGATGTGCGCCGCCGAGATGTGCAGCGTTTGGCCGTGATCGGCGGTTTCGCCGGCGCGTTTGCCGCTGATCATGGTGTCGACGCCGTGATTGTTGAGGATGCGCTGCAGCAGCACCACGTCGGCCAATCGCGGCACATTGTCGAGAACGAGCATGTCCTCGGTGAGGAGGCTCGCGATCATCAGCGGCAGCGTGGCGTTTTTCGCGCCGGAAATTGGAATGGTGCCGTCAAGCCGCCGGCCGCCGAGAATGCGTATCCGATCCATCGTCACCCCTGCGGGAAGTTCCCGCTTCAAATTCCCGACTGAACTCGTCCTACTCGCTGCCTCGATTGCGGCGAAAGTCGGGAGTATTTTTGTGTTCGGCGCCGGCGCCGGCGGCTTCGCCGGTTCCTTCGCTCGGCGCGCTGCCGCGCGCTTGCGCCTTGCGGCGTTTGAGGTTCTCCCGCAACGCTTTGGCGAGCCGCGCCTTGCGCATCGCTTGCTGTTCCTGTTTGCCGCGCGAAATCATGTCTGCATTCCAGTGGAGCTGATTTGATTAAACTAACGAGCCAACCGCCTCTTTGGTGATGCGAATGTTGGATTCGCGACATTAGGGCAAGGGCAAAAGGTGCGGCGCGAACAGGCCGAGCGAGAGGACGCCAAGCCCGGCGACGCCGAGCAATCCGGCAAACCATACCAGCGCAATGATGCTGGTGATCACCGCGGCCGAGCAGAGCACGATGCCGATCTGAAATGCCGCCGAGGCAAGTTCGTAATGATGGTATTTTTCCAGTGAAAGATCGCGCCTGGCCTGCTCCTCCTTGGCGCGCTCGGCAAGTTCCCTGCGGCCTTCTCTGGTGTCCGGCTCCGAACTCGTAACGCGCGGCGGTTTTTTGCCAGGCGGCGATTTGTTTTTCCATCGCCGCCTTGCCGCCGGGTCGACGGCGGTGTCTGCCGTGAGCGCAAGCGCTTCGGCTGCGGTGCGCACCGTGGTCATGCGCACCGTTTTTGCCTGGAAGAACGACCACAGATTGGCCAACTCGACATCGGCGCTGATCGCCTCGGTCTGCGCGCCTTTGCCGAGCGTTTCCGAGAACGACAGAAACAGCGCGAGAATGGCGATGACCAGCGCAATTCGCTTGTCCTCGCGGCTCGCTTCCTTGGCCTTGTCGGCCTGTTCCATTTGCTCGTGCGCGTCCGACATGAATTTGCCCCCGATGCCCCGTCACCCTGAGGTGCGAGCGCAGCGAGCCTCGAAGGGCGACGGCCGCGGGCAACTCGGCCGCATCCTTCGAGGGCCGATTCGCGGCCGCCTCAGGATGACGGCTACCACAAATGCCGCGCTTACGCGCGCGGATGGGCGCTGCGGTAAGCCTCGATCAGCCGCTCGGCGTCCACTTCGGTATAGATTTGCGTCGTCGCCAACGACGCATGCCCCAACAGTTCCTGGATGGCGCGCAAATCGCCGCCGCGGGCGAGGAGGTGCGTGGCGAACGAGTGCCGCGAGCGCATGCGGCGTCGCCGTTTCCGGCAAGCCGAGCGCGCCGCGCATGCGCGCCATGGCCAGCTGCACCACGCGCGCCGACAGGGGACCGCCCTTGGCGCCGACGAACAGCGGCCCCTTCGGCCGGCTGATCGTACGGGCAGAGCTCGACATAGTCTTCGATCAATTGCCGGACTTGCGGCAGCACCGGGACCATGCGTTGCCGCCGGCCTTTGCCCGTCACCGTCACGGTGTCGGTCATTGCGTGTGAAATCGGCGCCGGTTAAGCCCAGCGCTTCGGAAATGCGCAGCCCGCTGCCGTAAAGGAGCGCCAGCACCGCGGCGTCGCGCGCGTTGGATCCACGGCTCGGCTTCGGCGGGCGCGAGGCCGGGATCGGCGAGGCGCTTGGCGGAGGCGCCGGCAATGGCCGCGGCAGGGTCTTGCCGATCTTCGGCCCGCGCACCGCGGTGAGCGCGCGCGGTCTTGCCCTTGCCTTCGCGTTCCAGATAGCGCGCGAAGCTGCGCAGTCCGGCGAGCGTGCGCATCAGCGAGCGGCTGCCGACGCCTTCCGAGCGCCGTGCGGCGAGAAAAGCGCGCACGTCCGCAGGCGTCAGCGCAGCCAGCGCCTTCAGCGACGGCGCGCCGCCAAGATGCTCGGCGAGGAAGCCCAGGAATTGCCGCACGTCGCGCCGGTAGGCTTCGACGGTCTTTGCCGAATAATTGCGCTCGTCGCCGAGGTGATCGAGCCACGCCTTCCAGCTCGCGCCGCGACGGCGGGCGCGACGAAATCTGGAGTCGGTTTTGGTGCTTCATCGTCGCCATGCGGTATCATGACGCTCGTCCCCGCGGGCGCGGAGAGGCGGAAGCGGAGCAACCGCGGTGAGGGGGTATCGCTGTGGAACCGCGTTGCGGCGTAGGCCCCGTCCCCGGCTCGCATCATGGCCGTCGCGCCGATGCTCGCCAGCGCTCTCCCCGCTACGCGGGGCGAGGGAATCGCGCTGCCTGACAGTCTTAAACAATTGCGGCCGTCAACCTTTTCCTGCACCGATGAAAGGCATGATGTGAAGTCCTGTTCCCCTTCCTAAACCCCCCGGAATCGGCTGAATAATCCCACCATGCCCAAACGCGTGGTCGATGTGCTCGTCCCGGTCGCCCTCGACCGGGCCTATTCCTACCGGGTGCCGGAGGCGCTGGCGCTTTCGCCCGGCGACATCGTCTCGGTGCCGCTCGGCGCGCGCGCGAGGCGACCGCGGTGGTGTGGGCGGAGAACGCCAGGCCGAATCCGCGGCTCGACAATCGGCTCAAGGACGTCGAGGACAAACTCGATCTGCCGCCGCTTCGGGACGAGCTGCGCGGCTTCGTCGACTGGGTGGCGAATTACACGCTCGCCTCGCGCGGCATGGTGCTGCGCATGTGTCTGCGCATGGGCGAGCATCTCGGCGCCGAACGCGAGCGCACCGGCGTCCGGCTTGCCGGCGCGGCGCCGGAGCGCATGACGGCGGCGCGCGCGCGGGTGCTCGAAACTTCTCGGCGACGGCGTTTTGCGCGGCAAAGAGCGAGGCGGCGCGTGAGGCCGGCGTCTCCCTGGGCGTGATCGACGGCCTGATCGACGAAGGCACGCTGGAAACCTTGGTGCTGCCGCCCGAGCCGGTCGCCGAAAAACCCGACCCGGATTTTGTCCGCACCGATTTCAGCGCCGATCAACACGCCGCCGCCGCTGAGCTGAAAGCCACCATGGCGAACAACACATATTCGGTGACGCTCATCGACGGCGTCACCGGCTCGGGCAAGACCGAAGTCTATTTCGAGGCGGTGGCCGACGCGATCCGCGCCGGCCGGCAGAGCCTCATTCTCATGCCGGAGATCGCGCTCACCGCGGCCTTCCTCGACCGCTTCGCCGCGCGCTTCGGCGTGCGCCCGGCGGAATGGCATTCGGAACTCTCGCCGCGCCGGCGTGCACGCACCTGGAAAGCTGTCGCCGACGGCCAAGTCGCCGTCGTCGTCGGCGCGCGGTCCGCGCTGTTTCTGCCCTACGCCGATCTCGGATTGATTGTCGTCGATGAGGAGCACGACCAGGCCTACAAGCAGGAGGATGGCGTGCGCTACCACGCCCGCGACATGGCCGTGGTGCGCGGCCACATCGCCCGCATCCCGGTGGTGCTGTCGTCGGCGACGCCGTCGCTCGAAACCGAAGTCAATGCGCGGCGCGGCCGCTATCGGCGGCTGAGACTGCCGGAGCGCTTCGGCGGCCAGCGGATGCCTTCAGTTGAGGCGATCGATCTGCGCGCCGAGCGGCCGCCGCCCGGCCGCTTCATTGCGCCGACGCTCGCCGGCGCGGCGCAAACCGCCATCGAGCGCGGCGAGCAGGCTTTGTTTTTTCTGAACCGCCGCGGCTACGCGCCGCTGACGCTGTGCCGCGCCTGCGGCTTCCGCTTCTCCTGTCCGAACTGCGACGCCTGGCTGGTCGACCACCGCTTTCGCCGCGAGCTCGTGTGCCATCACTGCGGCTTCGCCATGCCGCATCCGGTCGAGTGCCCGAACTGCAAGGCGGCGAATTCCTTCGCCGCCGTCGGGCCCGGCGTCGAGCGGCTGGAAGAGGAGGTGCGCGCATTGTTTCCGCAAGCGCGCGTGCTCGTGCTCTCCTCCGATCTCGTCGCCACGGTCGAGCGCTTGCGCGAAGAGCTCGACGACGTGGCGCACGGCAAGTTCGACATCGTCATCGGCACCCAGCTCGTCGCCAAGGGCCATCATTTTCCCAAGCTCAATCTCGTCGGCGTGGTCGACGCCGATCTTGGGCTCGCGAACGGCGATCCGCGCGCCGCCGAGCGCACCTTTCAGCTCCTGCATCAGGTGGTCGGGCGCGCCGGCCGCGACGCCGGCATGGGTCACGGTTATTTGCAGACGCACCAGCCCGAGCATCCGGTGCTGCGCGCGCTCATCGCCCAGGACCGCGACGCCTTCTACGCCGCCGAGATCGAGGCCCGCGAGAAGGCGCACTATCCGCCGTTCGGCCGGCTCGCGAGCCTCGTCGTCTCCGGGCCCGACCGCCACGAGACCGCGGGGTTTGCCCGCGCGCTCGCGCGCGCCGCCCCGCAAGTCGCAGAAGGCGGACTTGTTGGCGCCGCCTGCCGGCGGCGCCGGCGGCCGACGCGCGTGCGCGTGCTCGGTCCCGCCGACGCGCCGCTCTCTTTGGTCCGCGGCCGCCATCGTTTTCGCCTGCTGGTGAAAGCGCCGCGCGGCTTCGATCTCTCGGCTTACCTGCGCGACTGGCTCGCGCGGGCGCCGAAGAAACACGGCGCCATCAAGCTCGACGTCGACGTCGACCCGCAGAGCTTTTTATAGCTTTCTTCACCTCTCCCCGGTGGGGAGAGGTCGCGCGCGTAGCGCGCGGGTGAGGGGGGACAGACGCCTCAAATAGCATTCAGCGTCAAAGCAATCATTTCCTGCACACCTTCGAGATTTTCATACACGTCGACGTTCGTAACACGCACGATGTGGAAACCGAGTGAAGTGAGGATGCGCGTTCTCTCTTCATCTTGCGCCAGCTGCTTCGCAGTCGAGTGCGTTTCGCCATCGACTTCGACAATGAGTTTGCCGTCGAGAGTCACAAAATCGACGATGTAACGATCGATTCGATGCTGACGACGAAACTTCCACCGCACGAGTTGCCGGTTCCTGAGAACTCTCCATAGGCGCGCTTCGGCGCTGGTCTGCCGTTTGCGTAGATTCCTCGCATTGTTTCTGAACCGCTCCATCCCCCTCACCCGCGAGCTTCGCTCGCGACCTCTCCCGGATCAACGTCTGTTTCAAGCTTGACCGCGCCCATCGGCATTTGCCTGCCGCCAGCGCAGTTTTTTTTTGCGCCGCTCCATCCCCCTCACCCGCGAGCTTCGCTTGCGACCTCTCCCCACCGGGGAGAGGTGAAGAACCGCGCACCGGAACGACCGGAAGGGTGTTGCCCCGGATTTCGCTGCCGCTATTTGCCGCGGGCTCCGCTGCACGAATTATCGCCTTTTCTTGTTCGCTTTTCTCTTCGCAAAAATAGCGTTCCAGTTTTCCCGGTACGCCGCGGTAACCGGTTTCTGGCTCTCGCCGCGGCTGTAATTGGAAGGAGCCGCGGCGGCCGTTTCGCTGTTCGCGGACTTCGGTGCGTCTTTAGCTGCAGGACTTTCGGCCTTTGCGGCGGTGTCGTTCTTTGGCGCAGCCTTGGTCTCGGCGGCAGGGCTGGTTTTAGCTTCTTTGGCGTCGCGGGCCATCGTCATTCCTTATGCTAGCAAGCGTGGCGGAGGCGGGCCGCGAAATCCGAAATCGGCTTTACGGCTCGCCAAAACCACCGTCATCTGTGATCGTTTCTCGTTCGACAAACTCATCGGGCGGCTTAGCGAAGCATCATCCGCCGATCAAGTAGGACGGCGTTCAGGCCGGCGCGTTAAGGCTTTGTCATCATCCGCGCACGCGGATGATCCAGTAATCGCCGTCGGCCAAGGCGGTTACTGGATGCTCCGCTGGAGCTTGTCATCGGGCCGGCCACTTCGGGCAATAGCGCGTCCCGCGCGTGAACGCGCGTTTACCCGTTGGCGGAGCATGACAAGCTAAAGATCGCGACCGCTTTTCGATGCGAATCATTGGGGTGACGTGGATTTGGAGAAAATTCCACGCATCGAACTGTTTTGATTCATCAGCGGAAATCGCAACGCCTTTGACTTTGGCGCGGCGATGGCGATAACCGCCGCGAATCTCGCACACCAAGGGTCGTGTTCTCGAGGCATACCTGAACACGGGGCGAGATTGCGGTGCCCGCGCGCGGATTTGCAGTCCGCGTCCGGGCGGCCCGGGCATCATGCCTGCCGGCACTAGGACCGGCGCGCGAGGTGCATCGCTGCAACCGGCGGCGGCGCGTGCGGCAAAGCCCGCAGCGTTCCGCGCCGCCTTCGGGAAGCCTGGCCCGGAGCTGAGCCCGCGGGACGAAAGTCCCGCCGGCAAGAACCGTAGTGGAACGCCGGCAGGCGAGCGCGCCCGCAAGCGGAGGACGGCGCAAGCCGCCATCTGTTCGTGGCGCGTACCGCACGCCGCTTGCGTGCGGGCATGAGACATTGCGTTTGCCGGTGTTCCGCTTCCCTTTTATTTCTTACTTCGTAGCCCGGGTTGAGTGAAACGAAATCCGGGACAGGCTTTGCAGTTCATTCCCCCGGATTTCGCTACCGCTCAATCCGGGCTACGGCGTGAAAAACTCGGACGCGGAAACGCGCCGCGAGGACGAACGACGTCATCCTGAGGCGCGCGGCGCTTTTGCGCCGAGCCTCGAAGGATGTTTGCTCAAACGCTCGGGCCTGCATCCTTCGAGGCTCGCTGACGCTCGCGCCTCAGGATGAGGAAACGGAATTGCGTTGCGCGACGGATTTGCTTTCACCTCTCCCCGCACGCGGGGAGAGGGTGGCGCAAGCCGCGCGGCTTTAGTCATTCGTCCGCTGTTTGACATTGTGGATCGGATGGAGTGGTGCGCAGCGTTTTTGTTCAGGACTGTTTGAACTTCAAAACGATGCGCGCCTGGCATTTTTGCGGTGGCGATGCCGATCGTGCCGTCGCCGGAGACGAAGATTGTATAAAATTGACTACAACCAAGGATTGAGTAGACCCTTTGGTTCAGCCAACTCCCGGTCAGCGCCGGCGCTCAAAGCGTTCTGATCACCGTATAGGCGAGATAAACAAACAGCGCCGCTCCGAGCATGGTGAGCAGGCCGGCAAGCGTGAGATCGATCCGCTCGCCCGGTCCCGGCAGCGTCTCGGCGCTGTCGATGGCGACGGCGATCCGGCGGAAGCGCCAGATCGACAGCACGATGGTGAGGGCGCCGAGCGCGATCAAGATCAGTCCGGCGACGTTGCCGACGAGCTGGCCGGCCGGCGTCAGCGCCTTGCGCGCCAGCGTCTGGCCGGCGATCTGCAGAAACAGGTCGAAGCGTTCGACCAAAAAGCCGAACGCCATGACGGCGATCGCGGTGCGGATCCAGGCGAGAAAAGTCCGCTCGTTGGCCGCGTGGTCGCTGTAGCGCTGGATCATGATGACCGCCTTTTCTGCGCACGCGTTTTACGTTTCGTTGAGCTAAAGACTTAACGCATCCTGCAGGTGCATCGCAAATAATGCGGCGCGCTTTTCCGCGGCGCGGTCTTTTTCAGACCAAGGCTTTTGTTATGCCCGATTCCATATCCCGCTTTGCGCGCAGCTGGCAATTGATCAAGGCGAGCATGGAGGTGCTGCGCAACGACAATACGCTTTTAGTCCTGCCCGCCATATCGGGCGTCGCGACGATGCTGACCGGCGGCGGCTTTGTCGCGCTGGCGTTCTCCAACGGCACTTTCGCCGCGTTGGGCGCGGCCGGATCGCATCACGCGCCGGTCGAATTCTACGCTTGGCTGTTCTGCATGTACGTCGTGCAGTATTTCGTCATCATCTTCTTCAACACGGCGCTGGTCGGCGCCGCCATTGTTTTGCTCGGCGGCGGCCGGCCGACGGTTTGGGACGGGCTCAGGCTGGCGCTCTCCCGCATCGGCGCCATTTTCGGCTACGCCATCATCTCGGCGACGGTCGGCGTGCTGCTGCAATTCGTGGCCGAGCGGCTTGGCGTGATCGGGCGTTTGCTCGGGGCCACGGCCGGGCTCGCCTGGACCGCGGCGACCTTCCTAGTCGTTCCGATCCTCGCCGCCGAGGGCATCGGCGCCTGGGAGGCGGTGGAGCGCTCGAGCGAGTTGTTGCGCAAGACCTGGGGCGAGAATTTGATCGGCAATGCCGGCATTTCGCTGGTGATGTCGACGATCTCCGGCGCCATCGCGGCGATCGGTTTTGGCGGCGGCATGCTTTTGTTCAGGCACGGCTATGAAATACTTGGCGTCGCGCTGATCGCGGCTGCGGCGACGGCGTTTGTGCTGGTGGTGCTGGTCGCCGCCGCGCTGTCGGGGATTTATTCCGCTGCGGTCTACTGGTACGCGACCAGCGGAACGCCGCCGGTCGATTTCGGCGGCGATTTGATCACCGACGCCTTCACGCGCAAAAATTCGTAGCGCGCGGTTTCCGCGGAACTCCCTTGGCGGATTAACGTTCGGCCATTTTTGCCCGACATGCTAGAACGCGCTCATCAGCGTATTTTAGCGACCCGCGAGAGCCAAACGTCATGAAGAAAGCGACCACGAGCAGGAAGAACACGAGCGGCACGAAGGACGGAAAAACGGCCTCTCCCGCTCGGCTGATTGACGGACGAATCAAAGACCTCGGCGATTGGCGTGGCGAGACGCTCGCGCATGTCCGCGCTCTCATCAAAGACGCCGATCCCGAAGTCGTCGAGGAATGGAAGTGGGGCGGCGTTCCGGTGTGGGAGCACCAAGGCATCATCTGCACCGGCGAGACGTACAAGAATGCCGTCAAGCTGACCTTCGCCAAGGGCGCGGCGTTGGCGGACCCGGCCAAGCTGTTTAACTCAAGTCTCGACGGCAACGTGCGGCGCGCCATCGATATCCATGACGGCGACAAGATCAATGAAAAGGCGTTCAAGACGCTCGTTCGCGCCGCCGTGGCGCTGAACATTTCCGCGCGGGCGCGCCGGGCCAAATCGTAGGGTGGGTAACGGCAAGCGCCCACGTCGGTTTTACCGCTGCTCGCTTGACCGCATGCCGATATCCGGCATCGTTAGCCGATGACGGCAAACATCCAGGTCCTGTTGCTGCTGCTGGCGGTGCTGGTGATTGTTGCAGTCGTCGCGCAAGCGGCTCAACATCGCCCCGTCCATTCTGCTCGTCATCGCCGGCATTGCGCTCGCGGTCATTCCCGGCCTGCCGCGCATTGCGCTGGCGCCGGAACTGGTGCTGCTCGGCATGCTGCCGCCGCTCATCTACTCGGCGGGCGTCGCCATGAGCTGGCGCGAGTTCCGCTTCAACTTGCGCCCGATCTCGCTGTTTGCCTTCGGCTGCGTTCTGTTCACCGCCGGCGCGGTGGCGGTGGCGGCGCATGCGTTGTTGGGCATGCCGTGGGCGGTGAGCTTCGTGCTCGGCGCCATTATTGCGCCGACCGACGCGGTGGCGCCGCTGGCCATCATGCGCCGCCTGGGCTTGCCGCGCCGGCTCATCCTGGTGCTGGAAGGTGAAGGCCTCGCCAACGATGCGACCGCGCTGATCCTTTACCGCTTCGCCATCGCCGCCGTCAGCACCGGTCTGTTCTCGCTGCCGCAGGCCGCCGGCGAGTTCGCGCTCATTGTCGTCGGCGAGATCGCCTACGGCATCGGCCTCGGCTGGGCGAGCTTGCGGCTGCGCCGTTGGGCGAATGATCCGCGCGTCGAGATCACGCTGTCGCTGCTCACGCCATACGCGGCCTTCCTGGTGCCGCAATACCTTGGCGGATCGGGTGTGCTGGCGACGGTCGCCGCCGGTTTGTTCGTCAGCTGGAATGGACCGCTGCTTATCCCCGCCGCGACGCGGCTGCAGGGCATCTTCTTTTGGGATCTTCTCATCTATCTGCTCGAAGGCATCCTGTTCCTGGTCACCGGCATGGAAACGCGGGTGCTGATCGAGGGCGCCGATCAGGGGCTCTTGCGCGAAGTGGCGGTCGCGGTGCCGCTGACGGTCGCGGTCATCGTGCTCGCGCGCTTCATCTGGGTCTATCCCGCCGTCTATTTGCCGCGCTGGCTCAGTCCGGCGTTGGCGCGCCGCGATCCGCCGCCGCCGTGGCAATGGAGCATTCTGCTCGCCTTCGTCGGCGTGCGCGGCGTGGTCTCGCTTGCCGCCGCGCTCGCGGTGCCATTCTTCACCGCCGCCGGCACGGCCTTTCCGCAGCGCGATGTCATTCTCTACGTCACCTTCGGGGTGATCATCGTGACGCTGGTCGGGCAGGGGCTCGCGCTCCCTGCGGTCGTGCGCTGGCTGGCGCTGCCGCACGACGCCGAGGACGAGCGCCGGCGCGAACAGGACGCCGAAATCGCCGGGCGCCTCGAAGCCTTGAAAGTGGCGCAGGGCCGCCTCGACCGGCTTGCCGCCGACGGCGAAACGGACCCGGAGGTGCTGGCGATCCTGCGCGCGCGCCATAACCACCGCGCCGACCAATTGCCAAAAAACACTGCGAGCGGATTGCAGGCCTTGGCCGAGGCGGCCGAATTGCGGGCGGAATTGATCGGCGCCGAGCGCAAATACATCTACCGGCTGCTGCAGGAGGGACGGATCACCGATGAAGCGCGCCGGCGCATCGAACGCGAGCTCGATCTGGAGGAGGAGAGCCTGGCGTTCCGGCGGGAAAGCGAGCCCGATCCGCCGCTCTAGCGGCGTTTTTTACGCTTTGCCGCCGGCTGCTTGGTTCGGCTGCGCGGCTTGAGTTTTTTGCGCTCGGCAATGGCGAGCGCGCGGTTCGCCCACACCGCAAGCTCATCGGGATCGTCGTAAAGCCGCTCCGGCAGGCGCCAAAAGGCCCGCGACGGCCGGCCTATTTTTCCCGGGGTCTTGGCGCGCGGATAGACGAACGGTTTTGATCCTTCGCGCTCGAAATCGGCAAGGCTCGCCTCGTCGACGCGCAGATAGAGGATGCCGTCGAACTCGATCGCGAACATCAGGCCGTCGGACCAGATGCCGGCGCCGCCGAACATGCGCCGCACCGCCACCGGGCCGAAGCCGGCGAACAGTTCGCGGACGGATTCGCTGTTCATTCCGGCTCGGTCGGTCGCGGCTGTATTTCACCGCATCAATGCTGCGGCGAGTTTACTTGCTGGTCGGGAACAGCGCCGCAGGAAAATCCGCCGCGTAACGGCGCGGCCGCGGCCGCGGCTGATAGTCCGGATGCGGATTGGGATCCGGCTCAACCGCCTTGCGGTAAAGGTGCCAGGTCGCATGGCCGAGCAGCGGCAGCACCACGGTCAGCCCGAGAAAGAACGGGATCGAGCCGATGATCAGCAGTGCGGCGACGATAAAACCCCATAGCGCCATGGTGAATGGATTGGCGGCGACCACGCGGATGGATGTGAACAGCGCGACGGCCGCGCCGACATCGCGGTCGAGCAGCAGCGGGAACGAAATGGCGCCGAGCGTGAGCGAGACGACGGCGAACAGGAAACCTATGGCGCAGCCGACGACGATGAGAATCCAGCCGGCGCGCGTCGTGAACACATCGACGGCGAATTGCGAAGCCGATGCCGGCGGGTGATAACCGAAATTGGCGATATAGATCGCCTCCGCCACCGACAGCCAGAGGAGAAAGATCGCCATGAGCAGCAGGCTCAGCGCCGCAATGGCGCCGAGTGAGGGCGAATGCAGCACGTCGAAGGCGTGGGTGGCCGAACTGTCGAGCCCGGCTTCGCGCCGGCGGCTCAATTCATAGAGACCGATCGCGGCAATGGGTCCGATCAGCGCAAAACCGGCGGCAATCGGAAAGGCGAGCGGCAAAGCCGCATAGCCGAATGTCATCGCCACCAGGATGATGCCGATGATCGGATAGATCACGCATAGAAAGACGGCATGACTCGGCATGGCGGCGAAATCGTCGGCGCCGCGCTTTAATGCATCCCACAAGTCAGCCGGCGCGATGCGGCGGACCACGGGCGTTGCGGTGGTCGTGCCGGCGCCGGAAAGAATGTGCGAGTAGGTCATGGCGCACCTCGTCAATTTGTCCGGACGGGCGCCGCCTGCGGCCTTGGCCGCAGTGCGCCCAAGGTTCTTAAATCTGGCATTGCCGCGGCGGCGTTGCTAAGGCGGAATGCAGGTATAAAACGCCCGGCGCGATCACAAAACGGTGTGCTTGGCCTGCCGCACTGCAGCGAAATCGCGCGGCGATTGCGAAGGACGGGCCGTTTTGAGGCGGTCAGAGCCGCTCCAATGTGAGTGGGTCGAACGAGCCTTCATAGAATTTATCCAGCGCAGCGACGAAGTCGGCATTGTCGCTGGCCACTGTGGCGAACAAAGTCATCGACGAGCGAAACTTCAGGTCATCAGGGCGACCGAGAATGGATTCGATCGAGCGCTGTGGCGCTGCGATCACGAGTTTCGTGCATTCGCGCAAACGCGGACCCAACAGCGGGTGCTGAAGGTAAGCTTCGGCTTCTTCGCGGCCGGAGATGGCAAATTTTTTTGCCATCGGGCTCGCACCAAGGCCGTCGATCTGCGGAAAGATGAACCACATCCAGTGGCTGCGCTTGCGGCCGGCTCGGAGCTCATTGAGCACCTGGGCATAGACGTTGTCTTGGGCTTCGACGAACCGCGCCAGATCAAAGGGATCGTCCATCGGCTCCGGCCCTCAAACAGCAAATACGCGTGGCGACGTGTTGCAGTAACAGAGCAACGATCAGCGCCGCGTGCGGGTCCGTCGTCGCGAATAAAACGGCGAACAAAACGCTTTCACGCTGCGCTGACGCGGGGCAGGATGCCGCTTCGGGAGAATGCCATGACGAAAGTCTATCTCGCCGGGCCGCTCTTTTCGCTGGCGGAAGTGGGCTTCAATGCCGAGCTGGCGCGCTTTCTCGAAATCCAAGGGTTCGAGGTTTGGCTGCCGCAAGCGCACGAGCCGCGCAGCAAAACCGCGCGAGCGATCTTCGACATGGACGTGGCGGCAATCGATTGGGCCGATATGGTCGTCGCCTGCATGGACGGTCCCGATCCGGACAGCGGCACCGCTTGGGAGTGCGGTTACGCTTACGCCAAGGGAAAGCCGATCGTCTGCTATCGGACCGATTTCCGTGTTTCCGGCGACACGGAAGGAGCGCCGTATAATCTCATGCTGACCGAGAGCGCCACGGCGCGCTTCGAAGTCCCTTTCCGCACCACGCACGATGATTTTTGCCGCCGCTTGCTGGCGCACATCTCGCAAGCCTTGGCGGTGAAGCCGCCGGCGGGACAGCGCGCCTAAACCTATCGCCTAGTACCGCCGCGTCAGCTAAGATACGCCCCTTCACCGATTCCATCTGATCCGATCACACAGGAGAAGGACCCCATGACCAGATCGTCCGTCATTGCCGCAGCGTTGCTGGTGCTGGCATTCGGCGCGGGAGCAGCCTCGGCCGAAGACAAGCCGGCGGCGGCCGGATCGCCTCCGGCGGCGACGACCCAGGCGCCGGCCATGAGCGCGTCGGAAAAAGCGTCGATTGCTAAGGCCTGCACCGATCAGGCGAACGCCAAAGCGCTGCACGGCAAGGCGCGGAAGAAATTCCGCTCGGCCTGCAAGAAAGCCGGCGGCAAGATGCAATAAGGCGGCGAGCCTCAACGCGGGCCGCGGGGATTTCCGTCGCGGCCCGATCCCCTTCAACGCACCTGAAAGACGAGCTTGCCGCGGAAGTGGCGTGACTCGCTCAAGCGGTGCGCCTCGACCGCCTGCGACAAGCGGAAAAGTTTGATTTCCGGCGGCCGTACGGCGCCGGCCGTGACCAGTTGAGCGACGCGCTCGAGCGGCGCGCGGGCGCGTACCACGTTCGGGCGTAACGCCGTTACATCGCTGCGGCTGGGTTTCGGCGCCTGTGCGCCGGAAGCGATAAAGGCGGCGCGGCCGCCCGGCTTTAGCACGGCAAACGATTTTTGCGCGACATCGCCGCCAACCGTATCGAACACGGCATCACAATTCGCCACCGCGCGGGTGAAATCGGTCTTGGTGTAGTCGATGACTTCGTCGGCGCCGAGGCCGCGCACATAGTCGAGGTTTGCCGTGCTGGTGGTGGTGATGACATGGGCGCCAATGTGCTTGGCGAGCTGGATGGCAAAACCCGCCACCCCGCCGGCGCCGCCTTGAATGAGGATTTTTTCGCCGCGCTGCAGCTTCAGGGTATCCTCGATGGTGCGTATGGCGGTGAGCCCGGTGAGCGCGAGCGCCGCCGCATCGACATCGGAGAGCGAAGCGGGCTTCTTGGCGATGATGGCGGCCTTGATCGCCAGCTTTTCCGCATAGGCGCCCTCGCGGCCGGCATCGAGCACGCCGAATACCGCATCGCCGACTTTCAGATCGTCGACGCCGGAGCCGAGCGCCGCGATCACGCCGGAAAAATCGCGGCCGAGGATCAGGGGAAACGTCGCTTGCGCATATTCGCCGGCGCGCATCTTCCAATCGGCGGCGTTGATGCTTGCCGCGGCCACATCGACCACGCTTCGCCCGCGCCGGCGACCGGGTCGGGTTGCTCGCCGTAGTGCAAGACGTCCGCGCCGCCGAATTTTTCAATGAATACCGCTTTCACTGGTTGTCACCTTATGAACAGACACAAATCCATCCTACAGCCCCCGCGCCGGATGGGCTACGCTTAGGCCGGATGAGCGGCCGCAGGCGTTGCGGCCAACGATAACGAGAGAAACTTGCGACCTTTGACCGGAGAATGGCAATGGCTCACGGCGCATTCGTCGACGGCGTATGGCACACGGAATGGTACAACCCGGCGGGTACCGGCGGCCGCTTCGTGCCGGCCGAGCCGGTATTCCGCAATTGGGTAACGGCGGACGGCAGCCCCGGGCCTTCCGGGCGCGGCGGTTTTGCCGCCGAGCGCGGCCGCTATCACCTGTACGTCTCGCTCGCCTGCCCCTACGCGCATCGCACGATCATTTTCCGCAAGCTGAAAGATCTGGAGAGCGTGATCTCGATGTCGGTCGTCGAGCCGGTCATGGGCGAGACCGGCTGGGAATTCGGCGGCGGTGCCGGCACGGTCGCCGATACCGTCAACGGCAAACGGACGCTCGGCGAAATCTATTTGCTCGCCGATTCCCGCTACACCGGCCGGGTCTCGGTGCCGGTGCTCTGGGACAAGGAGCGGCGCACCATTGTCAACAACGAATCGCCCGAAATCATTCGCATGTTCAACTCCGCCTTTGCGGCTTTGACTAACGATCGTGCCGATTACTACCCGGCGGAGCTGCGCAGCGAAATCGACCGGATCAATGCGCGCGTTTTTGGCGACGTGAATATCGGGGTCTATCGCGCCGGCTTCGCGACGGCTCAAGACGCCTATGAAGAGGGTGCGCGCGCCGTGTTTGCGGCGCTCGACTGGGTCGAGGATATTTTGTCTCGCCAGCGCTATCTCGCCGGCGCGCGCGTCACCGAGGCCGATTGGCGGCTATTCACGACGCTCGTTCGTTTCGACGCCGTCTATTACAGCCACTTCAAATGCAATCTGCGTCGCATCGTCGACTATCCGAACATAGCGAATTACCTGCGCGAGCTTTATCAGATGCCTGGCGTGGCCGAGACGGTGAACATGGATCACATCAAGCGGCACTATTACATGAGCATGACCGCCATAAACCCCACGCGCATTGTGCCGCTCGGGCCGGAATTGAATTTTTCAGCACCGCACAATCGCGACCGGTTCGCGCGCGCCGCGTAAGCGCCGCCCTCGTTTACGCGTGTGGAGCAAATTGGCGCATCCGACCGCACGCGAGCGTAAAGCGCCCTATTGCCTGACTGAGCAAAAAGTTCATGGGCTTGCGGAAAGACGCCGCAGCGCCAAGTCCAATAAAGCGCGTACGCGAGCGATGCTAGACGGCCAATTGACGAAGCGCGACCTCGAATTGCGGGTCGCATTCGGCAAGCAGCAGCGCGTCGTCGGCAGGATCGATGATTCCGGCCAGTGTTGCGCCGCATTCCCGGCAATCGAGCTGATAGCTTTCAAAGCCGCAGGCGTCGATCGCGGGGGTTTGGCTGCGACGGAAGTTCAGCCCCGCCCGACATTTGGGGCAGAGCGGAGAATCGTACGCCGAAATCGCTGCAAGCTCGTCAGACATCGCCGCCAACTCATCAGAAGCTGTCAGGCGACGTTTATAGCTGCTGGACGGAAACAGTCCTCGAAGCGGACTCCTCAAACCCGACCGATTGGATTGAGGGTTCAATAACCAAGTCGTGCGGTCCGCGTGTAAGCTCCGCCCGGCGGTCAATGCACGGCTTTTGCCGACGCGCGCGATCGCCGGCTTCACTGGCCGTGAGGTGGGCGACGATTAGCCCACGAGCCGCTTGGGTTCGCGCCCGACATACGAGGCGATAGTGGCGAGAGCTGCCTGTTGCTCGGCGCGCGGCGCGTTCCGCTCGAACAGCATGCGCCGCTCGAACAACGTCGAGCGGTAAAATGGATAGCGGTGATGAACGTCGTCGGCCACGGCCGGATAATCAATCCACATCAGGCAGATCGGTTTTGCCAAGTGCGGATACGGTCGCGGCTCGCAGATCAATTGATGGCCGAACATCCGTCGATAAAACGCTTGATGCTCGGCCCGCACCGCGGCGAGATGATAGTCGATGGCGAAATAAGCGCCCGCGGCCCAACCCACGCGCAGCGTCGCGTAGGGCAGCGCGCGATAGATTCGCGAAAGATTCTCATCGGCTACGAAGCGCGTCGTATCGATGATGATTTTGCCGGCATCGATTTGCGGCCGCAGGGCCTCAGGGAACACGTGCAGGGAGGGAAAGTCAGGATATTCTCTGGAGCCGACGTGGAATCGGATCGAACTCGCCAGTTCACCGTCGATATAAAGGCCGAACAGAAAAACGTTGCCGATGTCGTCGTATGGATCGGAAAATGTGCCCGAGGGATTCGCGGAAATAGCGCCTTCGCGCAAATATGCCTTGTAGCGCAGTCGCGAAATCGCTTCGCGGTCTTCAGTTGAATTGGCGCGACGGACATCTATCCGATCCAACAGCCGAAAGACGCTGTCGGTAAACCCACTCGTCGCTTTTGGATGATCCAAGAGAGGGGATCGCGCTTCACGAGCAAACGCCGCTACTGGACTCATACTCGTTTCTCACCCCGTAGTGCCGCCGTCACCACCCAGGGAGGTTAACAGTTTGTTAAGAAAATTGCAATTTTCGCAAAGTGTTAGGGTTAATCCCTCAATCGAACAGATAGTTGCGGGTTTGTCGGGCACAGGAGGCGGCAAATTTTAGGCTTAAAGATTCGAGGAAACAAACAGCGGCTTGAAACTGAAGCTCCGGCGCCGCCGTCCAAAGTGTGGCGTGTGGCCGGCTTGAGGTATTATGCAGCATCCTCTCGCCGCGCCGGCCAGGAAAGCGCCGGAGCGACGTAGGTGGCATAAAGAAGCTTGCGCAGCTCGGCTGCCGGCACCGGAATGCCGAGGAGGTAGCCCTGTACTTCGTCGATGCTGTCCTCGCCGGCGAGCAATTCAAGTTGCTCTTGGGTCTCGACGCCTTCGACCACGACATGCAGCCCGAGTTGGGCGCTCAGCCGCGTTATTCCGCGCAACAGCGTCACACGGCGATCGTCGTCGCCGAGACCCTGCAGGAAGGACTGATCGATTTTCACCTTCTGCAGCGGGAAGCTATGCAAATAGCTGAGGCTGGAATAAGCCGTCCCGAAGTCATCGAGCGAGATGGTGACGCCCAGATCGGCCAGTTGCTTCAGATCGGCGCGTGTCCGCTTGGTGTTCTGTAGCAGAGTCGATTCCGTTATTTCGATCTGCAAGCGTTCCGCGGCCAGATTTGTCGCCGCCAGCGTTTCACGCACCAGAGCCGGAACGTTGGAGCGGTCGAATTGGATCGACGACAAATTGACCGCGACCGCGGTCTCGCCGGGCCAGCGGCGGCACTCGAGGCAGGCCTTGTAAAGCACCTGATTGCCGATTTCGACAATCAGTCCCATTTCCTCGGCGACTGGAATGAACTCCGCGGGAGAAACCATGCCGCGCTCGCGATGCGGCCATCGCAGCAGCGCTTCGCAGGCGACGATGCGTTTGCTTCGCAGGTTGAAAAGCGGCTGATAGTAGAGTTCGAACGCTTCGCTCTCCAAGGCTTTGCGCAAATCAAATTCCAGATTTCTTCGCGCTTGGGCGTTCGATTCCATTTTTGTCTCGAACCAGCGCCACGTACCGCGTCCTTCGGATTTTGCCTCATAGAGCGCCAAGTCGGCGTTGCGCAAGAACTGATCCGGATCAAGCGGGCTGCTGGCCGCCGCAAGTCCGATGCTGGCGGTGACCACGACCTTATGCCCGTCGAGATCGTAGGTGCCGCTGAGCGTGCTCAAAATGCGCGCGGCAAGCGCTTCGCCCTGGTCGAGCGATTTGATCGGGGCCTGCAACACGACGAACTCGTCGCCGCCAAATCGGGAGATGACATCGGCGTCGCGAATGGAAGAGCGCAGCCGCTCGGCGACCGCTTCCAGCAGCATGTCGCCTCTGGTGTGGCCCAAAGTGTCGTTGACTTGTTTGAACTGATCCAGATCGACGAAGTGAATGGCGCACATGTTGTCAGGGCGCCATTCGGCGAGCGCGCGTTCCATGCGGTCGCGCAAAACGGTGCGGTTGGGCAGGCCGGTAAGCGCGTCAAACCGCGCCAGATGATTGATCTTGGCTTCGGCCACTTTGCGTTCGGTGATGTCCTCCGTCAGCACAACCATGCCGCCGTTTTCCATTGGCTGCACGGTGAACTCGATGGTCTTGCCATTGAGCAATCCGACAGTGAAGGGGCTGTCCTCATTGCCGGACAGACGCGAATCGAGGCGCGTGACCAATTCCTCGGCGCTCGCACTCGAAATCAAATTGGCTTTCACCACCCGCTCCACGCAAGCGAGTGCGCTCAGGCCCTTCAGCTCCAAATCGGGCGGCAGCCCCATCTGCTGATTGAGCTTTTGGTTGGAGACCACGATGAGCCGCTTGGCATCAAACATGC
Source organism: uncultured Alphaproteobacteria bacterium (assembly GCA_963835195.1). GTDB lineage: Bacteria > Pseudomonadota > Alphaproteobacteria > Rhizobiales > Xanthobacteraceae > BOG-931. The sequence goes on from CAWIEY010000008.1 coordinate 233,494, forward strand.
ACAGGCCATGCGGCATGTTGTTGAGCGCGGTATCAAAGCGCTTGGCGAGCAGCGACATGTCGCGCGACGTGATCACGGCGTCAAGCAGCGTGCGCCGCAGTTTTTCGGCGATGAATTTCAGCGTCAGAAAGAACGGAATCAGCAGCCCGGCAAACAGCCAGTGAAAAGCGTTTCCGTACAGCAGCAACGCCGCTGTCATCGGCGCCCACGCGCATAGGATCTGCACAACGACGAAACGGGCGCTGCCAAAGTTTCGACCAAATATGCCCATCGTATATGCGATGGTCATTGAAAAGCTGACCAGATGGGCGAACGCGTCATGCGTCCAGGCGAACGCCGCGTAACACCAAAAACCAAGGAGCGCGACGGTTGCCGATGCGCCCGCGGCGTAACGAATTTCCCAGCGGCGGGCGACTTGCGACGTCTTCACGGTCGGGCGGGCGCGCGCGTAGGCGCGCATCACCATCGCGCGCGCCACGCCGACCGCCATGACCGCGAAAGCGCAGCACAGAAGAAGAGGTTCGCCGGTCTTCCAGTAAGTGATGAGGATGGAGATGGTAACGAAAAAGGTGCCGGTGTTTAGAGTCCGCGCATCTTGAAAAAGTGAATCGACGAGCGGAAGATAGATTTCCGCAGGCAGCGCATCATGTCCGAAGCGGCGATCTCGTAACGCGAGACTCATTATCTTGTGACCGTCAGCAGCGCGAAAAAGCCAAAAATCGCACTTGCCAGTATGACTTAAAGGTGTCTCCACCGAGTAAATGTGAAGGCACGACTTATCGAAGTCCGATAAAGCGTTAAGGAAATTGCCGGGCTTTTAGCGGAGCGTTATCCATCGGCAGGCCGCTTGCCGGAATAACCTCCGGTAGCGCAAGCCCGGCCCACACGCGTCGCGCGCGTTGGCCAAGCGGTTCACCGTGGCAGGCGGCTCGAGCCCTAGCGAATCTTCTGGAAATCGCCGTGTCGGCCGAGGCCGTCTTTGAAGCGGGTCGCCCCGGCGACGCCGTCGGTGATGAGCGCCTCGCGGCCGTTGTACCATTCTTGAATTAACGCCTGGCGCACGCCGAGCCCGTGGCTCTTGATTGCGGAGCGCCGGTCGGCGCGGACGCAAGCTTGCGGAAAGCGTGCGATGTCGTGCGCGAGTTCCTCCGCCTTCTGTCGGGCGCCGCCTTTGGGCGTCAGGTATTCGCAAAGCCCGATGCTGAGACACTCCTCAGCCGGGACTTTCCGTCCGGTCAGGATGATTTCCAGCGCCCGGCCTTGTCCGACGATCCGCGGCAGACGCACCGTGCCGCCGTCGATCAGCGGCACGCCCCAGCGGCGGCAATAAACGCCGAGATACGATTCATTTGCCATAACGCGGAAGTCGCACCACAGCGCCAGTTCCATGCCGCCGGCGACAGCAGGGCCTTCGACGGCGGCAATCACCGGCTTGTCAAGTTCGAGCCGCGAGGGTCCGAGCGGCCCGCGGGGAATTTCACCGCCATTGCCGGCCGCGCGGCCGGTCGGGATGTCGAGCTCGCCGAGCGGATGGGCAACGTTGAGCGAACTCACATATTTGAGGTCCCAACCGGCGCAAAAGGCGCCGCCCGCGCCATAAAATACCGCAACGTGGGCATCTTTTGCGGCGTCGAACTCAAGAAAGGCTTCGGTCAGCGCATCGGCGCTCGCCGGATCCATGGCATTGCGGGCCTCGGGCCGATCATGAATGACCGTCCAGACCGATCCGTCTTTCTCAATTCTGACTGACATGGAAGCTCCATTGGCTGAGGTGGCCGTGCGCGCGCGGCCGGGCCTGCTCCTTAAGCTCAATCCTGACGTCGACGCTGACTTCCTTCTGCTGACTGAGCCGAGTTAGTCTTTTGGCAGGGCCAGGTTGAGGAGAACCGCGACGACAGTCCCGACGACGATTCCGTCGGAGGCGAGGATGCGCAGCGACGGGGTGACACTTGCAAACACCGAGGCCGGGGCGAAGTTGACGGCCATGGCAACGCTGACCGCGGCGGCGAGCAACAAGAGGTCGCGCTGGCTTTTCATGCTGTCGGCGAGAATGCCGACGCCGACGGCGGCGATCATTCCGAACATGAAAATAAGCGTGCCGCCGAGCACAAAGGGCGGCACGATCGCGATCACCGCGCCGACTTTGGGGACGAGCGCCATGACGATCAGAATGATGCCGGCGACGGCGACGACGAAGCGGCTGCCGACCCCGGTCAGCGAAATGGCGCCGACGTTTTGATCGTAGGAAATCAGCGGGACACCGCCGAACAAAACCGCAATCGCCGATCCGAGCCCGTCGGCGGCCACAGCGCCGCGCACACGGCGCTCGGTGCCTTCGACGCCGAGCATTTTGCACAGTGCGAGTGTGATGCTCATGGTGTAGATCGCCGCGACTAGATGGTAGACGACGACGACGATCAAGCCGGAGGCATCCGGCCAGGCGAACCAGCCGTAGGGCGCGATGCTCGGCAGCCGGATCCAGGCCGCGTTGGTTACGACGGCGAAATTCGTGAGCCCCAGCGGTATCGAAATCAGATAAAGAACGACCAGGGCGATGAATACGGACAACGCGCGAAGAAAACCTCGCGTCAGCCGATTGATCGCCAGGATCAGCACAATGCTGCCGACGACGAGCGCAATCGCCAGCGGGCTGCCGGCGTAGGGCGTATTGATTCCGGCGGCGATATTGACGGCGATGCGGACAAGCGTGATGCCGGTGATGACGAGCAATGTGCCGACGACCACCGGCGGGAACAGGGCGCGCAGTTTGCCGATGAGCGGACTAACGGCGAAAAGCACGACGCCGCCAATGATCATGGCCGTGCTGGCGCCGGCGAGGCTCGAAGCCTTGGCCATGGCGACGACCGGACTGATGTAGACGGCGAAGGCGCCAAGAACGAGGGGCAGCCGGGCGCCGACGAAACCGACGCCAAGCGCAGAGATGATTGTCCCGATGCCGCAGCCCAACATGACGCCGGCGAGCATGGTGGTCCGCAGCTCCGGCGTCAGATTGAGCAGCTGCCCGATCACGAGCGGCGCGGCGATCATGGCGGTGAACATCACCAAGACGTGCTGCAGGGCGAACAGCCCCGCAGCCAACGGGCGTGGCTTGTCGTCAAGGCGGTAGCGCAATTCGAGCGTGGTGACGCCGGCACGGCGGCCGTCGCCGGTCAGCGTCTTGCCGACGTCCTCCGCCGAAACGGCGCGCGATGATTGCGATTCCATGTCAGCCGATCCAGCTACCGATTGTTGAAAACCGGCACGCGCCGCTCCGCCATCGCCTTGACCCCCTCTTTGAAATCCTCGGTTTTGCGCAGCCGGCTCTGTTCGGCCAGTTCGTGCTCGGTGGCCGCACGCACGCGATCGGCCAGGTCGCCGCGGAGCGTGGTGCGGGTGGCGATCAGGCCGAGCGGTGAATTCTCGGCGATCTCCGCGGCGAGCGCCAAAGACGCCTCGCGCACCTGATCCTGCGGCACCAAGAGGTCGGCAAGACCCATGGCATGCGCTTCGTCGCCGCGCACGCGGCGGCTGGTGTAGAACATCAGCGCCGCTTTGGTCGGGCCAATGACCGCAGGCAAGGTCACAGTCAGTCCGAAGCCGGGATGAAATCCGAGCCGCGTGAAGTTGGCCGAGAAGCGCGCCTCGCGGCAGGTGACGCGGAAATCGGCCACCATGGCCAAACCCAAGCCGCCGCCGACCGCGGCGCCATGAACCGCCGCGACAATCGGCTTTTTGGTGCGGAACAGCCGGTTGCCTTCAAGGTAAAGATGCGCGGCGCCGGGTCGCGGCCCGCTTAAGAGTTCGCCGCCGTCGCTGTCGCCGTCGCCGAAATTTGCTCCGGCGCAAAAGGCCTTGCCCTGTGCCGCCAGCACCAGCGCGCGGCAATCCGCGTCGGCGTCCAGGCTTTCGAACGCGCCGGCGATCTCGCCGATCAGCGCTGCATCGAAGAAATTGTGCGGCGGCCGTCTGATCTCAATCAGCGCGACGTGGCCGCGCTTTTCCACCCCGAGGTCTTTGAATGCCGTCATGGAATTTTCGCTTTCATGTTCATTTCCGCTGCGGCGTGACGTTGCGGCATGCCATCGCGACGTTTGCTGATCAGAGCGTCGACCACCGAGACCCCGTCGCCCGCCGCGTGCACGATCACCGGGTTGAGATCGATGGCTGAAAGCTGCCCGGCATGCTCATAGGCGAACTGCGAGAGCCGAACCATCAGTTCGGCAAGTGCGTCAACATCGGCCGCCGCCATACCGCGATAGTTTCCGAACACTTTCGCGCCCTTTAAGCGGCCGACGAGGGCGCGCGCTTGGCCTTGATCGAGCGGCACCGGCGCGAGCGCCACGTCATCAAGCGCCTCCGCCAACACGCCGCCGAGGCCGACCAGAAACAGCGGTCCCCAGGTCGGGTCGTGGCTGATCCCGAGAATGACTTCGCGTCCCGGCGGCGCCATCGGTTGCACCAATACGCCCTCGATATGCGCCGCCGGCGCGAAGCGCTTGGCGGCGGCGAGCACGCTTGCATATCCCGCGCGTACGTTGTCCGGTCCTTCAAGGTTCAAGAGCACGGCGCCGGCTTCAGTTTTGTGCGGAATATCGGCGGACTGCACTTTGAGAACGACAGCGCCGCCGATCGCTTGCGCGGCGGTCACGGCTTCATCGCACGATTGCACCAGCCGTCCGGCATTGTCAGAACCGATACCGTAAGCCGCAAGTATCTGTCGTGCCCGGTATTCGCAGATGATGGCAGGCGACTTCGCGAGTGCGGCTGCGGTCCTCTCGCGCATTTCGCTCGATACCGCCGGGTCGTGCATCATCTCCGACTGCTCGCGCCGTGCGCGGTAATCCGCCATTTTGCGTAGCGTCTGCGCGCAGCCGGGCGCACCGATGAACAGCGGGAAGCCGATCTCATTGAGAATTTCGATAGTGCGGTCTGAGGGCAGCGTGTAGCTCCACATCAGCACCGGCTTCGACGTCGCGCGCGCAAGCTCTTTGAACTTCGGCAAATCGGCTTCCAGGAAAGCGGAGCGGCGCGCGGTGATGACGACAATGACGCTGTCGATGGCGGGCGAGCCGGCGACAATGCGGGCGAATTCCGCATAGCCGAGTTTCTGCACGCCTTGAGCGGTGAAATCGACCGGATTTTGCGACGTGCCGTAGGCCGGCACATGAACGCTGAGCGTTGCCCGGGTCGCATCGTCGAGCACCGGGACATCGAGGCCCGCCGCGGCACAAGCGTCCGCCATCCAGATGCCGGCGCCTCCGGACGCGGTGCAAATGCCGACGCGGCGTCCTTTTGGCGGCCGGTCCTTGCAAGCAAGAAAGCCGGCCGCCAAATCGAGCATCTCGTCAAAATCGCGGGCCTCGATCAGGCCGTAACGCTCGAACACGGCGCCGTAGGCTGCTCCGGCGCCCGCCAACACGGCGGTGTGGGAGGTGACCGCGCGGCTGCCGGGTTCGCTTTGGCCGATTTTGCCGACGATCAGCGGCTTGCCGGCTTTGCGCGCTTTCTCGGCGACGCGCTTGAATTTCTCCGGCGACTTGATCGCCTCGATCAGCAGCAGAAAAACCTCGGTCTCGCCTTCGTCTAGCGCGTAATCGATGAAATCAGCCATTTCGAGTGCGGCTTCGTTACCGGTGGTCACGATGTAACGGAACAAGAAATGCCGCGGCCGCGCCCGATCAAAGCATGCAAATCCAAGCCCGCCGCTTTGCGAGATCACTGAAACCTGGCCGCCGCCCAGCGCCCGCGGCGGCGTCAGCGGACCCGCACTCTTGTCGGACGCCGGGCTGAAATTCGCGCACAGGGCGGCGGCGATGTTGGTAAACCCCTCGGAGTTGGGGCCGCTCACCGCCATGTCGTAGCGCTGCGCAATCGCGGCGATCTGGCGCTGCATCTCGGCGCCGCTCTCGCCGGCCTCGGCGAATCCGGAACTGAGAATGGCCGCCGCTTTGACGCCAGTGCGGCCGCAGCGCTCAAGCTCGGCCACAACATAGGCGGCCGGCACGATCAGCACCGCCAAATCCGGGCATTCGGGCAGCGCATCGACCGCCGGATAGGCTTTCTCGCCTTGCACCAGCTTTGCGGTGCGGCTCACCGGATAAACTCGGCCGGCAAAAGGTTGACCGCGGATGGTTTCAAAAATCCGGCCGCGCAATATGTGCTGATCCGAAGAGGCCCCGACGACGGCCACGGACCGCGGCCAAAGCAAGGATCCGATGTCGGGCACGGCCTAGCTCACCCTTTCATCGCAAGCCGAGGCCGCGGGCGATGATGCCGCGCAAAATTTCCGTCGTGCCGCCTTGAATGGTCAGCTTGGGCGCGATCGTAGTGGCCATCGCGATCTGCTCGTCGAGCGTGGCGCGGTTGGTTATTTCGGGATCGAGAAAAGCCGCGAGTTCGCGCACCCGCTCCGGCAGTTTCTGCTCCCACAGCGTGCCCAGGTCTTTGACAATGGAGCCTTCGACCACCGGCTCTTTGCCCGCTTGCAGCATGCCGGCGACCGAGACCGACATGCGCCGCAACGTGTGCAGTTGCGCGACCAGCCGGCCAAGACCTTCGGCGCTGCGCACGTCCGGATCCGGCCCGACCGCGCGGATCAACTCAAGCAAAACGTAAAACGTCTCGAGAAAACGTTCCGGTCCGCTGCGTTCGTAGGCAAGCTCGCTGGTCGCCTGCTTCCAGGCGCCGTCGATCTCGCCCAGGACATGATCGTCGGGAATGAAAGCGTCTGCAAAAAACACTTCGTTGAAACCGGGTTTCCCCGTCATCTGATAAATCGGGCGGACCGTGATGCCCGGGCTCTTCATGTCGACGAGGAATTGCGTCAATCCATGACGGCGATTTTCTTTTGCCGGTGGCGAGGTCCGGAACAGCGCGATCATGTAATCAGCCACGTGCGCGCTCGTCGTCCAAATCTTACTGCCATTGACGCGCCAGCCGCCGTCGACCTTGGTCGCTTTGGCTTTGGCGGCGAACAGGTCGGAGCCCGAGCCCGGCTCGCTCATGCCGATGGCGAAGCACAGTTCGCCGCGGCAGATGCGCGGCAGGATGTCCTGTTTGACGTGCTCGGGCGCGTATTTGAGCAGAACCGGTCCGCTTTGCCGATCGGCGACGAAATGCAGGTTGCCCGGCGCATTGGCGACACGAAACTCTTCCGTCACCACATAGCGCTCGAGCTGGCTACGCTCGTGGCCGCCGTATTTCTTCGGCCAGGTCATGCCGATCCAGCCCTTGGCGCCGACGCTGCGGCTGAAGCCGCGATTGTACGACTCGCCGTAGCCGCCCTGGTGCGGATCAAAAGTGCCCGCTGCGATCTGTTCGGCCAAAAACGCGCGCACTTCGGCGCGAAGCTTGTCGCATTCGGGCGGCAGGCGAATGGGATCAAATTGTAGTCTCGTCGTCATCGCGCCGCGACCCATGGCCAGAATTCGTCGGCGCCGCGGCGCGCGGCGCGCGTGCCGAGTTCGTTTGCCCAATAGCTTTCGTTGCCGAAATCGTCGCGCCAGGCCAGCATGCGCAGGGTAAAACGATGCAACACATGCTCCTCGGTAAAGCCGATCGCGCCCAAGACCTGATGGGCAATGGCGGCGCCTTCGGCCGCCGCTTCCGCGGTGCGGATTTTCGCGGAAACGGCTTCAAGAAATACGCTCTCATCGAATTCTTCCACTTGCGCGATGCCGTCAGCCGCCGATCCGGCAACGGCGATGGCTGCTGCGGTCTCGCCGGCAAGCCGGGCGAGATTTTGCTGCACGGCTTGAAACTTGCCGATCGGCCGCTCGAAAGCCACGCGCTCGTTGGCGTAGGTGACACTGAGCGACAAAATCGTTTCCAGCGCTCCGGCGATCTGCATGGCGCGGATTGTCGATCCGATCAGCATCAGCGATTGTTGCGCGAAGCTTCGCGGCGCGCTCGCCATGCGCACCGGCTCAACCCGGTCGAACACGACTGTGTCGAGCGCATCGCCGGCAAGATTGCGGCCGGCGCCAACGCGGCATTGCTCGCGGCGCACGAGGGCGATCTGTTGCGATTGGCCGTCGCCGGCGAGCACGGCGAAATGTTCGACTTCGCCCGCGTAGGGAATGCCGCCGGCGCGCCCATTGAGCCTGCCTTCGGCGTCGATGGCGATGCGGTCGCGGGGACGGCTCGGCGCGACGGTCATCGGCGTCGCCGGCGCTTCGATCCCGCCTTGCGCCAGGAGCCAGCCGGCCGCCAGCGTTTCCGCAAGCGGCACCGGCAAGGCGAAGCGTCCGGCCACGCCGGCGATCGCAAATCCATCGGCGATGCTGGCGTCCGATCCGCCTAATGCCTCGGGAACCCAGGCCAGCGGCAAGCCGGCCGCATCGAGCGCATGCCACAGCGGCTCCTTCCACGACTCGTCCGCGGCGCGGTTGAGCGTTTGCGGGTCGGCGAAATCCGCAAAGATCCGTGCAGCGGTTTCGGCGACGAGGAGGGTTGATTTACTCGGCACGATCTTGATCAGCTTCGGTATGCGCGCGCAAAACGAAGTGGCATGCAAAGACCATGGTGGCGGCAAGTTAAACGCTTGGCAAGTTGGCGCTTATGACCTTTTCGCATCCGCCCACGGCGCGCATAATGTTCGGTGAGGCGAGGCCGTTCAGGTAAGTTCGTCAGCGGGAAGGGCACAGCATGGCAAAGCGCAACGCCACCGCAGCGGTGATTGGCGCCGGCGATTTCATCGGCGCGGCCATCGCCAAACGATTTGCGGCCGAGGGCTTTATCATCTTCGCCGGCCGGCGCAACGCCGACAAACTCGCCCCGCTCGTCGCCGATATCGAGGCGGCCGGCGGCGCCATCGTCGCGCGCGGCCTCGATGCCCGCAAGGAGGATGACATCACCGCCTTTTTGCGCGCCGCCGACGCGCACGCACCGCTCGAAGTCTGCATTTTCAACGTCGGCGGCAATGTCAATTTCCCGCTGCTCGACACGACCGAACGCGTCTTCCGCAAGGTGTGGGAATTGGCCTGCTATGCCGGATTTCTCACCGGCCGCGAGGCCGCGCGTTTGATGCTGCCGCGCGGTCAAGGATGCATCTTTTTCACCGGCGCGACCGCGAGCGTTCGCGGCGGCATCGGCTATGCGGCGTTTGCCAGCGCCAAATCCGGGCTGCGCGCGGTGGCGCAGAGCATGGCGCGCGAGCTCGGCCCGAAAAACATCCATGTGGCGCATCTGATCATCGACGCCGGCGTCGATACCGCATTCGTGCGCGAGCGCATCCGGCAGCAGGCCGGCGCGGACGCCCTGGACAAGCTGGCACCGGACCAGCTGATGAACCCGGCCTCGGTCGGCGAAGCCTATTGGCAGCTTTACCGCCAGCCGCGTGACGCCTGGACGTTCGAACTCGACATGCGTCCCTACCGGGAGGTTTGGTGAAATGGCCAAGGTGGAATTTCACTTCGATTTCGGCAGCCCCAACGCCTACCTGGCGCATCAGGTCATTCCCGAGATCGAGGGACGCACCGGCGTCAAATTCGCGTACGTGCCGATCCTTCTCGGCGGCGTCTTCAAGCTCACCAACAATCGCTCGCCGGTGGAAAAGATGGCCGGCATCAAGAACCGTCTGGAATATGAACGTCTCGAAATGCAGCGTTTTGTCCGCCGTCACGGCATCGGCAAGTTCGAATTCAATCCGTTCTTTCCGGTCAATACGCTGTTGCTCATGCGCGGCGCGATCGCTGCCGAGCTCGAGGGCGTCTTTGCGCGCTACGTCGACGAAGCGTTCAAGCATATGTGGGCGGAGCCGAAGGACATGGGCGATCCGGCCGTCGTCAGCGCGGCACTCAAAGAGTTGGGCTTCGATCCCGAGCGGCTGCTCGCGCGCACACAAGAGCCGGACGTCAAGGACAAGCTCCTGAAGAACACGCAAGCGTCGGTTGACCGCGGCACATTCGGGGCGCCGACGTTTTTCGTCGGCAACGAAATCTTCTTCGGCAAGGATCGTTTGCGCGACGTGGAGGAGGAAATTTTGCGCGGGACATAGATCAGGCGTCTGCGGCGGCAATGGCGTGAAAGAAGGCGCCGGTCACCCGTCCGCGCCGGCCGCCGGCCGATACGGCAGCGCTTTCGTTCCCGGCGATTTCTGCGAATGGCTCATCGCCGCCGGGCGAAACGAGCGCGGCGTAGTGGAATTCGTGGCCGCGAATGAGCGCGCCAGCGCGGCCGAGACTGGAGTCGGCGAGAAGCCGCGCGGTGCGATAGCCGAGATGCAGCTTGCGTTTGGCGAAGCTCGTCGCATGGCCAAGGAGCCCGGTCATGGCGTGGGTGCGGCCGGCCGCATCCTGCAAGCTTTCGCCCAAAACCATGTAGCCGCCGCACTCGCCGTGCACCGGTCGCGTTTGCGCAAAGCGCCGCAAGCCGCCGGAAAAGCGTTTTGCTGCGGCCAGCACACCGGCGTGCAGCTCCGGATAGCCGCCGGGCAACCAGCAGCAATCGGCGCGCTCCGGCGGCGGCTCATCGGCCAGCGGCGAGAACGAAAAAATCTCCGCGCCGGCGGCGCGCCAGGCGTCGAGCAGGTGCGGATAGATGAAGCTGAAGGCGCGGTCATTGGCGAGCGCAATGCGTTGGCCCGGCGGCGGCAAAGCCGCGGCATGTCGCGGCGGCGCGGCGATGTGCAAGGGGGCCGCGGTCGCGACGATGGCATCAAGATCGAAATGGCGCTCGGCGGCCGCCGCGAGCGCGTCGATTCGCTCCGCCATATCAGGATGTTCCCCGGCCTGGACGAGGCCAAGGTGGCGTTCCGGCAGCTCCAACGCCACGTCGCGGGGCAGCGCGCCGAGCACCGGAATGCCGACGGCGGCGATGGCATCGGCGACCATGGCGCGATGGCGCGCGCTGCCGACACGATTGAGCATGACGCCGGCTACTTTGACCGCGGGATCGTGCGTTGCAAATCCACGGACCACAGCCGCCGCCGATTGCGCCTGACGTGAAACATCGAGCACCAGCAGCACCGGCAGATTGAAATGTGCGGCAAGATCGGCGGTCGTGCCGCTGCGGCCGCGCGGGGCGGCGGCCGCGCCGGCGCCGTCGAATAGCCCCATGACGCCTTCAATGACGAAGACGTCCGCGTCAGCGGGCGCTGCGTGCGGCCAAGTCCGTCGAGCAGTTTGGCCGACATCGCCCAGGAATCGAGATTGACGCTGGACCGTCCGGTGACCGCAAAATGAAAGGCGGGATCGATGTAATCCGGACCGGCCTTGGCGGCACACACGACAAGGCCACGTTTTTTTAGCGCAGCCAATATGGCGAGCGTGATTGTCGTCTTGCCGGCGCCGGAATGGGCCGCCGCAATGACAAGCCCGCGCGCGCCCATCGCTCAGCCGCCTCCGCGAAAGCGGCGGCGATAATCGGCGTCGTAAAGCGCGCTTTCGCGAAAATCTTCCGCGGCGAGCGCACGGCCGACGAGAATAAGCGCCGTGCGCTCGATTCCTTCCGCTTTCACCTTGGCGGCAATATCGGCGAGCGTGCCGCGCACGATGCGCTGTGCCGGCGAGCTCGCCTGAACGACAATTGCGACGGGACAATCGGCGGCATAGAGGGGCGTGAGCTCGCGGACGATGTTGTCGATTGCGTGAATGGCGAGATGAATAACGAGCGTGGCGCCGGTCGCCGCGAACGCCGTCAGCTTTTCCTTCTCCGGCATGCGCGAGGCGCGTCCGGACACGCGCGTGAGCACCACGGTCTGCGCAATTTCCGGCACGGTCAATTCGCACTGCAAGGCGGTGGCGGCGGCGGCGAAGGCCGGAACGCCGGGCGTGAGCGTGTAGGGAATGCCGCGGCGGTCGAGCCGGCGCAATTGCTCGGCCACCGCCGAATAGATGGAGAGATCGCCGGAATGAAGCCGCGCCACGTCGCGGCCGTGCGGCGTGCGCGGCCGCGAACTCCGCGTCGATCTCGTCGAGCGACAGCGGCGCCGTATCGACGATACGGGCGCCCGGCGGGCAAAAATTGAGCAATTCGCGCGGCACGATCGAGCCGGCATAAAGACACACCGGACAGCGGGCGATGAGATCGCGGCCGCGGAGCGTGATGAGATCGGCTGCGCCCGGTCCCGCACCAATGAAATGCACGGTCATGGCTTGATCCACAGCCATTGCGTCACCGGCATGGCCGGCCCCCAGCCGAGCTTCGCGCCGAGCGGCGCGGCGCGCGAGATCGCGATGCGGATCAATTCGCCGCCCAACGCGGCGTGGCGCGCAATCAACAACGCTTCGGTTTCCAGCGTCACCGCATTGACCACGAGCCGGCCGCCGGGCCGAAGCGCGCGCGCCGCGGCATTAAGCGCTCCGGAATCGCCGGCGCCGCCGCCGACAAACGCCGCATCGGGCGACGGCAAGCCGGCAAGCGACGCGGGTGCTGCGCCTTCGACGATGTCCAGCCCCGGTACGCCGAACGAAGCGGCGTTGCGGCGGATGCGCGCGGCGCGGTCGGCGCGCTGCTCGACGGCAATGGCGCGCATGGTCGGATCGATGAGCAGCCATTCGATGGCGACAGAACCCGATCCGGCGCCGATGTCCCAAAGGAGCTCGCCGCGGCGGGGCGACAGCGACGACAAAGTCATCGCGCGAATTTCGCGCTTGGTGATCTGGCCGTCGTGCTCAAACAGGTGGTCGGGCAGGCCCGCCATGCGCGCAATGATGCGCGCGTCCGGCGCGGCTTCGACCTCGATGGCGAGCGTGTTGAGTGGATTGACGCTATCAAGGGCGAAGTCCCTCGCCGTGGTGGTGCAAAGGCGCTCCTCGCGTCCGCCGAGCGCTTCGAGCACGGTGAGCCGCGAAGCGCCGAAACCGGTCGCGCGCAGCAAGTCAGCGACCCGGCGCGGGCCGTCGCCATCGGAGGTCAGCGCCAAGATCCGCGCAGCGGGCTGCAAGTGCGGGCGCAAAAAATCGAGGGTGCGGCCGTGCAGCGACATGAGCACGGTCTGCGGCAGCGACCAGCCGAGCCGCGCCGCGGCCAGGCTGAACGCAGACGGCGCCGGCACCACCATCGTTTCGCGCGGATCGACGTGTCGCGCGAGCACCGCGCCGACCCCGTAGTGGAACGGATCGCCCGAGGCCAGCACGCAAACCTGACGGCCGCGATGAGCCAACACCTCTTCGGCCGCGCCATCGAATGGGCTTGGCCACGGCCGCGCCGCGCCGCGGATGAGCGGCGCCGCAAGCGTCAGATGGCGGCGGCCGCCGAACACGATTTCGGCCGCTTCGATCAGCCCCCGCGCCGCGGGCTTTAGGCCTTCGACGCCGTCCTCGCCGATGCCGATGATGGACAGCCAGCGCGGCGATGCGGCAGTGTCGCCTTCAAGCGGCTCAGGATTTTGCATGCCAGGCATCCTCATTCTCGGCGGCACCACGGAAGCGCGCATATTGGGCGAACGCCTCGCCGCGCGCGGCGAGCTCGAGGTGACGCTGTCGCTCGCGGGCCGCACCGCGCGGCCGGTCGCGCACGCGGTGCCGGTGCGGGCCGGCGGCTTTGGCGGGGCCGCCGGGCTCGCCGATTATCTTGTGGCAAACAAGATCGACACGTTGATTGACGCCACCCATCCCTATGCGAGCGCCATCTCGGCGAATGCTGCCGTGGCCGCGCTCAAAACCGGCGTGGCCTGCATCGCACTTCGCCGCCCGCCATGGATCAAGATTGCCGGCGACCGCTGGACCGAAGTCAACGACAACGCTGCTGCGGCCGGCGCCATCGGGGCAGAGCCGCGCAGCGTGTTCGTCGCGCTCGGCCGCAATGATCTTGCGCCCTTCGCCGGCGCGCCGCAGCACGTCTATCTGTTCCGCAGCGTCGATCCCATCGATCCGCCGCTGCCGCTGCCGCAAGCCACCTACATCACCGCGCGCGGCCCGTTCAGCGAAGCCGACGACCGCGCGCTGATGCAGGCGCACGGCATCGACGTCGTCATCGCCAAAAACAGCGGCGGCACGGCCGCCTACGGCAAGATCGCCGCCGCGCGTGCCCTCGGCATTGAGGTGATTTTGGTACGCCGGCCGGCCGCAGCCGCCACGCCTGCGGTGGAATCGATCGACGCCGTGATGGAATGGCTCGATCATGCGCTGACCTCGACGGCGGCGCGCGGTGTGTAGACGAGCGGCGCGCGCCCGGGGCGCTCGACGACGCGAGTCTCCCGCGAGCCGACGATGACGAGCGTCGCCATGTCGGCTTGAGCGGAGCCGGCGCGATCGAGCGTCGTCACAGTAACCGTCTCGGTCGCTCGTCCGACCGCGCGGCCGATGACCACGGGTGCCGCGGACGGCAGCAGGCCCGCCAAACGCTCCATGGCGCGAGCAAATTGCCACGGCCGCGACTGTGACATCGGATTGTACAGTGCGATCACGAAACCTGCGCCGGCGGCGGCATCGAGCCGGCGCTCGATCACCTTCCAAGGTTTCAGGTTGTCGGAGAGCGAGAGCGCGCAGAAATCGTGGCCGAGCGGCGCACCGATGCGCGCGGCCACGGCCAGCATCGCGGTAATGCCCGGAACGATCGTGACGTCGAGGGTGCGAAAATTCTCCGAACCGTGCTCGATCTCCTCGCAAACCGCCGCGGCCATGGCGAACACGCCCGGATCGCCGCCGGACACGATGGCGACACGCGCACCATGCGCAGCGTCGTGGAGCGCGGCCGCCGCGCGCGCCCGCTCTTCGCGATTATCGGAGGCGTGACGCGTCTGATCCACGCGCTGAGGAATGCGCTCGAGATAACGGGCATAGCCGTAGAGCACCTGTGCGCCGTTGAGCGCCGCGTCGGCTTCCGGCGTGAGGTAGCGCGCGTCACCCGGTCCCAAGCCAATCACCGCAAGATGTCCGCTCACGGCCGCTCCTCCCACCCGGGCACCAGCACCACGGCAAAATACGGCGCGTGGTCGTCGCATTTGGCGGAGAGCGGCATCAATTTCGCGTCGCTCATGGTGCCGCGTTCGACATAGACGGCGCGCTGCAAGCGTCCGCTCGTTGCCAGCGCGCGGCGCACCTTCGGCAAGTGACGCCCGATCTTCATCACCACTGCGGCATCCGCATCGGCAAGCCGCCGCGCGATCTCGCCTTCCGGCAGCGTTGCGGGAAGCACGGTGAATACGTCGTCACCCTGGGCAATCGGCGTTGCCGCCGCCGACCAGCAGCCGGAAATGCCGGTCACGCCCGGCACGATCTCGACCGGAAAACGCGGCGCGAGCCGCGCATGCAGATGCATGTACGAGCCGTAGAACAGCGGATCGCCTTCGCAAATTACGGCGACCATTCGGTCCTGTTCGAGATGCGCGGCGATCTTCGCGGTGGCGTCGTCGTAGAAGGCGCGGAGCGCGTTGCGATAATCGTCGCTGGCGCGCGGAAGCTCGGTCGTGACCGGATAAAACAGGGGGATTTCGGGCATGCCGCCGTGCAGATGCGCCGACACGATCGCGCGCGCCCGGCTGGCGCACCCGGCCTTGGCGAAGTGGGCGACGACGTCCGCCTGCTTGAGCGCACGCAGCGCTTTGAGCGTCACGAGCTCCGGATCGCCCGGGCCGACGCCGACACCAAGGAGTTTTGCCCCGCTCATAATCCCGGCTTCGCCAACGCATTGATGGCGGCTGCGGTCATGGCGCTGCCGCCCATGCGCCCGCGCACGGTGAGAAAAGGAATGCCGCGCGGATTCGCCGCCAGTGCTTCCTTCGCCTCCACCGCGCCGACAAATCCGACGGGAATGCCGACGATGGCCGCGGGCTTGGGCGCGCCGGCATCGAGCAAATCGAGCAAGCGAAACAAAACGGTCGGCGCATTGCCGACCGCGACGACGGCGCCCGCCAGCCGCTCGATCCACAAATCGAGCGCCGCCGCCGAGCGCGTCGTCGCCAGCTTTTTGGCGAACTCCGGCACGCGCGCATCGTTGAGCGTGCAGACGACGTCGTTGCACGCCGGCAGCCGCGCGCGGGTAATGCCGCGCGCCACCATTTCGGAATCACAGAGGATCGGCGCGCCGGCGGTGAGCGCGCGCCGCGCCGCGCCGACGAGATCGCGTGCGATGACAATCTGCGGCGCCAATTCAACGACGCCACAGGCGTGGATCATGCGCACCGCGATATCGGCTTCTTCCTCCGAAAAGCGCGCAAGATCGGCTTCGGCGCGGATGATGGCGAACGAGCGCTCATAGATCGCGGCGCCGTCGCGCAAATAGGCCGCGCGCTCAGACATGGCCGGCTCCGTGTTTCGCCTTCCGCGTCAACGCGGCGACCAGCGCGGGCAGCTCGTTCGCCGGTGCCAGCGCAACCGGAGCGTCGTGCACCGAACCATTGGCGATGACGGCGCAGCCGTCGTCGCGGCCGACAATGGTCACGCTCGCTGCACCGGCGTGCGCGCAACCCTTGGCGCAGCCGGAAATGTGAATGCGGAAATGACTGTCGAGGTTTTGGCCGGCCGCCGCGGCGGCGACGCTCGGGGCGATGCTGCGGGCGGCGATGTATGCGGCAGCGCAGATCGGCGCTCCCGCGCAGGCGATCACGTAGCGGCGCGGGTCGTCGCCGCGGACAACGAATCCCAGACTTTCGGCTGCGGCGGTGACAATCGGCAACGTCTTGGGGGTGAGGCCGACGACCAGCAGCGCCCGGTCTGCGGCCACCCGCAAGCCGGTTGCACCGGACGTTTCCGCGGCTTGCGTCAAACGTTCGAACGTTTCGGCGCTGGCATGGCCGAACGCAAGTCCGACGCCACAGGCCGATGATCCGTCCCGCAAAACATGCCGGCCGATGGGATCGGTCATCCGCATGGTTGTGCGACGGGGCGCAATCATCCGGAACAATGAGATCAGCCAGGGCGGCTTTAAACGGCGCAACGCCGGTGTTGGTGAGGACATCGCGCGCCCGCGCCGTTCGTCCGTGCCGGGCAATGACTTCGAGCAAGCGGCGCGCTGCTTCGGTGCCATCGGCGGGCGCGACGACGCCGAGGTGGGTTGCGGTCGCAGCATTGCCGGCGACGCCAACATGAAATACCCCGCCGCCATGGGCCGTAGCGGCGCAAAGGCGTACGTCGGCGGCAACGCCGTCGAGGGACAATGCGCCGCCGTCGTCGATGACGACGGAAACCTTGGCTGCGAGCCGTCCTTGCAGCGATGCGCGCGCCAGCGTTTGGCGCAGGTCGGCGGCGATGGCGCCTGCGTCGAGAATTTCCTCGCCGTCGAGTCCGGCAAGCGCATTCGGGTGCACCGGAATTCCATCATCCGCGGCAATGGCGAGCGCGACGACGGCGTCGGCAAAGCGCGGTGCGGACGCCGCGGTCAATCCGCGAATCTGGATGCTGCCGCGGCCGGTGATCTCGATAACGCCATTGCCGAAACGTCGTGCCGCCGTACAGAGCGCGGCGAACGACGCGAGCGACATCGTGCCGGTCGGCCGCAGCCGTGCGAGCAATCCGTCGCCGGAGGGCATCGGGATCGACAAGCCGGGGCAGGCGCCACGGCGCAGCGAAAGTTTTGCGGCGGCGCTGGTCATGCTGTGGGCTCCGGGCGCAGTGCCGCAAGGCCGGAATCGATATCGTTGCGCCGCGGATGCCAATGCCCGCGCTGCCGCGCGCCGTCGAGCCGATCGGCGATGGACGCGGCGGCTTGCGGGTTCTCGCGCAACAGGAACGCACGCACTTTCGCATCGGCGACGTAAGCGTCAAACAACAGGTCGAACAGGTTGCCGGTGACGGCATCGGTCGTGTCGGCAAAATCGACAAGCCGGTCGACGGTTTCCGCAAGCTCGGCGGCGCCGCGCGGGCCGTGGCGCATCTGCCCGGCGATGAAGCGCGGATTGACCGCGCGGGCGCGGACGATGCGCGCGAGCGTCGCGGACAGCGTTCGCGCGCGCGGCCGTTGCGGGTCGGTCACATCGAGCATGATCAGATCGGCGGCGGCGCCGAGCGTTTTCGCGGCCGCGGCAAAGCCGCCGACGAAGGCGACGTCTTCGGCGCCTTCGAGCAAATCGCGGCCGGGATCGTCGCTCGGATGGATGAGCATTTCGGCGGTTGCGATCTGTCGCGCAAAAACGCCGGGCGCTGCGGTGCCGCCGCCTTCGGCACCGCCATAGCTGTGCGAGGCCGCGGCGAGGTAAGCCGCTCCGATGCCGGCGTTATCGGCTGTGCTGCGGCCGAGCAAATCTTCGACGCCGGAGCCATAAGCGCCGGGGGCGCTGCCGAAAATGCGATGAAGCCGCGCCGCACCGGCGGCGCGGCGCGCCGCCGCAAGCGGGTTCTCGTCGTTCGTCTCCTCGCGTGCCGCCACCGCCTGGATCGCCGCATCGATGAGGGCGATCTGCGCCGGAAACAGATCGCGAAACAATCCGGAAATGCGCCAGGTCACATCGACCCGCGGCCGGCCGATCGCCGCGGGCGGCAGCACTTCAACGCCGGTGACGCGCCCGCTCGCCGGATCCCAGATCGGGCGGCAGCCCATCAACGCAAAGCCTTGTGCGATCTCCTCGCCGCCGGTGCGCAAGGTCGCGCTTCCCCAAAGATCGACGACCGCGCTGCGCAAACATTCGCCGTGCGCCTGCAGATGCGTGCGGATAATTTCTGCGCAGGCAAGCCGGCCGAAATCCATTGCGGTCGGCGTCGGCAGAGTGCGCGGATCGGCGGTGAAAAGATTGCGGCCGGTCGGCAGTACGTCGCGCCGTCCGCGCGCGGGGGAACCGGCGGGTCCGGGCGCGACGCGGCGTCCATCGAGCGCCGCGAGCAGAGCCGCGCGTTCGGCTTCGGCGCTTGCATGCCATTGCCCATCGTCGGTGCCGGCCGGCGCGCGTCCGTAAATGTGCAGGCCGTCTTTGATGGAGAGGTCTTTCAGGTCGCACAACCAGGCATCGATGCGGCGCAACGCGTCATCGGGTGCGCTCGCGGCATCGGCGCCGGCCTCGCGCGCCAATCCGGTCCGCTGCGCCTCCTCGATGATCAGCTTTGCCAGATGTTCGCGCCGGCGCCGGTCGAGGCCGTCGGCTTGCGCGTATTCATCGACCAGGCGTTCAAGCTCGCGCGCCGCGCCGGAAAGGCCCGTTGCCACGAGCGGAGGCGGCAGATGGCCGATGGTGACCCCGGCAATGCGGCGCTTGGCCTGTGCCGCTTCGCCGGGATTGCTGACAATGAACGGATAAATCACCGGCAGCGTGCCGGCGACAAGCTCCGGAAAGCACTCGGCGGTGAGCGCGACCGCCTTACCCGGCAGCCATTCCAATGTGCCGTGCGCGCCCATGTGCACGAGCGCGTCGACTTTCGCCGCGTGCTTCAGCCAAAGCCCGAACGCGACCAGCGCATGGCGCGGCGGCAAAGTAGCATCGTGATAGTCGGCGCGCCGCGCTTCGCGGCTGCCGCGATCGGGTGGCAGCGCGGCCCAAACGTTGGCGAATTTTCGGGCGCGGAAACGGAACGCCCCGTCGCAAAAATCCGGATCGGCCGTCGGCTCGCCCCAGGCATCACGCAAGCGCGCGACTGAAGCGGCCGGCAAGCGCGCCAGCAGTGTCTCATATTGCGTCAATGGCAGCGCGGCATCGGCGGCTTGCCCCGGCGAGCGAACCCGAGCAACTCGCCCGGCGTTCGCGGTGCACCGGTGACGCCGTAGCCGGCCGTCGCCAGATCATCGAGCACGGCGATGACGCTTGCCGGAACGTCTAGCCCGACCGCGTAGCCGCTTCTCCCGGGAGCGCCCGGATAGTCGGGCATGAGCACCGCGATCTGCCGCTCGCCGCGCGGTTTTCCGCGCAGGCGGACGAGCGCGGCGATGCGCTCCGCAACGACTGTCACGCGATCCGGTTCCGGCCGGCTGGCCAGGGCCGTGAAGCAAAGTTCGTTCTGCGCCGGCAGCGGGTCTTTGAAGGCGACGATTCCTGCAAGCACGCGGCCGTCAAGCTCGGGCAAGACGATGTGCATCGCGAGATCGGCGGCGCCAAGCCCCCGTGCGCTGTCGCGCCAGGCGGCCCGCCGGGTCGTCGCCGATACGACTTGCAGCACCGGGACCCCGGCGACATCGAGCGGCGTTGGTTCGCCGCTTTCCCCGCCGGCCGCGAAAGCGGTCATGGTGACGATCACCGCCGGATCAAGCCGCGCGAACGCGGCGCCGAGAAACGACGCGGCGTCAGCGTCCTTGAGGCTCGTGACCATCAGCGGCGCGGGGCTCAGCCCGCGTTCGGAAAGCGCCGCGCACAGCGCATCGACTGCGGCGGTATCGCCGGCGAGGAGCAGCGCCCGGTAAAAGAGGATGGGCACGACGGGCTTCCTGGCATCAACCGAAGCGCAAAGACGATCGAGATCGACCGTGCCCGCGCCCGGAAGATAGCCGGCGAAACGCGGCACGGGCTTTGGCGCGGCGGCCTCGAATCGGTAGCCGGCGTAGCGCGCGAGCTCGCGCAATAAGCCGCGCA
The DNA here is from genome assembly GCA_963835195.1 of uncultured Alphaproteobacteria bacterium. Classification (GTDB taxonomy): domain Bacteria; phylum Pseudomonadota; class Alphaproteobacteria; order Rhizobiales; family Xanthobacteraceae; genus BOG-931. Next base: position 253,868 of record CAWIEY010000008.1, read on the forward strand.
GATTGTCCCGTCCGCCCTCGCGGAAAAACCGCAGCAATGCGGCGAGTTCGTCCGGCGGCAATGTCGAGGCGGCGCTGAGCCGGCCGTCGTCGCGGTCGTCGCCCGGCAACACAGCGAGCACAATTCCGCGGGCGCGCGCCAGCGCCGAGAGACGCTCGATCCCGTATTTCCACCACTCGAGGCCGCCCAACAGGCGAACCAGGATCACTTTTGAATCGGCGGCCACCCGGTCGATCCAAACATCGACCGACATCGGATGACGAAGATCGCGCAGATGCGCCAGGCGGACGCTGGGCAACGCCGTGCGATCCATCTCCCAGGCGGACGCCAATGCGGCGAGGTCGCTGTCGGCGAACGACAGTACGACGATATCGCCCGGCGTTTGTCCGAGGTCGACGGCCTCGACAATGTCATCGAGACTGGTGGAGCTGGTCGCAAGGAGATGCATCTACTCTCCGACTGCTAGCCCGCAATGGCGCGCGTCACCGCCGCGCGGTCGAGCCCTTTCAAGCCGATCACCACGAGGCGGCCGCGGCGGCTTTCCGCGGCACCCCACGGCCGGTCGTATTGGTGCGTCACGCGTGCACCGACCGCCTGCACCAGAAGACGCAGCGGCTTGTTGGCAACGGCGACAAAACCCTTGACCCGCAGCACATCGAAATTTTCGGCGAGCGCGGCGATCCGCGCCGTCAACGCCGCAGGATCGGCAATCTCATCAAGCGCGACGACGAACGAGTCGAAATCGTCGTGGTCGTGCTCTTCCTCGGCGTCGTGCCGGGTGCGCCGATTGGCGATGTCGGCTTCGGTGCCGACGCCGAGCCCGAGCAGCAGCGCGTGATCGACCTTGCCGTCGGCGACCGCGAGCACCTTGACGCTCCGCGGCAGCGCTTTGCCGATCGCGGCCCGCGCCTTCTCAAGTCCAACGTCGTCGAGGAGGTCGCGTTTGTTGAGCACGACGAGATCGGCGCAAGCGATTTGATCGTCGAACACTTCCTCGATCGGGTCGTCGTGGGTGAGCGCGGCGTCCGCCGTGCGCTGGCGGGCGAGAGCATCGAGGTCGTTCGCCACCCGGCCTTCGGCCAGCGCCGCCCCGTCGACGACGACAACGACGCCGTCGACGGTGACGCGGCTCTTGATCGCGGGCCAGTGGAAGGCCTGCACCAGCGGTTTCGGCAACGCCAAGCCTGACGTCTCGATGACAATGTGCTCGACGCCGTCGCGGCCGAGAATGGCGTCGAGCGCCGGCACGAATTCGTCGGCAACGGTGCAGCACAGGCAGCCGTTGGCCAGTTCGACGACGTTGTCCTCGGGACAGGCGGCATTGCCGCAACCTTTGAGGATTTCGCCGTCGATGCCGACGTCGCCGAATTCGTTGACAATGACGGCGAGCCGGCGGCCGCCGGCATTGGCGATGACATGGCGTATGAGCGTTGTCTTGCCGGCGCCGAGAAAGCCGGTGACGATGGTGCAGGGGATGCGCGCGAGCGCCGTGGTCATAGGTCGATCTCCTGAAAGCCCATGGGCGGGACGCGGGCGACGAGACCGCGCTTGAGCACCGTCGGCCGTTCGCGCCAGGGCAGAATGCCGTCGGCGGCAGCGGCCAGGAGCCGCGCGCCCTCGACCAAAGCCGCGGCGGAGCTTACCTCGAGGCCGCCGAAAACATAGGTCCATGTGCGAGCGCAGCGCAGCGCCGCCGTCGGGCCGCGTGAACAATTGCCCAAGCAGCGCAGCGGGCGGACCTCGACCTCGGTGCCGGCGGCTGCCGCCGCAGTGGCGGCGGCGAGAACGGCGCCCGGACGAGACGGGCTGTCGGTCTCGCCTGGCGGACGGCAGGTGACGCACACATAAACAATCGGCTTTGCCGGCGATTCCGCGCCGGTCGTATCAGTCTGCTCGTGTGAGGTGATCATGGCTCGTTCTAAGCGCGCACCGCCAGCGGGCGGTCGAGGCCCTGCCAACGGTAAATGAAGTAAGACACCGCCCAGCTCGCAATGAACACGCCGACGACGAGGTACCCGAAGTTCGCGATCCCGCCGCTGAGATCGCCGATCATGTCCCAGAATCCGCCTTCGAGGCCGAGCTTGGTGGCGATTAAGCTCAGGGCTTCAACGCCGCCGATGAGCAGCGCGACCACGACGGAAATGGCCGTGATGGTAAGGTTGTACCAAATCTTGCGCAGCGGGATTGAGAAACGCCCAGCCATAAGCGCCGACCATGAGCACGCTATCGGTGGTATCGAGCAGCGTCATGCCGGCGGCGAACAGCGCCGGAAACAGCATGATGGTCGTGAAGTTCATGCCGCCGGACGCTTGGCTCGCCGCGACGGTGAACAGGCTGATCTCGGTCGCGGTATCGAAGCCGAGACCGAACAAAAAACCGATCAAGAACATTTGCCAACTGCGCGACACCAAGCGGAACAGCGGCCGGAAGATGCGGGCGAGAAAGCCGCGTCCGGAGAGCAGCAGATTGAGCTCCTGCTCGGCGACCGGCTCGCCGCGGCGCGCGCGGCGGAAGCTTGCCCAAACGCCGCGCAGCACGACGAGATTGACGACGGCGACCGCCAGCAGAAAGAATGCGGAGGCGCCGGTGCCGATGATGCTGCCGATCAGCTTCACTTCGTGGAAATGGCTGCGCAGCGCGAACGCCGCGGTCGCGATCGCGGCGACCGCGATGGTGATGACCAGCGAATGCCCGAGCGAGAAGAAGAAACCGGCGGACACCGGCTGCTTGCCTTCCTGCATCAGCTTGCGCACCACATTGTCGATGGCGGCGATATGGTCGGCATCAACGGCGTGGCGGAGCCCGAGCACGTAGGCGAGCACGGCGGTGCCGAGAAGCGTCGGCCGATCGGCCAGCGCGATCACCGCCCAAGTCCACACCACGGCGTTGCCGGCGAAAAGGAGGACGTAAAGCGCGCCGATCTTGGCGCGCCGATCGGCCGATGCGTCATCGACCGTCTTTCTCAGGAAGGTGAGCATGAAGGGTCCTCGCTTGACCAATCGCCGGCGCGAGCGAGGACCAAAAGACTTGCGTCTTTCGGATCATCCACCGATGCACCCCGACCGGTGTTTGTCGCGTCGACTAGCGGCCGACGGCAGGTCTCCTGGCTCGCGGATCGGCGCCTCGTCCTACCTTCCCGGCGGCAACCTGCCGTCAGTGGCTTATGCGGACGAGACTTCCCGCTTACAGTTGCGGGGGCAGCTGCGGATTAGGAGCCTTGAGCCCCGCACCGCATTCCCTGTTCGCTCTCTTACGAGAGACCGTCGATAAGGGTACTAAACGGTCGCCGGCCCGCTTTTGTCAATGGCGTCAGTTTTCGGCATGCTTGGAAATGAAAACCATCATCGTGCAATGAGTACGAATTTGACCCTTGTCCTCGGCGGCGCGCGCTCCGGCAAGAGCCGCTATGCCGAGAGCTTGATTACGGCCTGTGAGCCGCCGTGGACCTACGTGGCGACCGCGGAAGCCGGCGACGAAGAAATGGCGGCGCGGATCAACGCGCATCGCGCACACCGGGGTTCGTGCTGGCGCACCATCGAGGCGCCACACCAGGTTGCGATGGTGCTGGCGGAATGCGAGAGCACGCCCGTGCTGGTCGATTGCCTGACGCTTTGGCTGTCCAACCGGTTGCTCGCGCATGCCGACATCGATGATGAGATCAGCCGGATGGAAAAAGCGTTGCGTGCGGCGAAAGCGCAGGTCGTGTTGGTCGCCAACGAAGTAGGCCTCGGCATTGTCCCCGAGCATCCGCTCGGCCGGCAGTTTCGCGACTGGCAAGGCATCCTCAACCAGCGCATGGCGGCGCAAGCCGATCGCGTCATTCTCATGGTTGCGGGCTTGCCGCTCGTCGTCAAAGGCAGCCCGGAGGCGCGCCAATGACTCAGCGGAGCAGCGACGACGAGAAAGAACGCCATCGCAGCAAGATGGCCAAAAGAAAGGCCGTGCAGGATGCGGAGGTTGCGGGCAAGACCGTCGAAAAGGGCCTGCTCATCGTGCACACCGGCCCCGGTAAAGGAAAATCGACCGCAGCCTTCGGGCTGGCGCTGCGCGTGCTTGGCCGCGGCGGCCGCGTGGGCGTCGTGCAGTTCATCAAAGGCGCCTGGCACAGCGCCGAACGCGACGCGCTCGCCAAATTCGATCAACAAATCGCCTGGCACACCATGGGCGAAGGCTTTACCTGGGAAACGCAGGACCGCGCCCGCGACATCGCGGCCGCGCAACGCGCCTGGGCAAAGGCGCGCGAGCTTTTGGCCGATCCGAGTTTCGCACTGATCATCCTCGACGAGCTCAATATCGCACTCCGCTACGACTACCTCGACCTTGCGGATGTTCTTGCCGCACTGACGGCGCGCCGGGCGGATTTGCACGTCGTCGTCACCGGGAGGAACGCCAAGCCCGAGCTCGTCGCCGCCGCCGATCTGGTCACGGAGATGACGCTGGTGAAGCATCATTTCGCCGCCGGCGTAAAAGCTCAAGCTGGAATAGAGTTTTAGGGTCATGCCGGCGCGCGCGCTGATGTTTCAGGGCACCGGCTCGGACGTGGGCAAATCCCTGATTGTCGCCGGGCTGGCGCGCGCCTACGCGCGGCGCGGTCTCGCGGTGCGCCCGTTCAAGCCGCAAAACATGTCGAACAACGCCGCGGTGCCCGCCGACGGCGGCGAGATCGGCCGGGCGCAAGCGCTGCAAGCCCGCGCGGCGCTGACCCCGCCCAGCGTTCACATGAATCCGGTGCTGCTCAAGCCGCAGAGCGAGTGCGGCGCGCAAGTGATCGTCCACGGCCGGGTCCACGGCAACGCCAAGGCGGCCGCCTATCAGCAGCAAAAGCGCGATCTGTTGCCGTTCGTGCTCGAGAGCTACGCGCGGCTCAAGCGCGAAGCCGACATTGTTCTGGTCGAGGGTGCGGGCAGCGCCTCCGAGGTCAACCTGCGCGCCAATGACATCGCCAATATGGGATTTGCCCGCGCCGCCGACGTGCCCGTCGTGTTGATCGGCGACATCGAACGCGGCGGCGTGATCGCGAGCCTCGTCGGCACCCAGGCCGTGCTCGATGCCGAAGACGCTCGCCTGGTTTGCGGCTTCATTGTCAACAAGTTTCGCGGCGATCCCGCGCTGTTCGCGGCGGGAATGGAGCGGATCGCGAAGACAACCGGATGGCAACCGTTGGGCTTGATCCCGTATTTCGCCGATGCGCGCCTGTTGCCGGCAGAGGATGCGCTCGGACTGGAGCAATCGCTCCGCGGTCCGCGCCTAGCCGCCATGGCGGACAGTCGATCCGGCAAGCGGGTGCGTATCGCGGTGCCGATCCTGGCGCACATTTCCAATTTCGACGATCTCGATCCGCTTGACGCCGAGCCCGCCGTCGAGGTCCTGCGCGTGCAGTCGGGCGCGGCGTTGCCGGGCGACGCCGACCTCGTCATCCTGCCCGGCTCGAAGGCGACGATCGCCGGCCTCACCGCGTTGCGCGCGGCCGGCTTTGACATCGACATCGCGGCGCATCGGCGGCGCGGCGGAATGATCCTCGGACTTTGCGGCGGGTTCCAAATGCTGGGGCGGACCATTTCTGATCCCGGCGGGCTCGAAGGTCCGCCGGGAACCATCCAAGGCCTCGGCCTGCTCGATGTGGTGACGACGCTCTCGCCGGAGAAGCGCCTTGAGCCGGTTTCCGGGCAAACCCATGACGGTGCGCCGGTCGCCGGCTACGAAATGCACATGGGAGTGAGCGAGGGCGCCGATTGCGCGCGGCCATTCGCGCGGCTTGCCGACGGAGCGGCGGACGGCGCCGTGTCGGCGGATGGCCGGGTGATCGGCACTTATATCCATGGCCTGTTCGCCGACGATCGGCAGCGCGCCGCCTGGCTGGCGCGGATCGGCAACGCAACCGCTAACGTCGCCTATGACGATTTGATCGAGCGGACACTCGATGCGCTCGCCGCGCACCTTGCCGCGCATATCGATCTCGAAGCCCTGCTCAGATTGGCGCGATAGCAAGAAGGGTCGCTGCCGCCAACAGCGCGATCAACAGCGCATCAGCCCGGCGGAACAGCGCCAGCGCGCGGCGAATGTCGGACGTGTTCGCATCGGTGCGGCCGTCGCCCATAAAGGCGTCGTCGACGCGGAGGCCGTCGTAAACGCGCGGACCGGCAAGCGACAGTTTGAGCGCTCCCGCCATTGCCGCTTCGGGATAGCCGGCGTTGAGCGAGCGGTGACGGGGAGCATCGCGGCGTACCGCCCGCCAGGCGGCCGCCGCAGACGCGTTCCCCGTCAACGCCGCTGCCGCGATCAGCAGCAGCGCCGACAGGCGCGATGCCGGCAGGTTGACCACGTCGTCAAGCCGCGCGGCGGCCCAGCCGAAAGCATCGTGGCGCGGGGTGCGATGGCCGATCATACTGTCGGCGGTGTTGATCGCCTTGTAGAGTGCAATGCCAGGCAGCCCGCCAATGACCAGCCACAGGACCGGCGCGACAACCGCATCGGAGAAATTCTCCGCAAGGCTTTCGATGGCCGCGCGCGCGACGCCGGCAGCATCGAGCGAGCCTGGATCGCGGCCGACGATGTGCGCGACCGCGCCGCGCCCGACGTCAAGGCCGCCCGTCTCGAGCGCGTCGGCAACCTCGGCGACGTGCCGGTGCAGACTGCGCTGCGCGATGAAAGTGCCGGCGAGCAAGCCCAGCAGCAGAAACCCGAACGGAAGACGCAGCACTTCGTGCTGCACGACGACGGAAATTGCGCCGACGAGCGCAAGAAGGACGACGAGTCCGGCAGCGCCGGCGAGGCGGCGCGCCTTCGGTCCGGCGGTCTCGAGGTTGAAAGAGCGGTCGAGCGCATCTATCAGCCAGCCGACCCAGCTTACGGGATGACCGATGGCGCGAAAGAGGCGTTCCGGATAGCCGAAACACAGTTCGAGCAGCATGGCCACGAGTGCAAGCGCGATCGGCATGATCTTCAACGGCGCCGGGGAGGAAACGCTCCCGCACGGCGGCGATCTCGGTGTTGCCCGGCGATTGTTTCCCGGTGCGCCCGAACCTTTCGTCGACTTGTCGACCGGGATCAATCCCTGGCCTTACCCGTTGGCGCGTTTTTCCGCCGATGCATTCACCCGGTTGCCGCAGCAGCAGGCCGTGACGGCCGTCGCCGCTCTTGGCGCCAAGGCCCACGGCGCCCCGTCGGCGCGGCACGTTGTCGTCGCGCCAGGATCGCAGATTTTGTTGCCGTTGGTTGCGGGTTTGCTGCCGGCCGCGACGGCGATCGTAGCGGCGCCGACCTATCCCGAACTGGCGCGGGCTGCAGCGCTCGCCGGCCACGACGTCAAGACAATGGAGACGATCGAGCGCTGCGGCGATGCCAAGCTGGTCATGCTCGCCAATCCAAACAACCCCGACGGCCGGCGTTTTGCCCGCAAGGGATTGCTGAGGCTCGCGCAAGAATTGCGCGGGCAGGGCGGCCTTCTTGTCGTCGATGAAGCATTCATGGATGCCGAACCGCCGGGCGCCAGTCTCGCGGCCGATTTAGCGTGCGGCAACGTTGTCGTGCTGCGCTCATTCGGCAAGTTCTTCGGTCTGCCGGGACTGAGATTGGGTTTCGCGCTGACCGCGCCGCCGCTGGCGCGCCGGCTTTCCGCGGTGCTCGGCCCGTGGCCCGTCTCCGGCCCAGCCCTCGCTCTGGGGGCGACGGCGTTGGCCGATACGGTTTGGATCGCCCGCACGCGAAAGCGGCTGGCCAGGGCTGCCGCCTCGCTCGACGCGATCTTGGTGAAGGGGGGCCTCGATGTTATCGGCGGCACCGACCTGTTCCGCCTGGTTCGCTGCGAGGCCGCCCCGAGATTGTTCCAGCATTTGGGCCGCGCCGGCATCTACGCGCGGGCTTTCCCAGATCGCCGAACCTGGCTTCGTTTCGGGCTTCCGGCCAATGCTCGCGCGGGAGAGCGCTTAAAGAAGGCGCTCGCGTCGTTCGCTCAGGCGACATAGCCTGCTGTGCCAAAACGGGGCATGATGCACTGGCATTTGGCTTGCTCCGCTCTCGTTCGAGCGTGGCGTTGTGCCGGAACGGACGTGCCGCACCCGCCGCATTGAATGAAAGGACGCCCGGTTCAATTCGGGTTCGTTCAAGGGGAGAGTGGAGTGTCAGCCAGCCGTTGTGCCGAAGCCGCATCCAGGACGACCGCGCGCATCGGCGCCGCGCTTATTCTGTCGATCCTGGCCCTAACCCCGGCCGGCGCCGCAAGCGTCAGTAATTCCGGCTGCGTCGGTTCGTGGTCGAGCTACAGCTGCGCGCAGATCTCCGGCGAAGGAGGCAATCCTTACGTCAGGCTCGTCCCGGAGCCACTTGGCGAGAGCGAACGGGGACAACTTGCCGCGCGCGATCGCAGGTGGCTGGACCACTGCCATCCGGTGGTCCAGTACGACCGCTACGGAGTAGGCCACTATCGCTACGCGGTGGCGGGTTGCGAATTCGGCATCGGCGCCGAATAGGCCGACCCGGCTAGCGTACGGTATCCGCCGCTCTCGTCGAGCGCGGCGAAGGATGCGCCGCGGACCTCGGAGTTGTCCCCGCGCGGTTCGGTAGATACTTGGCGATAACGACCGGATCGAGTTGTTTGACGGCGTCGTCCGGCAAGCGATACCAAACCTCGTTGCGTCCCAATAATTCAAAGCCAAGATAGCCGCGTACGGTCAGCGTTTGACCGTCGGGACTAAGCGTCATTACCGCGTTGTAGATGTTGCCGTCGCGCGGATCGAGAATATTCCCGTTTTCATAACGCAAGCCGACGCGCCTCATGTCGCGGATGATTGGTAACCCAAGCATCGGCGCGTTCCTGCGGTCGTCCTTACACGGCGTACAAACGGTATAAACCGGATCACCCGCCCGCGGAAAAAGCTTCGCCGCGACGCCTTCATACGAGGGGCCGTTCTCGACAAAGAGAAACCAGATGACGGTCTTGCCGGTCTCCTCGTCGATCTTCTGCCAAAGTCCGGCAACGGTCGGCTCGGCCGCCGCCGCGGGTCCGCCGGCAGCAAGGAGCGCGATTAGACCCGCAAATGCTACACCCGAAAATCGCAGTGCCAATGCCTCCTCCATTTACTGACTTGCTCAAAATAAGCCATTTGCGAGAGATGGCGAAGCACCATTCGTGCGACAATGCGGTGATTTAAGGACAGCGGACATGTTCGAAAGGGGGATTTTTGGCGGCGGGGCGCGGCGCATTGCCGTCCTTTTTCCTTGCATGGGCGATGCGGCCGCATTCCAATGATTGTCCTGGTGGCTGGATCAAAATCGGCCCATTCCGTGTTGGCTATTCGCTGGGAATAAACCTGCCATGGCGCGCGCTCCCGTGATGTCACGCTCTAGCCTCGCTCTCGACAATTTGCGGGCCGTGGTCATCCTCATCGTCCTCGCCTTTCATTCGGTACTGGCCTACGTGAGCTGGATTCCGGCCCGCGCGTCCGGCTTTGGCAGCCCACCCTATGGCTGGCGGGCGTTTCCCATTTTGGATGCCCACCGATGGGCGGGCTTCGATATATTTTGCGCCTGGCAAGACGTCTACCTGATGTCGCTCATGTTTCTGCTTTCGGGCCTGTTCGTCTATCCGAGCCTGGCGCGCAAAAAGAATTGGGGTTTTGTCCGTGATCGCCTGCTGCGCCTCGGGGTTCCTTTTCTCTTTGGCGTGATTGTCCTTACACCGATCGCCGAATATCCGGCCTATGCCGTTACCGCACCCGAACCCGGCATTGCCGATTATTTCCGCACCTATCTCGCATTGCCCTTTCTGCCCAACGGGCAACTTTGGTTTTTGTGGCAGCTTTTGGCCTTGAACTTCATCGTCACCGCCTTGAATTTTGTGGCGCCGAACGCGCTGCGCTCACTCGGCCGCTGGTCGACACAGTTGGGGCGGCGCCCGCTTCGTTATTTGGGCACCCTCATTGCGATTTCGGCGATCGCTTACGTGCCATTGGCGCTCGCATTTACGCCGTGGGCATGGTCCGATTCCGGACCGTTGGCGATACAGTTTTCGCGTCCGCTGCTCTACTGCGTCTACTTTTTTGCCGGAGTAGGAATCGGCGCCGGCGGCATTGACGAGGGTCTCGTCGCCGCCGAGGGGGACCTGTCCAAACGCTGGTGGCTTTGGCTCGCCGCCGCATTGGCCGCGCTTTTTGCCTGGATGGGCGTCACCTACCTGACGCTCGAGGGCCCGGCGCCGATCCTCGTCCAGGTCGCTTCAGGCTTGGGATTTGTGGTGGCCTGCGCATCCGGGTGCGCGTTTCTGATTGCTGCGAGCCTGCGCTTCGGACTCACGCGGTCGAGCCCGCTGGCGAGTCTCTCGACCAACGCCTACAGCCTTTATCTCGTGCACTATGTGTTCGTCGTCTGGATGCAATTTGCGCTGCTGGCGCTTAGCGTGTCGGCAGTACTCAAGGCGCCCATGGTCTTCATCGTCGCGCTCGTTGTGAGCTGGATCATCATTCTGGCGGTCCAGCGCATTCCGCTCGGAGCGCGGCTGATTGGCGTGCGCCCGACGCCGGTCGCCGCGTAGTACCCGGGACAGCCTGACGATTATTCGCCGCCGGCGGTCCCGGGGACGCGTCGTGTCGTCAATTACTTCATCGGTGCCGGAGCAGCGTCGATAAATCCGGCAACGCTCTTAAATCGCCCGTCGGGCGAAAGCGTTGCGAAATCGGTGCCGCCGAGATAGAGCGGCGCCTCTGTGCTGCCGCCGGCGGCCCAGGAAAAGCGCACGACGTTGTTGTGCGCTTCAATGCCGCTCACCAAGTTGACGCGATAGCCGGGAAATTGCGCCTGCGCCGCGGCAAGCATGGCATCGATCGCGCCGTGGCCTGAGCCGTTGCGGTGCGCGTCGATATAGCTGCCGTCGTCAGCCCAGGTATCGGCGACGAGTTCGCGCCGGCGCTTGGGATCGCGTTCATTCCAAGCGGCGATATAGCGGACCACGGTTTCGTTGACGTTCGTCATCGGAAATTCTCCTCGCTTCACATGCGGCCATCCGGCCGTGCCGCAAACCTTGCAGTGCCGGAGAGCGAAAGCGATTACGCGGCAGGTAAAGAAACCCGCTAGTTTGCGCGCACGATGCTGGCCGTCATCTCCCGCACCGCCGCGCCGGTTGCGTCGTCCGCGGGAAAGAACAGTTCGAGCGCGAGTTCCGACAATACGACGTCGATGGGATTGCCGAAGACGGTGGTCAGACTGAAAAATGCGAGAACCTCGCCGCCAACTTTTATGCGAAACGGAACGACGATTTCGCGCTCAAGGCGCGACGCCGCAACCGCGGCGTGGGTTGAGCCTGGATAAGCGCTGACTTCCCGCAACAGCTCGATCAACGCGGCATCGGCCGTAAGCTCGACTTGCCGGCGCAATCGGTACAAAAGATGCGCGCGCCATTCGGCCAAATTGACAATGCGCGGGGCGAGCCCTTGGGGATGGAGCGAGAGCCGCAACGCATTGATCGGCGGTTGCAGGAGATCGGCGGCGACTTGCTCGTACAGTTGTGGCAGCGCCGCATTGCTGGCGACAATCTGCCAGTGCCGATCGAGCGCGAAAGCCGGGTAGGGCTTCTGCCGGTCCAACACCAGGTCGATTGCATCGCGCGCGGGTCCTAGCGCCGGGTCATCCAGAGGCCGTTCGGGAAAGATCGGCGCGAATCCCGCCGCAACCAAAAGGACGTTGCGCTCGCGCACCGGCACGTCGAGCTGCTCCGAAAGGAGAAGCACCATGTCGCGGCTCGGCTGCGCCCGTCCTGTCTCCAGGAAACTCAAATGCCGCGTCGAAATCCCGGCATCGCCGGCAAGATCAAGTTGGCTCAGACGCCGGCGCTGACGCCACTGGCGCAAAAGACCGCCGACCGGCAGAGGACGATTGAGCATCGTTGGAGCCTATCCCGCTCCGATAGCGCGTTCAAATTACCTCCCAGGTAATGCGCGTAATAATGTTTGAACCAAAGCAGGCGAGTGTTATGTCATCGCCGCAAGCTCGCGGCCAGCGATCCCATCCGGCTCGCGATTTATGAAGAACGTGTGACGACAGCGAAACAGTATCGGGCGCCGCCGGTATGCGATTATTCGTGCCAATTTCAGTCGGCGGCTGGCCGCGGATGTTCAGCCGCTGGGACATTGTGGCGGTCCTGCTGATTCTTGGATTGCTGGTGTTCCTCGCCGAGGCGAGCCGGCACCTCCTTCAGCCATTGGCGGATCTGCAACAAAAGCCGGTGTCGCTTGATCCGGTCAATCTGCCGGAATACGCCACGCGCACCACGTTGCGCATGCTCATCGCAATGATTTTGTCGCTATTGTTCACGTTCACCTATGCGACGCTGGCGGCGAAGAACAAACACGCGGAGCGGCTGCTCGTCCCGCTGCTCGATATTCTGCAATCTGTGCCGATCCTCGGCTTCATCTCGATCACCGTTGTGTTTTTCATGGCGCTTGCGCCTGGACGCGTACTCGGCGCCGAGTTTGCCGCCATTTTCGCAATTTTCACCAGCCAAGCCTGGAACATGGCTTTCAGCTTCTATCAATCTCTGCGCACCGTCCCCGCCGAACTCACCGAGGCGTCGCGCAACTTCCGGCTGGGACCCTGGATGAGCTTCTGGCGCGTCGATGTGCCGTTCGCCATGCCGCAGCTCATCTGGAACATGATGTTGTCGATGTCGGGAAGCTGGTTCTTCGTGGTCGCCTCCGAGGCGATCAGCGTCGGTAATACGACCATCACCTTGCCCGGTATCGGCTCCTACATTGCGCTCGCCATCCAGCACCGGGATTTGGTGGCGGTAGGCTACGCGATTTTCACCATGCTGATCGTGATCCTGATCTACGACCAAGTGTTGTTCCGCCCGCTGGTAGCCTGGGCCGATCGGTTCCGCTTCGAGCAGGAGCCCGGCCTGATGCCGCCGCAATCGTGGGTCCTCAACGTTTTGCGCCGCTCGCGGCTGGTCGATCGTCTCACCCATCCATTCGCGGTGCTGTGGCGGCGCTTACTGCTGGCGCGCTGGTCCAAAGACGACACCGCGCAAAAAGAACAGTCACCAACGCACAGCCGCTGGGTCACTTTTCAATGGGCGGCCATCGTGCTCGCATTCGGTGCGGTGGCGATCTGGCAGCTCGCGTTGTTCGTGAGGCAAGACATCACCCTGTCCGACGTCGCCACGGCATTGCTCCTGGGACTTGCCACGCTGTGCCGGATTGTCGTGCTTATCGCGCTGGCCAGCGTCGTCTGGGTGCCGATCGGCATTTGGGTAGGCACCCGCCCGCGTTTCGCCAACGTGGTGCAACCGATCGCGCAGTTTTTGGCAGCGTTCCCGGCCAATGTGCTGTTTCCGATCGCCGTGTCGGTGATCGTCGCCTTGAAGCTCAATCCGAATATCTGGCTGAGCCCGCTGATGATCCTCGGCACGCAATGGTACATTTTGTTCAACGTCGTTGCCGGAGCAATTGCCATCCCGGCGGAACTGCGCGCCGCCGGCACCAACTTTCGCGTCCGCGGCTGGCTGTGGTGGAGACGGATCGCGCTTCCCGCCGTGCTGCCTTACTATGTCACCGGCGCCATTACCGCGTCCGGCGGTTCGTGGAACGCCAGCATCGTCGCCGAGGTCGCCTCGTGGGGTAACGAGCACCTGCAAGCGCAGGGACTGGGCGCCTATATCGCCCAGCAAACGGATGCCGGCGATTTCCATCGCATCGTGCTCGGCATTGCCGTGATGAGTTTCTTTGTGGTGCTCATCAATCGTACCTTCTGGCGGCCGCTTTACCTTTACGCCGAGCGTAAATTCCGGCTTGGCTGAGAAAACCGCATGGACACCACCCTTCTCGATATTCACGCCCTGCGCCAGACCTTTCCGCGCGCCGACGGCGGCGAGCTGTTGGTGCTTGACGGCATCGATCTGAAGCTTGCGCAAGGCCAGATCGTCGGGCTTCTCGGCCGCACCGGCTCCGGTAAGTCGACGTTGCTGCGCTCCATTGCCGGCCTGATGCCGCCGTGTGCCGGCACCATTACCTATCTCGGCCGGCCGGTTACAGCGCCGGCGCCCGGCATCGCCATGGTGTTCCAGTCATTCGCGCTGTTTCCCTGGCTGACGGTGCTGGAAAATGTGCAGCTCGGCCTGGAAGCGCTCGGCCTGCCCGAAGCGGAAATCAGACAACGCGCATTGGCGGCGATCGATCTCATCGGGCTCGACGGTTACGAATCCGCCTATCCGCGCGAATTGAGCGGCGGCATGCGCCAGCGCGTCGGCTTTGCCCGGGCGCTGGTCGTCCATCCCAACATTCTCTTGATGGACGAGCCGTTCTCCGCGCTCGACGTGCTCACGGCGGAAACGCTGCGCACGGACTTTCTCGAACTGTGGGGCGATGGCAAGCTGCCGATCAAAGGCGTGATCCTGGTCACCCACAATATCGAAGAAGCCGTGCTGATGTGCGATCGGGTGCTTTTGTTCTCGTCCAATCCCGGGCGCATCATTCGCGAAATTCCCATCGACCTTAAGCAGCCGCGCAACCGGCTTGACCCGTTGTTTCGCGATCTGGTGGAGAATATCTACGCGGCGATGACGGCGCGGGCGCCGAGCCCGCCGCGCACGGGAACGGCGCCCGGTGCAGCGGCAACCAGCATCGACACCATCTTGCCGCGCGTGTCGGCCAATCTTCTGTCCGGTCTCCTCGAAACGCTCGCCGGCGAGCCGTACAAGGGCAAGGCCGATCTTCCGGTCATCGCCGACGAGCTGCACATGGAGGGCGATGATCTCTTTCCGGTTTCGGACGCGCTGCAGATGCTGCATTTGGTGGAAATCGAGGGCGGCGACATCAAGCTCGCGGACACCGGCAAGGAATTCGTCGACGCGGACACTGACGAGCGCAAAAAAATCTTTCAGCGCCAGCTTTTATCCTACGTGCCGCTGGCCGCCCATATCCGCCGGGTGCTGCAGGAACGCGCCAATCACGTCGCGCCGAGAAGCCGGTTTTTCGACGAACTGGAAGATCACATGAGCAGCGAGGATGTCGAACAGACATTGCGTTCGGTAACGGCCTGGGGACGCTATGCCGAGGCCTTCGCCTACGACGACGATACGCAAACCTTCAGCCTGGAAAATCCCACCTAAAGCTATTCCGGCGGACGCGAGCGCCGGGCCGTCGCGGCATTGGCCTGCTGCGCGATCGAGAGCAAAGCGCGCTCGACGACAGCCTGGGCAAGCGCCGGCGTCTTGCGCGATACCAGAAGGGCGTCGGCGAGTTCGGCCATCGCCCGGGCGAGCCGCGCCGCGCTCCATCGCTGCAGGGCCACACCCACGAGCTCCTTGCGGCTGAAATGCACCGGCGGCAGCAGGCGGTCCACCGAGGACTGGCCGCCCGCTTCCAGCGCGGTTCGCCACTTGTGCAATTGCGCGAGTTGGCGCTGGACGGCAAAGAAGATCGAGCCGAGCGGCGTGCCGGCGTCACGCACTTTAGTGAGCAAGAGATCGAGTTCGGTGCTGCGGCCGGCGAATGCCGTGTCCACGAGTTCATCGACCGCCAGGTCCGAGGCGTCGGAAACCACGGCGGTCACGTCGTTGACGCCGATCTCGGCGCGGCCGTGCGCGTAAAGCACGAGCTTGCGCAGCTCGCTCCGCGAGGACGCCCGATCTCCGCCGAGCAGCGTGACAAGCAGGTTGCGGGCATCGGCTTTCAGCGACAGACCGGCGGCGCGCATTTCGGTTTCGATGAGCTGCTGCAAAGCCTTTTCGTCATCGGCGTAGCAGGGCACCGCCGCGGCGTTCTTGGCGCGCTCGCACAGCGCGCGCAACGGCGCGGTGCGGCGCAGATCGCCGGCTTCGATCACCACCCGGCATTCGCTTTGCGGCAGCGCCAACAGCGCCTCGACCGCGGGCGCGAGATTGCGTCCGCCGGCTCTTACCCATACCGCCCGCCGCCCGCCAAACAGCGGCATGGTCTGCGCTTCATCAAGCAAGCGCGCAGGATCGCCGGCGATCTCGTCGCCATCGATGCGCACCAACGAAAATGGATCATCCGGATCGTCAACCGACGCGCGAATGAGCGCTTTCACGCGTTCGCTGACCAGGCCCGAAGTCCTCGCCGAATATGAGGACCACGCCGGGCAGCCGATCGGACCGCGCAAGAAACGCGTCGGCGTTGCCGGCCTTGACCGCGACCATGCGTTAGGTGCCGGCGACGAAATAGGACGCCAAGCGGTTCCTGATGGCCTCGGCGGCGACCAAAATCGCGCGGTCTTCGGCGTCGCGCTGGCCGCGCTGTCTCGCGAAGCGCTGCTGGTCACCCGGAACGTCGGTGTCGACCTGAGCGAAGCAATTGTCCTGAACCACCACCTTGCCGGTGGCAATCTCGGTCAGCGTGTAGCTGGCGCTAACGGTGTTAATTTCCGTAGTCGGCCGGCCGGTGGTTGGATCGAGGACGGCGGTGAACTGCTGCGTTCCGACGGTTACGACGAGCCGATAAATGGGAGCAACAACTTTCGCACCACCGTGCAGATCGAATTGCAGCGCGTTGAACATGCCGACCGCGATGCGTTCGGCAGGGGTGCCGTGCAATGCGTCGATCGGCGGAATGTCGGTGACCAGGAATTTGTCCTTCACGCTCTCGCTGTTGACGCCGGCGGGCTTGCCATAGAGCGGTTGCCAGCATCCGGCGGTCAGGCCGGCGAGTGCGCAGACGACGATGAGGTGCCCCGCAGGGCGGCGCCATCGCTCGACGAAATCAAGCCACCACATTGACGATCCGTTGCGGCACAATGATCACTTTCTTCGGCGACTTGCCGTCAAGCGCCCTTTTTACCGCATCGAGCGCGAGCACGGCAGCCTCAATATCGGCCTTGGCGGCTTCCCGCGGCACGGTCACGTCGGCGCGTTTGCGCCCATTGATCTGGACCGGCAGCGTCAACTGATCTTCGATGAGAAATTCGCGCTGGAGCCGCGGCCAGGCGGCTTCGGCGGCCAGATTTTTATGACCGAGCATCGCCCAGCACTCCTCGGCGAGGTGCGGCATCATCGGGCTGAAGAGTTGCACAAGAACGTTAACCGCCTCGCGCACCGCCCAGCGAAAATCCGGCGCCGGCCCCAAAACCGCCCCCTCAGGCTCCTCGATTTCGCCAATTACCCGACTGATCTCATTGGCGAATTGGTAGATGTGCGCGACACAAACATTGAAGTGCAGCTTTTCGATGTCATCGGTCACCCGGGCCAGCGTCTGATGGGTGATTTTGCGCAACGCCGTCGCGGCCGGCGAAATTTCAGAGGGCGGCGCCGCCGGCGCGCCTTGTGCGATGCCGGCTGCGTCTCCGACCAGCCGCCATAGCCGCTGCACAAAACGCCATGCACCTTGAACGCCGCGCTCGGTCCATTCGACGTCGCGATCGGGCGGCGAGTCCGAGAGCATGAACCAGCGCGCCACGTCGGCGCCGTAGGTCGACATGATCTCGTCGGGATCGACGGTGTTTCGTTTCGATTTCGACATTTTCTCGATCGGCCCGATCTCGACCGGCTCGCCGGTTGAGATCAGGGTCGCACGCCGGCCATCGCCGCCGGTCTCGACCGTCACTTCGGCCGGAGCCGCCCATTCGCCGTTGGCGCGCTGGTAGGTCTCGTGCACGACCATGCCTTGGGTGAACAATCCGGCGAACGGCTCGTCTATTCCGATATGCCCGGTCTTCTTCATCGCCCGGGTGAAGAAGCGGCTGTAGAGGAGATGCAAAATCGCGTGCTCGATGCCGCCGATATATTGATCGACCGGCATCCAAGCGTCCGCCACTTCGCGATTGGTCGGGGCGGTTGCAATCCATGGATCGGTAAAACGGATGAAATACCAGGACGAGTCGACGAATGTGTCCATGGTGTCGGTTTCGCGTACGGCTTTTCCGCCGCAGCGCGGACACTTGACGTGCTTCCAGGTCGGATGCCGGTCGAGCGGATTGCCGGGCCGGTCGAAGGTCACGTCCTCGGGCAAGGTGACCGGCAAGTCTTTCTTCGGCACCGGTACGACGCCGCACTTTTCGCAATGGATGACTGGTATCGGGCAGCCCCAATAGCGCTGCCGCGAAATACCCCAGTCGCGCAGGCGGAAATTGACTTGGCGTTGCGCGACCGGCCGGCCGCCGCGCGTTTCCTTTTCCAGCCGCCGCGCGACCTCTTCCTTCGCCTGCGGCACGGTCATGCCGTCCAGAAAGCGCGAGTTGATCAGTGTGCCGTCGCCGTCATAGGCCGTCTCGGTAATGACGAAGCTCTTCGGATCCTGCCCGGGCGGGCACACCACCGGCAGGTTACCGAGCCCGTATTTGTTGACGAAGTCGAGGTCGCGCTGATCGTGCGCCGGGCAGCCGAAAATGGCGCCGGTGCCGTAGTCCATGACAATGAAGTTGGCGACGTAAACCGGAAGGCGCCATGACGGGTCGAATGGATGCTGTCCCTTGATGCCGGTGTCGAAGCCCATCTTCTCGGCGGTGTCGATCGCCGCCTGCGAGGTGCCGCGATGCCGGCAGTCCTCGATGAAAGTTGCAAGCGCCGGATTTTTCTTTGCCGCCGCAGCGGCAAGCGGATGATCGGGCGCGACCGCGAGAAATTTGGCGCCGAACAAAGTGTCGGGGCGCGTGGTGAAAACTTCCAATTCGTTCGCCGCAGACGGAGCCGCACCCGGCTCGAGCGCAAACCGAACCAGCAAGCCCTCGGAGCGGCCGATCCAGTTCTTTTGCATCAGCCGGACTTTTTCCGGCCAGCGCTCGAGCGTATCGAGCGCGTCGAGCAGTTCCTGCGAATAATCGGTGATCTTGAAAAACCATTGTGTCAGCTCGCGCTGCTCGACCACGGCGCCGGAACGCCAGCCGCGGCCGTCGATCACCTGCTCGTTGGCCAGAACGGTCTGATCGACCGGGTCCCAATTGACTTTCGATTTGCGCCGCTCGACCAGTCCGCTCTGCAAGAAGTCGAGAAACATCGCCTGCTGGTGCTTGTAATAAGTTGGATCGCAGGTCGCGAGCTCCCGGCTCCAATCGAGCGACAGCCCCATGGATTTGAGCTGCGCCTTCATGGCCGCGATGTTGTCGTAGGTCCAGGCTTTCGGATGGATCTTGCGTTCGGCGGCGGCGTTTTCCGCGGGCAGGCCGAACGCGTCCCAGCCCATCGGATGCAGCACGGCAAAACCCATCGCCCGCTTCACCCGCGCCACCACGTCGCCCATGGTGTAATTGCGCACGTGGCCCATATGGATGCGCCCCGAAGGATAGGGGAACATCTCCAGCACGTAGTATTTCGGCTTATCGTGCCGGTTGGGCGTGGCGAAGATGCCGCGCTTCTCCCAGACACTCTGCCAGCGGGCCTCGGCTTCGGCGGCGTTGTAGCGGTCGGTAGCCATTTTCGGCGTCGTCATCGGCTCAATTCAAGGGTGACGCGACGTGGCACGAAAGCTCTTTAACGTCAATGCGATGCCCCTGAGGATGGGTCGAAGCCCGCCTTTCAGGGATGGTTTATTGCGAGCATCGTTCGCGCAGCGTTGAGCTAAGCCACTTTCGCCGCGGCGCCGTCGCCGAGGAGGCCGAGAAGGCGGCTGCGGATCAAGCGCTCGGCCTCGCTCATGATCCGCTCGATCAGCGCACTCACGCTCGGAATGTCATGGATCAGGCCTGCCACCATCCCGCAGCTCCAGGCGCCTGCGTCCATGTCCCCGCCGAGCAGGATGCGCGGATAAAGATCGGCCACGTGCTCCTGGATGTCGGCGAACTCTACCGCTGCACCCTTCGCCCGTTCGATCTCGAGCAGGCGCTCGACTCCTTTATTCTTGAGTACGCGTTCGGTGTTGCGCAGCGCCCGCATGATCAATCTTGTATCGAGTTCGGAGGCGGTGACGATGGCCGCTTTGACGTTGTCGTGCACCGGCGCTTCCTTGGTGGCGATGAAGCGCGTGCCCATGTTCATGCCGGCGGCGCCGAGCGCGAGCGCCGCGACGAGACTCCTGCCATCCGCCATGCCGCCCGAGGCGACAAACGGGATCTTCAGTTCGTCGGTGGCGCGCGGGAGCAAAATCATGTTGGGCACGTCATCCTCCCCGGGATGGCCGCCGCACTCGAAACCGTCGACGCTGACCGCGTCGCAGCCGATACGCTCGGCTTTGAGCGAATGGCGCACCGAGGTGCATTTGTGAATGATCTTGATGCCGGCTTTCTTCAGCGGCGGCAGATATTGCTCGGGATTGCGGCCGGCGGTTTCGACGATCTTGACGCCGCCTTCGACGATGGCGGCGATGTACTCCGGATAGGGCCGCGGCTTGACCGACGGCAGCACGGTTAAATTCACCCCGAACGGCTTGTCGGTCATCTCGCGGCAGCGCGCGATCTCGCGCGCCAGCAATTCCGGCGTTTGTTGCGTCAGCCCGGTGATGATGCCGAGCCCGCCGGCATTCGACACCGCGGATGCGAGCTCGGCAAAGCCGACAAAATGCATGCCGCCCTGGATGATCGGATGGCGGATACCGAACATTTCGGTGATGGCCGTCTGCACAATTGACCTCCAACTCCGGCGACACCGGAGAAAAACACGCTGGGCATGTACGCATAAAATCGCGACGAGTCACGGCGGCCGAGATGGGCACGGCTAGCGAACCAGCGACGTAAAGCCTATTCTTCAGCGGTTATTCACGAGCCCCGCGGATCACCAGGAGTTCATGGGATGACCGGCAACAAAGACGCACCTCCTTCTGGGCGCGCGGTTCGGGAGAGCGAGATTTTCCGCGAGCCGCCGGGGAGCGGCAACTTCTCGAGCAGCATTGGCGCCGCGGTCGGTATCGAACTTTTTCAGGGCCACGCCCGCGCCAAGGGCGCGCGGCCGGCGAAGACGATTGTCGAGCTGCAGCGCGAAGTGCCGGTGCTCGCCGAAACCGACGTCCTGGTGGTCGGTGGCGGCCCGGCGGGAACCGCTGCCGCCATCGCCGCGGCCCGGTTCGGCGCCGACGTGCTGTTGGCCGAGCGATACAATCATCTGGGCGGACTTTCGACCGGCGGCCTTGTCATCTGGATCGACCGCATGACCGATTGGTCCGGCCGGCACATCATCCGCGGACTTGCCGAGGAATTGATTGATCGGCTGCCAAAGGGCGCAGTCGCCGGCCCGCCCCGCGCCGACTGTGGCAACCGCGACGCAGCCACCGCCGCCTATTGGGCGCAGCGGACCGCGGCCTACCACGGCATTGTCACCTGGTCGCCGACCATCGATCCCGAGGCGCTCAAGTCGCTTTCGATGCAGATCGCCAATGAGGCCAAGGTGCGGCTCCTGTTGCACGCCTGGGCGGCGGCGCCGATCGTCGAGGGCAATGCCGTCAAAGGCGCCATCTTCGAAAGCAAGGAAGGCCGCCACGCGGTGCTCGCCAAAGTCGTTGTCGATACGACCGGCGACGCCGATTTGATCGCGCGGTCCGGCGCGGCGTGCGATTCCGACATCGATGCCGGCGATATCCATCATTGCATGAACACCGCCTTTTTGTTTGGCGGTATCGACATGGAGCGATGGCTCAGATTTCGCTACCAGGAGCCCGACGCCTTTGCGGCCTTCATGGCGCTTGGCCGCGAGCGAGTAAAATATTTTGAGAAGCCGTTTGTGTCGTGGAGGAACGACGTTGCCTTGTTTCTTGGTCCGCGGCTCGCCGGCTACAGCGCCGTCGACGTCGAGGACCTTACCGCGGTCGAGTTGCGCTCGCGCGAGCTGGCTGTCGGCCATCTTGACGTCTATCGCCAAGCAGCGCCCGGCTTTTCCAACGCCTTTTTGATGTTGGGTGCGCCGCAGATCGGCGTGCGGCACTCACGGCGGCTTGTCGGTGTGCGCAAGGTGACCCGCCAGCAGTGGGACGGCGGCCACGTCTTCGACGACGAGATCGGGGTGTCGCCCTCGCTGTCGCCGAAGACGCCCAACATATCGGTGCCGTACGGCGCGCTCGTGCCGGAGGGGGTCGATGGTATTTTGGGCGCCGGACGCCACGTCGCTTGTGACGCCAGCTCCCACACTTTTTTGCGCGAAATTCCGCAATGCTGGCTGACCGGTCAGGCCGCCGGCGTTGCCGCCGCGCTCGCCGCCGCAAGCGGCACGGCGCCGCGCCAGGTCGACGTGCGCTCAATCCAACGCGAATTGCTCCGCCAAGGCGCGTATCTGTCGCCGGCGATCGCAACGGCGCGTGCGCAATTTTCCGCAACGGCCGCCGAATGAGGAGAGGAGTGGGCAATGGGGAGGTCAATGACGCGCGATCGGGCGGCGGAATTTGGCGCGGCGTGGAACAGCCGCGACGCGGATCTCGTCACCAGTTTCTTCGCCGATGACGGCGTCTACCATGCCTCGGTCGGGCCCGATCGGCTGGGCAAAAGCTACGTTGGCAAGGAAGAGATCCGCCGCGGCGTCCAGGCTTTCTTTGATCGTTTTCCCGACGGCAGATTTGAGAACCTGAAGGTCGTCGTCGCCGGCGACATCGGCACTTTCGAATGGGATTTCGTCGCCACCGATCCTAACGGTCAAACGGTGCGCACAGCCGGCTGCGATCTCTTGCAGTTTGTCGGCGACCAAGTCGCCGCGAAAAACGCGTTTCGCAAACAACGCGGTTGAGACGTCGCGGTCAGCGGACCAACACCGATGCCCTCTCTACAAAGGGGGGTAGCGAAAGTTCTAATTAATCTCGAACAGCCCGGCGGCGCCCATGCCGCCGCCGATGCACATGGTCACCACCGCAAGCTTGGCGCCGCGTCGCTTGCCTTCAATCAGCGCGTGGCCAGTCATGCGCGCGCCACTCATGCCGTAGGGGTGACCGATGGCGATGGCGCCGCCGTCGACGTTGAGCCGCTCCTGCGGAATGCCGAGCCGGTCGCGGCAGTAAATCACCTGGCTGGCGAACGCCTCGTTCAATTCCCACAGATCGATGTCGCCGATCTTGAGCCCATGACGGGCAAGCAGCTTGGGCACGGCGAAGACCGGCCCAATGCCCATTTCGTCCGCTCGCAGCCAGCGACTGCGAAGCCGCGGAACGTGCCCAGCGCCTGAAAGCCACGCTTCTCGGCGGCCTTCGCCTCCATCACCACGCAGGCCGAAGCGCCGTCCGAGAGTTGGCTGGCATTGCCCGCCGTGACGAACTTTCCTTCGCGCACAGGCTTGAGCGCCGCGAGGCCCTCAAGCGTCGTATCGGGGCGATTGCCTTCGTCGCTCTTAAGTGTGACCTGCTCGAACGTCTCTTCCTTCGTGTCCTTGTTGACAATCTTCTTGGTCGTCGTCATCGGCACGATCTCATTGTCGAATTTTTTGGCC
The DNA here is from genome assembly GCA_963835195.1 of uncultured Alphaproteobacteria bacterium. GTDB lineage: Bacteria > Pseudomonadota > Alphaproteobacteria > Rhizobiales > Xanthobacteraceae > BOG-931. The sequence goes on from CAWIEY010000008.1 coordinate 277,140, forward strand.
TGCTGCGCGGTCGCAGTGCGGCGCTGGCTTTCCAGTGCGTATTCGTCCTGGCTTTCCCGGCTTACCTTGTAGCGCGCGGCAACGTTATCGGCGGTGTCGATCATCGGCATGTAAAGATCGGGCTTGTGCTCGAGCATCCATTCGTTCGGCGCCGGCAGGCTCTTGCCATCCTGTACGAGGCTGATGCTTTCCAGCCCGCCCGCGCAGATGATCGAAGCTTCGCCCGCGATGATGCGCTGCGCGGCGAGTGCGATCGCCTGCAGGCCCGAACTGCAGAAGCGGTTCACTGTCATGCCGGAAACGGTGACGGGCAGACCGGCGCGGATCGCCGCCTGGCGGGCGATGTTGCCGCCGGTCGCGCGCTCCGGCAGCGCGCAGCCGAGAATAACGTCTTCGACTTCGGCCGGCTCGACCCCGGAACGCTCGATCGCCCGGCCAACCACATGGCCGCCCATATCGGCGCCATGCGTCATGTTGAAGGCGCCGCGATGGGCTTTGCCGATCGGCGTGCGGGCGGTGGAAATTATGACGGCGTCGGGCATTGGCGACCTCCCTACCAGTGTCCCGATTCCGAAGTTCGCATCATTCTCCGGCAGCCTCGTTTGCGAACTTCGGAATGAAGGGGACACTAGCAAATTATCCTTGTAGTGTGGGAGTGGAGCAAATGGACGCCAAGCTGCGTGCCGAGAATGCCGCCGAAGACCAAAAGCGTTACGCGCGGAATTGATGGCGAAGGCGGTCGGCCTGGTGCCACGGTGTCGCCGTTCGCCTGAACGCAAAATCGTGGGCAACGGGTGACCGCGCGAAGACGGTGGATGCCCGCGCGCATGCGCTTTACGACGCGCAGAATTCGATGGCAAGATTTTGCCGCTAAATGCGGAGGGATCGAACATGCGTTACTTGCTGGTGGCGATCGTGATGGCAGCAGGTGCAGGCTTGATCGGGACTGCGACCGCTTCGGCGGCTCCGGCCAACGGTCAGGCGATTGCGCAAGCGGCCGATCATGTTAGCTACGTGAACGACGTGGCGGGCGGATGCGGCCGCGGCTGGCACCGCGACCGTTTTGGCCGTTGCGTTCCTTGAGGCACTCCTGGGGGTCCACTACGCCTCTCTCGACGAGGGCGGCGTAGTGTCCTCAAGCAGACCGTTCAACTAGCCTGCGCGCTCCTTGCGCCTCAAGGGCGGCGCTAATGACCAACAGCACGGATTTCCAGGCGCGATTGCAGCGCCTGCTCGACCGCACGGAAATTTTCGACTTGGTGCGGTTCGAGCGATTGTGCCGCGATCAGCGCGATTTCCCTGGGATGATTTCGTGCTACGTGCCCAAGGCGCCGGTGCGCACGACCTGGTTTGAGGGCACGGTGGAGGATTTCGCCGAAGCGTCGCGGCGAAAGATGACCTCGGGCAGCCAGGCCAAGCACTGGATCATGCCGGCGCGGCTGGAGATCAAGCAAGACCGCGCGCTTGTCGAATCGCCGGCGGTCATCTTCGATCGGCTCACCTTCGATGGCATCGAGTTCGACACGTTTCAGTATTGCCGCTTCGTATCGCGCGTCATCAAAACCGCACGCGGCTGGAAGCTCGGCTCCTTCGAGGGCATCTATCAGCGCGATCAGATGCAAACCGTCGATCCGCGCGACCCGCTGCCGGTCGATTGGGATCTCCTCAAGACCTTGCGGCCGTCCTACAAGTTCATCGGCTACACCCAGGTCAAACGCGGCTACAAGGTCAACCCCGACCTCCTGGGCGACGACCGGCCCGACCTGCTGCAGGCGTTTTACGCCCGCGAACAGAAGTGGCTGGAGACGGGTAACCAGCGTTGAAGTGCCGGCATGGCCCAAGCGTCCGATCCGCGCCAATATCACGCCCATGTCGCGCGTAACCGCCAACCAATTCTCGATGTGCTCGCGCGGGTTTTGCCGCCTGCCGAACTCGTGCTCGAGATCGCCAGCGGCAGCGGCGAACACGCGGTCTTCTTGGCGCAAAACCTGCCGTCGCTGACGTGGCAGCCCACCGATACCGACGATGGCGCGCTGGCGAGCATTGCCGCGCACCGGGCGGCGGCGCGCTTGCCAAATCTGCTGCAGCCATTGCGTCTCGATGCAACGGCCGAGCGCTGGCCGATCGACTACGCCGCCGCGCTCGTCTGCAACAATATGATTCATATTGCGCCATGGCGCGTGAGCGAAGGGCTGATGGCCGGCGCCGGCCGTATCCTGCAACCCGGCGGAATTCTCTATCTTTACGGCCCCTATCGGATCGACGGCCGTCATACCGCAACCAGTAACCAGGATTTTGATGCGTGGCTTAAGGCGCAAAACCCCGATTGGGGAATTCGCGACCTGGCCGAGGTGACGGCGCTCGCGCGGCATCACCGCCTTGACCTGAGCGAGAGGGTTGCAATGCCGGCGAACAATTTGAGCGTCATTTTTCGCCGCTTGTGACGGCGCTTCGCTTTAAGCCGCGATCAGGCCGCCCGACGCCGCCAATAGGCCGAGATGATAGTCGGCGTCGCCGAACATCGTGTCGATGGTGGTGAGGCGCTTGAAATAATGCCCCACCTTGGCCTCCATGGTCATGCCGATGCCGCCATGGAGCTGAATGGCCTGCTGGCCGACCAGGCGGCCCGAACGTCCGATCTGCACTTTAGCGGCGGCGATGGCGGCGCGCCGCTCGCGGCGATCGTCTTCGCCCACCATCACGGTCGCGAGCAGCGCCATGCTCCGCGCCTGCTCCAAGGCAACGAGCATGTCGGCGGCGCGATGCTGCAGCGCCTGGAAACTGCCGATCGTCACTCCGAACTGCTTGCGCGTCTTGATGTAATCAACGGTGATCTCATGCATGGCGGCCATCGCGCCGACGGCCTCCGCGGTGAGCGCGGCCATTGCCGCATCCGCGGTTCGCTCGATCAGCGGGTAGGCTGCGCCCGCTTCGCCAATGACGGCATCGGCGCCGACGCGCACACCGGCGAGCGTCACTTCGGCGGCGCGCTGTCCGTCCACCGTGTCGTAGCCGCGGGTCGACACGCCCGAAGCCGCGGCATCGACGAGAAACAGCGCAATGCCGTTTTGTTCACGCTGACCGCCGCCGACCCGCGCCGAGACGACAACGCGTTGCGCGCTGTCGCCGTGCAGCACCAGACTCTTGGCGCCATCCAACACGTAGCCGGAGCCGTCGCGGCGCGCTGTGGTGGCGACGTCGGCGAGGTCGTAGCGCGCCTGCCGTTCGCTGTGCGCGAACGCCAGGATGAGGTCGCCGCCGGCGATTTGCGGAATAAGCTCGCCGCGAAGCGCGTCGCTGCCACCGAGCCGCAGCAAGCCGCCGGCAAGCACGACGGTGGCGAGATAGGGTTCGAGCGCCAGCGCCCGGCCGATCGCGTCCATGACAATCATGGTCTCGACCGGCCCGCCGGCCGACCCGCCATGTTCTTCGGAGAACGGCAGCCCGAGCAACCCAAGCTCGGCGTATTGGCGCCACAGCGCGCGGCTAAAACCTCCGGGCTCCTGTGCGTACCGCTTACGCGCTTCGAATGCGTACTGGTCGGCGAACAGTCGTTCGACGCTGTTGCGCAACAGCATCTGCTCTTCGCTCAGTGCGAAGTCCATTTACATTCCTCCCCGCGTCATTGCTCCGCGCAATGACGAATGAACATCACAACCCCAAAATCGCTTTGGCGATGATGTTCTTCTGGATTTCGTTCGACCCGCCGTAAATGGTTGTCTTGCGCGTGTTGAAATATTGCGCGGCAAGCGGGCCGCCCCAGTCCGGCCCGACCGGCAGCTCGTTCCATCGCTCGGTCTCATCATGCGCCGTTTGATCGGGCAAAGCATAGGGGCCGACGACTTCGAGCAGCAGTTCGGTGATGATCTGCTGGATTTCCGAGCCTTTGATCTTGAGAATGGACGAGGCGGGATCCGGTTTGTTGCTGCGCGTGCGTTCGGCCACCACGCGCAATTCCGTCATTTCCAGCGCCTTGAGCTCGACTTCGACGGCGGTGATCTTGGCGCGGAAGCGTTCGTCGGCGATGAGCGGCTTGCCGCCGGACTGCTCGAGCGCCGCCAGCTCCTTGAGGCGGCGGATGCGCGCCTTGGAGGCGCCGACCCGGGCAATGCCGGTGCGCTCATTGCCGAGCAAGAACTTGGCGTAATCCCAGCCCTTGTTTTCCTGGCCCACCAGGTTTTCGGCCGGAACCTTCACGTCATCGAAAAAGACTTCGTTGACCTCACGTCCGCCGTCGATGGTCTGGATCGGGCGCACGGTGATGCCGGGCGACTTCATGTCGATCAACAGAAAAGAAATGCCCTCCTGCTTTTTTTTGGCTGCGGGATCGGTGCGGACCAAACAAAAAATCCAGTCGGCATATTGCGCCAAGGTGGTCCAGGTCTTTTGACCGTTGACGATATAGTGTCCGTCGGCCCGCTTGGCCGATGTCTTCAGTGATGCAAGATCGGAGCCGGCGCCGGGCTCGGAAAAACCCTGGCACCACCAGTCGTCGAGATTGGCGATGCGCGGCAGAAATCTCTTCTTTTGTTGGTCGTTGCCGAAAGCGATGATGACGGGCCCGACCATGTTGGTGCCGAACGGCAACGGCTCAGGCGCCGGCGCCTGCTGCATTTCATCGCGAAATATGTAGGTCTTCACCGCACCCCAACCGCTGCCACCCCATTCCTGCGGCCAGTGCGGCACCCCCCAGCCCTTGGCATTGAGGATGCGCTGCCATTCGACGAGATCGTCCCTGGAAATACGCCGGCCCTCGATTATCTTGGCGCGCGTAGCGGCCGGCAGCTTTTGCTTCATAAATGCGCGCACGTCGTCGCGAAACGCAATTTCATCCGGCGTGAACCGAAGGTCCATGATTGCCTCCTAGTGGTCCGCGAAGGTCACACTCGCCACGCTTGCCGTGTCTGCGCTTGTTTGCCGGAGGACGGATTGCGGGGTCAAGTCCTGGCTCGCTACACTTTCAGGATCCGTTGGGCGGTCTACCCGGCGAGGCCGCGTCGCCATCATCTTGTGCGTCAGGAATGCGATGAGCGCGAGGCTTACGGTCTGGTACAATACCAAATGTCCGGTCTGTAATGCCGGCATTGACTGGCAGCGCAGCCGCCTCGTCCGAGCCGCCCGCTCCGGCCTGATCGAATTCCGCGACATCAATCTCGAACCCGACGCGCTCTTGCGCTTCGGCGCCGGTCTGGAAGACGTGCGACGCAGGCTGCACGCCGTCGATGCGGAGGGACGCCTCCATGTCGGGGCCGATTGTGCGATTGCGATATGGCTCGTCACCCCGGGCCACGCCTGGCTCGGACGGCTCCTGAGCCTTCCTGTCATCAATCGAATTGCCGCCATCGGCTACGATCGTTTTGCCGATCTGCTCTACGCCTGGAATTGGCGCAGCAGGCATTGGTAGACATCCTAGCTGGTATTTAGGCCCCATTCATTGCCCCGATTCTATTGGGATTTTGCTTACCCCCGGTTGGGTCGGCTTCAACTCTGATAGGAAGGAATGCATATGGTTCGATCGATTGTGCTGAGCGCGGCCTTGGCCTTTGGCCTGGCCACCGCCGCCAATGCCGGCATCGCACCGGCACCTATCGGCGGCAGTCAAAGCCTGATCGTGAAAGTCGCGGAAGGTTGCGGACCGGGCTGGTGGCGCGGCCCGGGCGGTAAGTGCCATCCCATGGCCGTGGGTCGCGCGTGTCCTCCCGGATATCATCTCGGGGCGCAAGGCCGGCGCTGCTGGCCGAATTAATCGCCGGCCGACCGAAGTTGAAGATTACTCTGGTCGCGGCCGGGCTAAACGCGTCCGGCCGTGGACCGGTGAGAGTTCTCTCAGACCTTGCCGAGCACGGAGATATCCGACGGGTCGGTGTAAGCCGGATGGCGCCAGCCGTCCTCGTCGTAATCGTTCATGCACCGATCGGCGAGCGCCTCCATCTCGCGCAGCGAGCCGTTGCCTTGCGCCTGTTGCAATTGGAACACGCGGATAAGTTCGTGGCTGCCGGAATAATTCATCTCGTAGAGCTCATGACGGGCGCCGAACTCGGTGCCGATCGCGTCCCACAACAGCTTCATGATTTTGATGCGCTGTTTGTAATCGATGCCATTCGAACCGCGCACGTAACGGGCGAGATATTTGTCGATGTCCGGGTTCTTAAAGTCGCGCGCATGTGAGGGAAGATAGATCAGGCCGGAGGCAACCACCTTTTCCACGATATTGCGCACGGCCGGATAGGCCTCGGTCATGAACAGGCGATAGGTGGCCGACCCTTGGGGATTGGGCAGGACCGCGCCGTTGACCCACGGCACCGGGTTATGCGCCATGGCGTCGGTCAACGACCAGAAAAGATTACGCCAGCCGATCACCTCGCCGATCTGTGCCTGCACGCCGCGAAATGCTTCGACACCGGTTGCGCGCGCCGCCTTGTAGAGAAGACCGGCGATGAAATCGAGTTTGACGGCAAGGCGCGTGCAGCCTTGCAGCGTAAAGCCGTTGAAGAATCCGGATTGCGGATAGAAAGTTTTCAAGCGCTCGATGTCGCGATGAATGATGACGTTTTCCCAGGGAATGAAAGCGTTGTCGAAGACGAAGATGGCGTCGTTTTCGTCGAAGCGCGACGTCAACGGGTAGTCCCACGGCGATCCGGTCGCCGCCGCGGCCATTTCGTAGGACGGCCGGCAGATAAGCTTGATGCCAGGCGTGTTCATCGGCGCAATGAACATCACCACCATGGCCGGGTCGGTGATCTCCTGGCCCATGTTCTGGCCGAGAAAATTATATTGCGTCAGCGCCGAGTTGGTGGCGACGACCTTGGCGCCGGAAACGTAAATGCCGGCGTCGGTTTCCTTTTGGATGGTGATGTAAACGTCCTTGACCTGTTCGACCGGCTTGTTGCGATCGATCGGCGGATTGACGAGCGCGTGATTGAGATAAAGCACCGCCTCCTGTCCGCGCTTGTGCCAGGCGCGGGCGTTGGACGCGAACTTGCCGTAGAACTCGGCATTGGCGCCGAGCGTATTGAGGAATGAGGCCTTGTAATCGGGGCTGCGGCCCAGCCAGCCGTAGGTCAGGCGCGCCCAGGCGGCGATGGCATCGCGTTGCGCCACGACCTCCGCGGGCGAGTACGCCGCCTTGAAGAATTTGTGGGTATAGCCGCCCGAGCCGGTATCGGTGGGGGCGGTGAGCACGTCGTGCAGCGACTTGTCATGCAGCGCATCGTACAGAAGCGCAACCGAAGCCGCCGAATTACGCAGCGCCGGATGTGCGGTGACGTCCTTGACCCTCTCGCCGTAGATATACACCTCGCGGCCGTCGCGAAGCGATTGCAAGAACTCGGCGCCGGTGAATGGGCGTTTCTTGCCCTGAACGATTGCTTCGGGATGCTGCGGCATTATCTGCTCCATTCAATGACCTCGTCCGTTCCGGAGGTCCTAGACTTCGATCAAAACTTACCCTCGCGCCGGACCGCCCATAGCGCCAGCGCGCCAACGATTACGACGGCAAGCGGCGCGCCGGCCAGCCCTGCTTTGGCATAGCTGACTGCACCGCACGCCGCCCCGACAAGAAAGCCGCACGCAATGGCCAGGACGGTCAGAAGCCGCGCCCGCACCGTCGACAATTCCCGCTGATTTTCCCGATTGCCGGGCTCCCGTCCGCACTTAAGCCACGCGGCCAGAAAGTCGATCGCCTCGACACCGATTTGGGTCATGTTGCCGGTCATCACGTTGGTTTGCGGAATACCGCGCATGAGCAACCGCACGATCACGCTCTGCGTACCCATGGCCATTGCTGCAAACATGCCGGCGATAATGCCGGAGCGGTCATCAGCGCTGGTCAGCTCCGGCCCGGCAAGGATCAGGATGCAAAAAACCACCAGCAGCGCGAACTCGAGGCCGAGCATCATCGACAGCGGAGCCCAGCCGCGGTGGCGGGCCAACCTGATCAACGCCGCGCTCGCCGCCGTCGCGAGCACGAAAGCAATGATCGCCAGCACCTTACCGGCAATGCCCGGATCATGCCTGACAAGCTCGGCGCCAGCGGTCACAAAGCTTCCGGTCACCTGGGCGACAAATAAGCCGAACAAGGCGAGAAAGGTATAAATGTCGACGTATCCGGCGACGAAACTTAGCAGCGCCGGCACCAAACGCGGCAACGGAACTTCTCGAGCCAACGCGACTTCCGTCATTGCAACCTCCGCCCAGCGCGGTCACGTTCCCGGATTATTCGGCCGCCGCAGCGCAGCCGGCTCGCCGCCGCGGCACTCGCGTGCTTAACTGTATTTCTGGAGCGACGGCAATGCACTTCAGCGAATACTACTACCTGCCGCTGGCACCCGGATTTTTTTCCATCCTGGTGGGACTGTTCATCATTCTGTTAGTGCTGATTTTGGTGTTTCGCGCGCTGCGGCACGCCTATTTGAGTCTCTGGCGTCAGTTCGACGACGGCGATGCTGCTGCTGTTCGCTTCCCTCATTGGCAGTTACTTCAACATCCCGATCGCCGAGTTGTCCGGCGAGCGCGTCGTCTCCGACCGGGTGATCGAGTTTTTCGGCATGCAATACAACGTTCCGGTCGTGGAGAACTGGTCCGGCACGGTCATCGCGGTCAATGTCGGCGGTGCTGTCATTCCGACGCTGATGTCGCTTTATCTCCTCGGTAAGCGCGGCCTGTGGTTAAACGGCGCGATCGCCACCGCCGTCGTTGCGCTCGTCCTGCACTGGCTGGCCAATCCGGTGCCCGGCATCGGCATCGCGGTGCCGGTTTTTCTTCCCGCCGTGGTCACGGCCATCGTCGCCTTGCTGCTGTCGCGCGAGAACGCTGCGCCGCTCGCCTACATCGCCGGCAGCTTGGGCACGCTGATCGGCGCCGACCTGACCAACCTCGACAAAGTGCGCGGGCTAGGCGCGCCGGTCGCATCCATCGGCGGCGCCGGGACCTTTGACGGCATTTTTCTTACCGGCATTCTCGCCGTGCTGCTGGCAAGCCTGTTTCCTCCGCGCCGGCCCGTGGCGCAGCCGTGGTCGTGACCGACGGCGCGCCGGCTTCCTTTGTGGATACCGCTGCTCATGCCCATCAAACAAACAACGCGCCAAAAAAAGCCGCCTGCCGCGATTAAGGCCTATCACGCCCACGTTTATTATGATGTGCAGAAGACCCGTGCGCGGGCGGCGCGTCTGCGCCGGCGTGTGGCGCAAAACTTTCCGCAAGCAAAGCTCGGGCGCTGGCACGACGAGCTCGTCGGCCCGCATACGCGCTCGATGTATCAAATCGCTTTTCCGGCCGGCACTTTCGCGACATTCGTGCCGTGGCTCATGCTCAACCGCGATGGTTTGATTGTCTTGCTGCACCCCGAAACCGGCGACGATTATCGCGATCACACCGCGCATGCCTGTTGGCTCGGCTCAACGCTGCCGCTGCAAGTCGAGGTATTGCAAAGAGACGCAGCCGGCTGAATGTTCTCGCCAAATCCATCGTCCTGGACCAGAATGGAATCGGCTAGATGATGCGGGGTGTGTCGGGAGGGTATCCATGCGAAAGACCTTGTTTGCCGTGAGCTTGGCCGCGGGTATGGGCGCGCTTTGTTGCCAAAATGCCAGTGCGCTTCCTGCCAATGGCATTGCCGTTCGCGAAGCGGCGACCGCGGCTTCTGCAATGCAGCAGGTTCAATACGCCCAGCGCCGGACCCGGCGCGGCGTCGTGAAGTGCTACCGGGATCTTGTTGTTGGCCCGTATCGTTGCCACCATTACCGGGCGCCGTTTTGAGGTCGCACGGCGGGGCGCAAGGTCAGCCGCGGGGTTGATCTTGCAGCGCTGCTCAGCTCTCGGTGTTCGTCACGCGAGAACGGCAAGTAGGGCAGCCGCTTAGGCGCTATCGTCCACCTCGGTTTCCGGGCGATCGTCGCCACGGGCGACCTCGGAGTGCCACTTGCCCTTTTCGTCTTCGTATTCGATCGATTCCGTGCGTCCGGGCGCGCGCTGCTCGGCCGCGGCCTGCCGCGCCGCATCGAGCGCTTCGGCGTGGGTGGGAAAGCTTTCCGAAAACGCGCCGTCGACCGTGTAGGCCCAGCCGTCTTCGTGGCGGACTACTTTGTAGGTGACATGGGTCATGGATGGCTGCCTCGGCGGTAGGATAGCAAATTCAAAATCAATGAGCGAGACGCGTTTGCTTCGCGTCTAAGCACAGAGGGTCCGCGGCGCGGCGCGCAACTTAGTCGCCTGGCTGAATCTTTGCGGAACTTCGGATTGGCGGTGCCGGTTGGTTTCTCAAGACCGGCACACACACACCGGCACACACACCAAGAGTTGCAGTCATGCCGAACCAGCACGAACTTGATCGCAATAACGACCTCAAATTCCTTACGCCGTTGTTGCTTATGGCGTTGATTCTCGTCTGCGGCATACTTTTGTACGCCTACACCGGCCACTCGCTTGCGGCGTCCCTGTGAGACAATCGTCCGGACGGCCGCCGCCGCATAGAGCCGTCCTAACCCGATCCTTCCCAAGCGCCAGGCCTCCCAAAGCTTGGGGCGACTGCCCATCAAGGGCCTCGCGAACGGAGCGATGTGTTGCACTCGCGCCGTGCTTGAACAAGGATGCGAGCAGAACACTTCGCCTACAGCCGCTCGGGAGGATCGCAATGCAAAAAGTCCTAATGCAAAAAGTCCTATACGGCCTTGCCGGATTGGTCCTGGCGGGCCTCGCCGGGGTGCCCGCTTACGCTCAAGGGACAATCAAGATCGGCATCATCAATCCTTATTCCGGCCAGTTCGCCGATACGGCGGCGCAGATGGACAATGGCATCAAACTCTACGTGAAACAGCACGGCGACACGGTTGCCGGTAAGAAGCTCGAGTTCATCCGCAAGGACACCGGCGGCATTGCGCCGGATATCGCCAAGCGTCTGGCGCAAGAGCTGGTCGTGCGTGATCACGCCGATATTCTGACCGGCTTCGATCTCACGCCAAACACGCTCGCCGCCGCCGACGTCTCCGCCGAAGCAAAGAAGTACATGGTGGTGATGAATGCAGCGACCGCCATTATCACCACCAAGTCGCCCTACCTCGCGCGCACGTCGACAACTACGCCGCAGCTGAATTACGCACTGGGGACGTGGGCCCCCAAGCATGGCATCAAGCGCGTCTATACGATGGTGTCGGACTACGGTCCGGGCATTGATGCCGAGACTTGGTTCCAGAATGGCTTCAAGGAAGCGGGCGGTGAGGTTGTCGGCTCGGTCCGCTTTCCTGTCGCCAATCCGGACTTCTCCGCATTCGTGCAGCGCGCCAAGGATTCCAATCCCGACGCCATTTACATCTGGATTCCCGGTGGCGCGCAGCCGGCGGCCGTCGGCAAGGCTCTGGCCGAGCGCGGGATCGACGCGTCCAAGATCGCCATCTTGGGACAGGATGCGCTTGCCGGCGAAAGTGCGCTCAAGAGCATGGGCCAAGTGGCGACCGGCATCATCACCTGCGGCGAGTACGACTACAATCTGAACTTGCCGCTCAACCACGAGTTCGTGAAGGCCTTCAACGAGGAGTTCAAGCGCAATCCGGATTTCTTTTCCATCGGCGGCTACGACGGCATGCACCTGATCTACGAGACGCTGAAAAAGACCGGCGGCAATACCGACGGCGCGGCATTGATCGCCGCCGCGAAAGGCATGCACTGGATGAGCCCGCGCGGTCCGATCACCATCGATCCGGAAACGCGCGACATCATTCAAACGGTTTATATCCGTCGCGTCGAAAAAGTCGGCAACGACCTGGTCAATGTCGAGTTCGACAAGGTGGAGAACGTCAAGGATCCTGTGAAGGAGCGGATGAAAAAGTGATGCGGCATTAGCGCACACCTCAACAAAGCAGCCGGTCTCAACAAAGAAAAGAAGCCTGCGCGCCGGTTAACTTTTGCCGGCGCCGCACACCGGCAACTTGCGGCGCTGCTGTTTTGGCGGCAAGGTCGCTGCCAAGAACATAACCTCATCAGATGGGAGGAACGAATGCGGCCTCTTTTGCTTGCCGCCGCCTGCGCTTTGACAGCGAGCATTTGCGCCGGCCCGGCTCATGCCCAAGGGACGGTCAAGATCGGTTTGATCCTGCCGTATTCCGGCCAGTTCGCCGACGCGGCGACGCAAATGGACGACGGCATCAAGCTCTATTTGAAACAACACGGCGACAAGCTGGGTGGCATGAATGTCGAGCTCGTCCGCAAGGACACCGGCGGCATCAATCCAGCCGTGGCCAAGCGGCTCGCGCAGGAATTGGTCACGCGGGACAAGGTCGATATCCTTGCCGGCTTCGCGCTGACCCCGAACGCGCTCGCCGCTGCCGACGTCTCGGCGGAAGCGAAAAAATTCATGGTGGTCATGAATGCGGCCACCGCGATCATCACGACCAAATCCCCCTACATGGCGCGCACCTCGCTCACCGTGCCGCAATTGACCCAAACCCTTGGGACCTGGGCGGCGAAGCAGGACATCAAGAACGTCTACACCATGGTCACCGATTACGGCCCCGGCATAGACGCCGAGGGCGCGTTTCAGAAAGGCTTCAAGGAGGCCGGCGGCACAATCGTCGGGTCGGTGCGCATGGCCGTGCAGAACCCGGATTTCACCGCCTATGTGCAGCGCGCCAAGGATCTCAATCCGCAAGGGATCTTCGTCATGATCCCGGGCGGCGCGCAGCCGGGCGCATTCGGCAAGGCGCTGGCCCAGGTCGGCATCGATCCGAAGAAGACCAAAGTGATGGGGCAACTTGAAATCGCCGATGAGCATGCGCTCGCGAGCATGGGCGATATCGCCGAAGGCATCATCACCGCCGCGCACTACGACCATAATCACCAATCCAAGCTGAACGAAGAGTTCGTCAAGGACTACAACGCCAACTTCAAGCGCAACCCCGACTTCTTCTCGGTCGGGGCCTACGACGGCATGCGCTTGATCGACATCGCCTTGAAAAAGAGCGGCGGCAAGACCGACGGCGAGTCATTGATCGCCGCCGCCAAAGGCGCCAGCTGGGAAAGCCCGCGCGGCCCGATCTCGATCGATCCGGAAACGCGCGACATCATCCAGACCGTCTATATCAACAGGGTCGAGAAAGTGAACGGCAAGCTCGTTAACGTCCAGATCGCCGCGATCCCGGACGTCAAGGATCCGTTCAAAGCGGCGATGACTCACTGATCCGCGGGCGATGTTCCCGATCAACGGCGCGTTTTGGTGCCGGGCAGCGGCAAGGCGGCCCGGTTTTTTTCACCGCGCTCTCGCGCCGGTTGGCTCGGGGCGTTCGGCAAAGATCAAACAACGAAACGGGAGGACACGATGAAATGGATTTTGCTCGCAACCGTGCTCGCCGTCGTGCCGAACGTTCTCGCAACCGGCGCCCACGCGCAAGATACCGTCAAGATCGGGGTGATCCTGCCGTACTCGGGTCAGTTCGCCGATCCTTCGACGCAGACCGAAGACGGCATAAAGCTTTATCTTAAGCAGCACGGCGACCGGCTCGGCGGCAAAAAAGTCGAGCTCATCCGCAAAGATACCGGCGGCATCAATCCGCCGGTCGCCAAGCGCCTGGCCCAGGAATTGGTGACGCGCGATGGCGTCGATCTCCTGGCCGGTTTTGCGCTGACGCCGAACGCGCTCGCCGCCGCCGACGTTTCGCAAGAAGCAAAGAAATTCATGGTGGTGATGAACGCGGCCACCGCCATCGTCACCACCAAATCGAATTACATGGCGCGGGTCTCCTTCACCATCCCGCAGCTCAACCAGACGCTCGCGACCTGGGCGGCGCAACACGGGCTGAAGAACGCCTACACCATGGTCACTGATTACGGTCCGGGCATCGACGCCGAAGCCGCATTTCACAAAGGCTTTGCCGCGGCCGGCGGCAGCATTGTCGGGTCGGTGCGCATGGCGGTGCAGAGCCCGGACTTCTCCGCCTATGTGCAGCGCGCCAAGGACTTAAACCCGCAAGGCATTTTCATCATGATCCCCGGCGGCGCGCAGCCGGGCGCTTTCGGCAAGGCCTTGGCCGAACGCGGCATCGACCCGCAGAAGATCGAAATTTTGGGTCAGGCGGAAATCACCGACGAACATGCTTTGGCCAGCATGGGCGACATTGCCATCGGCATCATCACCGCCGGCCACTACGATTACACGCATCGCTCAAAATTGAACGACGAATTCGTGCAAGCCTACACCGGCGAATTCCATCGCAATCCGGATTTCTTCTCGGTCGGCGGTTACGACGGCATGCGCCTGATCGATTTGGCGCTGCAAAAATCCGGCGGCAAGACCGACGGCAATTCGCTCATCAACGCCGCCAAAGGCGCCGCGTGGGAAAGCCCGCGCGGACCGATCAGCATCGATCCCGAGACGCGCGATATTGTGCAGACCGTCTATATCCGCAAAGTCGCAAAAGTGGGCGGCCAACTGGTCAACACCGAGATCGCGGCGATTCCCAACGTCAAGGACCCGTTTAAGGCGGCGATGAAGAAGTAAGCACAGATCTCGTAGAGGAGACGACAATCGCCGGTGCCGGCACCGGCGAAATGACACGGTGGGACGAAAATGAATTGGCCGAAAATGAGTTGGCCGCTCGCCCCCGCCTCCAGTACCGTGTGCGCCTAAATCAAGGGACGCCCCATCCATGCTTCCTCCGGTTTTTGGCGTTCTGTTCGACGGCCTCGCCTACGGCATGTTGCTGTTTCTGCTCTCGGTCGGGCAGTCGGTGACGCTGGGCATGATGAATTTCATCAACTTGGCGCACTGCAGCTTCGCCATGCTGGGCGGTTACGTCACCATCGGGCTGATGCACCGTTATGGCTTTCCGTTCTTTGCCACGCTGCCTTGCGCGTTCGTCGCCGCCGCACTTGTCAGCGTCGCCTTCGAGCGGACCTTATTTCGGCGGCTTTATCGGGCGAGCGAGCTCGATCAGGTTTTGCTCACGGTCGGCATCGTCTTTATCTCCATCGGAGTCGCCGCCTATTTTTTCGGCACCGATCAGCAGCCGCTGCTGTTACCCGACTATTTGCGCGAGTCGCTGACCTTCCTCGGCACCCGCTTCGCCGTGTACCGGCTGGTTCTCCTTGGCATCGCGCTGGCGATAACGATCATTCTGGTGTTGACGCTCGAATACACGCGGTTTGGTGCGCGCGTGCGCGCTGCCGTCGACAACGAGCGCATGGCGCGCGGACTGGGCATTAATGTCGATCGCACCTTCGCCATTACTTTTGCCCTCGGCAGCGGTCTCGCCGGGCTTGGCGGCGCACTGGCGATCGAAATCGTCGGGCTCGACCCTTATTTCGCACTCACCTATCTCGTCTACGTGCTCATCGTCGTTGCGGTCGGCGGCTTGGGCTCGATTTCCGGATCGTTCGTCGCCGCGATTGTGCTGGGCATCAGCGACATCGCCGGAAAATATTATATTCCCCAGCTTGGGGCTTTCTTGATTTATCTGGTGATGATCACCCTGTTGATGTGGCGGCCCCTCGGTTTATTGGGGAGACGCTGAGCCATGGCGCTGGCGGAGAAGGCGATCTCCCCGCTCATCCATTTGCGTGCGCAGGCGCGCTGGCGTCCGGTGGAAATCGCGTTTCTGGCTCGCCGTGCTTTTGCCTTACGTGCTGTTTCCCAATTATCTGTCGTTGGCCAGTCAGATCGCGATTGCCGGAATGTTCGCGCTGTCGCTCGATCTGATCGTCGGATATGCCGGCATCATCTCGCTGGGCCACGCCGCTTTCTTTGGTCTCGGAGCGTATACGGCGGGGCTGTTGTCGAAATACGGCTGGGGCGAGCCGCTGACCGGCCTTGTGGCCGCCGCCGCTGTGGCCGGAATCGTCGGCTACGCCACGAGCTTCGTCATCTGCCGCTTTCGCCATCTTGCCTTGATCATGCTCACGCTTGGTTTCGGCTTGTTGCTGGCGGAACTCGCCAACAGCCTCGGCTGGCTGACCGGCGGCATGGACGGTTTACAGGGCATTCACACCTGGAAGCTGCTCGGCGTTTTCCATTTTGATTTATACGGCTACACCGCTTTCGGTTATGCGCTGGCCGTGCTGTTTGTGGTGTTCTTGTTTGCGCGGCGTCTTATTTATTCGCCGTTCGGTCTTTCGCTGCGCGGCATACGCGAAAATTTCCTGCGCATGCCGGCGATCGGCGCGCCGAGCCGCTCGCATATGCGCACGATCTACACCATCGCCGCCGCCATCGCCGGCATCGCCGGCGCTTTATTGACGCAAACGACGGAAACTGTCTCGCTCGATTCGCTCGATCTCAGCCGTTCCGCCGATGTCCTGGTCATGCTGGTCTTGGGCGGCGCCGGCCGGCTCTACGGCGGACTCGTCGGCGCCGTCATCTACATGGTGGCGCGCGATCAGTTCTCCGGCATTGCCCCGCAATACTGGTACTTCTGGATCGGTTTGCTGCTGGTGGCGGTGGTCATCCTGCTGCCCAACGGCATTCTCGGCGGATTGGCGCAACTGGCCAAGCGCTGGAGCCGATCGTGAGCCGGCCGGCGCTGACGGCGCGCGGTCTCGCCAAAAGTTTTGGCTCGCTGATCGCCGCCAGCGACATTGATCTCGAGTTGCCGCAAGGCGTGCGCTACGCGTTGATCGGTCCCAACGGCGCCGGCAAGACAACTTTGATCAATCTGATGACCGGGATGCTGCGGCCGGACGCCGGACACATTTTGCTTGACGATGCCGACATCACCGCGCTTGCGCCCGATCAGCGGGTCAGGCGCGGACTGGTCCGCACCTATCAGATCAATTCGCTGTTCCCGCATTTGACGGCGCTGGAATCGGTGACGCTCGCCGTCTGCGAGCGAACCCGTGCCGCACAAACATGGTGGCGGGAATTGTCGGCCTATCCGCGCGAAATCGAGGAGGCGTACGGCATTCTGTGCGCGCTGAAGCTCGACCCGGTTTGCCATCGCCTGACCCGCGAACTTGCCTATGGCCAGCAGCGGCTGGTCGAGATTGCGCTCGCCTTGGCGACGCAGCCCAAGGTGCTGCTGCTCGATGAGCCTGCGGCCGGCGTACCGCGGGAAGAGAGCACGGAATTGTTTGCCGCCATCGCCGGTCTTTCCCGCGACATTACCGTGCTGTTCATCGAGCATGACATGGAGCTGGTCTTTCGTTTTGCCACGCGCATCATTGTGATGGTGGGCGGGCGCGTGCTGGTGCAAGGCACCCCGCCGGAAATTGCCGCCGATCCGCGGGTGCGCGCGGTGTATTTGGGCAAGGCGTTCGACAAGATGCCGGCCGGCACTGCGGTCTTGCGCCATGGCTGAGCCGCTGCTCACGCTAAATGACGTGCGCGCCGGCTACGGCTCGGCCGTGGTGCTCGACGGCGTGTCGCTCGCGCTGCCGCAGCACGGCGGTCTCGCCGTGCTCGGCCGCAACGGCGTCGGCAAGTCCACGCTTCTTCTCACTATAATGGGCTACACGCATGTCCGCCGCGGCCGCATTCTCTGGCGCGGCGACGACATCACGCGTTCGCCGCCGCATCGCCGTGCGCGCGGCGGTATCGGTTGGGTCGCGCAGGAACGCGAGATCTTTCCGTCGCTCAGTGTCGAGGAAAACCTCACGGTCGCGGCGCGCCCTGGGCGATGGGATTTGCCGACGGTGTACGATCTTTTCCCGAGGCTCGCGGAACGCCGGCGCAATCTCGGCAACCAGCTGTCGGGCGGCGAGCAGCAGATGCTGGCGATCGCTCGCGCGCTGATGACCAATCCGGCGCTGCTCTTGCTCGATGAGCCGCTGGAGGGCTTGGCGCCAATCGTGGTCGAAGAGCTGGCCGCGGCGATCCGGCGGATGACCGGCGAGGGCGCAAACGCATTTATTCTCGTGGAGCAGCACGCCGACGTGGCGCTGGCGCTGACGCAGAATGCGCTCGTGCTCGAGCGTGGCTGCGTGGTCCATAGCGGAAACTCGCAAGCTTTGCTGGCCGATCACGCGCTGCTCGAGCGTCTCATGGGCTTGCGGCTTGCGGAGGCGTGATCGATTGCCGCGGTCGCCACGGCCGCTTATTCTTGCTATACGCCACGTCACGGTGCGTGACCGAATTGGCCGCGCCAATAAGCGTAAGGGAGGTTCCATATGGCTGCGCCGTTTGCGGGTGTGCAGGCGCCCGGCGTCTATCGTCACAAGCTCGGCAACTTGGAAGTCACAGTGCTCAGCGACGGTAATTTGCCGTTCGATGCGGATTTGTTTTCCGGCGATAAGGACAAGGCGCAGCAGCTACTGGACAAGGCGTATTTTCCGAGAAAATCGACGACCTCGGTGAATACGTGGTTAGTCAATACCGGCAAGCATCTGGTTCTGGTCGACACCGGCGCGTCCAGCCACTTCGGGCCGACCTTGGGTCAGTTGCCGAAACATCTCGCCGCCGCCGGCGTATCGCCGGATCAGATCGACGCCATTGTCATCACCCACATGCACCCCGACCATGTGCCCGGCCTGATCAGCGCCGACAAGAAGGTGCTGTTCAAGAACGCCGTGGTGCATGTCGGTGCCGACGAACACGCCTTCTGGACGTCCGAAGAGGTCTACAGCAAGGTGCCCGCCGACGTGAAAGGCTTTTTCGACATCGCGCGCATGTCGATCAAGCCTTACGCGGACGCCGGCAAGCTGCAGACCTACAAAGACGGCTCAAGTATCATGTCCGGCATCACCACAATGGCGGCGCCCGGCCATACTCCCGGCCACAGCATGGTGCATCTGTCGTCAGCCGGTAGCGACCTTCTGCTCTGGGGCGACATCGTTCACAACGCGGTCCTGCAATTCCCCGAGCCGGACCGTTCGATTGTCTATGACTCCGATCCGGCAATGGCGATTGCGACCCGCCAGCGGGTGTTCGATATGGTGACGAGCGACGGGCTGTTGTTCGCCGGTGCGCATCTTCCGTTCCCCGGACTTGGCCGCGCGTTCAAAGCACAGTCCGGCTACACCTACGTGCCCTTGCCATACGTCGAGCACCTTTAATACGGCGCAAATCGTCGGCTTTTAAGAAGCTAAGCAGCCGGCGAGGATAATGTCGTCGGCAGCTTGACGGCGTGCGCGGCGGCTATTGCATCAAGCTGCGCCCACAATGTTCGCGGAATCGGGATGCCCGATTTGCGGCGCTCGGCTTCGGTGCGCGCCGCGCGCTCGCCCGGAAGAAGTATCTCGGCAAAACCGCTTTGCCGCGGCAAGCCTTTGAGAATGGCCGCGAGCGCATCGGCGTCACGGATAAACTCCGGCAGCGGCCGGAAGGCCTCGATGTCGACCGCGAGAATGGCGCAGTTCTGCCGCAGCCGCCGCGGCTTTTGCGAACCGAGCGCTGGCGCCTGTATCGGCGCGGCGGCGAGCACGCTCGCCACCATTTCGAACATCAAGGCAAGCCCCGAGCCCTTCGGTCCGCCGAGCGGCAACAGAATTTCCGCCTCGCGCGGGTCTGTGGTCGGCGCGCCCGCGCCGGTGAGCGCCGTTCCCGCCGGCAGCGCCCGGCCGGTTGCGCGCGCCTGCAAAATTGTGCCGTTGGAAATCGTGCTCGTGGCCATGTCGAGCACAATTGGGCCGCGGCTTCCTGGCACGGCGATGGCGATCGGACTCGTTCCCATGCTGGCGACCCGGGCGCCGTGATAGGCCACGAACGCGGGACCGGCGACCATGACGAGGCCGATGCAGCCGCGCTCCGCCAGCCATTGCACGTAACGTCCGACAGCGCCGGTGTGCGTGGTATCGCGCACGAGCCCAAAACAGCTGCCGGCTTTCTGCCGCCGCTCGAGCGCGATGGCGAGCGCCTGCATCATGGCGACCGGACCGAAACCGCCGCCGCTGTCGAGTTCGAAGCTCGCGGCGCTCTCCCGCACCAGCCGGGGCTGCGCGTTGAGATCGACGTCGCCGCGCTTGATCATGGCGAGATAGGACGGCAGCCGCGACACGCCATGGCCGTCAACGCCGCGCAAGTTGGCCCATGTTAAGCCGGCGGCGACCTCCGCGGCGTCGGCGGCGCTCGCGCCCGCCGCCTGCAGCGCGTCGCCGATAAAGCGGGCGAGGTCTTCGTGGCCGACGACGACGCGGGCGCCGCTCATGCGCTTGCTGGGAAATATGCGGCGAGCCAATCGCGGAGCACATTCCACACGCGGGTGGAATTCTCGTTGAACAAAAAGTGGTCGAGCCCGCTGAACAAATGTAATTCCGCGGGCTGCCCCGCGCGCTTGAACATTTCCACGGACTGCTCGGTCGGCGTCACCGAATCATTGGCGGCGTGAATGAGCAGGAGCGGGCGCGGCGCAATCTTGCCGACGACATCCTCGGCACGGAAGTCGAACATGCTCTGCGCAGTTTCGGCAGGAAACATCTCGACCGAGTTGGTCGCCAGCATCTGCACGTTCTGGCGCTTGAGATTGTCTTCGACATGCGCCGGGATCGGCACGATCTCTTCGCGCGCGACCATGAGAGACTTGCCGGTACGCGCGAGCGTAGCGCGGCCCTCAGCGAGCATGCCGGTGAATTTCGCCCATGCCTGGGGGGTGGAATGTTGGCCGCGGAATTTGCGCTCCCCGTGGCCCCAGCCGCCGTTGGAGACGACCGCCGCGACGCGCGGGTTGGTGCCGCCCGCATAGACGGCGACGGCGCCGCCGAAGCTCGATCCAATCACCCCGATCCGGTCGGGGTGAACGGCGCGGTGCTGGGCAAGGAAGGAGAGGGCGTTGCCGAGGTCGTCGACTTGCTCCAGGCAGATGATGCGTCCGAACTCGCCTTCACTCTTGCCGCATCCGCGCATGTCGAAACGCAGCGTCACGTAGCCGAGCCCGTTGAGCACCCGGGTCGGGTTGATGACGCCGGCTGAATTGCAATTGCCGCCGAAGCCATGGAGCACCAGGAAAGCGGCGCGCCGCTCGCCTTGCCGCAAGCCGGCGGGCACGCCGAGGGCGCCGTGCATGCGTAAACCAGCGGAAGGAATGGAAACTGTTTCTTCGTCCATGTTTTTTCAGCGACGACGCCGTCCGGCGATAGTGCCCGGTCTTTTCGCTGCCGAATAGGGCTCAGGCGACGGGCGATGAGACGAAAAAACTTGAGGAACAAAAGCATGGATCGCGCTTTATTGTGGGGACCGGCCAATCCTTTCCCCCTCCCCCCGTGCTTGGCTGGTCAATAGTGGGCGCAGCCGTCCGACCAAATCGGCTGCGCCCTATTTCTTTGCGGAAATCCCGTTGCCCCTTCTGCGTAAACGCAAAAGCAGACGCATCGGCCCGGTGCGGGGCCGATCCGCTCACAGGACGCCGATAGAGAACCGGATCGGGGATCTTAGGCGGTGGCTTGACGCTCGCGCAGCCGTGCCTTGCGTCCAAAGAATAGCGCTTGGCTCGCCACTGCGGAAACAACCGCGAGCTGGAACGGCTTCGCAATCAAGAACGCCGGCTCTGGACGCTGCCCGGTGAGGAACCTTTCCGGGTAGGCGGTAATGAAGATCACCGGCACTTCGAAGGCGCTGAGAAGCTCGTTGACCGCATCCAGGCCGGAACTGCCGTCGGCAAGCTGGATGTCGGCCAGGATGAGGCCCGGCGGCGTTTTGCGAGCGAGCGCAATCGCCTCGGCATGGGTCCGGGCGACGCCGATGACCCGGTGGCCCAGGCTTTCGACCAGGGCCTCGATGTCCATGGCGATGAAGGTCTCGTCCTCGATGATGAGGACATCGGTGGCGATCTCGGCGGCGAGTTCACGGCCGGATTCCTCGACGAGGGACCGCAGCGTCGGCAGGTCGCAGTCGAGGATGCGCGCGGCGTCCTCCTCGGAAAAGCCTTCCAGGGCGACCAGCAAGAAGGCCTGCCGCGGGCGCGGTGTGATCTGCGTAAGGTGTTGTTGGGGTGGAGAATTCGGCTCGGCAGCCTCCGGGGTGCCATTGACCTTGATCGAATTCCAAATCTTGGTGAACAAACGGTAGAGCGCAACCCGGGGATTGGCTTCGGATTCCAATAGCTTCGGACTGGCGATCAGCGATTCCAGGGTGGCGGCGACGTAAGCGTCGCCAGACGCCTGGCTGCCGGTTAGGGCACGCGCATATCTGCGCAGAAACGGTAGATGCTGGACAACGGCTTGCGAGGTCGACAAGGGTAGACCCTCCCCTTTAACTAACCCGATGCTAGTGGCTAGAACGCACCTGCACAATCAAGGTTCCCAAAATTGGTTCCCCACCCAGGAACCAACTGCTGGGCGGGGCGTTACGTCGCAATGTCAGGGGTTTTCTGCAGCGAAGAGGGGTGTGAGGGGGGTAGAGAAAGATGAAGCCCGGTAAGCCAGTCAACGTCGAATCACCGGCAACGGACGCGGAAACGCCGCAGGCGTGGGATGCCATGGGAAGGCCGACGCACAAGAAGAGCGAGGTGCGCCTCGGACGTGAGGTCCAGGCCCGGATCGGGCAGCAACTGCGTGCCTTGTACGACGAGGTCGTTAAAGAGGGCGTCCCGCAGCACATTACCGATTTGGTTCGCCGTCTCAGCGAACAGGATAACCCCGAGGTATGAAGCTCGATCCGACTATTCGCGATCAAGTGCTCTCAACCGTGCCGAGCCTGCGCGCGTTCGCGATCTCGTTGTGCGGTCACGTCGACCGCGCCGACGATCTCGTGCAAGAGACGCTGTTGCGCGCGCTCGCCCACATCGATTCCTTCGAACCCGGCACCAACATGCCGGCATGGCTGTTCACGATTTTACGCAACCTGTTCCGTTCGGAGTACCGCAAGCGGCGGCGTGAGGTGGAAGACGCGGAGGGCCGCTACGCGGAAACGCTCAAGTCGCACCCGGAGCAGACCGGCCGCGTCGAGTTCAACGAATTTCGCGGCGCTTTGGCCAAGCTTCCGTCCGATCAACGCGAAGCTTTGATCCTGGTGGGAGCTTCCGGATTTTCTTACGAGGAAGCCGCGGCCATCTGCGGCTGCGCCGTCGGTACCATCAAAAGCCGGGTCAACCGCGCGCGAACCCGTCTCGCCGACCTTCTCGCCATCGACAGCGTCGACGATTTCGGGCCTGATCGCGCCACCCGCGCGGTTCTCACCGGTACCGGCCGAAGCTAGTTGCGCGGCGCTCTGCCGCGACCGCGATCCCCACTATCCGGCCACGAAGAGCGCATCAGCGCAATCCGTACAGCTTTAGGGCGCCGCAAGCCGGTGCCCGAATTTTATTTTATCGGTCACATGTGGGACGGCAGGTAGAGCGCCAAAATCGGAAAGGAAATGAGGATTACGAGCCGGATCAGATCGGTCAGGATGAACGGCAGAACGCCCACGAAAATCGTCGAAAACGTCACGTCCTGCACTACGCTTTTGATCACAAACACGTTCATGCCGACCGGCGGGTGAATCAATCCCAGCTCCACTGTCATCACAATAATCACGCCGAACCAGATCGGGTCGAAGCCAAGCTGGGTGATCACCGGGAAAATAATCGGAATGGTGAGAATGATCATGGCGAGCGAGTCCATGAGGCAGCCGAGCACGATGTACATGACCATGATCAAGGCGAGCACGCCGTAGCGGCCGAGCCCGAGCGCCGTCAGAAATCCAGTCACCTTTTGCGGCGTCTGCGTCACGGTCAGGAAATAACCGAACAGCAGCGCGCCGATCAGCACGGTCAGCACGGCCGCGGCCGTGCGCACCGCCTGCAACAGCGAGCGGCGGATTTCCACTCGCGTCAGTCTTCGGCGGGCGACGCCGATCAACAGCGCGCCGACTGCGCCCATGCCGCCCGCCTCGGTCGGCGTAAACAGCCCGCCGTAGAGCCCGCCGATCACGAACACGAACAAAAGCAGCATCGCCCAGATGTCGCGCAACCCGGCGAGCCGCTCGCTCCAGGAGTGGCGCGGCGCCGACGGAAGAAACTTCGGCCGCAGCCGCCCAATAAGGACGATGGTGCACACGTCCATGGTGGCGGCCAACAGGCCGGGAATAATGCCGGCAATGAACAGCTTGCCGATATCCTGCTCGGTGATGATGCCGTAGACGGCAAGCACCGTCGAAGGCGGCAGCATGGCGCCGAGCGTGCCGCCCGCCGCGATCACTCCGGTGGCGAACGATTGCGGGTAGCCGTAGCGGCGCATTTCCGGATAGGCGACGGTGGAGAAGGTCGCGGCGGTGGCGACAGAGGAGCCGGAAATCGCGGCAAAGCCGGCGCAAGCGGCGATGGTCGCGATGCCGAGCCCGCCCCTGAAATGCCCGGCAAACGCATTGGCGGCGCGGAACAGCTCGCGGCTCATCCCGGAATTGGACACGAACGCGCCCATCAACAGAAACATCGGAATGACGCCGAACGTGTAATCGGTCACGGTGCGCATCGACGTGTGGCCGACGATCTTGAGCGCCGGCGCGCCGCCGACGACAACGGCAAAGCCGCTGACGCCGACCAGCCCCATGGCCATGCCGACCGGCACCCGCAGCAGCATCAGGGCGAACAGGGCGGCGAAGCCGAGGACGGCAATGATGTCGGTGCTCACGCGCGGCTCACTCGACCGGCTTGATTTGATAGCGGCCGCCCAAAAGCTCGGGGTGGAATATCAGGCGATACGTGCGCACCGCGATCAGCAGCACCGCCGAAACGTCGCCGAGCCAGGACACCAAAAAGAACGGCCATACCGGCAAGCGCAAGTCGAAGGTCAGCACGCCCTCGGCGCGCGTGCTCACCACCTTGTCGAACAAAGTGTAGGTCTGAACGGTGACCACGAACAGCAACACCAGCGTGGCAAACACGTCGATGAACCGTTGCGCCCGCTCGCCGACATTGGCGTAAACAAGATCGACGGTGATGTGAGTGCCGCGATAGGACGTCGCCGCGATCCCCCAGAAGATCAGGATGCCGAGCAGGAGCCGGCCGAAATCGTAACTGTCCGGAATCTGCACGGCGAAGAAGTAGCGCAGCAGCACCGAGACGAAGATATCGAGAGCGACAATTCCGGCAAAGAAGGCGGCGACGAGTTCGATGCCGTCAATAAAGCGATCCATGGCGTTGCGGGAGCGGACCGCGTCGGTCGCTGCGGACGGCGCATCAGAGCGCTCGCCGCGCACCGGCGCCGTCCCGTCCGGCGGCGGCGACGAAGGATTGGTCATCGCGCGACGCGGCCTTTAGAAGCCGGCCGAATATTGGGTCAGCGAGGCCTGCAATTCCTTCCAGATCGTCACCGGATCACCGCCGGCCTTCTTTACGCTGGCCGCCCACTTCTGCTGGAGCGGCTCGGCCGATTTTTTCCACTCGGCGAGTTGCTCGTCGCTGATCTTGTAGACGTCGTGCCCCGGTTCGGCCTTGATCTTGGCCAAGCCGTCGTGCTCGAAATCGACCCACGGATCGGCAAACCGGGCGGCCCACTCGCTGGTGCAGTGATCGTCGATGACCTTTTTCTGCGACGGCGACATGGCGGCGTACACGGCCGGATTGATCAGCCATTGAAAGGTGACGGATCCGAGCGGTTCGTCCATGTGGAATTTGGTCACTTTGTCTATGCCGAACAACAGCACCGAGCCCCAGGGAAAGGTGACCGCGTCGGCAACGCCCTTGGCCAAAACGTCGCGAACCTCCGGCGCGCTGGACTGCACATTGGTGCCGCCGAGCTGCGTCACCCACGCCGCCAGCGTGCCTTGCGAGGGCCGAATCTTCATGCCGCGGATGTCGGAGGGCACCACGATCTTCTTATTGGTGGAGTGCCACGCCAGGGGATCAAGGACGAAGGAGAAGCAATAGTGCACGTCCTTCATCTCGGTCGCCGCGTATTTCCGATACCAGGCGTCGATCGCGCGATTGCCGCCCTTGGCGTTGCCGACCAAAAATGGCAGCTCGCCGGCCGAAACAATTGGGAAGCGCCCCGGTTGATAGCCGGGATTGACGTACACGACGTCAGCGATGCCGTCGCGCACCATGTCGTAATGGTCGAACGCCTTGCCGAGCTGCTGCGCCGGGAAGATCTTGTAGGTGATCGTTCCATGTGACGCGCGCTGAATGTCGTCGCCCCAGTCTTGCGCCGCCTTTTGCAGCGGATGCGACGGCGGCACCCAGTGGGAAATTTTCAGATCGAAAGTCTTGTCTTGTGCCCGCGCCTCACCGAAGCCGAGTGCGAGTCCAAACAGGGCAAGCCCGCAAACCGCAATGTGCCGCGTCCCGCGCATCAATTTCCTCCCTTGAAGCCGCAGACTATTAAGACAGTGGCCGCCAACGAAGCTCAATATCCGGAATTGTACTTCGCCAGCTCCGCTTTTAGTTCGCTGAGGACCTTGTCCGGATCGTTCCCGGTCTTTTTTACCGCGGCGGCCCATTTCTGCACCACCGGACCGGCCGCCGCCTTCCATTCGTCGAGCTGCGCATCGCTGATCGGGTAGACCTCTTGGCCGGGCTCCGCTTTGATCTTGGCAATGCCGTCGTGCTCAAAATCCGCCCACGGCGACGCGACCCGCTCGGCCCACTGCGTCGTGCAATGGTCGTCGATGACTTTTTGCTGCGCCGGAGACATCTGCGCATAGGTCGACTTGTTCATCACCCAGACGAAGCTCGTGGAATAGAGCGCAGCTTCCATATGGTATTTGGTCACTTTGTCGATGCCGAACAGCACGATCGACCCCCAAGGGAAGGTCACGGCGTCGGCGACGCCCTTCTCAAGCACGTCGCGCACCTCGGGCGCCGAGGCTTGCACGTTGGTGCCGCCGAGTTCGGTGACCAATGAAGCCATGGTGGCGTGCGCCGGCCGTATCTTCATGCCTTTGATGTCGGCCGGCACTATGATCTTCTTGGTTCGCGAGTGAAACGTGCCCGGATCGTGCGCGAAGGCGAAGCAGAACTTGACGTCTTTCATCTCCTTGGCGGCGTACTTGCGATACCACTCGTCCAGCGCCGCGGAACCGCCTTTGGCGTTGCCGAGCATGAACGGCAAATTGCCGGCATCGATGATGGGGAAGCGGCCGGGCTGATAGCCGGGGCTGACAAAGGTCACGTCGGCAATGCCGTCGCGCGCCATGTCGTAGTGATCGAACGCCTTGCCCAGTTGTTGGGCGGGGTAGATTTTGTATTTGATGGTGCCGCCCGAACTCCTGCTCAATCGAGGATCCCCAATCCTCCATGGCTTTTTGCAGCGGATGCGAAGGCGGCACCCAATGCGAGAGCTTGAGTTCGAAGGTCTTGTCTGCGGCGGACGCCGTGCCGATCCCGAGGGCAAGCGCAAGGATGGCGATGCCGTAACGCGTGATCGACCGCACTCGGCGCATCATGTCCTCCGATAGCTCTTTGGTTCCATTGCGAAACTTTTAAATCTAAACGCAAAAGCCCGCGTCTGTACAGCAAATGCCGGCCAATGCATTCGATAAAATTTTCACAAACCGCGTGACGGTTTCGCAATGCTGGATTCGATTGCCCGCGCGCGGCGGTCCTCCTTTAACGCGGCTGCAGGAGTGGCCGGCATATCGCTGCCTCGAAACAAAAAGCCGGGAGGCCGTTGGCGCCTACTCGGGTCGGGGACGGCGCGATGATTGGCAAGTTTGCGATGCGCGGCATTGCCGTGTTGCTTTTTCTGTTGCCGGCGATTTGCGGCGGCATGTCGCCGGCACTCGCCCAGTATCAAATCAATGTCGACAGCGGCGCGCTGACGCCTTCGCGCTCTTCGGCGCTTACTGTCGCCGAACCGTTCGGGCTGAAAACCGTGCCAGTGACCGGCGGTGGGTTACTGGCGAAGTGGGACGGCGTCACCGGCGAAATTCGCGCTGAGAGCGATGTTCTTGCCCGCTGCCGCGAGCACACGTCACCGTGTCCGGCGGCGGCGCAGAAATTCCTCGCAGTGATCGCCGAAGGGCGCGCGCACCAAGGGCGCGCTCGCGTCGGAGTGATCAACCGCGCCATCAACATGGCCATTGTGCCGACGAGCGATCTCACGCAATGGGGGGTGGCGGACCGCTGGAGCGCTCCGCTGGAAACGCTGACGACAGGCCGCGGCGATTGCGAAGATTACGCCATCGCGAAATATGTGGCGCTCCTGGAGGCGGGAATAGCCGCCGACGACGTCCGGCTCGTCATTGTGCGCGACCTTGCGCTTGCGCAGGATCATGCCGTCGTTGCCGCCCGTCTCGACGGCGAATGGATTGTGCTCGACAATCGGCGGCTGGCGTTGCTGCAAGACGTGAACATGCCGCGCGTCGAGCCGCTGTTCGTCCTCGGCCAATCCGGCGTCAAACAATTTGCGCCGACTGATTTCGCCGGCGCGGACGACTCTGCAATTGCGGCGCCCGGGTCGGTTGACTTCTAGCGCTGACTATTGCGCGTCGGTTCAGTGAGGACGCCCTCAGCCCGAAGTCCGCTCAGTGGCCGGATGCCACCTCGCTGCGCGGGATCGCCGCCGTTTGGCTCACCACGTATAGCGCAGCGTGCCGCTTCCGGCGTAAAACTGTGAGCCGGGCGCAAGTTCGGCATCGAAAGTGGCGATGAACGACCAATGTGGGCTGAAGAACAATTGCGCGCCCGCCGAGGCGAGCGCGGAATCGTGCGGGATCGGCGCGCCGAAGACGGTGAAGCTCGTGCCGGGCAGCGACTCGAAGGAGGCATTCAGCGCTGGGTTGCTGACCCAATCGTGCGCCCAGGCGAGTTTGGCGCGCAGCAAAAGCGGAATGCCGCTGAGCGTGGTCAGTTCGTCGAAGCGGCCGCCGAGTTCGCTGCGCGTATCGGTGCCGTTCATGGCGTTGTATGATAATCCGAAGCCGCCGCCGCTGAGGTCGGCCTCGCTGTAGCTTGGCGTATGGAAATATTGCGGCTGCAACGCCGCGTACGGGGTGAGGCCGACCAAGGCGGTGTAGACCGGGACGGCAAAGCGATAGCCGCCCTCCACGCGGGCGCCGACGCTCTGCCCTTGGAAGTTGGCCGTGAGCTGGTCGCCAAGCGCGCCGCGGTTGGTGGTGAACCAGTTGTTGGCGAAGGCGAGCGCGGCGGCGATGTAAGCCGGTCCCGCATGCGACACGCCGTAGACGCCGGCGAGGAAGGCGTTGCTGCTTCCGGTGCCGAGCGCATTGGCCAGCCCCCAATTGGTGGCGCCGCCGGCGAGCGCGAAGCCGACCACCGTGTCCGGCGAATAGTGGTAGTCCATGCCGGCCGCGTAGCCGAAGGTGCTGGTGGTGACGTTGTTGGAGCCGACGACCGGATCGCCGTTGGCATTGCCTTTGCCGCCGAACGCGGCGGCCCAGGTGGTCCAGCGCCCGACGAAAGTCGCCGGCGCGGCCGGCGGCGCCTTGAACACGGCGTTGTAGGCCAGCGCGATGTCGGGCGGAAATTCCGCTTGCTGCTCCGGCGCAAAGCCGATGGATTGCAGCTGCTGGCGGCAATAGGTGAGCGTGTAGGTGTAGTCGGCGTTGCCGCAATAGACGAACGGATTGAGCATCAGCCCCAAGAACTCGCTCATCAGAATGAAGGCGCTGCGCTCGGCGCCGGTGGCGACTTCACCGTCGAGCTGGGTCAGTGCATTGGCCAGCGGCGCTCCGCTGAGGCCGAACAGGCCGGCAAAATTAGCCGGCAGCGCGTGGCCGGTGTTGAAGAAATTGTTGAGCGTGGTGGCGACGTTGCGCTCATTGACGGTCAGCGCCGCGCCGGAGCCCAAGCGCCGCGGTCAGATTCAGGAACGCGTCGCCGGGGCTATAGCTGAGCGAGGCGATAAAGCCTGGCGGCAGACCGAAGGTGGCGAGGTCCGAAAACGTCGTGCCGCCGAGGCCCGCCGACTGCAGGATCAGGTATTGCTTCATGAAACCAGTGCCGGGGGCGAACACCGCGTCGACCGTTCCGCTGAGCGAGGCGGTGCCGGAGACGGTGGTGAACGAGGCGGTGGCAGCATTGACCTGCACGACGTAGAATGCACCGGACTGGAACGCGAGGTTGCCGCTGACTGTCATCGATGTGCCGGGCGTGCCGTTGCCGGGAGCAAAGGTGGCGCCGCTATTGATCTGGGTGTTGCCGACCGTTCCGGTCCCGGTCAGCGCCGCGCCGCTTAACACCGTGGTCAGGCTCGAACTCGCGATCGAGCCGGTGACGTCGAGGATGCCGGCAACGACATCGGTCGGGCCCGTATAGGAGTTCACCGCGCTCAGCACCAAGATGCCGCTGCCGATCTGCTCCAGCCCTCCGGTACCGGAGATGACGCCCGGGAAGGTGAAAACATCGGAGCGATCGAATGCCAGGATGTCGTTGTTGACGATGTTGCCGACGATTGAGCCGGTGGTGCCGCCATCGCCGATTTGCAGCGTGCCGGCGGTGATCGTGGTGCCGCCCGTATAGGTGTTGGCGCCGGTGATGATTAAGGTCCCGAGACCGGTCTTGTCGACGCCGCCCGAGCCGACGATCGGCGTCCCGATCGTCGCCGTTAAACCGCCATCGACGATGATCGGCGCGACGCCGGTTGGCCTCAGCGTGCCGCCGGCCGACGCGGTCAGCACGTAACCGCTGGTCGAGAACTGAATGCTTTGATAGACGATCGGGGCCGCCACCGTCACCGTGCCGGCCGCGGCTGTAAACACCGCGTCAATCCCGCCCCAGGCCGAATTGGGCGTTCCGGTCTCCGTCGTCCAGTTGGTGAACGTGTTGTTCCAGGTGCCGTTGCCGCCATGGACGACGCCATCGCCCACCATGGTGGTGCCGTCCCAGAATTTGGTCGTCGCCGGCGCTGCGGTGACGATGAGATTGACCTCGTTGGCGATCGAGGTCTGGATCACCCCGGTGTCGCCGTTCGGCAATGTGCCGACCACGATGGCGCCAATGCCGCCCGGCGATGTGCCGGTCGTATAATTGATCAGCCGATAGGTGCCGGGCCCAAAGTTCGCGGAATTGGTCACGAACAGCGTGTCGCCATTGACTGTCAGCATGCCGTTGACGTTGGTCAGATCGTTGGTCGGCCCGCCGACCACATTGGGCGTACCGAGCTGATAGGACAGCATCGAGCCGCTATTGAGCGTCAGCGGACCAAGCGTGATGGTGCCGGGCGTCCCCGGCGTGCCGGGCGCCAGCGTGCCGCCGGAATTGATGCTCACGTGCGGCATTGACGGTGCCGGTTCCCGACAGCGTACCGAGATTGTTGACGGCAAGGGCGCCGGCGCTTTGACGCCGTTGAGCACGACAGTGCCGGAACTGATGTTGACTTGATTGACGCCGGAAGAACCAAATGGCGTCCGTAAGTAAAAGTGTTGCCAATGCCGGGAGCGAAATTGATCGTACCGCTGCCCGTGCCGACGATATCGCCGTCGATCGTGCCGCCCGTGACATTGACGATGTCGCCGAGCGGCGACAGGTTGATCGCGCCCGTGACGGTGCCGCCGGCCTGATCGATGGTGACCGCGGTTGCTGTTTGCAAACTCGTGTCGATGGCGGCGGGCGCGTCAAGCGGCCGTCGTTGAAGACAGGGCCGGCGAAATTTGGGGCGTTCAAAATCAGAATGCCAAACCTGCCCCCGTAGATCGTACCCGAGTTGGTGATGCCGCCGGCGATAGCCCCGCTGCCAGAAGTATTAAAAACAACAATGCCAGTATTTATCGCGAGCGATCTTGCCGGTATTGTTGATCCCGTCCAGCAAATTCGGGCTGCCCGTTATCCCAAGCCGAACGTTTCGTCATAGGCAATCGTTGTTGAGCCGCCGGAAACGGTCGAGTTTCGGATAAAAAAGCCGCCATTGCCGATGCCCCCCGTGATCGTGCCGGTCGCTGCGTTGTTGATGCCGCCGGAAACGTTCGCGCCGCTGTCAACCAGAATTAATTCCCGCCCGTCAGGATTGTGCCGGAGTTGTTGATGCCGCCGTTACGACGGCCCCGTCGTGGACGCCAATGCGTAAAGGCCACCGGCACCGGCTGCGTTCGTCTGGATGATCGTGCCCTTGTTGTTGATGCCGCCGGAAACGATGGTCGCCGACGGAGACGCGGATGGCGCTATTGAGCGAATCCGTGATCGAGCCGGAGTTGGTGACGCCCTGGCAACCTGCGCATTGTTCTGTATGACATGCCGATCAGCCGGGCGCTGATCTGGCCGTCATTGACGACAACGCCGCTGATCACGCGTTGTTGTTAATGATGTGAATGCCATTGCGGTCGAAAAACGGGACCGGGGTTGATTGTCGAAGTGATCACGCCGTTCACGGCATTGGTGACGCTGCCGTTGACGGTGCAACTGCTGTCGATGTTGATGCAAGTATGACTGAATTGGTGACGGGGGGCTGAGTGGGCTGGCAGACCCAATTCGGCGAGCAAGAAGCCGCAAATGCCGCCGGAACTCCCACCCCGAACAGCCCCGCGGCCGAACTGGTCGCAAGCAACACGTTGCGCAATGATCGAAGCATCATGGCATTCCCCCCGCGCGGAGTGCACACGAATCAGATTCGGCTCCGCCCCAAGCGGAGACGCGCAAGCAATTGTGCTTAGTTTCTTTGCCGCAAGTGCTTCGCCCCGCCTCTCATTCGGCCCAAACCCCGAATGATTCCAACCCCGAGCGATACGTCACGCCGTCAGTAGGCCCGAATCATCGAGCAGGAGACGCCGCGGCAATTGTTGTGAAGGTATCACACAAAACCGAGATGGGCAATTACCGGCTGCGATCTTGTGAAGATCAACAATCAAAAATTTTGAAAACTTTGATCCGATACTCAGCCCGATATCTGCTTTGTTCGGATTGCGACACAAGAGCGGATATCTATTGCGGGCATCTATTGAATTCCATTTTGATTTGGCGCCGCAGCAGTTCTCCCTGCTGAAAAAAGCTGCAATGAAGATCGCTGCGGACCGATTATTCGAAGCGGAGCGCCTCGATCGGATCAAGCCGCGCCGCCCGACGGGCTGGATAAAAGCCGAAGAACAGACCGATCAGCGCCGAAAAGACGACGCTGCCAATTATGGCAAGCGGCGATATTTCGATCGGCCAGCCGGCGAGCCGCGCGGCGACGCTCGACACGGCGATGCCGATGGCGAGTCCGGCGGCGCCTCCGGCGCACGCGAGCAGCGCCGCCTCGGTTAAGAACTGCAGCAGAACGTGGCTGCGGCGCGCGCCAAGCGCCATGCGGATGCCGATTTCACGCGTGCGCTCGGTGACCGAGACCAGCAGAATATTCATAATGCCGATGCCGCCGACCAGCAGCGAAATCGAGGCCATGATCGCCAACAACAGCGCAATGGCGCGGCTGGTATTGGCGGCGGTGGCGGCGATCTCGCTGAGATTGCGCACGCTGAAGTCGTCCGGGTCGCCGGCGCGGATGGCATGACGGCGCTCGAGTGTCGCCGTGACCTCGCGAATGGCTTGCGGCGTGCGTTCCGGCGCGCGCGCGGAGACGAGAACCAGGTTGACCATTCCGGTGAATTTCGGCGCCAGGCCAAACGGATTAGGCGGCGGCGGATAGGCCGCCGTGACCGGCGAGGGTGCTTGCTGCGGCGTCGCGACGCCAATGACGCGCTGCTCGGCGGTGGCGAACGGAATGAGCACCACATCGTCCTGATCGGTGCCGAAGCTCGATTGCCCGCGTGAAGCCAATAGTCCGACGACACGAACCGGCTTGCCCTTGACCAGAAGTGTGACGCCGATCGGGTCTTGGTCGCGGGCAAACAGCTTGTGATAGACGGTCTGACCGATCAGGCACACCATCGCGACCGCCTCGCCATCGTCGCTCGTCAGGGGCCGGCCGGCGGCGAGGTGCCAGTTCACGATGCGCAGATAGGCCGGTGTGACGCCCTGGATCGCCGTGCTCCAGTTCTGATTGCCATTTTGCACCTGCGCGACCTGGCGATCGACATAGCTCACGTGCGCGACGGCGGAATCTTCGCGTCCGAGCGCCTCGGCATCGGCAACCGTGAGCGTGGACGCGCTGCTGTTGCCGGCACGCACCCCGTTGGTCGTACTCGCGCCGGGCAGCACCACCAACAGGCTCGTGCCGAGGCTTGCGATCTGCTTGCGTACCGCGAGCTTGGCGCCCTGACCGATGCCGATCATTGCGATCAGCGAGGCGACGCCGATGAAGACGCCAAGCATGGTCAGCGCCGAGCGCAGCTTGTTGCAGGCGAGCGCCGTGGCGGCGGTCACCAGGGTCATTTTCATCAGCGACCCATTGAACGACGATCCCGCTTGTGCCGCATCGTCCTGCACTCGCGCCCGTGGGAGCGGCGAAACAGTGTTATCGGCTTGGCGTTCGCTGCGGACGTCGCTCTCGATCAAGCCGTCGCACAGCGTGACGACCCTGTCGGCATAGGCGGCCACCTCCGATTCGTGAGTCACCAGGATGACGGTGACGCCGCGCTCGCGGTTGAGCCCGCGGATCATGCGCATGATCTCGTGCGAGGTCGCCGAATCCAGATTCCCGGTGGGTTCGTCGGCGAGCAACACGGCCGGATCGTTGATCAGCGCGCGGGCCAGTGCGACGCGCTGCTGCTGGCCGCCGGAGAGCTGATTGGGATGGTGACGCAAATGCGCACCGAGGCCTACTCGCGCCAGCGCTTCGCGCACCCGCGACGTATCGCCGATCGCAGTGCCGGCATAGAGCAATGGCAGCGCCACATTGGCGTTAGCGCTGCGGCGCTGCAGCAGGTTGAAGCTTTGAAACACAAAGCCGATGCGGCGGCTGCGGATCGCCGCCAGCTCGGGCTCGCGGAGGCGCGAAACGTCGCGATCCTCGAAGACATAGCGCCCCGCGCTCGGCAGATCGAGACAGCCGAGAATGTGCATCAAAGTCGACTTGCCTGACCCGGATGCGCCCATGATGGCGACGAACTCGCCGCGATCGACGCGCAGATCGATGCCGCGCAACGCGGCGACCTCGACATCGCCAACACGATAAGCGCGTTCGACCCCGCAAACCTCAATGACGCTGGTCATAACGTCGTCCGGTTACGGTTGATCGGGCGCAGCGGCTTGCGCGCCTTGACCCGCACGCGCGGTCACGACTTCGTCCCCGGGCGACAGCGCGCCGCCGGTGACTTCCACATTGTTTTCATCGGCGAGCCCGAGGTCCACTGGAACCGCCTCGAGCGCCGCGCCGCGCCGCACCCAGACGCGGCCGTGCTTGCTTTCGCCGGCGGCGGCCTGATCGACCGCACGGCCGTCAGGCGTGAAACGCAGCGCCGCCTGTGGAATTTCGCGCACGTGGTGTCGTTGCGCCGTGACGATATGCGCGGTCGCGGTCATGCCCGGCTTGAGCATGAGATCGCGGTTATCGGCGGCGATCACCACGTCGTAGGAAATGACGTTCTGCACCGCGACCGGCGCCTGGCGGATTTGCGTGACCTTGCCGGTGAAGGTACGGCCGGGAAACGCTTCGACCGTGAAGGACGCGTCTTCGCCCTCGCGAATCTCGCCGATCTCGGCCTCGCTCACATTGGCTTCGACCTGCATTTTCTTCAGATCCTTGGCGATCAGAAACAATGTCGGCGTCTGGAAACTTGCCGCGACGGTCTGCCCGATGGCGACGCTCCGCGACACCACCGTGCCGTCGACCGGCGATACGATATCGGTATAGTCGAGGTTGACTTGCGCGGCTTTGAGCTCGGCTTGGCGCTGCGCGATCGTCGCCTGATCGAGTGCGACCTGCGCTTCTGTTTGTTTGTAGCGGTTCAGCGCATTGTCGGCCGCATCGTGCGACACGACGTCGTGACTGAGCAGCTTGATATTGCGGTCGTAAGTGACCTTGGCGTAGGCGAGCTGGGCCTGATCCTTGGCGAGCTGCGCTTTCGCGGTGTCGACCGCCGCGGCCGACTGATCGACGGTGGCCTGATAGCTGCGCGGATCGATCTTGGCACAAGGCTGGTTCTTGACGACTTCGGAATTGTAATCGCAGTAGAGATCCTGGATGCGGCCCGAGACATAACTGCCGATTTGCACCGTCTCGACCGGATTGACCATTCCGCTGGCGACAGTGACCCGCGTGATGTCGCCGCGACTGACCGGCGCCGTCACATATTGCACATCGCCGGCGTCGCGATGGCGTAACGCGAGACCGCCCAAGCCAACGGCAGCACAACAGCGCGAGAACCAACGCCCATCGGAAACGGCGCGACCCAGACCGCCGGCGCGGCAGGTTTCGCTTCGGCGGCGACGTTCGATCGGGCTCGTTTGGCGGCGCGAATTGTGTCGGATCAAGCGCAGCCGGCTCCGGTTGTGGGCGCAGAAGCTTTGAACCGAGGGATGGCGTCATCGCAGGACTGCATCATTGCCTGGTCGCGCCGCGGCGAGAATTCCCGCTGGCAGACGGCAACTTGAGAAACAGGCACGCGTAGGAATGCGCTGAATTGCGGCGGCGAGTTTGCGGAGGCTGCGCCCGTTCGCTTCAGGCACAGCCTCCACCGCGGAAAGCTACCGCTTAGAGAATGCCGCCAAGGCCGAGGCCACCCAGCAAGCTGGTGACGTCACCAAGCAGACCGCTCACGATGCCGGTCACGCCGCCTGTCGCGGCGCTAGTCACGCCGACGTTGGCCGAAACGCCAAGACTGGCGCTTTGTGCCAGCGCCGATCCGGCGAAGGCCGTAGCAAGTGCGGCAGCGCAAGCGAGGGTCGTCAGTTTCCGGGCCTTCATGCTCGTCTCCATTTCCGTCGTGGTTAAGCCCCTCGTGGCGATCAGCCACGGCGCGGAAGCTATGGAGGGCGCCTATGAGGGTCAATTGCATTTACGGCTGGCGATCTTGAATGCCGTGCAACCAAGATCGGTCCTGTTTGTTGTCACGCGAAACGTGGAGGCACGGGTGCGGGCTTTTTGGCAATTCGGTGACATTGCGATGTTCGATTCCGGCGCGCCAAGTCTGCGGTTGCCGTCAGTTCCACGTGTCACGCTTCCAACAAATACGTGCACAGCCTTCCTGCGGCCGGGAGAAAGCAATGACTGCGCAAACGCGAATACCTCCGTTCAAATCGATCGAAGCATTCGTCGCGGCGGCGCGGTCCCTAAGCTTCAGCGAAGCGGCGTCTTTGCTTCACATCACTGTTCCAGCAGTCAGCCGCCGCATTCAAGCGCTCGAGCGCGAACTCGGCGTGGCATTGTTCCAGCGTAACCATCGCACGCTCGCACTGACGCAAGCCGGTGAGTTGTTTTTCGGCGATCTCGAGCCGGCCCTCGAGGTGATTCGGCGCGCCAGTAATCAAGTGCGCACGCGGGTGAGCGCACGCGTGGTCAAGGTCAGCATGCCGGCTTCGCTCGCCGCGAACTGGCTGTTGCCGCGGCTATCCGACTTTCACGCGACGCATTGCGACATTCGGGTCGAGATCGCCAGCATGGTCGAGCAGGACGAAAGCGTGTCCAACCATTCAGAGTTGGATAAAGGCGAAGCGGACATTGCGATCCGCCTCGGAGACGGCCATTGGCCCGGCATGGAGGCGGCGCGATTGTTTGATCTTGCCGGTTTTCCGGTGTGCAGCCCGACGCTCGCCACCCAGCGTGGCGGTCTGCGCAGCCCGTGCGAGCTAGCCGCGTTGCCGCTCCTCGGCGTCAAGGGGCAGCCCGATCTTTGGCCCGAGTGGTGCCGTAACGCCGGGCTCGATGACGCAGTGCGCATGCATCAGGAATTCGACAGTTTGCATTTGCTTTATCGCGCCGCCGTTTGCGGACTCGGTATTGCGCTCGGCCTCGACGTGCTGGTGCAGCCTTATCTCGATAATGGGCAATTGGTGCGGCCGTTCAATTCGGAAGTCAGGCTGAGCAAAAGCTATTACATTGTTTGCCAGGCAGCCGATCTGTCGCGACGGCCGGTGTTGCGCTTTCGCGATTGGCTGCGGGCCCAGGCCGCGCGCGATCACAATTCCTGCGAAGCCCGGTGAATGCAGCACTGGCGTAGTCACGCCACGTCGTTACCGCGCTCTCGATGGCAAATGGATCGTGCGCGACAATCGCGTCCGGTGTTGCTGCAAGACTGGACACGCCGGGCGCCGCGCCGCGCCCTAGATGGTCCTCAATCGAACTTGAATTCCTTTAATGCTGCAGCGCTCAGCATGGAGGCATCGCGTACGCCACGTTGGGCGAGCTCGATGATTTTCTTGGCGACCAGTCGCGTGGCGGGGTCGTCCACCAGCTTGAGGTCCAAAGCCTCGCACACGCTTTCCAGCGCGGCCGACATTATCGAAATGATTTCCTGGTCGAACGGCTGGCCGTTCAGAAAGGGACGAATCGGCATGACGCTAGGCCTTACAGCTGGGTTACCCCTCTTATAACCACTTGCTTTGGGCGTGTTTTATCATTTGATAAAACCGCAATCGAGGATTGGCGTTAGCCTTGATCAATTGCGGCAAGCGAAAACAATGGCGCCTAGTGACGTACTGTTGCGAAAGCTCGGCTATCACTCGCATCTCGACTCTGCCGACGTCGACGCGATTCATCGCCTGCGTTACGAAATTCGGGAACTCGCTGCGGGCGAAGACTTCATCTGTCAAGGCGATAGACCGAAAGCCGCGGCCATCGTCATCGAGGGCATTTTGGGCAGGTACCACACCTTGCAATCGGGTGCCCGGCAGTATCTAGCCCTACATTATCCAGGCGACTGGCCCGACGCCCAGGGGCTTTTTCTACGGCACATGGATCATTCGGTCTGCGCGATGGGACGCGCGCTCGTCTGCTCCCTTCCCCACGAGCAGCTTATGAAGACATTCGAGGAACGCCCCGCACTCGGATTTGCCGTGTGGCGGGAAACGCTGATAGACGCGGCAATCTTCCGCGAAAGCATTACCAACAACAGCAGCCGTCACGGGGCGGCGCGCCTCGCGCATTTCTTTTGTGAGCAATTCCACAGGGCTAAGTTCGCCGGCCTGGTGGAAAAAAATGCTTGCCCGCTGCCACTCACTCAAGCCCAACTCGGCGAGATGCTCGGAATGTCTTTGGTGAGTATCAATCGCGGCCTGCAAGCGCTGCGGCGGACCAAAGCCGCAGATCACAGATCGGGTAAATTGTTGATTCGTTCTTGGCCAAAGCTCGCTTCGCTGGGCGAATTCGATCCCGGGTATCTCCATCAGATACTCCCGGTAAGTCGCCGCTCGGCGTGAGCTAAGGGCACACGCCAAGCTATAGCGGTTCACCGCCGGCTGTTCGCGACGGTCTCATCAAGGTTGGGCTGCCGGAGCGATGCACGTCGATCTGAGGGTGCTCGCAGCGATTTTGAACGCGCATGCCCGCTCCGGGGCATTTGAGTCGGTTAGCCGACACTGCGGAAGGTGGGATTGCAACGTCCAGTGGCCTGCGCGGCAAAGCATGCTTGCCGCTGCAAGTTTTTTTGAACTTCGGCCCGCTCTGACCGTTTCGTAGTCGACTGGAATGCGACCGAAAAACTGTGCGCAAGCCTTTGCCCAAAGAGCCGTATCTTGCGTTCGCGGTGCCCGGTGATCTCGCCACGCCGACTGGAGGTTACGGCTATGACCGGCGCATCATCCAAGAACTTCGCGAGCTCGGTTGGCGGGTGGGCATCGCCGACATAGGCGCCGGCTTTCCGTTTCCGAGCACCGCCCAGCGTGCCACCGCGCTGGCCATCCTATCTGCATTGCCTTCCAACCATCCGATCGTGCTCGATGGGCTTGCGTTCGGAGCGCTACCGGAAGCCGGCGCGCTCCGCTGGCGCACCCCGCTCATCGCGCTGGTGCACCAGCCGCTTGCGCTGGACCCCGGTCTCAACTCCAAGCAGGCCGATACCTTCCGCCAGAGTGAGCGCGCCGCGCTTGCCGCCGCCGCGCGCGTCATTGTCACGAGCGAGGCGACCGCGGCGATCGTGATGGCCGACTACGACGTTCCAGCTCAGCGCATCAGCGTTGTGCGACCTGGCAATGATTCCGTTCCGCCGGCGCCCGGCAGCAACGACGGCGTCGTTCGGCTTCTTTCAGTCGGTTCTGTCGTTCCGATCAAAGGATATGACGTGCTGATCGCAGCGCTTGCCACGTTGACCGAAATGCCTTGGCGGCTGACCATCGCCGGTGACCGGACTCGCGATCCGGCCGCCGCGGCACGGCTCGACGCCGACATCGCGGCCTATGACCTCGGCGACAGAACCGCGGTGCTTGGCGCCGTGCCGCCTGAACGCGTCAAAGAACTGTTTTTGGCATCCGACATCTTTGTCCTGGCGTCGCGTTTCGAGGGCTACGGGATGGCGCTCGCGGAAGCGATCGCGCACGGGATTGCGATCGTATCCACCACCGCGGGCGCAATCCCCCAAACGGTGCCTGCGGGGGCCGGCCTTGCTCGTGCCTCCGGACGATGCGGCCGCGTTGGCCCAAGCACTACGGTGTCTGATCGGTGCTCCGGCCGAACGGCGACGGCTCGCCATGAACGCACGCGCCGCAGCCGCTCGGCTCCCCACCTGGCGGGATTCCGCCCGATTGTTTGTCGGTGTCCTCGAGGCGGTCGGATGATGCGTGGGCACACGAAAGCAATCTCGCTTGGCGACGGCGCGCAAATCCTGGTGGAGCGGGCGCTGGCGGAATTCCGCTCGGCCCGGCCGGTCCGCATTTCCTCCGCTGACGACGCCATAACGGCATTGCCGGTCGACGGCATGACTGAAGCAGTGCTTGTCCAGTTTCGCCAGTTGAGCCGGCCGGTTCGGCCGTTCCTCCTGATTACCGCTCGCCGCGCGCGCGCCATAGGCGTGGACGCTTCCGGCCATACCGGCATCGCACTTCCCAACTCCTGCAGCGCCGACGAGATTTTCTCTCTTGCTTCGGCTGCCGAGGTCAGTTGCCCGTTCAAGGTCATTCCAACAAGCGCCAGCGCCGCCGCCGGCGCCGCGATCGAGCTGGCAAAACACGCCCAGCGCTTACCGGCATTGCTGGTCGGCGCCGGAGGCTCGGCCGCGGTGCGCAGGTGTGAACCGCCGCTGGTGACGGTCCCGGCCGACGCGGTGTCGCAGTATCGTCGTGCATCCGCCGCCGCGCTGAGCTTCGCCGCCGAGACGACGATACCGCTGAGCGGATTCTCGGCGCGTTTTGTGGTGTTTCGCGATAGCCGCGGTGGCACCCCGCTTGCCGTGATCGTTGGATCACCAGACCTGAGGCGGCCCGTGCCGGTTCGCCTGCATTCGTCATGCCTGACGGGTGACGTGTTTGGCTCACGCCGCTGCGACTGCGGCGATCAGCTCCGGCTGGCGCTCATGCAATTGGCGCAGCACGGCGGCGGCATCGTGCTTTACCTCG
The DNA here is from genome assembly GCA_963835195.1 of uncultured Alphaproteobacteria bacterium. Classification (GTDB taxonomy): domain Bacteria; phylum Pseudomonadota; class Alphaproteobacteria; order Rhizobiales; family Xanthobacteraceae; genus BOG-931. The sequence goes on from CAWIEY010000008.1 coordinate 318,221, forward strand.
AGCAGGAAGGTTGCGGCCTCGGCTTGGCCAACAAGATTCGAGCTTATCAGCTGCAGGATGGCGGACTCGACACCATCGACGCCAACAGCGTTATCGGATTCGAAAATGATGAGCGCGACTACGGGATCGCGGTTCGCATGCTGCAGATGCTTGGCTGCACCCGCGTTCGCTTGATGACCAACAATCCCAGCAAGCTTCGCGGACTCTCCCGCGGCGGCATTGATGTTGTCGGACGGATGCCGCTGCATGGACCGATCAACGCTCACAACCGGCGCTATCTTGCGGCCAAGGCGACGCGCGCCGGACACCAGCTCGATCACGTGCTCGGCGCGCTTGCCAAGCCTGCCAACGCCTCTGTTGCGCGGGCCGTGCGTCCGCGGCTGAAAAGGCGTTCAGGATGAGCATGCACCTCGATAGGATCTTGCCGTTCTGGCGCGGCGGCTTTGCGCCGCACGGACACCTTTCGTCCCGGGCTTGGGGTGACGGACAACAGACGTGGGGCAATGTGCCGAACGCTTCTGCGCACGCGCGCGGCGCCGCTGTCGCCGCCATGGGAAGAAATTTTCGGCCCCTTGCGCATCGGCAAAGTCGACGACCTCGTGATCGTCGGCCAGGTCGGCCAATCGCTCGACGGCAGAGTGGCGACGGCGACGGGCCGCTCGCACTATATCAATTGCACGGCGGCGCTTGCGCATTTGCATCGCCTGCGAGCTCTGGTTGACGCGGTCGTCATTGGCGTGGGCACCGCGTGTGCAGACGATCCGCAGCTCACCGTGCGGCTGGTGAGCGGCCCCAATCCGACACGCGTGGTCATCGACCCGCATGGACGGCTGCCGGCTTGCGCGCGCTTACTTCGCCAGGACGGCCGAACCATTGTCATAACTGCCGAAGGTGCCGCATGCCCGGTGAAGCGAATGGAAACGATGTCGCTCCCCGCGCGCGGCAGCGAGATTGCGCCGGCTGATGTTCTTACTGCTCTCGCCAAACTCGGGCTGCGCCGGATCCTGATCGAAGGCGGAGCGAACACGTTATCGCGCTTCCTCCAAGCCGGCTGTCTTGATCGGCTGCATGTGCTGGTCGCTCCATTGATCCTCGGCGCCGGGCGGCCGAGCTTTGCGTTTGGTGCGATTGATCGCATCGAGGAAGCACTGCATCCCGTGGCCAGCGCGCATCGGCTCGGCGACGATATGCTGTTTGATTGCGATTTGTCCGCCAAACGGATTCCGGTCTGGCGTCCAAACGGGAAGTCGATCTGATCGGCATGGATGGATGAAACGCTACCGGTCAGCAGCGAGTTTGCTACCGAAGAATATTCAGCAAGTTCCTTGGCCGGCACCGAGAATGCCGCACGTTTCACCACAACGGCGCCTCGTACCAGGCGCGCGCGACATGCGATTCGGCGATCGTGATGCGTATGGAGTTGAGTTCGCGGCCGTTACGGCCCAGTGCATTCGACCGCGCTATGCCGGCGATTTGCTCGAAGATGTAGCGCGCCAGAAATTCCGTCGTGGTGTTGGTGTTCTTGAAGTCCGGCAGCTCATCCAGATTGCGATAATTCAGCGGTGCAAGCACGGCTTTGACCGCCTCACTGGCCTTGCCGATGTCGACGACGACGCCGTTGGCATCGAGCGCCTCCGCCAGGAACGCCACGTCCACCACGAAAGTTGCCCCGTGCAGCCGCTGGGCGGGACCAAAGGCGGCCCCGCGGAATGCGTGAGCGATCATAATGTGATCGCGGACTTCTACGGCGAACAAGCCATCCTCCGCTCAGTTATAGGCAACGACCTGGCAAAGCACACCGCTGCGCGCACCGAGGATTTCGGGCAGTCGCGCGGGCAGTTCGCAAAACGGCAACGGTGCTGCGATCAGTGCATCGAGGCGATGGTCATCCAACAAGCGGATGGCGGCCGCCAGGCGCCGCGCGGTGGTCCATCGCGGGCGGTGCGAGCCGGAAACGCGGCCGACCTGACTGGAAACGAGGCGCAGCCGCCGGCTGTGAAAGGCGGCCCCCAGCGGGACCGCTACGGTATCGGCGCCGTGCCAGCTCAGCTCCACAATCGTCGCCTCGTCGCCGGCGCAGGAGATGGCCGTTGCGAGACCCGCCGCGCTGCCACTGGCGTGGAAGACGCAATCGCACTCGGTCGGGGCGTTGTCCGGAGTTGCAAACGCGACGCCAAAGGTGCGCGCAATCTCGGTTCGCGTCGGCACGACGTCGACCAAAGTCACCTCGGCTCCGGGCATGCGTGCACACAGAAAAGCGACCAGAGTGCCGATCACGCCGGCGCCGACAATGGCGATGCGATCGGCCGGCCCGGGCGCGCCGTCCCACACGGCGTTGAGTGCTGTCTCCATGTTGGCGGCAAGCACGGCGCGGCGTGGCGGCATTTCGTCCGGCAGCAGCGCGACGGCGGCGCCTGGCACGTTAAATAGCGTCTGATGCGGGTGCAGCACAAACACGTTGCGCCCGATCAGGTCCGCCGAACCGGTCTCGATCGTACCAACCATTGAGTAGCCGTACTTGACAGGGAACGGAAAATTGCCGGCCATGAACGGCGCTCGCATGCGGGCGAACTCGCTCGGCGGGACGCGGCCGGCGAAAATCAAGGCTTCAGTGCCGCGGCTGATCGCACTCCAGACGGCCCGCACGCGAAGTTCGTCAGGACCCGGAAGCGGCAGCTTTTCGGCCCGGATTTCCGCCTGTCCGGCGCCGCTGTACCAAAGCGCCTGACCAATCTCGCCGGCCCTAATCATCGTCGATCGCGCGCAAATTCACGGCAATGTAACCCGCGTGCAACGAAACGGTTCGGGAACCCCAGAGTTCGTCGGAACCTTTTACGTCATTGTGAGTTTGTGTCCGTCGGGGAGTCTGCGGACAAGCGCGACGGAATTGCACGTCGAAACTCTCCCTAAGCTACAGCGACCGAAGGAAAAGCGGGATGGAGACCGTGTTGACGAATGATCTTGCCAACACCCGTCAAGTACATAAAGGCCCAAAAAAGCCGCTTGCTGGCCGCCGTATCCTTCTCGCCGAAGATGAAGGGCTCATCGCGCTCGAATTGGAGCGCATGCTGCGGGATTTCGGCTGCGACGTGGTTGGTCCGCTGGCGAGCATCGATAAGGTGCTGGAGAGCGCTCAACGCGGCGGCCTAGACGGCGCGATACTCGACGTCAACCTGCGCGGCCAGAGGATTTTCGAAATACTGCCGACACTGCAAAGTCTTGGACTGCGGCTCATTATCACATCGGGCTACGCCGACGATACGCTTTTCCCAGTGCCCTTCCGGGCAATGCCGCGGATCGCCAAACCCTTCGACGAAAGACAGCTGCAGCGGATTTGCGAAAGGGTTTTCGCGGATCAGACTACACAATAGGGGAGTCGAACGCCGCCGCGCGTCTCTCGGAGAGAGCACCCGCTGGAAATGCAATTTGCCAGCGCACGCCGTCCGGATCGAAATCGAGCTTGGTGCGGCCATCGAGATCATAGCGGATGACGTGATCGATCAATTTTGTGCCGAACCCCGTCGATGTTCCGGCCTTGATTTTGGGTCCGTCGCGCTCGAGCCAGATCAGTTCGATCGAACTGTCAGCGTCGTCCGAAACCTGCCAGGTGATGTCGATGCGGCCCTGCCGCGTCGATAGCGCGCCGTATTTCGCGGCATTGGTCGTCATCTCGTGCAGCACCATGGACAACGGCACCACGGCGCGGGCCGGTAGCAAAATCGCCGGCCCGAGAATGCTCACACGTTTGCCGCCGGACGATCGATAGGGCGCCAGCACTGCAGCCAAAAGCTCGCTCAGACCAATTCCAATCCAGCGCGTCTCCGTCAAAATGTCATGCGCGATCGCCAGCGCTTTGAGACGCCCGGCAAACGCATCGGCGAAATTTTCCAGCGATCCCGATGAGCGGACGGTTTGCGACGCCACCGACTGCACGATCGCGAGAATGTTTTTCACGCGGTGATTGAGCTCGGCCACCATCGTGGTCAGCTGCTCCTCCGCGCGCTTGCGCTCGGTGATGTCGGTCAGCGTCACGATCGAGCCGAGATTGGCCCTGTTCTCATCGACCAGCGGCCCAGCGCTGAGCAGGTAGGCGGATTTGCCGTTGCCGTCGGTACGCAGCTTCACTTCCACGCCATGAAACGGCTTCGTCGCCAGCATGGCGTCAAGACTTTCGCTGGAAAACCGCGCCAGCGTTCCCGTCTCATCGGTTCTCTGCGCGTCGAGCGGGAAGGCTTCCGAGAACTTGCAACCGACCGGCGGCCGCTGCGCGATTTGCTCAGCCCGCCAGCTCGCATGGGTTATGTGACCGTCGGGCGATAGCACGAGGACGGCCTCGGTTGCCTGTTCGAGGACAGAGCGCGCAAAACGCTCGGCGGCGGCGATCTGCTCGGCGCGGCGATGGATCGAGAGATCGGTCAGCCGCACCAAAGTCGCGGTGGTGCTGCCGATTGAGATCGGCCGCGACCAGACCGCGACCGGCATGGCGTCCTCGCCGTTGCGCAACAAACTCGCTTCCACCGTAACCTCGGGCAAAAGCTCGGGCGGCTCGTCCTGGAACAGTGACGCGAGCTGGCGGCCGACCAGCCGCGCGGGCGGATAGCCGGTCTGTTCGCAGAGCCGCTCGTTGACGTAAAGGATGACACCATCCGGACCGGCGGTCAGCGCTCCGTCACTCATGCGCTCGACCAGCACGCGATAGGGTTCCTCGGCGCCGTGCAGCAGAATGACTTGCGGACCTTCCAGAGCCCGCATCACGACGACGGCGTCGATGTCACCTTGATGGATCGCCGCAACAGTCTCGTCAGCGTCGGCAAACATCGGCAGTGTGGGCTCGCGCTGGGTCATGGGCGTTAGCTCAATGCGGCCTGATGTCGAGGCCCACCAGTACCTTGTCGGTGTTCGAAAGGTCGCCGATGATCCGTTTGAGCGGCTCCGGCAACTGTCGGATCAGCGTCGGAATGGCGACAATCTGGTGCCGCATGGCCAGCGCGGGATCCTTCATCAGGTCGATGATCTCGATTTCATAGCGGCCGGGCAGGTGCTGCTCGCAGATCTTTTTCAGGTTGGCGATAGCCGCGATCGATTTTGGTGTCTGACCCGCCACATAGAGCCGAAGGCTATACCCGTCGAGTTCACTCATTTGCGACCCAGTCATTTCTTCGGCTTATTGCGGGGCTTTGCTGTGGTTTTTTCGGTCTGCCGGCTCATACCCATCCTAACGCGGTCGTCAGCCAGTTGATCCTCGCGGGCGGTGCCTTCGCGGTTGAGAAAAGTCTCCTCGGCCTCTTCGCTCGTCAGCTGCGCCTGCAGGATGTCAATCTGTGCTGCTATCTCGCGCCGCTTGCGCTCCAGTTCGCGGCCGCGCCGTTCCATCTCCTGCGCGCGGACAAGGGCGGCAGCCTTGTCCTTGGCTTCTTGGGCGAGCCGCGCCGAACCGGTCAGCACGCCTTCCGGCCCGACATAGGCCTCGCGCAACACGATGCCCTCGGACGACAGGATGAATTCGCGCACTTGGTTGGAGTGCGCCATGCCGCGAGACTTCAGCAGGTAGAGCTGCCGGTTGTGTTCGCCGTTGCTCTCGCGGTTATACAACAGCAGCCAGGTATCCATGAGCGACGAGATCTGAATTTCGGTCGCCGCGCTCTCGCCGGCAGCGGCGCCGAGATTCGTAAACAGCGCGGTGATGCCGCGCGCTTTCAGTAAATCGACCAGACGCAGCACCATCGAATGCACGTCGCCGGTCGTGCCCGCGCCCAGCAACGCCGACATCGGATCGATCACGACCGCACTCGGGTCGAATTCGGTCACCTCGCGGTACATCGTCGCGAGATGGCTCTCCAGACCGAACAAGCTCGGCCGGCGCGCGCTGAAGCGCAGCAGTTTCTTGTCGACCCACCTCTGCAGGTTGATGCCGATCGACTGCATATTGCGGATGATCTGAGGCGGCAATTCTTCCATTGCAAAATAAATGCAACGGTGGCCTGCGGCGCAGGCCGCATCTAAAAAATGTGCGGCCACGGTCGATTTGCCGCTGCCCGCCATGCCGGAAATCAGGACGCTGGAGCCTTTGTAGTAGCCTTTGCCCTCGAGCATCCGGTCGAGATCGGCAATGCCGCTGGTCAGCCGCTCGGTCGACGCGTCATGGGCGAGACCGCTTGAGGTGATCGGCATCACGGTGATGCCCGCCTCGTCGATGATGAACGGGTATTCGTTGGTGCCGTGGCTCGAGCCGCGATATTTGATGATCCGCAGACGACGCGTCGAAAGCTGCTCTTGGACCCGGTTATCCAAGAGGATCACGCAGTCGGCGACATATTCTTCCAGGCCGTAACGTGTCAGTGATCCATCGCCGCGTTCGGCGGTGATGATGGCGGTGACGCCTTTGGTTTTAAGCCATTCGAACAGCCGGCGCAGCTCGGAGCGAAGCAGTTGCTCGTCTTCCAGGCCGCTGAACAGAGTCTCAATGGTGTCGATGACGACGCGTTTTGCGCCGATCGAATCGATGGCGAAACCGAGACGAATGAAGAGACCTTCAAGGTCGTAGTCGCCGGTCTCGGCGATCTTGCTGCGCTGAATGTCGACGTGGTCGATGGCAAGCTTCTTCTCAGCGACCAGCTTCTGAATGTCGTAATTGAGCGAACCAACGTTCTTGATGAGGTCCTCGGGCTGCTCTTCGAAGGCCATGAAGACGCCGGGCTCGTCATATGCGACGGCGCCATTGTAGAGAAAAGTCATGGCGAACAGGGTCTTGCCGCAGCCGGCCGAGCCGCAGAGCAAAGTCGGGCGACCCTGCGGGAGGCCGCCTTCAGTAACCTCATCGAGGCCGAGAATGCCGGTTGCCGATTTGCCTACAATCGGCAAACGGGCAGGCCTTGTACGCGCCATACCGGCCATGAAAATTTTCCGCGGCCCGAACTAAAATGACTTGCTGGAGCCGGCCAGCCCGCAATACCTGCCACAATTCCTCTAAAAGAGGCAAATTCCCAGCCTCACGGTAAAGTTCCATTGGCATTCCTCGAGCCCGTGCTCGATTGGCCGGACGCCCGAATGAGTGACGAGAAGCGCCGCCCGCAGAATCCGGGCCAGACCAGTTATTGCGGCAAGGTGTCCATCGGCAGGATGATCTGAAAGACGGTCCCGTACGGTTGCCCCGGTGATACCGATAGCTTTCCGCCGTGGGAGTCGATGATCGACCGGCAAATTGCCAACCCCACCCCCATGCCATGCGGCTTCGTTGTGAAGAAACGATCGAAGATGTGCCGCATGTTCTCTGGCCGGATTCCCGTGCCGCGGTCTTCGACGGTGATAACTACATTTCTGGAAATCTTGAGCTGCTGATTTTATGGTCAGTTCGCGGGGACGATCGGTCACACCATCCATGGCTTCCAGCGCGTTCATGATCAGATTGCGCACGACCTGTTGCAGCTGAATACGGTCGGCCAATACCGGCGGCAAATTCTCCGTGAGCTCGGTTTGTACAGTGACGTGGTGGTGCTGGATGTCTGACCGGGTAAACGTGAGCACATCTTCAATGAGCTCGTTGGCGTCGAGGCGGCCTTTTTCCCGCGGAGTCCGCTCGAACATCGCGCGAACACTTTCAATTACCTCACCTGCACGATGACCTGCCAGAACCACGCGATTGACGCAGGTTTGCACCTCCTCGAGATCTGGCGGCTTTTTTGCCAACCACCTCGAGGCGGCATTGCCGTTTGTAATGACGGCGCTCAGCGGCTGGTTAATCTCGTGGGCTATTGAAGCCGCGACCTGCGCCATCATTGTCAACCGCGAGGCGGTTGCCAGCTCGGCCTGGGCTTTTTCAAGTGCTTCTTCGGCACGCTTACGCTGTTCTCGGGCGCGCAGCGCTTTCACCCCTGACGTCAAATCGTCCGCCAGATGGCCGCGGTACGCCGCGATGGCGTGGGTCAGGCACGACGCCAAGCTAAGGTAATGATCGACAGTGCTGGCATCAAAGTACTCGCGCTCGCCAGAGTACAAATTCAGCGTGCCGCGCAGATCGACGAGCCTTTTCCGCCGGTCGAGTCCAATCAACGGCAGGGCAATGCAGGAGCTAATGCCTGCATCGGCGGCGACTTCCGCCCAACCCGCTGCACGGCGGTCCGTTGAGATGTCGTTGATCCAAGAGGGCTTACCGGTGCTCGCCGCAATCCCCGGCGGACGTTGTTCACCTTTCGTAGTTCCCCATGTGAGTTTGCTACGATCGAGAAAATCGAGACCGGCGCCGGCCTTTGCTACCGGCCGAATGCTTTTCTCGGCATCGTCTTCGCAATAACCGATCCAAGCCAGACGAAATTCGTCACCCTCGGTCAGCGCCGAGCAAACGGCTTGCAAGACTTCCGTTTCGCTCTCGGCCTGAAAAAACATGGCGCTGCACTCGCAAAATGCGCGCAATCTCCGGTCGAGGCGGCTGACGCGCTGCTCCTGTGCAATTTCGTGGTCCTGGTTTGGCACGAGCTTACTGCGGACCTCCGTCACTCCACACCAAGCTCTTTGGCCGCGAGCGCAGTCCCGACCACGCGCGAACGTATCTTGCCAAAGGCTACGTCACGCGAGCGTGACGTATCATCGCCGAAGGGCGCAAACCCGCAATCGTCCGTCGTGCCCAAGCGCTCAACAGGGATGTATTCCGCAGCTTCAAGAATACGCTCCTTGACTTCATCGGGAGTTTCGACGCGATGAGCGACCGGATCGATGACGCCGACAAATATCCGTTGCTGTTCTTTGGCGAATTCGCGAATCATTTTCAGTACTCGCTTTCGGTCGCGTTCGCTGGCCAACTGAATGTAAAAATTTGCTGCCTTCAGCTCGAATAGGCTCGGTAACAGCTCCGCGTAGTCTACTTCAGAGCTATGGGTCGAGTCGCGATCGGCTCCAGGGCATGTGTGGACGCCAATGCGCCGACGCTCTTCATCGGAAAATCGCTCCAGCACCAAGTTGTTTAGATCAATGAACCCTTCCAGCAAACGAAGCGTTGAATCCAACTTGATCGCAAGCCGTGCCTCGGTGAAATCTATCTGCACCACATGCGCTCCATTCTGGAGGCATCGTCGGATCTCGCCCTCTTGTTCGGCAACGACTGCGCTGAGGTATTCTTCTCTCGGATAACCATCAAGACCGCGCTGCGGGTATAACAGGCTCAATGCCGACGCGCTGATCACTGCCTGCTTCACGGGTACGCGCGCATACCGCTTTGCCGCGTTGAGGTAGACGTCGGCGGACGTCCGATAGCGGAACGGCCCGCCAATTAATCGCGGCAGGTGACGAACATGTCCGTCGGCAAACGTGATCGGGATACCGTCAGCGGCGAGATTCTCAAGCCCCTGCAACGGATAAGTGACAAAGCTCTCTTTGCTTTGCTCGCCATCCGTTATGACCGGAGAGCCGGTGGCTTCGAAACGTTCAATGGTGTCGCGGATCGCGGCATCGTACAGAACATCCAATTCCGCACGTGAGATTTTCCTGGCGCTGAAGGCTCGTATTCCCTCAATGAGGTCCGGGGGCCTCGGAATGCTTCCTATCGGCTCGGTCGGGATCATCATTCAAACTCCTGGTCGGTGAAGTCACCGACGGAGTGGAACAATTGGAGCGATGCTATCGCGTGAAGTGCCGCCCTGACAACTCCTGGATGCGGCCGCGCCGAAAGTTTGGGCGCCGCCGCGTGCGCAAGCCAACATCGCGGCTTGGCCCCGCGCTGTCGTCGCAGCGGCGAAATAGCCCGTGCAAATAGTTTGACGCCGGATTGCGCGAGGACGAGCACCGCAATTGCCGCGCCGGGGTCGGTTGACTTTTAGCTTCTGCTATTTCGGCGATCTCAGTGACGGCGTCTTAAGGCCGCTGTCTGACGTCAGGCCGCTGTCTGACGTCCTCATGCTGGTCTCTGCTGTTGTTCGGATTGCGACCAAAAAGCGGACATTTATTGAAGTCCGTTGAAGTGCCGAGCGAAGAGACCAAACGGCATTGTCCGCCTTGGTATGACCGGGCCGTCAAAGAACTAGGTCGGCCAAGGTCGGCCAAGTGCCATGCGTTTACGATGCCCGTCCAGATCGTCTGCCAAGTAGGAATTTTTGCGCCGGGCTTATCGCTTTATCGGTGCGATGGGTACAGCCCATCCAGCAGCAAGGGCGGCGCATTCCTTCTTTGAGTTGCGAAACGACCCTGCCTACGTGCTCTCTTCTCGTCTCCGGTTTCTTGACGGAAATCGTCCAGCAAATCCACTCGTTGCGCGAGAGTGGCGTGATATCTTCCCATGCCGCGCGCGCTTCGGGATCGGAAGCTAGAGCTTTTCGCAAGTCCATCGGCAGCTCATGGGCGACGCCGCCGGAAATTTTCCTGCTCATAGGTCGATTATACTCTTACGCCAAAATCATCCTGTGCTGACGGTATAATGACATGGTGAGCGACATGGCGGCAAAAGCAAAAAATAGTGCGAAGGATCCGATGCAGTCGCCGCGGGCGCTTATTTGAGTGCGCTGAGCGCGGTTGCGATCGAAAGCTTGGCAATGAAAGCGGCGCCGCACCAGTTCGACCCCGGCAGGCCCGGATTGATCGGCGTACTCGCCACGCCGCTCGCCGTATGATCACTGGTGAATGCGTTGCAATCGCCTTTGCTGAGATTGCTCTGATAGTAGCGCAAATCGAGCGTGAAGATTTTCCAGGTGAAGCCGATGCCGGCGTCCCAGTTCAGGTAACTGGTATAGGGAATGCCGCCGGGAAATCCGGGAACCGCGTAGAACGCATCCGATGTGCCCAATTGCCACCAGCCGACATCGGCCGACGCATAGGCGCCGAGCCCGTTGGGTAACCATGTGGTCGGAGCGGTGAGTGTCAGGTTGCCGGTGTAGTAGATCCCATAGGCGCCGGAATCGAGAACGCCGGCAAGGCCTGGGTCATGAAAGACCGGTGATCCCCAAATCTGGCCACCAAAGGCGACGTTGTTATTCACCGTGTAAGTGGCTTTGCCGTAGAATTCGAGAAAGCTGACGTTCGCTTTGACGACATTGCCGTTGGGCAGGCTCAATGCGGTACTGGGAGCGCCGCCAAGCGATGAGCACAGCGCCGCCGTGTTGAAGCACTGGCCGTCCGGATAATAATAGTACCAGACGCCGAAATCGAGCACGAGCTTGTCGAAGGTCGGGCGAATACCGCCGTAGAAATCGATTTCAGCGGCGGCGCGATTGGGAAAGTCGATGCTCTCGCCTGACACGCCAACGTAGCCCTGCAAATTCGTGTTGAAATTGTAGCGCGGCTCCAAACCGAACTGGACCGAGGGCTGATGATTGGATTGCGTGATGCCGCGGAAATTATAGTCGGACATCACCGCTCCGATGATCGCAATGTCCCATGGCGAGGGCGGCGGCGGCGCTGGCGCCGCTGGCGCTGCCTTCACCGCCATATCGGCGGCGTGCGCAGCAACGGCGCCGGCGCTGGCGACCATAACAGCAAAAGCAAGTTCTAAAATTCTCATGCTGCCCCTTCAATGACCCGCAGGCGATCTTTGCGCGCGCGCCGTTCGCAAACTCTTTTTAGTCCCCCGCCTCGATTGACCGCCGCGTCGCCTCAGTAGGTTTGGCGACGGCGAGGCCCGACAATCTCTCGGCACCTTAGCTGTTAAGCCAGGTCGATGCGCGTGAGCAGTTGATCCTTCGGAACACGCGCATCGCGCCGCAACGACCCGTCTGTTTAACAGTCAGCGTTGCCGGATATCTCGGACCTGCCGGCGAACGACTACACACCCTGCGGGTAAGCCTCCTCGCCGTGCAACGCGACGTCCAGCCCGAGCTCCTGTGCTTTGGCATCGACGCGCGCGACGGTGATCAGGTTGATCAGCCACAGCATGACGTAGGTGAAGATAAAGGCCCACGCGGCCGCCACGACCACGGCGACCAGTTGCTTGCCGAAAAACGCCGCGCCGCCCCACAGCAGGCCGTCGGCGCCATTCGGATTCCATGCTTTGCTGGCAAACAATCCGAGCAGCACGATGCCGGTGACGCCGCCGACGCCGTGCACGCCCCAAACGTCCAGCGCGTCGTCCCAACCCAACCGATTTTTCAAGGCCACCGCGTAATAACACGCGACACCGGCAATGATGCCAATCAGCGGCGCGGTTACGATCGATACGTAACCTGCCGCCGGCGTAATCGCCGCAAGACCGGCAACCGTGCCGGTCAGGAGCCCGACGAATTTTGGCTGCCGCGCATTGCTCCATTCGATAATGAGCCAGGTGATGCCGGCGAAGGAGGCGGCGACATCGGTATTGAGGAAAGCCGCCGCGGTGACGCTGTCGACTCTCAATTCTGATCCGGCGTTGAAGCCGTACCAGCCGAACCAGAGAAGTCCGGTGCCGAGCGCGATCAGCGGGACGTTGTGCGGCTTGTCGACCACCTTGCGGCGGCCGACGAAAAACACCGAAGCCAGTGCCGCAAACCCGGCAGTCGCATGCACGACAATGCCGCCGGCGAAATCCAGCGCGCCCCATTGCGCCAAAATGCCGTCGGCACTCCAGAGCATGTGGACGAAGGGGAAATAAACGAACACCAGCCAGCCGGTCAGGAACAGAAAATAAGCCTTGAACGTCACCCGGTCGGCAAATGCACCTGTGATCAGCGCCGGGGTGATGATCGCAAACATCATCTGATAGGCGATGTGGACGACCAGCGGAATGCCTGCGTCATTTCCGCTGAACATGCTCTGCAAATTCACTCCGCGGAGGAAGGCGTAGTAGGTGGGATCGCCGATGATGCCGTGCCACGTCGGGCCGAAACACATCGAATAGCCGAAGACGAACCACAATACCGTCGTCCAGCTGAGCGAGATGAAGCTTTGGATCATCACGGTCAGCACGCTCTTTCGGCCGACGAGACCGCCGTAGAAGAATGCCAGGCCCGGAGTCATCAACATGACCAGGCTGGCGCAGATCAGCATGAACGCCGTGTTGCCGATGTCTATCTTCATAGCGCTTCCTCCCCGTAAGATTTTAAGCAACGACCGTTTCATCCGAGCGCACGTGGCATGGGCTCTCCGGGACGGCGGCAACGCCGCGCATCCCGCCACAAACTAAAAATCAATCAGAGCTTTGATCTTCGGTCCCATGCTTCCCCCACTCGTATTCGTCGGCGCCCTGCTAGCGGTTTGCTTCCTCGAGCGTCATGCGATCGCGCCAATGCTGCCGCGGCGCATGGCATTGCCGCGGGGAACACCATTGACGATCGCGGTGCCGCAATCGGGTCGCCTTACATGGAGGTCATGAGCGCGCGCATCGCATTTGAGCGCGGTCTCGCCTGCGATCGGGAAGTCGTGCGGAGCCGCTTCCTCCGCGCCCTGCAGCGGCCACACCTCGCGCAAGAGCGCCAGGTTGCCGGCTGAATCCACGATCTTCGCGGCTCGGCGCACTAACCGCGGGCTGGCTACACGCGTTGCCAACTGCCTCAGGGCGACGGATCGGGTTGGAATGCGCGAATTGTTTTGGCGGCTTAGCGCCATTTCACCCTCCCCCAGCCCAAATTAGCGGCAATTCTGCCTGCGGTTTAAGCTGTATTGTATACTAAGTTGGATACCGTGACTACACTCTTCGTGGGCGCGGTGAATCTCTCTGTCCCGCATCTCGGCTTTCGCGCCGGGACGCCTAACCCCGGCGAACGCGTGAAAAGCAACCAGCAAATGCCCCCTTCGGGGCCTCTAAGGTCGTTTTCGTCACGCAGCGACGGCGTCGGTCATGCGCCCGATGGCGACGGGGGCCCAGGGCGTTGGCGAGATTGAGGGGGTTTAAGCCGCCGCAAGAGCATCAAGCGGCAGCGCGCGCTCAGCCTTCGCGATAGGCCCATTGCGGATCGGCGTGCGCCTGCAGCCGCAGCGCCGCCGCGTGCGCAAACCGCAACATCACGGCTTTGCGCCGCGCCGGGACCAGCCGGTGCTCGGGCGCTTCGCTGATGATCGAGCCGCCAAATGCGTCGGCGACGATCAACCCGGCATCGGCGGGAAATATGTTGCAGGACACATCCGGGCAGGTGGCGAAGAACAGGCGGTCGCAGTGCTGCCGATATTCCATCCACTTCTGATCGGCGCGAAAATCAGCGACCGATGATTTGATTTCGACGATCACGATTTCGCCGAAGCCGCCGAGCGCGACGACATCGGCACGGCGCCCCGACGGCAGCGGCAGCTCGCTCACCACCGCATAACCGAGCCCATGCAGCAGGCGCGCGGTGCCGCGCGCAATGGCGAAGGCGGTTGGCGATTGCCGTCCATCGACCGGCGGCGCCGGCAACAGGTTGACGTTCATGGTCAGGATTCCGGGAAGCGGCAGATTGACCGAATGCCGGCTTTCGAGTTTACGCACGCCACTGTCCCCCGACTGCACAACCGGTGGTCGAAAGCTATTCTGCCGCGCCGGCGCGTTCGGGAAAAGCCCCTTCAAGGGCCGGGCGCGACGCTGCGATCACGCCGCGTTCGGTGATCAGTCCGGTCACAAGCCGCGCCGGCGTGACATCGAAGGCGTAATTGGCCGCCGGCGAACCCTCGGGCGCGAGTTCTACCGTTTCGATCCGGCCGTCGGCCGCGCGGCCGGTGATGGTTGCCACTTCGTCGGCATTGCGCTGTTCGATCGGAATCTCGGCGACCCCGTCGGCGACGGAAAAGTCGATGGTCGATGAGGGCAGGGCGACATAGAACGGCACCTTGTTGTCGTAGGCGGCCAGCGCCTTCAAATAGGTCCCGATCTTGTTGCAAACATCGCCATTGGCGGCGACGCGATCGGCGCCGACAATGACGAGATCGACCAGACCATGCTGCATCAGATGCCCGCCGGTATTATCGGCAATCAGGGTGTGCGGCACACCATGCTGGCCCAGCTCCCAGGCCGTCAATGAAGCGCCTTGATTGCGCGGGCGCGTTTCATCGGCAAAAACGTGAACCGCGATCCCTTTGTCGTGCGCCAGATAGATCGAAGCGGTGGCGGTGCCGATATCGACCGTCGCCAGCGCCCCGGCATTGCAATGGGTGAGCACGTTCACCGGCGCCTTGGAGTTCTTTTTGGCCGCGGCCGCTTCGAGCAGCGGCAGGCCGTTGCGGCCGATGGCGGCGTTATTGGCCACGTCCTGCTCGCAGATTTCGGCGGCGCGCCGGTAGGCGGTTTCGGACCGCTCCTTTCGCGGCCGGTTGCGCACCGCCGCCATGATTTCATCGAGCGCCCACCTGAGATTGACCGCCGTTGGCCGGGTAGCGATCAGCGTCGCATAGGCGCGCTCAAGCGCTTCATCGGAGGCATCCTCACGCAGCGCGAGACACATGCCGTACGCCGCGGTGGCGCCGATCAAGGGCGCGCCGCGGATCACCATGGCGCTGATCGCGTGCGCGGCTTCGCCCAGCGTGGTGAGCCGCGCGGTCAAGAAACGATGCGGCAGCGCGGTCTGATCGATGACGCCGACCGACCAGCCATCCGGCTCGAGCCAGATGCAGCGCGTGGATTTGCCGTCGACGTTCATGGGCAACCTTATTTGCTCGTGGACGTTCTAATGGTTCGATTTTAACATTCGCAGCCAGTTTCGGCACGCTCGCATGCGAATATTAGAATCAAAGGACCACCAGCAACTATCATTCTAGTGTTCCGTTGATTCCGAAGTTCGCAAACCAGGGCGCCGCATCATCATGCGAACTTCGGAATAGGGACACTAGGTCGCGGCCGCTTGCCCGTGCAACGGCATTGCCGCAATGTCGTGAAATTCGCCGAGTCACCACAATCGCCGAGTCACCCATGCCAGCGATCGATTACAAGTCCGAATACGATATGCGCGCAGCCGTGCCGGAGCACGCGGAAATCTTCGCCCAGTGGGCGCGGCAGGCCGAAGATTACCGCGCCGAGGCGCTCAAACGCGATTGTGCGGAACTCGGCCTCTCCTATGGCGATACGCCGCGGCAGATCATCGACCTGTTTTTGCCGGCAGCGAATGCCGAGGCCCCGCTGGCGTTGTTCATCCACGGCGGGTTTTGGCGGGCGTTCGATCCTTCCTCGTCGAGCCATTTGGCGCGCGGCTTGAACGTGCGTGGCGTCGCCGTCGCAATGGTTGGCTATGATCTCTGCCCGAACGTCACCATCGGCGACATCATCGTACAGATCCGGCGGGCCTGTATTTTCTTGTTGCAGCGTTTCGGCCGCCGCCTGGTGGTGACCGGCCATTCGGCCGGCGGTCACCTTGCCGCGGCCATGGTGGCGAGCGATTGGCGGACACTCTACCCGAAGGCGCCGGTTGATCTCGTTCCGGCCGGCTATGCGATTTCCGGCATTTTCGATCTTGCGCCCCTCATCGATCTGCCGGTCAATCAGGACCTGCGGCTCGACGCCGAGGGCGCGCGCCAAGCCTCGCCGCTGTTTTGGCCGATCGCTCCCGGGTTAGTGCTCGATGCAGCCGTGGGCGATCGGGAAACAAGCGAATTCAAGCGCCAGAGCTCAACCATTGCGGAGACCTGGCGCCCGCTCGGGGCGGTAACGCATTACGCAGAGCTTTCCGGCAATCACTTCACCGTCCTCGATGCTCTCACCGATCCGGCAAGCGCGATGGTGGGACGTATTGTCGAATTGGCGCAGCAGTTCGGCCGGTAATTCGCCGGAGCGCCGAGGGCGGAATCTGGGCGCACACGGAAGCGGCAAAGATGAACGCGAAGCCGATGCCGTCGGCCTCGGTCGGGCGCTCTCCGATGATGACGATGGTGGAGAGGACGCCGAGCACCGGGATCCCGACGATGCCGAGCGTCGCGGTGAGCGCCGTTACCCGGCCAACAATATAGAACCACAGCGAGTACGCGATGGCGTTGCCGGCGATCCCGGAAAAGAGCACGCCGATCCAGGCGCCGGCGCGCGCGTGCTCTACTTTAAGTCCGCCGTCGAAAATCAGCATCGCCGCCGCGATAATCACGAAGGCGATGAGAACCTGCCACGCCGCAAGGCCTATTGGATCAACGGCGGGCCGAGCCCACTTGAGATAGACCGTGCCCGCCGCCCAGCAAAAACCGGAGGCAAGTGCGAGCAAGAGCCCGAGCGGCACGCCCGTCGTGGCCAAGGGAAAGACGAGAATTGAAACGCCGATGGCGCAAAGGACGATGGCAATTGCCTGCACGCGGGTAGGCCGGTCGCCGAGTACCGCCCAAGCCAGCACGAGCGTCCAGATCGGCATGATGTAATTGAGCACCGCAACCCGCGTGGTTGCCGCCGCAATTTGCGCAAAAGCGGTCAACAGGCTGAATCCCACGACATTGAGAAGTGAGGCCACGAACACATGCGCCCAGTCCTTGCCGGGTCGGATACGCAGGCTGCGGCGCCGCAGGAAACAGATCACCAACAAGGCCAGTCCGCCGAAACCCGCGGTCAGGGTGCGCATTGTGAGCGGCGGCATGTCGTACAAGGCGATCTTCATCGCCGGCCAGGTTAGGCCCCAGATCAGGCAAAGCACCACAAGCATCAGCCGCGCCTGGATGTCGCTGCCGGCCGACGAGGTATTGTTGTCGGTTTGTTGCTCGACGGTCACGGCGCCTTGGGTCCGGCGGCAATGTACCAGTCGGCGATTTGACTGCCGGTCCAGAACTTGACGTCGCTGTGCTTGCGAATCGCCGCCAAGGTCTCGCGCAGGTATTTGAGCCGATGCGGCGCCCCCATGATGTAGGGATGCACGGACATGGCCATGACTCGCGCGGAGCTTTTGGCGTCGGCATGAATCTGCTCGAACTGGTCGAGCGCGCGGTCGCGATATTCGGCGGCGCTGTGATGTTGAATGAGCATCATCGCGACATCGTTGCATTCCTGGGTGTAGGGCACGCTGACGATCGGGGCGCCGCGGGTTTTCAGCCAGACCGGCTGATCGTCAAGCACCCAATCGGCCACGTAATCGTAGCCCTCTTCGACCAGGAGGTCGGGCGTCTCCCAGGTTTCGGTCAGGCCGGGTCCGAGCCAGCCGCGCGGCGGTGCGCCGGTTACTTTGGCGATGACCTCGCGCACTTTGCGGATATCGGCGCGCTCATCTTCGACCTTCTGCATGTTGCGTTGCGTGAAGCCGTGGCCCATGAATTCCCATTTGCGTTCGTGCGCTGCGCGCACGATCGGCGGATAGGCGGCAATGGCCGATCCGTTGATGGCCAGCACGGCGGGAATTGAGAACTCGTCGAACAATTCGACGAAGCGCCAAAAGCCGACCCGGTTGCCGTATTCGTGCCAGGCCCAGTTGGGCACGTCCGGCATCGGCGAGCCGCCGGCCGGCGGGCTGAGCACCGTGCGCGGCATCGGCTGCGTGAAATCCCATTCCTCGACGTTGATGATGACCCACACCGCCATGCGCGCGCCATCCGGAAGCTTCAGCGGCGGCCGCTCGGGGATCGCCGAGTAGGTCAAACGGTCCGCCGGCAAAGATTGTCTGAGGCGCCGTTTTGGCGCGGAGGTTTTTTGATCGCTTTGTCATTTTTGTCATAACTGTTTTGTACTCGCCTGTAAGGTCGCAGCCGTTGTCTGTGGCCGAAAGCGCGACACGATAGCACCCAGCACCCCAAGCGTCACAGCGCAGAGGCACAGCGGCACGAACGCGGTCCAGGGTTTTCCGGTCGCGTCCCACAACGCGCCGCAGATGGTCGGAATGATGATCGCACACGTGTAACTGACGGTGAACATTCCCGCCGCGATGCGCGGCACGTCGCGCGGCGCTGCGAGCAGCGCCGGCAACGCCAACGTCGGCGTCATGGTCAATGCCGTGCTGATGCCGATCACTCCGCTGCAGATGATGATCGCGGCGGGAGACGTCAGAAAGATCAGACCGAGGAAGCCCGCCAGCATGCATGGACCGCAGAGCAGGAACGGCCACGCCCGCTGCGTCAGCCGATCGGCCATGAGGAAGAGGATGACAAACGCAAAAATCTGCGCGCCGTTGAGCGATGTCAGCGCCAAACCGAGGACGCGCCCCGCGCCTTCGTGGACCAGATAGTCGCCGAGAAAGGCGTTGGCCGCAAAGAACGGGCTGTTGTTGCTGCCGAACGTGAGGCCAAGAAGCCAAATCAGCGGATTTTTCCAGTCGGGCCACCATAGCGCGCCGCTTCTATTCGCGGCCGCTCCAGTCCCGCGGTCATGGTGTCCGCTCGGGCTCGCCACTACGAACACGATGGCGATAAGCACGGCGGGGAGCGCCCACAGAATAAAATTGAGCCGCCACGAACCGTTTAAGAGCGGCAGCACGAAGGGAATAGTTAGGATCGGGGGCAACATCGCGCCGATCACCATGCCGTTCGAATAGAAGACAGTGGCGAGTGCGATGCGGCGGGGAAACCACTCGCGCACCAGCGTCGGCATTGCCGGTTGCATGAGGGCGATACCGAGACCGGTCAGGATCGCGGCCGCGTAGAGCGTCCAGATGTCGATCGCAGCGCCGCGGGTGGCGCCCGCCACCGCCGCGATGGCCATGCCGAGGATCAAAGCGAGCCGCGTCCCGATGCGGGCAATAAGCAGCGACCCCGGCACCGCGGCGATGGCGAACATGGCCAGTGGCAGACCTATGAGCAGACCGATCTGCGTCTCCGACATGTGCAACTCCTCGTGCACAAGCGGAATGACCGGGGGCACCGCCAGCAACGACATGCGCATGGCGACGCCGGCGAGCCAGAGAAGACATAGGAGCCTGACGGCGCTGCCGACCGGGGGACGGTGGCGGCCTTTGGACGTCGACATGAAGGGAAACCCGGCGTGCGGTTAAAAGTGCAACAGCGGATGCCTTGCAGGCAATACGCTGCGACCGATTTCCCGCGCTTTTCCCGACAGTTCCGCCGTGTTGCACCGCATGGCGGGGTGTGTTAGCAAACCCGCGATTTTCGCGGGGCGCGGGGGCATTCCCGCTGCCTCCAGATTTGCGAGTCCCGCCGGAATCCCAAGGCTTGTGCCGGTCATTGGCGCCGTTTGCGAGTCTTGCGGAACAGCTCACAAGAAACTTAAGGCGCAGGCGACGTGGCAGGCGAACAACCTCTTATGGCAGGCGTAGCGGTCCGTTACGCGACCGCGCTGTTTGATCTTGCCCAAGAGACGCATGCAGTTGATGCGGTCAAGACGGATCTGGAACGTTTCGACGCGTTGATCGCCGAAACTCCCGATCTCGCCCGGCTGGTGCGCAGCCCGGTTTTTTCCGCCGACGACCAGCTCAAGGCGCTTGCGCCGGTGCTCGATCGCGCCGGGATCGGCGGACTGGCTGCGCAATTCATTAAACTGACCGCCGCCAATCGCCGTCTATTCGCCATCCGCGACATGGTGCGCGCCTACCGCGAACTCGTCGCCAAGCAAAAGGGCGAGGCGACAGCCAACGTTACTGTCGCCGAACAGCTAAAACCGGAACACCTTGCCGCCTTGCGCGCCGCTCTTACGGCGGTCAGCGGCAAAAACGTCGACCTCGACGTCAAGATCGATCCCGCCATCATTGGCGGGCTCGTTGTCAAGCTTGGCAGCCGCATGGTCGACGCTTCGCTGCGCACCAAGCTCAACGCGATCAAGCACGCCATGAAAGAGGCCCGCTAATGGATATCCGCGCGGCGGAAATCTCCGCCATTCTCAAAGAGCAAATCAAGAATTTCGGCAAAGAGGCCGAAGTCTCGGAAGTGGGCCAAGTATTGTCGGTCGGCGACGGTATTGCCCGCGTCTATGGTCTCGACAATGTGCAGGCCGGCGAGATGGTCGAGTTCGAGAGCGGCGTCAAAGGCATGGCGCTCAACCTCGAAATCGACAATGTCGGCATCGTGATCTTCGGCTCTGACCGCGAGATCAAGGAAGGGCAGACGGTCAAGCGCACGCGGGCGATCGTCGAGGTCCCGGTTGGCAAAGCCTTGCTCGGCCGCGTCGTCGATGCGCTCGGCGAGCCCATCGACGCCAAAGGCCCGATCAAGACCGAGACGCGGTCGCGCGTCGACATCAAGGCGCCGGGCATTGTTCCGCGCAAGTCGGTGCACGAGCCGATGGCAACCGGATTGAAGGCGATCGATGCCTTGATTCCGATCGGCCGCGGCCAGCGCGAGTTGATCATCGGCGACCGGCAGACGGGAAAGACCGCAATCGCGCTCGACACCATCCTCAACCAGAAGCCGCTCAATGCTTCGGGCGACGAAAAGATCAAGCTTTATTGCGTCTACGTGGCGGTCGGACAAAAGCGCTCGACCGTCGCGCAATTCGTGAAAGTCTTGGAGGAAAACGGCGCGCTCGATTACTCGATCGTCGTCGCCGCCACCGCCTCCGATCCGGCACCGATGCAGTTTCTGGCGCCGTTTTCCGGCTGCGCCATGGGCGAATACTTCCGCGACAACGGCATGCACGCGGTGATCATCTACGACGACCTGTCCAAACAGGCCGTGGCCTATCGGCAGATGTCGCTCCTTTTGCGCCGGCCGCCGGGCCGCGAGGCCTATCCCGGCGACGTGTTCTATCTGCACTCGCGGCTCCTGGAGCGGGCCGCGAAAATGAATGACGATCACAAGGCCGGCTCGCTCACCGCGCTGCCGGTGATCGAAACCCAGGCCAACGACGTGTCCGCCTATATTCCGACCAACGTGATCTCGATCACCGATGGCCAAATCTTTCTCGAGACCGACTTGTTCTACCAGGGCATTCGCCCGGCGGTGAACGTCGGCCTTTCGGTGTCGCGCGTCGGTTCTGCGGCGCAGACCAAGGCGATGAAGAAGGTGGCCGGACGCATCAAAGGCGAGCTCGCGCAATACCGGGAGATGGCGGCGTTCGCGCAGTTCGGCTCCGATCTCGACGCTACCACGCAACGGCTGCTCAATCGCGGGTCGCGACTGACCGAGTTGCTCAAACAGCCGCAATTCTCGCCGCTGAAGATGGAGGAGCAGGTCTGCGTCATTTACGCGGGCGTGAACGGCTACCTCGATCCGTTGCCGGTTGACCGCGTGCGCGCGTTTGAGGACGGACTCCTCGGACTATTGCGCCAGCAACACCAGGACATCCTCAACGGCATCCGCGACTCGCGCGATCTCGACGACGCCACGGCGGGCAAGCTCAAGTCGGCGGTCGAGACCTACGCCAAGTCATTCACCTGATGACAAAGAGCGCAAATGTTCTATTGCCTCCCCCCTTGTGGGGGAGGCCGGCGAGCAAAGCGAGCCGGGAGGGGGGTATCTCCCAGTCTCGGCGCGAGCCATTGACTCCCCTCCCTAACCCTCCCCCACAAGGGGGGAGGGAACAGTGCGGTGCCAGAGGCTAACCGGTGCCTTCCCTCAAAGACCTCCGCAACCGCATCGCCGCCACCAAGGCGACGCAGAAGATCACCAAGGCGATGCAAATGGTCGCCGCCTCGAAGCTGCGCCGCGCGCAAGCGGCCGCCGAAGCGGCGCGGCCCTACGCCACGCAAATGGACAAGGTGCTCGGCAACATCGCCGCTTCGGTGGCGGGCTCGGAGACGGCGCCGCGGCTCCTGCGCGGCAGCGGCAGCGACACCGTGCATTTGCTGGTCGTTTGCACCGCCGAGCGCGGCCTGTGCGGGCCGTTCAATACCGCGATCGTTCGGCTCGCGCGCGAGCGCGCGGCGGCGTTGATCCGCGAAGGCAAGGAAGTCAAATTCTTCTGCGTCGGGCGCAAGGGCTATGATCAGTTGCGCCGGCTTTACAGCGACCAGATCATCGAAATGGTGGATTTGCGCGCGGCGCGCACGCTGCATTTCGAGCACGCCCAGATGATTGCCGAAAAGATCATCGCCCGTTTCAACAATTTCGAATTCGACATTTGCACCCTGTTCTTCTCGCGCTTCCGCTCGGTGATCGCGCAGATTCCGACGGTGCAGCAGATTATTCCGCCGGTATTCGATACCAAGGCCACGGACGCGCTCGGCGGCGCCGCCTACGAGTTCGAGCCGGAGGCGGAAGACATTCTGCACGATCTGTTGCCGCGCAACGTCGCCGTACAGATTTTCCGCGCGCTCCTTGAAAACGCGGCGTCATTCTACGGCGCGCAGATGTCGGCCATGGACAACGCCACCCGAAACGCCGGCGACATGATCCGCCGGCAGACGCTGCAATACAACCGCACCAGGCAGGCGATGATCACCAAGGAATTGATCGAGATCATCTCCGGCGCCGAGGCGCTATAGCGAACTTGTAAAGAGGGCCATGATGGCAAACAACGTTGGACATATCACCCAAGTCATCGGCGCGGTCGTCGACGTGCACTTCAATGAAAACCTGCCGCCGATTTTGAATGCGCTGGAGACCACCAATCAGGGCCAGCGCCTGGTGCTCGAAGTCGCCCAGCAGCTCGGCGAAAATACCGTCCGCACCGTCGCCATGGACACCAGCGAAGGTTTGATCCGCGGTCAGGAAGTCAGGGATACCGGCGGGCCGATTGCGGTCCCGGTCGGTGACGGCACACTGGGCCGCATCATCAACGTCATTGGCGATCCGGTCGACGAAGCGGGCCCGGTGCCGCACAAGGAGACGCGCGCCATTCATCAGGATGCGCCGGCTTATACGGATCAGTCCACCGAAGCCGCGATCCTCGTGACCGGCATCAAGGTGGTCGACCTGCTCGCGCCCTATGCCAAAGGCGGCAAGATCGGCCTGTTCGGCGGCGCCGGCGTCGGCAAGACCGTGATCATCATGGAGTTGATCAACAACATCGCCAAGGCGCACGGCGGCTATTCGGTGTTTGCCGGCGTCGGCGAGCGCACGCGCGAAGGCAACGACCTCTACCACGAGATGATCGAGTCCGGCGTCAACAAGGACCCGCACAAGGGCAGCGTCGCCGGCTCGAAATGCGCGCTGGTCTATGGCCAGATGAACGAGCCGCCGGGCGCTCGCGCCCGCGTCGGCCTCTCGGGATTGACCGTCGCGGAATATTTCCGCGACCAAGGCCAGGACGTGCTGTTCTTCGTCGACAACATCTTTCGTTTCACTCAGGCCGGCTCCGAAGTTTCCGCGCTGCTCGGCCGCATCCCCTCGGCGGTGGGCTATCAGCCGACGCTGGCGACCGACATGGGCGCGCTGCAGGAGCGCATCACCACGACGACAAAGGGATCGATCACATCGGTGCAGGCGATCTATGTGCCGGCCGATGACCTGACCGACCCCGCGCCAGCCACCTCGTTCGCGCATCTTGACGCCACGACGGTGCTGTCGCGCTCCATCGCCGAGAAAGGCATTTATCCGGCGGTCGACCCGCTCGAACTCGACCTCGCGCATGCTGTCTGCGGCGGTGGTTGGCGAGGAACACTATCAGGTGGCGCGGCGCGTGCAGCAAATTTTGCAGCGCTATAAGGCGCTGCAAGACATCATCGCCATTCTCGGCATGGACGAGCTGTCGGAAGAGGACAAGCTTACGGTCGCCCGCGCGCGCAAGATCGAGCGCTTTCTCTCGCAGCCGTTCCACGTCGCCGAAGTGTTCACCGGCTCGCCGGGCGTGTTCGTCGACCTTGCCGACACGATCCGCGGTTTCCAGGGTTTGTGCGAAGGCAAATACGATCACCTGCCCGAGGCCGCCTTCTACATGGTGGGGACCATCGAGCAGGCGGTGGAAAAGGGCAAGAAGCTCGCGGAGGCCGCGTAAATAATTTTCCTCCCCCTGAAAGGGGGAGGGTCAGGGTCAGGGAGGGGGGTCCATTCGGCACATGCGATCTCGGACCCCCACCGGCTCGCTTCGCTCGCCACCTCCCCCTTGCAGGGGGAGGAAAGGAAGAAAAGATGGCTGAACTTCACTTCGAGTTCGTCTCTCCCGAACGCGTGCTGTTTTCCGGCGACGTCGACCAAGTCGATTTGCCGGGCGCCGAAGGCGACATGGGCATCTTGGCTGGGCACGCGCCGCTGGTGACAACGTTGCGGCCGGGGATCGTGACGGTCTTTCGCGCTGGCGCCCGCGAAGCCATTGTCGTCACCGGCGGCTTTGCCGAAGTCGGCCCAGCGGGATTGACGGTGCTTGCCGATCGGGCGGTTGCGCGTGCCGACTTCGATCTCGGGACGCTGAGCGCCGAGATCAAGGATACCGAGGAAGACATCGCCGACGCCACCGATCAAGCGGAACGCGACAAGCTTGCGCGCCACCTGGCGCAATTGAAGGCGTTGCAGGACGTTCTCGGCGCGGCGCCGGCGCCGGGCGAGCAGCACTGAGAAGTTGCCGATAAGATCGCCAGGTCGGCTTTAGGCGCGCGATTGCAATAGAGCGGCGTGGCCCAGCACGCATTCCATCCAAAACCCAGCCGCCGCGCAGCTTCACGAAATCGCTCGTGCGCGCCGTAGGACTTGCCTACCAGCACATGCCGTGAAAGGCGTTTCGCAGGCAGTGTTGCCCACGCTCGCAAATGTTAAAGCGCGTCGATACGAAGGCGCGGCATTCACACCTTTTCTTGTCGACGACGCCATCGGGACAAGGAGGAAAGTGCAGAACCCTGGCGGCGGCCGATGACTGGTAAACTGCCATCGCTAAAAAGAGACAAGAGAGGGCAACGACGGACATTTTCATGTTTTTCCTCTTGGCTTGACGCGTTGCGGGGTGCGTTGAGACCTTCAAGGCCTTCGGAAATTGCGCAATCGGCGCAGGGTGCCATTCCCGGACATTATTTTCGTTGCCAGCGATCGTGAGCGATCTCGGCAAAGTATATCGGCCGCCGTCGGGAGACATTCCAGGCTTCTCCCGTGCATCTCGATTCGGCCTCGCTCTGACAGTTGTTAGAGCCCGCGCCATGCGATTTGGGGTGGAATTGTGGGAATTCGAGGCTTTTTGTAATCGACTTGTGGCAACCGATGGTTAGCTTATGATCTACTGCTACCGTGGCGGCTAGATGGGGTTGGTTTCGTGTCAAGCCGTCCAATCGCAAATTGTGCATACTGACGCGTTGGAGTGGACAGGCTGGGAGAAGTCGATGCGCAGCCGCATTATTCATCTCATCAATCCCAAAACCGACTCGTTGACCACGCGCCCGCTTTACTTGAACCGGGCGCTTTATTCGCCGCTCGCCGGCTTACTCGCGGTCGCCGCTTGCATCCCGCGCGACAAATACGAAGTCGTGCTGACAGACGAGAACATCGAAAGCATCGATTTCGATTTGAAAGCCGACCTCGTCGGCATTTCGGCGATGACGAGCTATGTCAATCGCGGCTACGAGATCGCAGACCAATTCCGCGCCAAGGGCGTTCCCGTCGTCATGGGCGGCGTGCATCCGAGCTTCATGCCGCAGGAAGCGTTGAAACATTGCGACGCCGTCGTCGTCGGCGAAGTGGAGCTTGTCATCGACAAACTCCTCGACGATCTCGAACAGGGCATGATGCGCGGCAGCTACAAATCCGAAAAGCTGCACCCGATGGTCGGGCTTTCCATGCCGCGCTACGACCTGCTCAAGAAGCACCGCTACGTCAACAAGACCTTCGTGCAGACCTCGCGCGGCTGCCATCAAGGCTGCACCTTCTGCGCCGAGCCGCTGATGAACGGCCTGAAATTCCGCTATCGCCCGACGGACGAAGTGATCCGCGAAATGGAGAACTGCGGCTCGCGGACCATTTCCATCAACGACGCCGATTTTTTCGGAACGCCGGAGCGGCCGAAAGAGGTCATGCGCGCACTCAAGGGACGCGGTTTGCATTGGCAGGCCGGCGTCACATCGAAACTCGCGCAGGATGACCGCATGCTCGAACTTGCCGCGGAAAGCGGCTGCACGTTGCTCAGCATCGGCTTCGAGTCGATTTCACGTTCGACGCTCAAAACCGTCCACAAGTACGTCAACCGGCCGGAGACGTTCGCAGCGCTCGTCGAGAAGGTTCATTCCTACGGCATCATGGTATTCGGATTGTTCATGTTCGGCTTCGACGGCGACGACACCTCGGTGTTCGAGGAGACCGTCAAGTTCAACCGCGACGCCGACTACGACGCCTGCGCCTACTCGGTGCTGACGCCATATCCCGGAACGCTCACCTGGTACGAGATGAAGAAAGACAACCGCATCTTCTCGTTCGACTGGCAGAAATACGACCAGGCGCACGTTGTCTTTCAGCCGGCACAGATGACCGGCGACGAGCTTCGCGTTGGCCAAGCCCGGGCGTACTCCCTCTTCTATTCGGCTCCTTCGATCTTGGGCCGTTTCCCGTTGGGCGGCGGCCGCCAGTGGCCGCAATGGGTCATCTACAACTTGTTCATGCGTCGCGGCGCCAAGACCGAACGGATCGACGCCATTGCGCCGCCCACCGCACTGCCCGACGTCGCGCCAATGCCGCCGATTCTCCCGGTCAAGCGTGAATGGCGGGCGGCGGTCTTGGAAGCCGCAGGCCCGCATCTAGCCTGACGACGACGTCCGCAAGTTTCGATTCTTCGATCCTCCCGATAGGTAATTTATTGGAGCGCATGACCACGCGATCGCGCGCTGTCGACTTCTTGCCGACAGCGACACTCATCGAGGCATTGTCTTCCGGGCTTGCTCCGCGGTGCATGATCGCACCTTCGATTCGAAATCGCGCCGGACTATTGACGTAAAATCGAATACTGTTGATTCGGCCGCAACCATTCGCACCATCGAAAGCCCGCCGCGCGGCGGCCAATATGCGCCATGCATGAAGTCAGGGGAGCGCGGGCTGGAGGAATTACATGAATTTACTTGCCCGCTTGAAACTCGGACGCCTGCAACCGTTTCGTATTGGGCTAATGTGGCTGCAAGCGGCCGCGGTTTTGCTGTGCTTGCAAGCAACCGTTGCGGGCGCCGCACCGCACATGCGGATGAGGCCAATTGCCCACGCCCACGTTTTTCTGCTGCGCGGCGCGTTCAACATATTCTCGCTCGGAATGGACGCAATGGCGGCCAGGCTGCGCGGCCCAGGCGTCGCTGCGACCGTCGCCAATTATCTGTCCTGGCCGTCGCTCGCCAACGAAGCCGTAGCCGAATATAAGAGCGGCCGCACGCGGACAATCATTATCGTCGGCCATTCTTCCGGGGCGACGGCGGTGACGGAGATGGCCGCCCGCCTCGGTCAGTTCGGGGTGCCGGTCAAGCTGGCGATCGGCCTCGATCCGACCTCGCCGATGACGGCGGCGGGACACGTGGACCGCTACATCAATTATTACATCGCCAACGGCCTGGGTAAGGCAGTTCGCCCTGGTCCCGATTTCAACGGCGACATCGAGAATGTCGACGTGGAGCGGGATGCGGCGCTTAATCATTTCAACATCGATAAGGATCGCGCGTTGCAGGATCAGGTGCTCAGAGAAATCCGCGCTGCGCTTTAAGACCGCGGTCGAATGGAGCCGTTGCGCGCAAAAGCGTTCCTGGTCGCCGCGTTATTTTCCGGCTTTGCGCTGTTTGGCGTGCTCCCGGCCGGTGCTCAGTCGAACGCTTCGATCACCAAGCCAAGCGATGCGCAGACCGGGCAGCGTCCGCGCGTCTATCTGTTTCGCGGCTTTGCCGGCATGGCGTTTGCGCGCGGCATGGACACGCTGGCTGAAAAGATCAGGCATGCCGGGCCGAGCGCAACCGTCAACGAGGCGATCGTGTGCCCGATCATCGCCAAGGAGGCGATCCGCGACTATCGCGCCAATCCGGCGCCGATCGTCGTGATCGGAAACTCGGTCGGAGCCACTTGCGCCATCGCGTTTGCGGAGATGCTTAATGCCGAAAAAATGACGGTCACCCTGGTGGTGACCACCGATCCCAACCGTATCACCGGAGATGTGCCGCTCAACGTCGAGCGCTACATCAACATCTTCCAGTCGAACAGCATATTGGGTGGAGGAGACGTCAAGCCGGCGAAGGGTTTTTCCGGTCATTACGCCAGCTACGACTTGGCGGAGCATAAGGATCTTAACCACCTCAACATCGAGAAGCTGCCGACGATCCACGACCAGGTTCTGGCGAAAATTCAACAACTGACGGCGCCGCCCGCGAATGCCGGCGCTGACCCGCTGCCCATCCGTTTGGTCGTTCCTGCCGACGCCGGCCTTGAACTGTGGGACAGCGGCACTTTCGTCGCGACACGCCGCGGCGACACCGTCCAATCCATCGCCGCCGAGTATCGTGTGCCGGTCTGGGCGCTGACCCAGATCAATCGGCTGCCGCCCGATGCATCGCTCGCGCCGGGCTCGCGCATCATCGTGCCACAGCATCTCGTGCCGTTCGCCGCAGCCACCGGCAGCGCCGAGCGCGATCAAGTGCCCAGGCACTGATGCGATGCGCTATCGGCGGCCTATAGCAAAGGGAACGAGCATCGGAACGCGGCGGCAATAGGAGCCGTAGGCGTCAGCGCCGAGCTCGGTCATCAGAAAACGCTCCTCCGCGCGGGCTTTCAGCCATAACCCAAGCACGATCAGTGCGCCGCCGATCAGCGCCGTGATGGTGCCGTCAACGGCTACCGTGGCCACCAAGCCCACGATCAACCCGGTGTAGATCGGATGACGCACCAGCGCATAAGGGCCGCTATAAACTATGCGGTGCCCGTCCTTGCGGGTGATTGCGCTAGACCAAAGCCGGCCGAGATGGACTCGCGCCCACCAGGAAAAGCCGAGGCCGGCAAGCATGAAAACCACGAATGCGTAACCGCCGGGAATGCCGACCTGCCACAGCGGTTTTTGCCCCAGCGCCCGCGCGGTGCCCGGAAACAGCAGTATGCCGCCAATGATCATGGCGGCGCGATACGTCCAGGGCTCAAAGGTGGCGATTCGGCGTGCGGTACGCCCGGACCAGAATGACGCTGCGATCCAGCTTGCCAACCAGACGATCCAGATAAAATCGATGATTTCGTTCGGACCAAAACTGACGTGCAAGCTCAACTCCGAAAGGACGCTCGGTGACGTGTTAGCCCAGCGTGAGCTTTGCCGTCAAAATTCGCTTTTATATGACGCGGCCGCACTGAACGACTGGCGACCGCCCACGACCGACGCGACAATGTCGCGCAATGCCGGCTCAATCGGACGCGGCGCATAGCCAAGCTCCCGCTCCGATTTCTCGTTCGACAGCGGCTTGGAACGGAGCGCAATTCGCACCCCCTCCACGGTTGCCGACGGCGACCGATGCGTCAAATGATCAGAAAGAAATTCCATCGCCGTTGCGGCAAGCCGAGCAACCCCGGTGGACAACGGGATACGCAGCGCATTGCGCCCGCTCATTGCACCGACCAGATCGAGAAGCTTGCGCAACGAGATATTTTGCCCGCCGAGAATATAGCGCTGCCCAACCTGCCCGCGTTCCATCGCCAGCACCAGGCCGGCGGCAACATCGCGCACATCGACAAGATTGAGAACGAAATCGACGTACACTTGGATGCGCCGGTTGAGAAAGTAGCGCAGCATCGCGGTCGGCGGCGTGAGGTTGCGATGCGGACCGATCGGCATGGTTGGGTTGGCGATGATCAGCGGAAAGCCTAAAGCGGCCGCCCGCAATGCGCGCTGCTCCGCCAGCATCTTCGAGCGGGTATAGGCGCCGGGCATCTCTTCCGGGGTCGTGCGTACGCTCTCGGTGACAACCGGTTCGCAGTTCGAACGACCGAACAGGATGGACTCTGTCGAACAATACAAAAAGCGCGACACGCCACGTTCGCGCGCCGCCGCGAGCACGATCTCCGTGCCCCGGCAATTGACCGCGTGAAAATCTCTTTTGTCCGGCATCCACATGCCGGGCAAAGCGGCAAGGTGATAGACGTCCTCGATACCCGCGAGCGCTTTGCGCACTTGCCGCGCATCGAGAATCGAGCCTTTGACGAATTGCAGTCCGGCGGGCGCGTATTCCGGCTCACGCAGGTCGAGGATGCGTACCGCCCGGCCGCGCGCCAGCAGCACCCGGACCAGATGTTGCCCAATGAACCCGCTGCCCCCGGTAACGAGCGTGTGCGTCACTGCGATCGGCTCGTATCGGCTCTACCCTCGAGCGGATAAAGCGGTGCGCCTGGAGAGTTTTGCGAGGCGGTTGAACCGCACGATCGTTGCAAAATCGCGGCCAAATCAGGCCGGAAACCAAGCGCGACATACAGCTTCGCCACCATGTACATCGGTGCGATGAGGCTCTGCACCGGGTTATTGACGGCGGTCGGCCGCTTTCCTTCGAACACCTGATGGCCGACGATCTGCAGCACCCAGCCGAGAACGAACAGCGTCACTGCAATAATCCACATCGAGATGATGCCGACATTGCCGGCAATCGCCGCGGCGATGCAAAGCAGCGGGACCGCGGCAACGGCGACGCCGAGACCGAGAGCGAAATCCCAGGACATCCACAACAACAGCGCCGGAATGACCAGGATCGCGGCCAGGCTGATGTGCACGCCCAACACCGTCACCGGCACCAAGGAGAGTGGCAGCACCACGCCGATGAAAATGATCGGGTTGCCGATCATGTGCATGACGCCGTTGACGCGGTCGCCATGCCCTTCCGCATAATCCACGAGCTGCCGCTGAAAATAGGCGGTCATGCGTACCTTCGGCGGCGTAAGGATCCGCTCCCTTTCAGGATGTGCGAGATAGGCCCGTCACCCGGCGCGGCATCACTTAAACTTGGGAAACCGCGAAGGTCAAATGCGACATTCGCGCCCAATCGCCGCGACGTTACCGAGCCCAAGCGGGCACGTTACCGAGCGCAAGGGGCGCGATGTCGTTCATTCGCGCGCCGTCCTCGCCACGGCGCGCTCAGGTGAGTTTCGCAAATTCTGCAACCACCCGCTCGTAAGTCTTGCGCTTGAACGGCACCACGAGGCGCGGAAGGTTTTGCAGCGGCTCCCAGCGCCATTCGACGAATTCCGGCTTGTGTCCGCCGGCCGGATGTTCGATGTCGATTTCGCTCTCGTCCCCGGTAAAACGCAGCGCAAACCATTTCTGCGTTTGGCCGCGATATTTGCCGTTCCAGGCCTGCCCCAGAATCTCAGGCGGAATATCGTAGGTGAGCCATTCGGCAATTTCACCAAGCCGCGCGACGGAGGTGATGTTGGTCTCTTCTTGCAGCTCGCGCAGCGCGGCCGGCCACGGGTCTTCGCCCGCATCGATGCCGCCTTGGGGCATTTGCCACACGTGCGTGTTGTCGACGTGCTCGGGACCGTCGATGCGACGGCCGATAAAGGCGCGGCCTTGGCGGTTGAGCACCAGGAGGCCGGCGCACGGGCGATAAGGCAATTGATCGAACGACGTCATCGGCGGGGACGCGGGGAGGCGAACAGGATCGGTATTTAGCTACTATCTCGCGGCTTTGCTATGTGCGCTAGCCAACGGAGGCTCGCTGTCGCCCGCCGGAATCACGATCTCCTGACGTGCCCCGGTTTTGCCGTCGATAATCGTGACCGTTTTGGTTCCCGGCGGTGGCGCCGGACGGTTGACTTGGCCAGGCTCGGCGGCCGCCCGCGCGCTTTCCCCGGCAGTGACGCCGTATCCTGGGGCGCCGTCGAGGACAACTGGCGGCGACGCCGTTTCGGGCTTGTTCGCAGCGACCAAGCCCGGCTGCTCAATGGGCACCGCGGCCACAGGCTCGCCGCCAAATGGATCCTCGCCGACGATGGCCCAAACGACAAAAGCGCCGAGAAACAAGGCGAGCGCGGCGGCGATCACCTTCGGCACCGAGATGGGAAACTCACGCCGGCACCGCGCCGGCCGCTGACCGAGCGGCGTGGTCAGATCATCGACGGTCATGCGCCGAGCCCCAGGCTCCTTGCCGTCCGGTCGTGGCGCGCAAAGCTTGGTGGATTGGTAGCCCGGCAAATCATCGGGGTTGAGTTTATCACGGCCCAATTCGCCAGCGGCAATGCCAGTAGCCCAAAAATAAACGGGGCGGCTAAGCGCCGCCCCGTATCGTCAGTGGACAACCGGCCGCTCAATTCGGCACGGCAGCCTTTGGATTGGGCGGGAAGGCGGCGTCGCTGATGGCGCCGCGCAACAGATCAAGCGCCTCTCTTCAAGCGCCTTGTCGTCCTTTTCGTCCTGCGGAACATAGGACTGCGAGCCCGATTCTTCGGTGCCCTCAGCCTTTGAGATGTCCCCGCAGCGACGCTTCGCCCTTGGTGTCGGTACGCGCCTTCAGGTCGTCCGGCACATCCTGCAGGACTTCGATATCGGGGGTGATGCCCTTGGCCTGGATCGAGCGGCCCGACGGCGTGAAGTAGCGCGCCGTGGTCAACCGCAGCGCGCCATTGCCGGCGCCGAGCGGAATGATGGTCTGCACCGAGCCCTTGCCGAACGAGCGGGTTCCGACCAGGGTCGCGCGCTTGTGATCCTGCAAGGCGCCGGCGACGATTTCGGAAGCCGATGCCGAGCCGCCATTGATCAGCACGATCAGCGGCTTGCCCTTGGTCAGGTCGCCCGGCCGGGCGTTAAAGCGCTGCGTTTCTTCGGCATTGCGTCCGCGCGTCGAGACGATCTCACCCTTTTCCAAAAATGCGTCGGAAACCGAAATCGCCTGATCGAGCAGGCCGCCCGGATTGTTGCGAAGATCGATGATGAAACCTTTGACCTTCTCGGCGCCGAGCTGGTTTGTTAGATCGCTGATCG
Source organism: uncultured Alphaproteobacteria bacterium (assembly GCA_963835195.1). GTDB lineage: Bacteria > Pseudomonadota > Alphaproteobacteria > Rhizobiales > Xanthobacteraceae > BOG-931. Next base: position 351,678 of record CAWIEY010000008.1, read on the forward strand.
CCTTCTTCAGACCGTCGGTCGTCTGCTCGTTGAACTGCGTGATGCGGATGTAACCGACGTCGCTCGCCTTCGGGATGCGAGCGGACCGACTTCACCCGGATGACGTCACGCACGATGGTGACCTCGACCGGCTTGTCCTGGCCCTTGCGCATGATGGTGAGTTTGATCTTGGTGTTCACCGGGCCGCGCATCTTCTCTACCGCCTGATTGAGCGTCAGGCCCTGGACCTGTTCGTCATCAAGCTTGGTGATGATGTCGTTGGCCATGACGCCGGCCTTGGCGGCCGGCGTATCGTCGATCGGCGCGACGACCTTCACCAAGCCGTCTTCCATGGTGACCTCGATGCCCAGGCCGCCGAACTCGCCGCGCGTCTGCACCTGCATGTCGCGGAAGCTTTTCGGATCCATGTAGCTGGAATGCGGGTCGAGCCCCGCAAGCATGCCGTTGATCGCCGATTCGACCAATTTGGCGTCATCGGGCTTTTCGACGTAATCGGCGCGCACGCGCTCGAAGACGTCGCCGAACAGATTGAGCTGTCGGTAAGTGTCTGACGACGCTGCTTTTGCGCTCGAACCGATGAAAATGCTGTGCGGCTGGGTCGCCAGCAGCGCGAGCCCGGCACCTGCAACCGCACCGATAAACATGAGGGAAGTTTTGCGCATCATCCGCGGACCTTTTCGCCTTCGTTCGTTGCCCACCATGGGCTGGGGTCAATGGGAGCCCCGTCTTTGCGGAACTCCACGTACAGCACAGGTTGTTTGGACTTCGTCGCCGCAGCGGATACCTGTGCTCCGCCGCCCATCACTGCTACGGGTTCGCCCGTCAGTACGAATTGGCCGAGATCGACGGAAATCCGTTCCATCCCCGCAAGCAGCACATGATAGCCGCCGCCAGCGTTCAGGATCAAGAGTTGCCCATAGCTGCGAAATGTCCCAGCGTAAACAACCCAGCCGTCGCACGGAGACGTGATCTGAGCGCCGGGGCGGGCCCCGATCGAGAGACCTTTTTGGGTCCCGCCTAGGCCGTCGGACGCACCGAACTCGCTGAGTTTCACGCCGTTGACCGGCCAACGCAAATGGCCGCGCGTCGCGCCGAAGGCAATTGCAGGCGCCAGCCGGCCGGGATCTTTAAGTACGGCGAGGTCCGCCCGCGTCGCATCGCTTGCAATACCGCGCGCGTCGGCACGGGCGGCGCGGCTGGCAACGGGTAGATCTGATTCGAGTTTGGCGATTAGGCTCTTCAGAGTGTCGGCTTGACGTGCCAAATCGGCGGCGCGGACCCGCTCCGCGTTGAGCGCCTCTTGTGAAGCGGCTTCCTTTTTCTGTCGTTCCCCGATCAACAAGTTCAACCGCAATTGATCGCGGCCGAGCCCGTCGAGGTCACGGTCAAGCTGCGCACGTTCGCCGACAATGCCTTTGCGTACTTTGACGAGATCGGCGAGGTTGCCGGCAAGTGCATCGGCTTCGGCGCGCATGCTCGGCACCATGGCGCCGAGCATGATCGCGGTCCGCACCGCCACCAGCGCATCTTCCGGCCGGACCAGGAGTACCGGGGGCGGCTGGTGCCCAACCCGCTGCAGGACGGCAAGAATCTCGACGACGGCACCCCGGCGCTCATCGAGCGACTTGCGCAACTGGGCTTCCTGGTCATCAAGGGGTTTTAGCCGTGCTTGCGTAGCCGCGATGCTCGCTTCGAGGTCGCGCACGCGCGCGGCAGTATCGATAAGCTGCTGGTTAAGCTTACCGCGGTCGGCGGCAAGGGCGTCTATTTCGCTCCGCAGTTTGGCCTGGTTTTCAGCAAATTCGCGTTCCTTCTCCCGCGTCGCATCGAGTTCCTGATCGTGCTGTTTGAGCGCGTCCGCATCCGTTTGTGGTCGCTCCCCTGCGGGGGCAGATGGCATGGCAGCCGCTTGGGCATGAGCGGCCGGCGTCCCCGCCGTGGCGGCTGGCGTCTGAGCGAAAGCGGTTTGCGCCGATAAAGGCGCGCCGGCGCCCAGCAGCAGCAGGACGACAAGGGTCGATCGGCGCGCCGGGCGCGGATCAATTCGGGGCAAAGCCAAGGGAATCATGCCTTGCAAGGGTAGAGGCCAAGTTTGCGAACGCAACAGAAAGCCAGCAGTTTTACGACAAGAATAAGACCCGGTTCGCATCTGCCGGCGGAAAATCAATGGGGCAGGATTAACAATCCATTTTCGCCGGATTTTTGTCCAAACGCTTTTTTGTTTAGGCGCGATGGTAAGGGTGGCCGGAGAGAATTGTGCCCGCACGGTAAATCTGTTCGAGCAACATGATGCGGACAAGCTGGTGCGGCCACGTGGCCGTGCCGAATGCCAGCCGGACTTTGGCGCGTTCCATCAGACTCGGCGCCAGTCCGTCCGCCCCGCCGATGATAAAGCAAGCGCACCCGCGGCCATCGGCGCGCCACTGCCGAATCAATCCGGCAAGCGCCGCGCTATCGAGGTTCTCGCCCCGCTCGTCGAGTGCGGCGACCAGAGCGCCATCAGGGATAATGTTGGCGAGCGCGATCAATTCTTCGGTGCGACGGCGGTCGCGATCCGGCGCGCGACTTTCGCGAATTTCGATGATTTCGACCTGGCGCCAGCCAAGCGAACGCCCCGTTGCCGCCGCGCGTTTGCAATACCAGGCTGCGAGCTCGCGCTCCGGTCCTTGCTTCAGGCGGCCAATAGCGACGACGAGCAGGCGCATGATTGACGTCACCCGAGGTCCGCGCCGCGGCAGAGCCGCGTCAGGGTCGCCGCGCTAGCTCGCGCGGCGTACCGGCCGGCCTGCTAACCACATCTTCTCAAGATTGTAGAAGGTCCGCACCTCCGGGCGAAAGACGTGAACGATCACATCGCTTGCGTCGATCAACACCCAGTCGCAATGCGGAACCCCTTCCACCCGGGCGGCCACGCCCGCCTTGTGCAAATCCTCGACGATCCGGTCGGCCACGGAGCCGACATGGCGCTGCGAGCGACCGGACGAAACGACCATGTAGTCGCCGATCGAAGATTTGTTTCGTAGATCGATGGTGAGGGTGTCCTCGGCCTTCATATCGTCGAGGCGGGCGAGGACCAGCCGGAGGATCTCCTCGGCGTCAGGACGCATTCTGGAGACCCGATCGGGCGCGCGACGTTCGGCCCGAGGAGTTACGAGTATGGACAGGGACCCTTATCCTTTCGCTCCATTTCCAGCCCCGGAATCACACGGGGACGATGACGTAAGATAGGCACGCACTGTTAATAGTTTCAACCGTCTTGCATCACATTACTGCAACACTGGCGCGGCATTCTCACCGGCTTCGCTGCCGCAAAGCGCGCGCCGCTCGCAATGCCGTCGAGGATAGCGGCGACTTGAGGCCGTGCAGATAAAGCCAGACCGGCGGCCGCCGTTCCGGCAAGCTCTTGGCCGCCCATTCCGGAATGCGCACGGACGCAAGCGCCTGACCGGCGGCGCTCCCGGTGGCGTATAGGCTCGGTCCGAGCCGGTCGACGACCGCAATCGGCACCAGATCGGCAATTTCACGCCAGCGCTGCCAGCGATGAAACGCGCGCAGATTATCGGCGCCCATGATCCAGACGAAGTGCACCCGCGGGCAGGCGCGGACCAGATAACTTATAGTCTGATAAGTGTACCGCGTGCCGAGCTGCGCTTCGAGATCGGTGACGTCGATGCGCGGGTGCCGCGCCAGCGCCCGTGCCGCAGCGGTGCGCACCGACAATGGCGCCAAGCCGCTTGTGTCTTTCAGTGGATTGCCGGGCGTGACCAGCCACCACACCCGATCGAGGCCGATCCGCTTCATGGCCAGAAGGGTGGCGGCGCGGTGCGCCGCGTGCGCCGGATCGAACGTACCGCCGAACAGCCCGATGCGCAGGCCCGGCGCATGAATCGGCAAGACCAGGCGAAATGCATCCCGCGAGCCGGCGAGGCTGTTACGTGGGGCAGGGCGGGCGGCGGCCGCATGCGTCGGCGGCAACTCGCGGTTCATTCTCGTCAGCAACGCCCCTTGCCCCATCTCTCGCCCGCCGATCGCAACGATCCGGCTGGCGGACACAACTACATGCTACGGCCGCGTCTGCCCGCTGCCGCGGACGCGGTAGTTAAAAGTGGTCAACTGCTCGACGCCCACCGGACCGCGCGCGTGCAATCGCCCGGTGGCGATGCCGATTTCGCCGCCGAAGCCAAACTCGCCGCCGTCGGCAAACTGGGTGGACGCATTGTGCAGGACTATCGCCGAATCCACCTCACGCAGGAACTTCTCGGCTGCCGCGCGATCCTCCGTAACGATGGCGTCGGTATGGTGCGATCCGTAACGTTCGATATGCGCGATCGCAGCCTCGACCCCGTCGACCACGCCGACGGTCAGGATGGCATCGAGGTATTCGGTCGACCAGTCGGCTTCGCTCGCCGGGGTAACCCGCGAGTCCGCGGCCAGCGCCGCCGCATCGCCGCGGATCTGACAGCCGGCATCGATCAGCATGGCAATCAGCGGCTTGAGCATTTTCGCTGCGCGCAGCACGATCAACAAGCAGGGTTTCCGCGGCGCCGCACACGCCGGTGCGCCGCATCTTGGCATTGAGAACGATGGCCTTCGCCATCGGCAATTTGGCGGCACGGTCGACGTAGACGTGGCAAACACCTTCGAGGTGAGCAAATACCGGAACGCGGGCCTCGGTCTGCACGCGCTGAACAAGGCTTTTGCCCCCGCGCGGAACGATGACGTCGATGGTGCCGTCGAGTCCCTCGAGCATCATGCCCACGGCGGCGCGGTCGCGCGTCGGGACCAGCGCAATCGCGGCCGGCGGGAGCTCTGCTTCCACCAAGCCTTCGCGCATCGCGGCGTGGATCGCGCGGGTCGAATGAAAGCTTTCGGAACCGCCGCGCAGGATCACCGCATTGCCGGCTTTGAGACAGAGCGCGCCGGCATCGGCGGTTACATTCGGCCGGCTTTCATAGATCACGCCGACGACGCCGAGCGGTACGCGTACGCGCTCAATTCGCATGCCATTGGGACGCCGCCACGACGCCATGATCGTACCGACCGGATCCTTGAGTTTGCGAATGGCATCGAGCCCGGACGCCATCCCCTCTATGCGGGGCGGATCCAGCCTCAGCCGGTCCAAAAAGGCCGGGGCGACGCCGGCAGATTTTGCCTCCGCCAGGTCCTGAGAATTCGCCGCCAGAATGGCCGGTCGCGTGCGGCGAAGGGCGGCGGCCATGGCGGCAAGCGCCCGGTTTTTGCGCGCCGCGGGCGCGAGCGCGAGTGTGCGGGCGGCCTCGCGCGCCTCGCGCCCCATGGCCATCATGAGCGCCGCGAGCTTGCTGGCGTTTGCAACGGGACTAAGCGGCGCGTTCATGGCCTTGATCCGTCTCGGCTTTGGCTTCCTATCATGTTCGGCCGGTCCGGGCGAGGCGGTTCCAGGGTCCGGATTTGTCCACACTGCTCCACAGCTTTCGCGCGGCGGTCACAGAATTTAAGGAACATGGGTTCGCTCGCATGCGTTTTGTTCCCGAATTTCCTCACGGAGGGAAGCCCATGGCATTATCGAAAAGTCGTTTAGAACGCCGCTTGCCGTCCCGGTTCCCGGTCGGCGCCAAATACGTTGTCGAAGGATATGGTGGCGCCGAAGGCCAATTGCGTGTCATCGCCCGCTACATCGTCCTGCCGGGCGGCCGGCGAATTAACCTACCGGGAGCGCGAGCGCTCAGTGTCAGCCGCAGCCGCAGATCGCAATCTTCGAGAGCCCCGGCCAAAATTCGCGCCGGAACCGCGGTAAAAAAATTTAAATACAAGGCGAGGAACCAGCGCCCACGCATCACGTTGATTGGATGGCGCCGGGCGAAGCCCCCCAGCCCCTCACCCTCAATCACCCGGCGTTGAGCCCCGGCCGCAAAACGGCCGGGGTTCCACTTTTTGCGGGCGGGTCAAATGCCGTCTCGCTGGCACAAACTCGGCGTACCTTAGGCGGCGCGGTGACCTAATGCGGGCGGACCACCAAATCGTCACGATGCACCATTTCCGTGCGTCCGCGGAAGCCGAGGATGGACGCAATGTCGGCGGACGAACGTCCTTTGATCTTGCGCGCATCCTCGACGTCGTAGGCGCAGAGACCGCGTGCGATCTCGACGCCGGCCGGATCGCGAATAATGACCGCGTCGCCGCGCGCAAAGCCGCCATCGACGCCGACCACGCCGGCCGGCAGGAGGCTTTTTCCCCCGCGTAGCGCCGCCACCGCGCCGGCATCGATCACCAGCGTGCCCTTGGGTTCGAGCGCCCCGGCAATCCATTTCTTTCGCGCCGTCACCGGATTTGCCGCTGTCACGAACCACGTGCAGCGCGCACCCTCGGCGATAGCGCGCAAGGGATGATCGCGCCGGCCGGAGGCGATAACCATGTGCGTGCCGGCATGCGTGGCGATCCTTGCCGCTTCGATCTTGGTCTGCATGCCGCCGCGCGAGAGCTCGGACGGCGCCGCGCCGGCCATCGCCTCGATCTCGGGAGTGACGCGTTCAACGTAAGGAATGTGCCGCGCGCCGGCAGCGCTCCCGGGCGGCATGTCGTAAAGACCGTCCACGTCGGAGAGGAGCACGAGCACATCGGCGCTGACCATGGTGGCGACCCGTGCCGCCAGCCGGTCGTTGTCGCCGTAGCGTATTTCGCTGGTCGCAACGGTATCGTTCTCGTTGATGACCGGCACCGCGCGCCAGCCGAGCAACGTGTCGATTGTTGAACGTGCATTGAGGTAACGCCGCCGCTCTTCGGTATCGCCGAGCGTGAGGAGGATTTGACCCGCGGTCATGTCATGCCGCGACAAGGCTTCGGCCCATTGCCGCGCCAGCGCAATCTGACCGACGGCGGCCGCCGCCTGGCTGTCCTCGAGCTTGAGCGGCCCGGACGCGAGCTTGAGCACCGCGCGGCCGAGCGCGATTGCACCAGAGGAAACAACCAAAATTTCCCGATTGCCGCGATGAATTTCGGCGACGTCGGCCGCGAGCGAGGAGAGCCAATGGTTGTTGAGCCGGCCGGCCTGACTATCCACGAGCAGAGACGAGCCGACCTTTACGACAATGCGGCGAAAATCAGCAAGCGCGGGTATTTTCATGATGGGATTTCGTTGAGCGAACACAGGCGCGGTTACAGCTCGGCTTCATGCTCCAGCTGCGACCTGTTCTCCAGACAATAATAGCCGGAGAGCCGGCTCACCAACTTACGCCGCTTCCAATCGTTGAGGATTCGGCTGACGTTCTCGCGGGCAATCCCGGCCATGGCGGCGATGTCGCTTTGCCCGATCTTTTGCCGGATGACAATGCGGCCCGAGCCGACATCTTGCCCGAAGTTCTCGGCCAGCTCGAGTAACGTCGAGGCGACGCGGCCTTTGAGCGGCAGAAAGCTTCCGGCCGCAATCACCACGTCGGTTTCGCGCAAGCGCGTGGCAAGAAGGCGGACCAGCGCCTCGTAGACTTCCGGATGTCGTTGCGCGAAGGCTTCGAAGGCTGAGCGGCTGAGAAAACTCAAAGTCGTGTCGCGCACCGCAACCACCGAGGCGGAACGCGGCCGCCCATCGATCACCGAGAGCTCGCCGACAATCGCGCCCGCGCCAAGAAACGCGAGTATCCGTTCGCTGCCGGAGCGGGAAACCATCACGACTTTCAGAAGGCCGTCCTCGATCCGGTAGCAGCCGTCGCCCGGATCGTCGGCGAGGAACAGAACCTCGTCGGCGGTGGCCCGCACGGGCTTGGCGCCGGCAAATAGGTTCTTGGCGAGATGTCCGGGCAAGCCCGAAAGCAGGCTGGGGCCCAGACGGGCGCCTTTCGGCATAAGCCCCTCCTCCAGCGCGGCCGCGTCGGCGCACCATGGGGCAGATTTGGCGATAAGAAAAGCCCGCCCGGATTCGTCCGGGCGGGCTGGGGTGCTTGGGGACTACTCACCCCTTCGTGGTCGCCATGGCCCGTGGGCGGGGTCGAGGGTGCGCAGAACCACGGCGAACCAAGTTGAAAAGAGAAGGAAGCGTCGCTGGGGTCATCTCCTTCATCAATCGTTGACCAAACCTATCGGCGTTGCGCGAATGCCGAAGTGACCGGCATCACACAATTTCGCTTTCAAGCAAGTAATTGATTATACTTGATTTATTTTCTTTGCGGCGCCTGTGACGCGCGCACTTTGACGCCGGCGCGGTTCTCGATGGGCTGAATGACGGCGCTGACATCCGCCTCCGCGCCAAGTTCGTCACACGTTCGTTGGAGCACGCCGGCGACAGCCTCGATGACGTTGGTGGTCAGGCCGAGTGCTTCGCATTCGGCAAGAAAAAGGTTCACGTCTTTCGTCAGCAAGCCGGCCGTGAAGCCGAGATCGAACGTGCCGGGAAGGATGGCTCTTGCCACCTTGTCCTCGGTCATGGTGTTGCGGCCGGTGCCGGCATTGATGACGTCGAGCATCAGCCGCGGATCGAGGCCGGCTTTTACTCCCGTCACCAGCGCCTCGGCCGTTGCCGTGATCGCGGTCGCCGACAGCACGTTGTTCACGAGCTTCATGGTCTGACCGGCGCCCGCCTTCTCGCCGAGGAAAAACACTTTTCCGAACACCTGGAGCAATGGTTCGATGGCCGCGACTTCGGCGCGCGGGCCCGAGGCCATGACGGCGAGCGTACCGCGTTGGGCGCCGCTTACGCCGCCGCTCACGGGGCTATCGATCTGCACGATGTTGCGCGCCGCGAGCAGCTTGCTGACACGCTCGGCCATCACTGCGCCGGTGGTGGAAAGATCGACGAAACGCCGGATGCGTTTGCCGTTGATGACTCCGTTTGGGCCGGTCGCGACTTGCAGCACGATATTCGGGTGTAGGCAGGCTCACCATGACGGTTTCGGCGGCATCGGCGACCTCCGCCGGCGAGCGCGACGCCACCGCGCCCAGCGCGGCGAGATTGCCGATCGCCTCCTGCCGCGTGTCGTAAACGAAAACGCGGTGTCCGGCTTCCACCAGGCGGCGTGCCATATGCGCGCCCATATTGCCCAGACCGATAAATCCCACGTCCATTGTATTTTCTCCTCTAGTGGTCCGATTCTAACATTCGCATCCCGTCTCGGCACGCTCTCATGCGAATGTTAGAATCAAAGGACCACTAGCAAATATCATTGCTAGTGGAGCTTTGGATTTGACATTCGCTTCACGAACTAGCGCTTTGGTGGCTAGCGAATGTCAAATCCCCTCCACTAGTCAGCTTGGGCCGCCGCCAGAAATTCCGCCCGGACCTTGTCGGTATGTTCGCCAAGCGCGGGCACCGGACGATAATGCCGCGAGCCTGAGGCGCGCAGTGCAGCCGGCGCCGCATACGAAACCGGACCGCTCGGTGTTGCAACTTCGATCATGCGCAGATGCGGATGGCGCGCCAGGTCGGCCACAGTGTTGATGCGCGCAAAGGCGATTTCCGCGGCGGCAAGCTTCTGCGTCAAAAGATCGGCATCCATGGTGCTGGAAATCGCCGCGACTTTGCGGTCCGTTTCGGCGCGGCGCTCGACGCGGCCGCGGTTGGTGGCGAAGCGGGGATCGGCGGCAAGATCTGCATCTCCCAAAACTCTTTCCGCGAGCACGCGCCATTCGCGGTCGTTCTGAACGCCGATGAGAATTTGGGCGCCGTCGCGCGTCGGAAACGCGCCATAGGGCGCAATCGCCGGATGCGTGAGCCCGATGCGCCCCGGCGGCTTGCCGGCCTCCTGTTGCAGCAGCGGCACCGCCATCCAGTCGGCCACGGAATCGAACATCGACACCGACAGCTCGGCGCCTTCACCGGTTCGCTGTCGCGCGATCAACGCCTCGAGGATGGCCTCGTAGGCATTCAGTCCGGTTGAGATATCGACAACCGACACGCCGACGCGCGAGGGCTCGGTCGTGCCGGTGATGGAGGCAAGCCCGGCCTCGGCTTGAATGAGGAGATCGTAGGCTTTGCGCTTGGCGAACGGACCCTCCTCGCCGAAGCCGGAGATGGAGCAGCAGATCAGGCGCGGATAATCGCGCCGCAGCCGCGGAATTGAAAACCCGAGTTTCGCGACGGTGCCCGGCTTGAGGTTCTGCACGAATATGTCGGCGCGCTTGAGCATCGCCTCGAGCAGCCGCTTGTCGTCGTCCTTGACCAAGTCGAGCACGACCGATTCCTTGCCGCGATTGAGCCAGACAAAGTAGCTGCACTCGCCGTGCGCGAAGTCGTCGTAGAAGCGGGCGAAATCGCCTTCCGGCCGCTCGATTTTGATCACGCGCGCGCCGGCGTCCGCCAGGCGGCAACTGCACATCGGCGCCGCGACGGCCTGTTCGAGCGACACCACCAACAGGTCTGAAAGTGGTGAGGGCATCAGTACGATCGCGGCAGGCTGAGCACGTGCTCGGCGACATAGGAAAGAACGAGATTGGTGGAAATCGGCGCCACCGTGTAAAGCCGCGTTTCGCGGAATTTTCGTTCAATGTCGAATTCTTCGGCGAAGCCGAAACCGCCGTGGGTTTGCACGCACATGTCGGCCGCCGCCCACGAGGCTTCGGCGGCGAGGTGCTTCGCCATATTGGCTTCCGCGCCGCACTCTTTTCCCGCCTCGTAGAGCGCGGCCGCTTCGTGCACCATCAATTCGGCGGCGCGCATGTTGATGTAGGCGCGGGCGATGGGAAATTGCACACCCTGATTTTGGCCGATGGGCCGCCCGAATACCACGCGTTCGCGCGCGTAGGCGGACGCCTTGTCGATGAACCACTTGGCGTCGCCGATGCATTCGGCGGCGATGAGAATGCGTTCGGCATTCATGCCGGAAAGAATGTAGCGAAAGCCGTCGCCTTCGCTGCCGATCAAACTGTCGGCCGGAATGCGCACATTTTCCAGAAAGACTTCGGTGGTGGCGTGATTCATCATGGTGCGGATCGGACGGATGGTCAGGCCCTTGCCCTTGAGCGCCCGCATGTCGATGAGAAAGACCGAGAGTCCGGCGGTCCGCGAGTTCGCTTCTTCGCGCGGCGTAGTGCGCGCGAGCAACAACATGAGATCGGAATGCTCGGCGCGCGACGTCCAGATTTTCTGGCCGTTGACGACGTAGCCGTCGCCGTCGCGTGCCGCAACGGTGCGCAGGCTGAGCGTATCGGTTCCGGACGTCGGCTCGGTGACGCCGAACGCCTGCAGGCGGAGCTCACCGCGGGCAATGGTCGGCAAATAGCGTGCTTTCTGTTCGGCGCTGCCATGGCGCAGAATCGTCCCCATCGTGTACATCTGCGCGTGGCAGGCGGCGCCGTTGCAGCCGGACGCCTGGATTTCCTCCATAATGGCCGCCGCCGCGCGCATGGAAAGTCCGCTGCCGCCATATTCTTCGGGGATCAAGGCGGCGAGAAATCCCGCCTTGGTCAGGGCGGTTACAAATTCTTCCGGATAGGTTCGCTCGCGATCGAGTTTGCGCCAATACGTTCCGGGGAAATTCGCGCACAACGCGCGCACCGAATCGCGAATCGGCGCGAGGTCGGTTTCGTTCACGGCTTAAGCTCCGCGCGGCCGTGGTTGAGCGCAATCACGTCGCGCTCGACGACGCGCGCGCGAAAGCTCACCAGCGTTCCGTCGCGCCACATCTCGGTGCGGATGGTTTCGCCGGGAAAGACCGGAGCGGAAAAGCGGCCCGAGAACGACGTGAGCCGCGCCGGATCGTAGCCGCACATGGTCTTGAGCAGCGCATGGCCGGAAACGCCGAACGTGCCCAGTCCGTGCAGGATCGGGCGGCGAATACCGGCGGCCTTGGCGGCGGCGGGCTCGGCGTGCAGCGGGTTATAGTCACCGCTCAGGCGATAGATCAGCGCCATCTCCGGACGCGTGCCGAGGTCGCAAATCATGTCCGGAGCGCGCGCCGGGATCGGATGCGGCGGCGGTGTCTGCCGCGGCGGCCCGCCGAAACCGCCGTCGCCGCGGCAGAAAATCGTCTGCGTCACCGTCGCGACCGGCGCGCCGGTTGTCTTGTCGGTGATTTTGCGCTCGGTAAAAAGGAGCGCGCCTTTGCCCGCGCCTTTGTCGATGACGTCGACGATGCGGGTGTGGCCGACCAAATCGCCGTGCGCCGGCAGCGGGCGATGCAGCGTAAAGCCTTGCTCGCCGTTGACCACCATCACCCAGTTGATGCCGCTTGTCGGATTGCGCACCAGCGACCCGCTATGGGCGAGGACCGTCGCCATGGTCGGCAGCGCTTTGAGGTTCTTTTCATAGACGAAAGCGAGCTCGTCTTCGTTCATCGGGTCGTGGCCGAGCCCGACGCCGAGCGCGTAAAGCATGCAATCTTTCGGCTCGTAGACTTGCTCGGCGGGCGCGATCTTAAGCGCCATCAGCTTATCGTAGACAATGGTCATTACCTGAACGCCTCGGCTTGCTGCTCCCTCCCCCCTTGAGGGGGAGGGATGGGGAGGGGGGTCAATTCATATGGCGCGGCGTCTTCACCCCCCTCCCGACGAACGCGGGTAAGCCCGCGTTCGCCGACCTCGCCCACAAAGGGGGGAGGTAAAATAAGGAAGCTCCGTCGTGGTCATTAGACTGGATCCCATGAAAACACGTCCTGCGACCGTTCGAGCGGCGTAAACGAGGTGGCAAATGCGCCTTTGAGCTGCTCGGCGAGTTTTTGCGGCGTCCAGCCGTCGGAACGATGCAGCGAGCGGATTGGGCGGTTGGCGCTGAACAAGTAAATCTCGTTGTTGCGCGCCGAAAAAATCTGGCCGCTGATGCCGCTCGCCTGATCGGACGCCAGATAGACCACGAGCGGCGCCACCTTCTCGGGCGTGACCTGGCTCGCGCGCGCGACCCGCGCCTTCTCCTTTTCGTCGTCGGTCGGGATCGATTGCACCATGCGCGTCCAGGCGAACGGCGACACGCAATTCGAGCGCACGTTGAACCGCGCCAGGTCGAGCGCAATGCCGCGGGAGAGTCCGACGATGCCCATCTTCGCCGCCGCATAATTGGCCTGGCCGAAATTGCCGACCAATCCGGACGTCGAGGTCATGTGCACGTAAGCGCCGGAGTTCTGTTCGCGAAAGTGCGTCGCGCAGGCGCGGCTCATGATGAAACTGCCGTTCAAGTGCACATTGATCACGTCCGACCAATCCGCCCAGCTCATCCGATGAAAAATCCGGTCGCGCAGGATGCCGGCATTGTTCACCAGGATATCGACGCGGCCGAAGGCATCCAGCGCCGCCTGCACGATCTTGTCGCCGTTGGCGGGTTCGCTGATCGACAGCGTCGAGGCAATGGCCTGTCCGCCGGCTTTTTTGATCTCGTCGACCACGGCATGCGCCGGGCCGGCATCGGTGCCGGCGCCTTCCAGGCTGGCGCCGATATCGCAGACCACCACACGCGCGCCTTCCTGCGCCATGAGCAGCGCAATGCCGCGGCCGATGCCGCGCCCGGCGCCGGTGACAATGGCGACTTTGCCGTCGACAATACCGGGCATGATCAATCCCCCCAAACGTCCCGAGCTACCTCGACGATCATCTTAAGCTTCGCCCATTCTTCGGCTTCGGAGAGGACGTTGCCTTCCTCGGTCGAGGCAAAGCCGCATTGCGGCGACAGGCAGAGCTGATCGAGGCTGGTGAATTTTGCCGCCTCTTCGATGCGCCGCCTGATCGCGTCCTTGCTCTCGAGCTGCCCGGTTTTGGAGGTGACCAGACCGAGCACCGCGACGCGGCCTTTTTGCAGCCGCCCGAGCGGCTCGAAACCGCCGGCGCGGGCGGTGTCGTACTCCATGAAATAACCGTGCACCTTGATCTTGTCGAAGAGGACTTCCTGCATGGCGTCGTATCCGCCGCTGCCCATGAAGGTCGATTTGTAGTTGCCGCGGCACAAATGCATGGTCACGGTCATGTCGGCGGGAACGTCCGCCATCGCTTCGTTGATGAGGTCGCCGTAGACGCCGCCGAGATAGTCCGGATCGTCGCCGCGGTCCGTCATCTGCTGCCGATATTTCGGATCGCACAGCATGGCGATGAAGACTTCGTCGAGCTGGATATAGCGGCAGCCGGCGTCATAGAAGGCGCGCACCGCTTTTCTGTATGCGCCCCCGAGATCGGCGAAGAATGCGTCGAGCGTCGGATAAATGCTCTTGTCGATCGGTGTGCGATAGGGGCGGCCGTAGAGCGCCGACGGCGCCGGGATGGTGATTTTCGGCGTGCGTTGCGTATGCGTTTTGACGAATTTGAAGTGCTCGAGCATCGGATGACCGGAGAAGCCGAGCTTGCCGGTGACTTTCACGCCCTCGTTGCGCGTCGTCACCGCCGCAAAGGCGATGCCGGTATCCATCACGTGGCGTTCGACGCCATCGAGCCCCCAGAGAAAGTCGAGATGCCACCACGAGCGGCGAAATTCGCCGTCGGTAATCGATTGCAGGCCGGCCGCTTCCTGCTTCTTGATGGCGGCTTCGATCTCGCGGTCTTCGACGGCCTTGAGCTCGGCGGCGCTGAGTTCGCCTTTGCCGTGGCGCTCGCGCGCCGCTTTCAGCGCCGCGGGCCGCAACAGGCTGCCGACGTGATCGGCGCGGAACGGCGGTGTTGTTCGCTGCATCTTAGCCCCACACTTCTGCTGCGATCTCGACGATCATGCGCAGCTTGTCCCATTGCTCGTCCTCGGAGAGCACGTTGCCTTCTTCGGTCGAGGCGAACCCGCATTGCGGCGACAGGCAAAGCTGATCGAGCGGTGCATATTTGGCCGCCTCATCGATCCGGCTTTTGATCTGGTCGCGGCTTTCCAGCCGGCCGCTCTTGCTGGTCACGAGCCCAAGCACGATTCTCTTGTTCTTTGGCAGGAGCCGCAATGGCTCGAAGCCGCCGGCGCGGTCGCTGTCATATTCCATGAAATAGCCGTGCACATTGATGCCGTTGAACAGCACGTCAGCAACCGGCTCGTAGCCGCCGCTGGCGACGAAGCTCGAACGGAAATTGCCGCGGCACAAGTGCATGGTGATGGTCATGTCGGCCGGGATGTCGGCGATGGCGGCATTGATGATGCGCGCATAAATCGCCGGCAGTGCGGCCGGATCGTCGCCGCGTGCGGAGATCTGCTCGCGCAGCGACGGATCGCACAGATAGGCAAGGTTGACCTCATCAAGCTGAAGATAGCGGCAGCCGGCGTCGGCGAAGGCTTGCACGACCTTGCGGTAGGCTTCGCCCAGGTCGCGATAAAAATCCTCCATCGCCGGATAGATGCTGTCCGGCACCGCGTCGCGGCCGTAGCGGAAATGCAGCGAGGAGGGCGAAGGAATGGTGACTTTCGGCATCGCTTTGGCGTGCGCGCGCAGGAAGCGGAAATGCTCGACCATCGGGTGCGGCGCGGAGCCGCCGAGCTTGCCGGTCACGCGCAACAGGTAGGGCGGCGGCTGCGGCCCTTGCGCGTTGAATTTTATCTTGCGCTCGCCGCGATAGGATTCCACGCCCGGTAGCCGTTCCAGGAAATCGAAATTCCACGAGCGGCGCCGGAATTCGCCGTCGGTGACGGCTTTGAGCCCGACGGCTTCCTGCTTGCGCACGAGCGCTTCGATTTCGCGATCCTCCACCGCCTTGAGCGCGTCCGCGCCGATTTCGCCGCGCGCGTAGTTTTCCCGCGCCTCCTTCAACGCGGTCGTCCGCAGCAGGCTGCCGACATGGTCGGCGCGAAACGGCGGTTTGCCCCGCTCCATGGATCTAGCCCCAGACCTCGTCGGCAATCTCGACCACCATGCGCAGTTTTGCCCATTGCTCCTCTTCGGAGAGCGCATTGCCTTCCTCGGTCGAGGCGAAGCCGCATTGCGGCGACAGGCAGAGCTGATCGAGCGCGACATATTTCGTGGCTTCGTCGATCCGCCGCTTGATGTCGTCTTTCTTTTCCAGCTTGCCGAATTTCGAGGTGACGAGGCCGAGCACGAGCTGTTTGTTGCCCTTCGGGAAGAAGCGCAGCGGTTCGTAGCCGCCGGCGCGTTCGGTATCGTATTCGAGGAAATATCCGTCGAGGCCGGTCTTGCCGAGCAGCTGTTCGGCGACGAACTCGTAGCCGCCGGAGGCGATGAAGGTCGAACGGAAATTGCCGCGGCACGAATGCATGGTGATGGCCATATCGGCCGGCCGGCCTTCGAGCGCGGCGTTGGTGACACGCGCGTAGCGCTGCGGCAGCGTTTCGGGATCGTCGCCCCGCTCCTTGGAATGCGCCCGCTCGCTCGGATCACAGGCCATCGCCCAGGCGGTGTCGTCGAGCTGCAGATAGCGGCAGCCGGCATCGTAGAACGCGCGGATCGCGGCGCGATAAGCCTGGCCCAAATCGGCAAAGAAGCCGTCGAGATCGGGATAAATCTCCTGGCTGATCGCGGCGCGGCCCTGGCGGAAATGCAAAGTGCTCGGCGCCGGGATGGTCATCTTCGGCGTGACGCGGGTGTGCGCTTTGAGGAATTTGAAATGCTCCAGCATCGGGTGGCCGGAAAAGCCGATTTTGCCGTTGATCTGGAGCGCATGCGCCTTGGTGACCACGCCGTGAAACTGGATGCCGCGGTCGGTGGTGTACAATTCCACCCCGTCGAGACCGCGGAAGAAATCGAACTGCCACCAGGTGCGGCGCAATTCGCCGTCGGTCGCGAGCTTTAACCCCACTTCCTCCTGCTTGCGGATCGCGCGCTCGATTTCGCGGTCCTCGACCGCCGCCAAAGCCTCCGCACTGATCTCGTTGCGCTCGCGCTTGACGCGCGCCTCTTTCAGCGCCGGCGACCGCAGCAGGCTGCCGACATGGTCGGCGCGAAATGGCGGCGTCGTCCGTTGCATGCGTTTCCTCCCCTTGCCGTGCCTTTCGTTCTTGAGCGAAGGTCGCGCGGCGATGAAGGGCGATTTAGCAACGCGCCGAAGGCGGTGTAAACCCGTTGCATGTGGGTGTTTGGCGCGCGGAAACTCATGGCTCGTCCGCGCCCAGCGCAACGAGGAGGAAGGCCATGCCGCCGGTGCTTCGGCTCTACGAAGATACATTCGACAACGACGGCGCCGAGCTCGCCCTGCCGGCGCGGCCGCACATGATCTACGTGGTGCACGGCGCGATTGCCGTTGCTGAGCGGATCGTGCGCAGCGACGAGGCCTTTGGCGGCGAGGCTGCAACGCGCATCAAGGGCGGCCCGGAGGGCGCGACCATCTGGCGTTGGGAGTTCGCCCGAGGGTTCGCCGGCCGCCGCACCGGCCGGCACGTCTGTCGTTTCGCGCGAAAAATTTTCCGCGCGGCTCGATACGCTCCCGCAGGGCCCACTACTTCTCCGCGGCGACAGCGTCGCCTTTCCGCCGGGCGGCTGCGCCTATCTGCACCGGCACCAAGGACCGGGCATCCGCTGCCTGCTCGAGGGCGGCATTCGCATCGACACGCACGGCCGCTCGACGTCCTACGGGCCGGGGAGCCCGTGGTTCGAGAGCGGGCCTGAGCCGGTGTTCGCGCAGGCCGCCGAAAAGCCGACGCGTTTCATCCGGACCATGATCCTGCCGATCGCCTATTTGGCGCGAAGCTCGGTGGAATATTTGCGCGACGAAGACAAGGACAAGCCGAGAACGCAGACCTACAAGGTCTACGCCGACATGCCGATGGCACTTGCCGGTAAATAGTTTTTCTTTGGAAGGAAGGTGGTGCCGCGGAAGGGATTCGAACCCCCGACCCACGCATTACGAATGCGTTGCTCTACCAGCTGAGCTACCGCGGCGCCTAGCTTAAAACAGCGCCCTACTAATACCCGCCTCAGGTTAACGCAAGTGGCGGCTTCCCTCAGCGGTTTTCTGCTTCCGCCCGGAGCTTGAAGCGCTGGATTTTGCCGGTCGCTGTTTTCGGCAGCTCGGTGCGAAACTCGATCCAGCGCGGGTATTTGAAGGCGGCGAGCTTTTCCCGGCAATGGTCCTGTAACACGCGCACCATGCCGTCGCCCGCTTTTGCCTGCGCTTTGAGCACCACGAAAGCCTTCGGCTTGATCAGGCGGTCGACGTCCGGCCAGCCGACGACGGCGGCTTCGAGCACGTCGGCATGGGTTTGCAGCGCCGCTTCGACCTCGAACGGCGAGACGTAGATGCCGCCGACCTTGAGCATGTCGTCGCGACGGCCGCAGTAGATGAAATAGCCGTCGTCGTCTTCGATGTATTTGTCGCCGGAGCGGGTCCATTCGCCGAGAAAGGTTTCGCGCGATTGCGCGCGGTTATTCCAGTACATCATCGCGGCGGTGGGGCCGCGCACTTGCAGTTCGCCCATGGTGCCGCGCGCCGTGACCACTTGCCCATCGTCGTCGACCAGCCGGACATCATAGCCGGGCACCGGCTTGCCGGTGGTGCCGTATTTCACCTCGCCGGCGCGGTTGGAGAGAAAGATGTGCAGCATTTCGGTCGAGCCGAGCCCGTCAAGAATATCGGCGCCGTAGCGTTCGCTCCAGCGCCGGCCGACGTCGGGCGGCAGCGCTTCGCCGGCGGAGACGCAAGCGCGGATGTTCACCTCCGAGCGCGCCGGCGCCGCCGCGCTGGCGAGAAAGGCGGCGTAAAACGTCGGCACGCCATAGAACACCGTGACCTGGTGTTGTTTCAAAATATCCGCCACCAGTTCCGGCGTCGGCCGCTGCGGCGTCAGGATCGTCGTCGCGCCGGCGGACATCGGAAAAGTCAGCGCGTTGCCGAGCCCATAAGCGAAGAACAGCTTCGCCACCGAATAGCAGACGTCGTTCTCTTTGAGGCCGAGAAACGGCTTGCCGTAGAGGTCGTCGGTGAGCTTGAGGTCGGCGTGGGTGTGCACCGCGGCTTTGGGTTTGCCGGTCGAGCCCGAGGTGTAAAGCCAGAAGCAGATGTCGTCCTGCACGGTCGGCGCGGTCATGTGCTCGTGGAGCGCGCCGGCCAGCACGTCCTCAAAGCGGGGATGACCGAGCCCGTTTTCTCCCGAGACGACCACGTGGGCGAGGTCGGGGCATGCCCCGATGCTGTTGGCGAATTTGGGGAACAGCTCTTCGGAGACGACGAGGACGCGGGCGCGGCTGTCTTCCAGCATGAAGCGGTAATCGCTTTCCGTCAGCAGCGTATTGAGCGGGACCGGCACTACGCCGGTCTTGATGGCGCCGAGGAAGGCGGTCGGCCAGTCGATGCCGTCGAGCAAACAGATGACGATGCGCTCCTCGCGGCGGACGCCGAGCGAGCGTAGCGCATGGCCGAAGCGATCGACGCGCTCGGCGAGCGCCCCATAGGTCCAGCCTTGACGCTGATCGATATAGGCAAGTTTATCGGCGCGGCCGGCGTCGAGGTTGCGCTTGAGAATGTCGGCCGCGAAGTTGTAGTCGCGCGGGACCGCATCTGCGGCCGCACGCGCCGGCAAGCTCGGCTGAGCGATATTCATCGCGGCGTTTCCTCTGGCGGACGCGGCATTGCCCACGGCGTGCCCACCGCGGCTGATTATGCCGATCACGAAAATTGCCGGCAAGGCAATGTCATCGCGACAAAATTGCGCTAAGGGGTTTTTTGGTCCGTCAGCAGCGGAGGCCTGCGCCATGATTCTGAGCCGCGATCGCATCCTCACCACCCATGTCGGCAGTCTGCCGCGCAACGAGCGCTTGAGCGATCTTCTGGTCCGGCGGGAAGCGGAGCAAGGCCTATGATCAATCCGCGCTCGACGCCGAAATGGACAAGGCGGTCCGGCATGTTGTGGCCAAGCAGAAGGAGGCCGGCATCGACAGCGGCAACGACGGCGAGCAGCAGCGCGTCGGCTTTCAGACCTATGTCCCGCAGCGCATGGCGGGCTTCGGCGGCGAATCGCAACGGCGGCGCGGGCGCGAATTCGAGGAATTCCCCGAGCTGGTGCAATACCTCACGCGCCGCTTTCCCAACGTGAGCCGGCAGCAGAACGCGCCGCAGGCGCAAGGCGAACTGCAATATCGCGATAGCTCGGCGATCGAGGGCGAGATTGCGCGATTTCTCCGCATTGCCGGCGAAGGCAACCGTTCGCGGAGAAGTTCATGACCGCGCCGTCGCCGGGCATTATCGCCTCCACCATGCTCAACGCCTTCTACGACAGCAACGAGGCCTACCTCGCCGCGCTCGCCCGCGAGATGCACCATGAATACATGGCCATCCACAAAGCCGGCCTCGTCCTGCAGATCGACGCGCCCGATCTCGCCATGGATCGCACCATGTTCTATCGCGACGGAACGGATGCCGATTTCGTCAAGGCGGTCGAACTGCACGTGGCCATGATCAACAAGGGCATCGCCGGCATCCCGCGCGATCGCGTGCGGCTGCATATTTGCTACGGCAATTGGGAAGGCCCGCACATCCATGACATTGCGCTGGAAAAGATCCTGCCGGCGCTCTACGGCGCCCATGTCGGCGCGCTGTCGATCGAATTTTCCAATCCGCGGCATGCGCACGAATATCCGGCGCTCAAGCGCGTGCCGTTTCCCAAGGACATGATCCTCATTCCCGGCGTGGTCGACTCGACGAGCAATTTCGTCGAGCATCCGGAAGTTGTGGCGCGCCGCATCGAGGAGGCGGTCGCGGCGATCGGCGACCGCGAGCGCGTCGTCGCCTCGACCGATTGCGGGTTCGGCACCTTCACGCGGCGCGAATGGGTGATCGAGCCGGTGGTCTGGCTCAAGCTCAAATCCATCCGCGAGGGCGCCGACATCGCCTCGGCGCGGCTGTGGGGGAAGAAAACCGCGGCTTAAGGCAAGGCCTGGCCGTGTGCCTGCCGCGGCGCCGATCGCAGGCCTATAATGTCCGCAAATAAGGGAGGAACGCGTCATGGATGAGATCACCCGCGACCCGACAACTATCCGCGCCGAGGACGTCAACCCGCGCTACAATTGGGGCCGGCATTTGCCGGCGCTCGGCACCATGGGGGTCGATTTCGAAGAGCGCGTCGATTACCGCCGCATGCACCGCTACCGGCTCGGCCGCGCCCAGGCGGCGCTGGAAGCGTCCGATCTCGGCGCGCTGCTTTTGTTCGACGACAACAACATTCGCTACGTCACGTCGACCAAAATCGGCGAGTGGGCGCGCGACAAGCTTTCCCGCTGGGCGCTGTTGACGCGCGGCGGCGACCCCATCCTGTGGGATTTTGGCTCGGCTGCGGTCCATCACCGGCTCTATTCGCCGTGGCTCAAGCCAGAGAATTGCAAAGCCGGCCTGGTCGGCTTGCGCGGCACCGTCGATCCCGCATTCGGCCTGATGAAGCATCACGCCGAGGAAATGGCTTCGATCTTGAAGTCCGCGGGCCTCGGCAAAATGCCGGTTGGTGTCGACATCATCGAACCGCCGATGATGTTCGAGCTGGAAAAGGCCGGGCTCAAGATCAAAGACGGGCAACAAGTCATGCTCGAAGCGCGCGAGGTGAAATCGGCCGATGAGATCGCGCTGCTCAATCGCGCCGCCGCCATGGTCGACGGCGCCTATCATCTGATCAACGAAGAGCTCAAACCCGGCATCCGCGAAAATGACATGGTCGCACGGGTCAACGAGTTCCTCTATCGCCACGGTTCCGACGACGTCGAGGCCATCAACGCCATTTCCGGCGAGCGCTGCAACCCGCATCCGCACAACTTCACCGACCGGATGGTGCGGCCGGGCGATCAGGTGTTCTTCGATATCCTGCACAGTTTCGTGGGGTATCGCACCTGCTACTACCGCACGTTCAATGTCGGCCGCGCCACGCCGTCGCAGCGCGACGCCTACAAGAAATGCCGTGAATGGCTCGATCTTGCCATTGATCTGATCAAGCCCGGCGTGACCACCGACCAAGTGTGCAGCGTGTGGCCGAAGGCGGAGGAGTTCGGCTTTCCCGACGAGCTGTCGGCGTTCGGCCTGCAGTTCGGCCATGGGCTCGGCTTGAACTTGCACGAACGGCCGATCATCAGCCGGGTCGTCTCCATGGACCATCCGACCGTGATCAAGGAAGGCATGGTGTTTGCGCTGGAAACCTATTGTCCGGCGAGCGACGGATATTCGGCGGCGCGCATCGAGGAGGAAGTCGTCGTCACCAACAAAGGCCGCACCGTGATCTCGTTGTTCCCGGCCGAGGACCTGCCGATCGCGGCGCGGTATTAGCTGCCCGGCGTCAGTGCCGGCCGAACAGCTTGTCGAGCAGCCAGGAATCGAGGCCCTCTTGTTTCGGCGGCGCGGCTCGCCCGCCGGCCGGTGCCGGCGACGACGACTGGAAGAGCGACGCGCCCGGCCATCCGCCGCCGCCCAGGCCGGGCAGCGCCGACGGCGCAACGCCCTGATGGGCGGTGCGCATGAACCGGCTCCAGATGTCCACCGGCAGGCCGCCGCCGACGGCTTTGCGGGTCGGCGAATCGTCGTCATTGCCGAGCCAGACGCCGGTGACCATGTGCGACGTGTAGCCGATGAACCAGGCGTCGCGGTAATCCTGACTGGTGCCGGTCTTGCCGGCGGCTTGCCAGCCGGGGAGGTCGGCGTGGCGCGCGGTGCCGCTGGCGATCGTCTCGTGCAGCATGGCATTCATCATCGCCACGTAGCGCGCATCGACTATGCGGCCCAGCGCCTGCGGCGAGCGCGCATAGAGGATCGTTCCGTCGGCCGCTTTGACTCCTCGACTACGTGCGGCACGGCGGCAAACCCGCCGTTGGCAAAAGGCGCATAGGCGGAGACGAGTTCGAGCGGCGATACACCGGACGTGCCCAGCGCCAGCGAGGCGTTGGCCTCGAGCTTTGAGTTCTATTCCCATACGGTAGGCGGTGCGCGCCACGGCGGCGGGACCGACCTCCAGGATCAAGCGCACCGAGACGGTGTTGAGCGAATTGGCGAGCGCCCGCGTCAGCGTCACCGGGCCCAGGTAGTCGTGCTCGTAGTTTTCCGGCTTCCAGCCTTTGACGGAAATCGGCGCGTCCTCGCGCACCGTGTCCGGCGTCAATCCGTGCTCCAGCGCCGTGAGGTAGACGAACGGCTTGAACGCCGAGCCGGGCTGGCGTTTCGCGGCAATGGCGCGGTTGAATTGGCTTTCGGCGTAGCTCCTCCCGCCAACCAAGGCGCGCACGACGCCGTCCGGCGTCATCGCCACGATGGCGCCTTCGCTGATGCCGAATTTCTCCCCCTTCTCGCGCAGCGCATCGTCGAGTGCGTGTTCGGCGACGCCCTGCAGCGCCGGATCGATCGAGGTCTGGACCACGATATCCTGGTCGAAGGTGCCGACGTAATCATTGACCGCGTCCATGACCCAATCGGCGACGTAGTTGAGCGAATCTGCGCCGGCCGGCTTCACCGCGCGGGCCGGATGGGTGAGTGCGAATTTTTCCGCGTCCGCGCTGATCAGCTTTTGCTCCGCCATGTCGGCGAGCACCACGCGCGCGCGGCGTTCGGCGCCGTTCGGATTATGACTTGGCGCGAGCCGCGATGGCGATTGCACCAGTCCGGCAAGCATCGCAGCTTCAGCGAGCGTCAGTTGCCGCGCCTGTTTGCCGAAATAGCGTTGCGCGGCCGCGCCCACGCCATAGGCGCCGGAGCCGAAATAGACGCGGTTGAGGTAAAGCTCGAGGATCTGCGCTTTGCTGAAGCGGTGTTCGAGCCAGAACGCGAGCGCGACCTCCTGCAGCTTGCGCGAAACCGTGCGCTCCTGGGTCAGGAAAAGATTTTTGGCCAGCTGCTGGGTGATGGTCGATCCGCCTTGCGCGTTGCCGCGCGCCGCAGCACGTCGGCATCAGCGCGCGCAGGATTCCCAAGGGGTCGACGCCGTGATGCGAGTAGAACCGGCGATCTTCGATGGCGATGAAAGCCTTCGGCACATAATCCGGCAACTCGCGCAGCGTGACCGCCGCTCCGCCCATATCGCCGCGGGTGGCCAACGTCGCTCCACCGGCGCCGAGGATAAGGACGGAGGGCGGCCGTTTGGGAATTTCGAGCGACTGAATGGGCGGAAGGTGGACGCCGATCCAGACCACGAGACCGATGGCGGCGATAAAGCCCCAAAGCGCCAGGACCGCGCCCCAATAGAGCAAGCGGCCGAAGGTAATGCCGCGGCCGCCGGAGCGGCTCCGTTTGCGCGGGTCGCGCGGGGCATCTCGCCGGCGGCGGGTGCCGTCGCCGCGCCCAGCCAGGGGTCCGCCGGTGCGGTCCTGCGGGCGCAGCCGCAGGTCAAGACGCGCGGCAGTTCGCGCCCGCTTGCGGCCCGCTCCTTGCCACGCCATGTCCCGTCCCCAGCGAAGTCGTGCGATGGGCAACGGTAGAGAATGCGGTTTAAGGGGCGGTTACTGCCGGGGCAGGGTGGCTCAACTTCCGGCCGTCTCGCGCGCCGCCTTTGCCTCGCTGCCGGGAAGCGTGAACAAGGCAAGCAGCGGACGCTTGATCGCCGCTTGGCGGGTGGGCGCGGTGATTTGGGCGCCCAGGAGGTCGGTGACATAGAACACGTCGACCACGCGTTCGCCGAACGTCGCCACATGCGCGGACGCGATGTTGAGGTTGAGCTTGGATAGCGTCGTGGTCAGTTCGTACAGCAGGCCGGGCCGATCGAGGCCGGTGACCTCGACGACGGTATAGCGGTTGGACCACTGATTGTTGACGGTCACTTCCGGTTCGATCGCGAACGCGCGCAGGCGTCCCTTCGCCGGCGCGCGTTTGGCGATGACCTCAGGCAGTTTGATCTGGCCGCGCAGCGCCCGCTCGATCAGGTCGCCGATGCGTGCGGCGCGGCGCGCTTCGTCGTCCTCTTGTTCGAACTCCCGGGTCACCGCGATGGTGTCGAGCGCGAGGCCGTCGGTGGTGGTGTAAATTTGCGCGTCGACGATGTTGGCGCCGGCAAGCGCGCAAGCCCCGGCGATGATCGAAAGGAGCCACGGATGGTCCGGCGTGAACACCGTCAGTTCGGTGACGCCGCGTACCGTGTCGTAGCCGACGTCCGTGGCGAGCCGTTTGCCGGCCGCCTCGGAGGCGCGGACAAAACGCGCCTGCGCGAGCTTGTGCGGCAAGTCGACCTTGAGCCAATACGCCGGATAGTGGCGCGCGATGTACGCTTCGATTTCGTCAGGCGGCCAATCGGCCAGCGCCGCGCGGAACTCCGCCTTAGCGGCGGCGACACGCTCGGCGCGGTTGACTTCCGAAAAGCCGCCGGTGAGCACCGGCTCGGTCTCGTAATAAAGCGTGCGCAACAGCTGCGCTTTCCAGCCGTTCCATACGCCCGGCC
This sequence comes from uncultured Alphaproteobacteria bacterium, assembly GCA_963835195.1. GTDB lineage: Bacteria > Pseudomonadota > Alphaproteobacteria > Rhizobiales > Xanthobacteraceae > BOG-931. Next base: position 376,807 of record CAWIEY010000008.1, read on the forward strand.
CGACCGCGCGGATGTCGGCCGTGGTCAGAATTGCCAAGAGCTTCATGCGCTCCAGCGACTGCACCACCGCGGCAAAGTTCTCGATGGTTTTGCGGTCGGACAGGTCGCGCGACTGCGCGAGCGTCGACATCACCAGGTGCACTTCGACCAGCCACGCCACCAGCTCGGTCTCGGCGGCGTTCAAGCCGAGCCGCACACAGAACTGCCGCGCAATACGCGCGCCGGCAATCGAGTGATCTTCGACGCCACCCTTGGCGATATCGTGCAAAAACATCGCGACGTAGAGCAGCCGACGGTGCTCCGGCTTCATCGTCGGCAACGAGTTCGCTGGCAAAGGACAAGTCGGGCGCGGCGTGCCGCTCGATTTCATTGAGCACGCCGATGCAGCGCAAGAGATGCTCGTCCACCGTATAGTGGTGGTACATGTTGAACTGCATCATCGCCACGATCCGGCCGAAGGCGCGGACAAATTTGCCGAGGACGCCGGCCTCGTTCATGCGGCGCAGCACGGTCTCGGCCTCATTTTTGGAGGTCAAGATCTCCAAGAACAAGCGATTGGCTTCTTTGTTGCCGCGCAGTTTTGCGTCGATCAGCTTGAGCGATCGGGTCGCGGTACGCATCGCCTCGGGATGAATGGCGAGATTGTGCTTCTGCGCGAAATAAAACAGCCGGATAAGATTGACCGGATCGCGCTTGAAGACGCCGGGGCGAACAAGATTGATGCGGTTGTTGTCAATAAAAAAGTCCGAGGTCTCGCCCAGTTGGCGCCGGCTGGCGCGCGCCGGGCGCAGCCGCGCGATGACCCGGCTTAGCACCGGCGCCGGCTTCGCCTGGCGGTCCTCGAGATTGGCGCATAGGATGGCGGTCAAATCGCCGACCTGTTTGGCGGTCAGGAAGTAGTGCTTCATGAAGCGTTCGACCTCGCGCAAGCCGGGATGCTCGGTATAGCCAAGCCGTACGGCAATCTCGCGCTGGATATCGAATGACAAACGCTCCTCGGCGCGGCCGCAGAGGAAATGCATGTTGCAGCGGACCGACCAGAGAAAATCTTCGCAACGCCGGAACATGTTGTATTCGCTCGCGGTCGAAAACGCCGCGCTCGATCAGTTCCTCGGGCTCGCGCACCCGGTAGACATATTTGGCGATCCAAAACAGCGTGTGCAGATCGCGCAGTCCGCCCTTGCCGTCCTTGACGTTCGGCTCGACCAGGTAGCGCGATTGTCCGACGCGCCGGTGGCGCTCCTCGCGCTCGGCAAGCTTTGCGGCGACGAACTCCGCCGCCGTTCCTTGCACCACGTCCTTGTCGAATCGGGCGCTGAGCTCGTCGAAGAGCTTGGCATCGCCGAACAGCCGGCGCGCTTCCAGGAGCGCGGTGCGGATGGTCATGTCCGCCTTGGCTTGGCGGATGCATTCGTCGATCGAACGCGTCGCGTGGCCGACCTTTTGCCCGAGATCCCACAAGCAATACAGCAGCACCTCGGCGACCGATTCGCCCCAGGCGGTTTGCTTGTAAGGCAGCAGGAACAACAGATCGATGTCGGAGCCGGGCGCCAAGAGGCCGCGGCCATAGCCGCCCGTCGCGATCACCGCCATGCGTTCGGCCTGCGAGTGGACCTGCGGCGGATAGAGCTTGCTGGTGGTAAATTCGAACAGGATGCGGATGATTTCATCCTGCACGTCGCACAGTCGTTCCGCGCAGCGGCGGCCGTGGCGATCCTCGAGTAACAGCTCCTCGGCGCGCCCGCGCGCTTGCAGAAGCGCCGCTTTCAGACGGCGCGCAACCGCGGCCCGCAGTTCGCGCTCTCGACCGGCATGGCTCTGCGCGAGCGCGTTCAGATCGGCGACGATCGACGCGCTGTCGAGAAGTTCGCTGGCGCCACGCGAGGGGCGGTGAGTTTCAAGCATCGGCCGTCCGTCTTAAACGAGGCGCCGGCCGCTGTCATCGTCCGGTGCGGCTTTCGGCCGGTTGAGGCGGGCCGGCGTCGATGTGCTAACTTCAGGAGGACGAAGGAAAAAACCGCCGCAGGGGACGTTCCGATGAAAAGCCACGCCTCGGAGCGCATCGCGACGACCCAGGAAACAGCTAGGAAAGGGCCTACCATGGATGCAGCCGGGCTGCGCGCGCTTCAGGCGCCAATCAAGGATCGCTACAAGACGTCTCCGGAGGCCGCGGTCATTACCTTGAAAGCCAACGGCGCGCTCGACGACGCCAATATCGCCTGCAAGGTCGAAACCGGACGCGCGTTGGCGGTGGCGGGGCTGCATCCGGCAACCGGCGGCTCCGGCCTCGAATTGTGCTCGGGCGATATGCTGCTTGAGGCGCTCGTCGCTTGCGCCGGCGTCACGCTGAAAGCGGTCGCGACCGCCCTCGACATCCCGCTCAGGTCGGGGAAAGTCTCGGCCGAAGGCGACCTCGATTTTCGCGGCACGCTCGGCGTCGCCAAGGACGCGCCGGTCGGCTTCAGCAAGATCCGCTTGCGCTTCGATCTTGATACCGACGCGCCGCAAGACAAGCTCGACCAGCTCCTGAAGCTCACCGAGCGCTATTGCGTCGTCTATCAAACCATCAAGAACGGCCCACCGCTGGACGTTCGGCTTCATCGCGCGTGATCCGCTCCATCGCTCCTGCGCGCTGGCAGAGATGACGGCGCCGTTTGACACCTGTGATGCTCTCTCCCGACCTCCTGTTCTGGATCGGCCTGGTGCTGAAGATGGTGCTGACGGCGACCGTCGTCGTCGCCGCTTCGGTCGCGGTCGAGCGCAGCGGGCCGTTCATCGGCGCGCTGATCGGCGCGCTGCCGACCGCAGCCGGCGCCGCTTATGTCATTCTGGCGCTGGAGCAGCCGCCGGAATTCATCGCCGCCAGCGCGATCGGCACGATTGCCGTCAGCGGCGCCGTCGGCATTTTTGCTCTGGTCTACACTGTGCTCGCCCAGCGGCACGGGCTGATCGTCAGCCTGGGCGCGGCGACCCTCGTTTGGCTGGCGGTGGCTTTAGCGCTGCGCACCGTGCATTGGACGCCGTTCCGCGCCGTTGCAGTTTCCGCCGCAGTGTTTGCGGTCACCATCGCGCTCAGCCGGCGCTTTCGTACCGCCGGCGGACCGATAAGCTTCGTGCGGACCCGCTTCGACATCCCGTTGCGCGCGCTCACCGTCGCGCTGGTGGTCGCGGTGGTGACGACGGCGAGTTCGGCCATCGGTCCATTCGCGTCGGGCATGTTCGCGCTGTTTCCGATCATTCTCGGCAGCTCGATCGCCATCATGCATCCGCGCATCGGCGGCAAAGCCACCGCCAGCATGTTGGCGCACGCGCAGATCTTTCTGATCGGGCTCGGGCTTGGCGGACTGGCGCTGCACTACCTCGTCGCGCCTTTTGGAGTGTGGCCGGCGCTTCTGCTCTCGTTTTGCGTTTGTCTCGCGTGGAGCGGCTCGCTCTATCTTTTCCGCCGCAAGAGCGTTTGAGCCGAGATCAGGATCGCAGCTTCGCCAAGCGCTCCTTGAGCGCGTACAGCGCTTCGAGTGCGTCGCGCGGCGACATTTCGTCGGGATGGACGGCGGCGAGCGCGTCGAGCACAGCGTCGAGCCCGGCATCGGCGGGAGCCGCGGGCGCGGCAACGTGCCGGGCCGCCGCGAACAGCGGCAAATCGTCGATCAGCTTGCGCGCCGGCGACATGCGGTCCTCCGCCTCAAGCTGCGCCAGCACGATCTTCGCGCGCTCGATGACGCTCGACGGCAGCCCGGCGAGCTTAGCGACCTGGATGCCGTAGGAACGATCGGCCGCGCCGGGTACGACTTCGTGCAGGAAGACGACCTCGCCGTGCCATTCCTTCACCCGCATGGTGGCGTTATGCAGCCGAGGAAGTTTGGCGGCGAGCGCGGTCATTTCGTGGAAGTGCGTGGCGAACAAAGCGCGGCAGCGGTTTACTTGGTGCAGATGCTCGATTGTCGCCCAGGCGATGGAGAGTCCGTCGAATGTCGACGTACCGCGCCCAATCTCGTCCAAGATAACCAGCGCCCGCTCGCCGGCCTGATTGAGGATTGCCGCCGTCTCCACCATTTCGACCATGAAGGTGGAGCGGCCGCGCGCCAGATCGTCGGCGGCGCCGACGCGCGAGAACAATCGGTCGATCGACCCGATATGCGCGGCGCGGGCCGGCACGAAACTGCCCATCTGCGCGAGCACCGCGATCAGCGCGTTTTGGCGCAGGAACGTCGACTTCCCGGCCATGTTGGGTCCGGTGACGAGCCAGATGCGCCCGGCTTTTTCTTGCGCCGGCGGCGAGAGGTCGCAATCGTTGGCGATGAACGGCCCGGCGTCGGCGGCAAGCATCTGCTCGACCACCGGATGGCGGCCGCCGCTGATCGCGAAGGCGACGCTGTCGTCGACTTCCGGACGGACGTAATCGCGCTCGACCGCAAGCGCCGCCAGCGCCGCGGCAACGTCGACGACAGCGAGTGCGGCGGCGGCGGCCGTAAGACCGCTGCTTGCCGCCACCACCGCGGCCGACAGGCGATCGAAAATCGCCAGCTCCAGCGCCAGCGCCCGATCGGCGGCGCTGGCGATTTTTGCTTCAAGTTCGCCGAGCTCGGTTGTGGTGAAGCGGACCTGGCCGGCCAGCGTCTGCCGGTGGATGAAGGTCGCATTAAACGGCGCCGCCAGCAGTTTTTCGCCGTGCTGGGCGGTGACGTCGACGAAATAACCGAGCACGTTGTTGTGCCGGATTTTCAGCGAGCGGACGCCGGTCAATTCGGCGTAACGGATCTGCAGGGCGGCGATGACGCGGCGCGATTCATCGCGCAGCGCCCGCGCCTCGTCGAGCGCTGGTTCGTAGCCGGCGCGCACGAAGCCGCCATCGCGGCGCAGCGGCGGCAATTCCTCGGCGAGCGCTTGCTCTAATTCGCCGGCGAGCGCGGGATCGGCCCGGCGCAGCGCAAGCACCGCTTCGCCGATGTCGCGCGGGAGCTGCGCCAGCGCCGAGAGGCGTTCGGCGATGCGTGCCGCGGCGACAATACCGTCACGAATCGCCGCAAGATCGCGCGGCCCGCCGCGGCCAATTGCGATACGGGACAGCGCGCGCGCAAGGTCGGGCGCGGATTTGAGCCGCTCGCGCATTTCGTCCCGGGCCGGCGCATCGGCCACGAAGGCGTCGACGGCATCGAGGCGATGGCCGATCTCCACAGGATCGGTGAGCGGCGCTGCGAGGCGTTGCGCCAATAGCCGGGTTCCGGCCGCGGTGGTTGTGCGATCGATCGTGGTGAGCAGCGAACCCGACCGCTCTCCGGCCAAGGTGCGGATCAATTCGAGATTGCCGCGCGTCGCCTGATCGATGGTCAGCGTCGCGCCCACGCGCTCGGCGACCGGCGGCGCCAATGGCGGGCGCTTGCCGATCTGGGTGCGCTCCACATAGGTGATGGCCGCGGCGGCGGCCGCCAATTGCAGCCGCGAGAACGACCCGAAGGCCGCGGTCGTCGCCACGCTGAAGAACGCGGCGAGCCGCCGCTCGGCGGTGGCTGCGTCGAATACGTCGCGCGGAAGCGGAGTGACCGCCGGCAGCGTGCGCAAATAGGGGGCCCATTCCGCGTCCGAGTAGAGCGCGTCGGGCACGATGATCTCACTGGGTTCGAGGCGGGCGATCTCGGCGGCAAGCGCAGCGCGCTCGCATTCGCGCACGCGGAATTCGCCGGTCGAGATGTCGATCCAGGCGAGCGCAAATTGGTCCTCATCGGCGGCAATGCGCACGCGCGCCAGCGCCAGCAGGTAGTTGTTGCTTCTGGCGTCGAGCAGCGAATCTTCCGTCAACGTACCCGGTGTCACCAAGCGGACGACGTCGCGCCGAACGACGCTTTTGGCGCCGCGCTTGCGCGCTTCCGCAGGATCCTCGAGTTGCTCGCAGACGGCGACGCGATGGCCGAGCGCGATCAGGCGATGCAAGTATTCGTCGGCGCGTTCGATCGGGACGCCGCACATGGGAATGTCGCGACCACGGTGCTTGCCGCGTTTGGTCAACACGATGCCGAGCGCGCGCGAAGCGATCTCGGCATCGTCGAAGAACAATTCGTAGAAATCCCCCATCCGGTAGAACAACAGGCAATCCGGATTGGCGGTCTTGATCTCGATATATTGCTCCATCATTGGCGTGATGCGGCCGGCTTCCGGCGAAGGTCCGGCGTCGTCGAGCTTGACGGGCTGCGCAGCATCCATGAGGAGCGGCACGCTAGCAGAGCCGGCTCAGGGGCAAAAGCGCGGCCGCGTTTTAAGCCGGTGAGCGGTCGGCTTGTTCTTCGGCAGCCGTGGCGGCCGCGGCATTGGCGGCGAATAAGCGCAGCCGGTAACCGACCGGCAGCAGGCGAATTCCGAATTTGTCTTCCACGGTTCCCCACAAACCGCGCGGCAGGAACAACGCGAAGATGATGGCCGCGCCGCCGAGGCCGACGAGATACCAAACGCCGGTTTCGCCGAAGAGATATTCGATCAGGAAGAAAATGACGGCGCCGATGATCGGGCCCTCGAACGTGCCGAGCCCGCCGACCAGCACCATGAAGATCATGTAGGCGGTCCACTGAATGCCGAAATACTGCCGCGGCTGGAAGCTGATCGAGGTCGCCAGCCAAAGGCTGCCGGCGAGCGCGCAGCCGAAGGCGGCGAGGAAGAAGATGGTGCGCTTGCCGGCGAGCACGCGCACGCCGACGGATTCGGCGGCATCCTCGTCGTCGCGAATCGCTTGCACCGAAGCTCCCAGGCGGCCGCGCAGCAGCGCGAATATGGCGCCCAAGAGCACGATCGCAGCGGCGAGCGCCATCCAGTAGTTGTAGGCGCGCCGGTCATCGGGGCTGAAGACGTTGAGCGCGATCATCGACACCCCGGTTTCGCCGTTGATCAGCGGATCGAGCGCGACGAAAAGGTGGACGAGTTCTGCCACCACCCACATGCCGATCGCAAACTCGCCGCCGCGCAGGCGCAGCATCAGCACCGAGATCGGCAGCGAGAGGACGCCGGCCACCAGCGCGCCGAGCAACAGCGCGGGATACACGCTCACTCCATAGTGCGAGAGCTGGATGGCGAAATAGGCTCCGAGCCCGAAGAAAGCTTGCTGTCCGACCGACACCAGTCCGGCAAAGCCGGCCAGCGCGTTCCACATGATGGCGAGGATCAGATAGATAAAGAGATTGGTGAGGCTGTCGACGACGTTGGCGGAAAACAAGAACGGCCCGAAAGCGAGCACAATGAGGAGCGCTGCGGCGGCGATGCTCGCGACGGCCGAAAGCCGGGTCCAGCGCTCAACGGCAAAGCCGGGAATTTTGCTCATGGCCGCCGCGCGAACAATCTTTGTATGCCGCCGCGTGCCTGCACGGCGCCGGCCGCGAGACGCGCGGCCAGCACCACCAGGAAAACCACGTGACCGGCGATCAAAAATCCCTGCGGATTGATTTGCGCGCCGATGGTCTGCGCGACACCGAGAATGATGCCGCCGATGAGCGTCCCCGAAAGCGAGCCGATGCCGCCGATCACCACCGCTTCGAACGCGAAGATGAGCTGGGTCGGCCCGGAATAAGGCGAGAACGTCTCGCGCATGGCGAGAAACACGCCGGCGACGCCGGCGGAGGCAACCGCGATCGCCGCGGCGACGGCATAGACGGATCGGGCATTGATGCCGATAAGCTCCGCCGTATCGGCATCTTCCGAAGTGGCGCGGATCGCTCGGCCGAGCGAGGTGTAGTTCAGGAACAGTTTCAAGCCGCCGAGCAACACGACGGCGACCCCGAAAATCATCGCCGCCAGCGAGCCGACATAGATATTGCTGGTGAGGGCGATGCTGTCGAACGAGAAGTCGCCGATGTAGGGCGCGAGCGAGCGTTCGTCGGCGCCGAAATATTCGAACAATCCGTTTTCAATGCAGATGGCAAGACCGAAGGTGACTAGGAGCGGCACCAGCATGCCGGAACGCAAACTGCGCTCCAGCATGCCGCGTTGCAGCGCCCAGCCGAAGGCGCCCATGATCGGAATGAGCGGCAGCAGGAGCAGAAAAGGTGAAATGCCGGTTTGGTCGGCGGCGACGAACACCAAAAGCGCGCCGAGGATGGCCAGATCACCATGCGCCAGGTTGATGATCCGCATGACTCCGAACATGAAGGACAGTCCGCTGGCGAGCAGTGCGTAGTAGCCGCCGAGCAACACGCCGTTGAGAAGCTGTTGTGCCACTACGTTCATGCGCTTGCCTGCCTGGCCCGTTGCAATCCGAAATAGGCTTCCGTGACCTGCTCGCGCGTCATGTCCTTGGCGTTGCCTTCGAGGACGATGCGGCCTTCCAGCATGCAGGAGACGCGCGTCGCCACGCCGAGAGCGCGGCCGATATCCTGCTCGACCAGAATTATGGTGGCGCCGCCTTTGATCAGCGTATCGATCGAGCGGTAGACCGCTTCCACCGCAATTGGCGCAAGCCCGAGCGAGACTTCATCGAGCAACAGGAGCTTTGGGTTGGTCATTAGCGCGCGGCCGATGGCGGTGGCCTGTTGCTCGCCGCCGGACAGGTTGCCGGCCCGGCTGTTGAGCCGCTGCCGCAACAGCGGGAAGGCGGCGACGACGGAATCGATCGTCCAAGGTCCCGGCCGGCCGTAGGCGCCGGCGACCTGCAGGTGCTCTTTCACGGTCATGCCGGCAAACAGCCGCCGGCCCTCGGGGACGAGCGCAATGCCGGCGCGCAGCCGCTTATAGGTGGGCATGGCCGTCACATCGGCGCCTTCGAATACAATGCGGCCGGCCGCGGGCCGATGCGCGCCGGCGATGGTGCGCAACAGCGTCGTCTTGCCCGCGCCATTCGCTCCGACCAAGGCTAAAATCTCGCCGCTGTCGATGGCGAAGCTGACGCCGCGGACGGCGTGCAGCAGGCCGTGACGCGCGTCCAGGTGCTCGACGCCGAGCAGGCTCATGGCGCGCCCCGTCCGCCGATATAGGCGTCGATCACGGCGGCGTCGGCGATGACCGCCTCCGGCTTGCCGTCGGCAATGATTTGGCCGGCATCCATGCAGATCAGGCGATCGACGACGCGAATGAGCACATGCACGATGTGCTCGATCCAAACGATGGCCAGCCCGCGGCTGCGCAGCAGCTGAATCGTTTCGACCAGCCGATTGGCTTCCTCGTCGGTCAGGCCGCCGCCGATTTCATCGAGCAACAAAACCTGCGGATCGGTCGCCAGCGCCCGGGCGAGCTCCAGACGCTTGCGGTCGAGCAAGCCGAGCGTTTCCGCCCGCCGATTGGCGACGTGCAGCATTTGGCTGAGCTCGAGCGCTTCGACGCAGCGCTGGTAGGCACGCTCGCCCGAGAGACTCGCGCCCGTGGTCGCCGCGACCAGGCAATTTTCGAACACGGTCATGCCGCCGAAAGGCCGAGGAATCTGATGCGAGCGCGCGATCCCCAGACGGCAACGCTGGGCGGCGCCAAAGGCGGTGACGTCCGCGCCCTTGAAATAGACGTTGCCCGCCGACGGCCGGTAGGCGCCGGCGAGAACGTTAAGGAGCGTCGTCTTGCCGGCGCCGTTCGGACCGACGACGCCGACGGCGCCCGCGGCGGTGAGCGTGAAGTTCACGCCGTCGAGGACCGTCAGCGCACCGAAATTCTTATGAATGCCGGCGCCGACGAGCAGGCCGCCGTCGACGCTGCTCGCGGCCGTCTCCGACAATTGTCCCCCTTGACCTCAGCCGTAGGGCTGAAGCTTAGCACCAATCGGCACGTTGGGGTCATCGGCGTTGTCGACAATCACCAAGTCGAGCTTGTACTTGCTGCCCGGCTTGGCCTTGACCCATTGCGCGCCGATCAGCGGGGTCGTGCAGACGTTCGGGATGACGAATTTGCCCCATTCGACGACGCCCACGGCGGTCGTGACCTTCAGGTGGCTCAGCGTCTTGATCACGTCCGCCTTATCCTTGGCGTTTGCGGTGGTCTTGAGGAGGTCGGTGCCGACGTCGAGCAGCGACTGCGTGGCGCCGAGCTGCTGGTTCCACTGGCGGCGGCTGCTCTTTTCATAGCCGTCGGCGAGCTCCTGCGATGTGCTGCCGGTGAGCGGCGATTTGTAGGGGAATGTCGGATGCCAGTAAGCGAGGCTGGCGACGTTGTAGCCGAGCGAGCCGAGCGCTTCCATTTGCGAGGGGAACAAGCCGGTCTTGGCGATGCTCTGGATCTTGATCTGTTTGGCCAGGCCAAGTTGCGCGGCCTGCCGCCAGAACGTGGCAAAGTCGGGCGGAAGCGGCACCCCGGTAAAGATTTGCACGCCGGCCGCCTTGTATTTCGCGATTTGCGTCGAGTAGTCGGTCGTGCCGTCCTCGTATCCGCCCGGATCGAACACGGTGAAGCCGGCTTTCTCGAACAGTGGACTTTCGTGCTCGCGCAACGCGTTGCCGTCGGCGTCGTTGGGAAACATCACGCCGACCTTCTTATTGGTGGTGAACGGCGCCTTGGTCCATTCGGAGATATAGGCCTGGGCGAACTGGGCGACGCCGAACGAGAAGTGATACGTCCATTTGAACGGCGACGGCTGACCGGGCTTGGCGCCGCGGCCGAAATACCAGGACTCCCACGGCAGCACGGTGGAGACGCACGGCACGCCGGCGGCTTCGCACGCGTCCGCAACCGGATTGACCACCTCGGGCGTCGACGTGGCCAGCATCAGGTCGATGTTGTCGCTGTTGATCAGCGATTTGGCCAACTGGCTGGCGCGCGCCGGATCGGATTGCGAGTCCTTGTCGATGATCTCGATCTTGTATTTTTTGCTGCCGGAAGTCAGACCATTGGCCAGCGCCTTCCGCGCCAAGCCCAGGACGTACGGGTCGCCTTCGCCGAAGCCGCCGAGCGGACCGGTGCGCGGACTGACAAAGCCGATCTTGATCACGTCGGCGGCTTGCGCGAAGGCCGTGGTGACGCTGCCGGCGAATGCCAGAGTGCCGGCGCCTGCGGCCGCCTGCTTGACGAATTCGCGGCGCGAGATTCGCCGGCGCGGCGAAGGCGATGATTGCTGACTTCCACTCCGTTTCTTTGACGGCATTTCATTCCTCCCAAGGTTTAGATTTTTGCTGAAGCGAACAGGACGTTTCGCCCGCTCATATTCCGGACAATGCGACGCGTCATTCCTCCGCGATTGCCAAATGTCAGGCGGAAAAAACCTGCAATTTTCGGCGGCGTTTGCAGCAATAATTGCCATAAACGTTGCGTTGATTTTAGTCCAGAGCACGGCGTGTCCTTTCTCTTTCTGATCGCTGCGGCAAAATGAGCAGCAAATACGAGTGGAATTTTGCCGGGCCGCTTGTCTCCTAATGGGACATTTACGGGGAGGTGCTTTGCGATCGGCCGCTCCGTCCCGCCGCACGCAAGTTGTGATAGCGTGCAGCAAAGCCGCACAAGAAAAACTCCCGGGGGAGGACATCATGTCTGCACGCGCTTCCACAAACGCCATCACCGCTGCCGTGGTGCGCAGCAAGGGCGGTCCGTTCGTCATCGAACAGCTGCGCTTGAGCGAGCCGCGCGACGACGAAGTGCTGGTGCGCATCGTCGCCACCGGCATGTGCCACACCGACATGATCGTGCGCGATCAGATGTACCCGGTGCCGCAGCCCATTGTGCTCGGCCACGAGGGCGCCGGCATTGTCGAGACGGTCGGCCCGCGCGTCGGCAAGGTGCGGCCGGGCGACCATGTCGTCTTGAGCTTCATGTCGTGTGGCGCCTGCCGGCAATGCCTGCAGGGAAGGCCTAACAATTGCGAGAACTTCAACGCCCATAATTTCAGCGGCGGCCGCGCCGACGGCAGCGGCAGCCTCGCCGACGAGCGCGGCGCGGTGCATGACCATTTCTTCGGCCAGTCGTCGTTCAGCACGTTTGCGCTCGCCAACGAGCGCAACGTCGTCAAGGTGACGAAGGCGGCGCCGCTCGAACTCCTCGGTCCGCTCGGCTGCGGCATCCAGACCGGCGCCGGCGCGGTGATGAATGCGCTCAGAGTAAGTCACGGCGCGAGCTTTGCCGCCTTCGGCTCCGGCGCCGTCGGGCTCGCGGCGATCATGGCGGCGCGCGCCGTCGGCGCCACCACCATCATCGCCGTCGATGTCATCCCGGCGCGGCTTTCGCTCGCCAAGGACCTCGGCGCCACGCACGCGGTCAATGCGAGCGACGCCGATCCGGTCGCGGCGATCAAGGAGATCACCGGCGGTGGCGTGCAATTTGCGCTCGAGACCACGGGGCTTCCGCCGGTCGTGCGCCAGGCGGTCGACGCGCTCGGCGTGCGCGGCACGCTCGGCATTGTCGGCGCGGCGCCGCCCGCAACCGAGATCAAAATCGACATCACCGAATTCATGCAGATGGCGAAGACCATCTACGGCATCATTGAAGGCGACAGCGTGCCCGACGTGTTCATCCCGCAGCTCATCGATCTTTACCTGCAAGGCCGCTTTCCCTTCGACAAGCTGGTGAAGTTTTATCCGTTCGAGCGCATCAACGAAGCCGCGCACGACAGCGAGCGCGGCCTGACGGTGAAGCCGATCATCCAGATCGGGAAAATTTAGTGATGCGCTTTTCACGCCTCGTCATTCCGGCCGAGCGCCAGCGAGGGCCGGAATCCATAACCACTGTCATTGCGGAATAATCTCCTGCTGTTTCGTGACTATGGATTCCGGGCTCGCGCTTTCGCGCGCCCCGGAATGACGGCGTTCCCGTGGCGCTCCACTTCTCCCTCCCCGCAAGCGGGGCGGATGAGCACGTCCTACCCATAAAAATCGCGCGGCATGCATTGCCGCGCCGCGCGCTCCGGCGCGCCGATATTCGCCGGCGTCGCCAAGAATCGTTTATCGCGCCTGCCATTGCTCCGTGTGCGGCACTTTCGCGAGCGCGCGCTTGAGACAGCGGTGCGCATCGCCGCGGCAGGCGGCGTTCCTCCGGCACGCTTTTAAGGCGCACGCGCGCCACAGCTTGAACGCCTCGCAATAGCGCCGCTGCTGCAACGCTTTCTCGGCGGCAAAGCGCTGTGCATAGTCCTCCGGCGCCAGCTTCGGCTTGCGTAACGGTTTGCGCAACAAATCATCTCCGTTCTCCTCCGCCCCCACGAAGTGGGGGAAGAAAGAAAGTTCGTTCCCGCGGCGCGTTTTCCAATTTCCTCATCCTGAGGAGCGAGCCAACGGGTCCGGCCCGAAGTGGCCGGCCCGATGACAAGCTTCGCGAGCCTCGAAGGATGCAGGCCCGAGCGTTTGAGCAAACATCCCAACGAAATCGGACTTCGTTCCGATTTCGACTTTCCGCGGTCAAGTCGGCAATAGCCGACTTGATTGGCTCGGCGCTAACGCGCCTCGCGCCTCAGGATGAGGTCGTTCGTTCCCGCGGCGCGTTTTTTGCGCCCGAGTTTTTTCACGCCGTAGCCCGGATTGAGCGGTAGCGAAATCCGGGGAATGAACTGCAAAGCCTGTCCCGGATTTCGTTTCACTCAATCCGGGCTACGAAGTAAGAAATAAAAGGAAGCGGAACGCCGGCAGACGCATTGTGTTGATGCCCGCACGCAAGCGGCGTGCGGGACGCGCCACGGAGTAAGGCGGCTTGCGCCGCCCTCCGCTTGCGGGCGCGCTCGCCTGCCGGCGTTCCACGACGGTTCTCGCCGGCGGGACTTTCGTCCCGAGGGCTCAGCGTCGGGCCAGGCTTCCCGAAGACGATGCGAAAGCTGCGGCGTGCCGCACGCGCCGCCAACGGTTACAGCGAAGCACCTCGCGCGCCGGTCCTAGTGCCGGCAGGCATGATGCCCGAGCCGCCCGGGAGCGGACCGTATCCTTCCGCCCGCGGGCGCCGCACTCGCTCCGCCGTCAGGGAGTACCCTCCCCGACGGCGTCCTTAGAGAGCGAGATTCGATCTCACCCAATAACTGAAATAGAGACGCGTGTCAATGGAAAAGTGACGGTCTGTAGCTGGTCGTCCGTGAGCCGCTTTTAGCGCGGGAGTGCATTCACCCTTCTCCGGCACTGGAATTTCGAGATGCTTTTACCATCTAACGGACGGCGCTTGGGTGTGGAGCGAAAGCGTGACTGAGCCGGACCCTCTAATCGATTCAGCGGGCTTTTGGGCGGGAACGGAAACGCTGAAGAATATCTTTAGGCGTAAGCTCTGCCTGGCAGTAGCAAGAAGAGATTGCGATGGTCACATCGTGCAGGCTCATACTATTCCTCGAAGTCAACTCCAAAAAATAGCCGTGAACGGCCACGTCTATCACGTTCGTGCAACGCCAGGTGATCTGCTTGAACACGATGGGCTCGTTACTGTCGGCAGAAAAGCTCACGCCGTAGCTTGTGCCCTCATCCTTGTGCACCAGTGCGATATAGCCTTTCATCGTCTTACCGTTTCGGCTGCACTACAGCAGCGCCAGGAATTCGGCCACCGTCATTCCCGCTTGTGCGATGATTGCCCGAAGCGTGCCGCGTTTGAGGTCGCCGGTATGGATCGGCACCGTGACCTTGCGCGCGGGATTGGCCGAATAAATCAGCCGGCAGTGACTACCCGACGTTCGTGACGCGACGAACCCCGCTCGGCCAAGCGCGCGAATGACGTCGCGCGCACCCAGCGCCGGCAGGCGCTGGTTCATGCAGCCAGCGTGACGGTGATCTCGCGGATACGGGGAGGTTCGCCGGCGGGAATGGGCTCGCCCCGCGCCGCACAGTCGGCGATCACGAGGCGGATGGCATCTTCCGCCATCTCCAGCGCCTCGCGCTCATCTTTGCCGTAGGTGACGATCTCCGGAATGGCCGGGACGCGCACGGTGAAACCGCCCGCCTCTTCGGGTTCAAGCACGACCGCGAATGTTCGCCGTTCAGCCATGATAGAATCCTTTGGCACTATTATAGCACCTGCCGGCCGGAATGAGCAGAGCGTAGGGTGGGCAAAGCGAAGCGTGCCTGCGTCCTTTTCGCTCGAAATGCTATCTGGGGTTTTTGCTCTGCATTTGATTGTGTGGGCACGGCGCATTCGCGCCTTTGCCCACCCTACGATTTCTTCGGTCATCGCAACAAAGACGTGGATGGCCGGATCGAAGTCCGGCCATGACGAGGGATGCAGGCGGTGACGCTCGGGCCGTCATCTTTCGAGGCTCGCGTTCGCTCGCGCCTCAGGACGACGGTTACGCGCTGGTCACGCGGAACGAAGACGCAATCTATACAAATTCAATGCCGACCTGATTCCCGCGCCGCCACTTGATGCGGGCCTTGCGTCCCGCGGAGTCGAGCGACAGCAACAGGGCGAATGATTTGGTAATTTCACCTTCGATCGACAACCGCGCTCCGGTCGGCGAAAGATCGATGACGCGACACGGCCGGACGGCAAAGCTGCTGTCCAATCGAATCCACGCCTGAGCGCCTAACGTGCTGCGGGCCGATCTGCGCCGTTCGATGCGACGCCGCTTTCTTGCGAACATTGCAAGCATTCCGGCGGGAATAACGTCACGCCCATAATAATGTCGCGGAGTCCTACTAATGGGTAAAAGGCGATTACGGGCGCGGGGCCGCGCACTTTCTTGTGTCCCTCTCCCCGGTGGGGAGAGAGACATAGGCGGCCTTTGGCCCCGCCGTTCTTGTATCAATAGACGAGGATGCGAAGCAGCGGCTTTGGCGAACTTTTGTTCGCGAGGCGGGTGAGGGCGGACTGACCTCGCAAGTTGGCTCCCCCTCACCAGACCGTCGTCGCTGCGCTCTGGCGGTCGACCTCTCCCCGCCAGGGAGATGTGATTGTTTGCTCCGCTCATTCCCGCGCAAGCGGGAATCCAGTTCTTCGTTACGCGCTGGGTCCCCGCTGGAGTTTATCCTCGACATCGATCGGGGGCGGGGACGAGCGGATGGGCGTAAGCTTCTCTCGTTCTCGCGGCCCTTCGGCTGTTGCCGACTGACCGCGGAAAGTCGAAATCGGAACGAAGTCCGATTTCGGTGGGATGCCAGCTCGGGCGCCGGGGCCTACATCCTTCGAGGCTCGCGGAGCTTGTCATCGGGCCGGCCACTTCGGGCGATAGCGCGTCTCGCGCGTGAACGCGCGACTGCCCGTTGGCTCGCTCCTCAGGATGAGGAAATTGGAAAATGCGCCGCGGGAACGCATCGTCATTCCGGGGCGCGCGACTTGCGCGGGAATCAGCACGGCGATGATGGGGATGGCGGCCGCCAGCGCGATGCAACGCTCACGCGGCGAGGCGCCGGTGATGTCGCTGTCGGCGAATGTCGCGGTGCCGTCAGGAGCCCGGTGATGAGATTGAACAGCGTCGATTTGCCGGCGCCGTTCGGCCCGATAATGCCGAAATCCCGTTGGCTTGCGCCGGCGCAGGGCGCCGCGTATGTTCGATTATCGAACGAAGGTTCGCATCCAATGACTCTGACCGCGTGCGGAAATCCTGTCAATCGCGTCGCGCCTGCGCCGCGGCAGACCCGCCGTCCGCGACCAGCAGATGACGCCCGCAAACGGCGCAAAGGTCATGGCGCAGGCCAAGCAGGATAAGGAGTTCATGGCGACGCTCGCCAAAGGACTTGCCGTGCTCAGCTCCTTCGACAAGCAGCGCCCGGCGATGACGCTGTCGGAAGCGGCGCGCGCCAGCGGATTATCGCGGGCGACGGCGCGGCGAATTCTGCGCACGCTTACTGAACTCGGTTATGTCGCGCAGAACGGCCGCGAGTTCTCCTTGTCGTCGGGAATTTTGAAGCTCGGCTTCGCCTATCTGGCGACGCAGAATTGGATCGAGCAGGCGACGCCGCTGATGCGGGCGCTGAGCGAGGAGTTTCACGAATCGTGTTCGGCGGCGATCCTCGAGCACACCGAGATCGTCTATGTCGCGCGCTTTCCCGCGCGGCGCATCATGTCGGTGGCGCTGGCCGTCGGCACGCGGCTGCCGGCGTTTCACACCGCGTTGGGCCGGATCCAGCTCGGGTATCTCGACGACGGCGAACTCTGGCGCCGCTTGATGTCGCTGCGTGTCGAGGCTTACACGCCCTCGACTATCACCGACGTGCAGGCGCTGTACGAACGCGTGCAGGACGATCACGCCCAGGGCTTTTCCATTGTCGACGAAGAGCTCGAGCGCGGTCTGCGCTCGATCGCCGTACCGGTCCTGCATCGCGACGGCCAGGCCATCGCCGCACTCAATGTGAGCACGCACTCGACGCGCACGACGCGCAACGAAATGCGCGAGCGTTTTTTGCCGAGCTTGCGCGCCGTGGCGGCGCAGGTCTCGGCGTCGCTGGCGTGAGCGCGGCGCGCTGGCCGGCGGCGGCTTGCTTGCGCCGGGGCGCGCCGCTATCGTTTCGCCGGCCTACCAGATAGCGCACAGCAGTTCGATTATCGAACGCTTTCGGCAGGGGAGGATCAGGGACATGAGCGTCACCACGAAAAGCGAGAAGGGGAGCGCCGCCGCGAAGCCAAAAAAACCGGACCGCGCGGCCAGCCATACGCCGCAGACCGGCGCCGAATATCTCGACTCGCTGCGCGACGACCGCACGGTGTTCATCTACGGCGAGCGCGTGAAGGACGTGACGACCCATCCGGCGTTCCGCAACACCGCGCGGATGGTGGCGCGCCTGTTCGACGCCCTGCACGACCCGAAACACGCGGACAAGATCATGGTGCCGACGGACACCGGCAACGGCGGCAAGACGCACGCCTTCTTCAAGGCGCCGAAAACCCTCGAGGACCTCCTTGCCGGCCGCAACGCCATCGCCGAGTGGGCGAAAATCACCTATGGCTGGCTCGGCCGTTCGCCCGACTACAAGGCGTCGTTTTTGGCGACGCTCGGCGCCAACGCGCAATTTTACGACCCGTATCAGGACAACGCCAAGCGCTGGTACAAATTCAGCCAGGAGCGCGTGCCGTTCGTCAATCACGCCATCATTCATCCGCCGGTCGACCGCGATCGCCCGCCGAGCGAGGTCGGCGATATCTGCTGTCATGTCGAAAAAGAAACCGACGCCGGCATTGTCGTGTCGGGCGCCAAGGTGGTGGCGACCGGCTCGGTGCTCACCAACTACACTTTCGTTGCGCATCACGGGCTCATTCCCGTGCAGGACAAAAAATTCGCCGTGGTGTTCATGGTCCCCACCAACCACCCGGGCGTAAAGTTTATCTGCCGCACCTCGTATGAGATGACATCAACCGTGATGGGCAGCCCCTTCGATTATCCGCTGTCCTCGCGCATCGATGAAAACGACGCCGTCTTCATTCTCGACAAGGTTCTGGTGCCTTGGGAGAACGTCTTCGTTTACGGCGATCTGGAGAAGGCCAACAACTTCTTCCCGCGCACCGGCTTCCTGCCCCGCTTCGTCGTTCACGGTTGCACCCGGCTGGCGGTGAAGCTCGACTTCATCGCCGGGCTTTTGCTCAAAGCGGTGGAAGCCTCCGGCACCAAGGATTATCGCGGCGTGCAGGCCAATGTCGGCGAAGTGATCGCCTGGCGCAATCTGTTCTGGGCGCTCTCCGACGCCATGGTGCGCGATCCAAAACCGTGGATCGACGATTACGTTCTGCCCAATATGGATCCCGGCAACGCCTATCAGATCGTCGCCACCATCGCCTACACCAAGGTCAAATACATCATCGAGCAGACCGTGGCGTCCGGACTGATTTATCTGAACTCGCACGCGCGCGACTTCAAGAACTCCGAGATCCGCCCTTACATCGACCGCTACATGCGCGGCTCAAACGGCTACAAGGCCGAGGAGCGGGTCAAGCTGATGAAGCTTCTTTGGGATTGCATGGCCACCGAGTTCGGCGGGCGCCACGAGCTCTACGAGATCAATTACGGCGGGTCGACGGAAGAAATCCGCCGCTATTGTTTGTTCGGGGCGCAGGCCTCCGGCAACGCCGACCGCTTCAAGGGGTTCGCCGAAGATTGCATGGCGGAATACGACCTCGACGGCTGGAAGGTGCCGGACCTCACCGATCCGGGCGAACTGAGCTACCACGTCTTGCGCGGCAAGAAGTGAAGCGAGGCGAGGCGAGGCGGCATAATCGTTTAGCGGCAGCACGGCAAAAGATTGATGCCGTGACTGCGCGCGCTTTGCCGCCGCGGGTTCTAAGCGCAAATGACGGATATCGCTTCGGCGGCGGCGCTGCTATAGTCAGTCCATGGGGCCGATGCAGCAGCCAAAGAGTGTGGCAGAAACCCGCGGCGACCGGTATCTGAAAGCCGCGTCGCTGGTGCTGTGTTCCGTACTGACCGGGTGCGCTTGGGGAAGTCCCGCACCATCGGCCAGTGCCCCGCCGTCCGCGGCGCCGGTCAGCCAGGCGGCCGTACCCGGTCCGCCGCCGACCGAGCAGGCCACCGCAACGGCGGCGCCGGCGTCCGATGGCGTGCACCCCAATCAATCGCTGACCGACTTGTTTCGCGGCTCGACAACTTCCACGACGCGCGTATCGGGCAACGTTCCCCATCCGCCGAGCACCTATACGCCGGAAGGTCAGCCTTACACGCCGCCTGGGCAGCCGGCTTATGGCAACCCGCAAAATGCCGGCGACGCCGCGGCGACGGAATCCGCCGAGGAGTCCGACGGCGTCCATCCCAATCAATCGCTGACCGACCTGTTCCGCCGTTAGTCATCGCGAGCGGCGTCGCCTCGCCCGCGCCCGTCGCGGGCGCGTATGGCGGGCGTGATTGCGGACGCGCAAGGCGCAAATTGCTCTGAAGTTCGCGGCAAATAAAAAAGCCCCGCGGGGGTATCCCCCGCGGGGCCATGGCAGGTCGATTCCTAGGTCGTGACTAGCTCAGTTCTTGGCAACCAGCGGCCGCGGAGCCTCAGGTGCCCAGAGACGGAAGCCGAAGCGGGTCCAGATCGTCCAGCCAGCTTCTGCGGTGTCTCGGCTCCAGACCGTGTCGGTTGCCCAGACTTGCAGATCGACGGGGCCGAAGTCGTAGCCGACCAGCGCGCCGAGACCAACAAAGTCCTGAGTGCCGCAGGGGCCGCCAGGGATACAGCCGGGTCCGCCGGCCTTATCAGCGGTGGTCTGCCACACGAAGTAGCCGACCGGGCCGAATTCCCATTTGCCGAGTTTGTAGAGGATGTGCCAATCACCCGCGAACTGGTCACCGTTTTGGTAGCCAGGAGCAAACACTGTGCCGCAAAGAGCTGCGCAGTTGAAGCCCTGGGACGCGGTGTAGATCTGGTAGACCATGTTCAACGACGCGTTCCATTGCGGCGTCAGATAAGAAATCGCCGCACCGGGAGCCAACGTCCAGTAGTCAGGATTGGCGCTGCCGGTAGCCCGCGTTCCATCCGGACCCTGGAAGCTGAAGTAGGCACTGACGAACCACGGGCCGCCCAATTTCCAGGACAGATTGATCGGCTGCCAAACCGTGTTGATGGTGATGAGCTGCCAGGAGCAGAACCCGTTTACCGCGCCGCAAGTCGGTTGGCCGGCGTTCGGGGCGCCCGCAACCGGAACGCCGTTGTTGTTGCCAGCGTAGGCGATCACCCACGGCTGGATCACCGCCAGGCTATAGCTGGCGCCGAGGAAACTATAACCGGTCGACCAGACCAACGGCACCACCGCGGCGTTAGCTCCCAATCCGATACCGTGGGCGCTTCCGCTCGGTAGACCACCTTGGTTGCCGGTCATTCCGCCGAAAAGGCCTTCCCAAAAGGTCACGCCGGTGTAGAGCCCGGGTGGTGCGGCTGCGCCGCTGGGAATGCCGATGGTGCCGCCGGCCAGGTACTGGAAGGTACCGGGTTCGATGGCGAAGCTCTTGCTGGTGGCGCCGGCCATGATCAGCGCCGCCGCCGCTCCTCCTAACGCTAGCGATCTAAGTCGGGTCATCTGCCCCTCCGAAGGTTTTGTCCCCAAGACCCTGCGGCGATTTTCCGCACGGCTTGACTCGTCGGCACGACCTGCCAACTCGCGGCAGCGTCTTGCAAACGGCAGGAGAAAGCAATGCTTTGCCGGCTTCGCGGCAGGGGGAAATGTCATTTCTGCACGGGTAGTTGCAAAAATGCCACGAAAATAACGCAACCGGGTAAGTTGAAATTTACCAAAAATATTAGCGGTAACAAGGAGTTATTCAGGGGGCGTTAAGGGCGTGGGCAGATACAAGGCCGGCGATCCCACTCACGCGTTACCCGGCCGGTGGGGCCCACCCAATTAGTCTGACTTTCGCTGATTCGATCGCGGGGAAAATTCCGCTGCGGCCTTTCAAAAAAGACCTTCCAGCGCCGTGCTCACCAGAAATCAAGCGTCGGCCAAATCGTCTGCTCGTGCGAGTGGACCAAAGAAGCCAAGCGGCCGACATGCAGCACGATTGGACCCAAACCGGTCGTGTGCTGCAGGGAGAAAATATGCCCGACGAACAGGGAATGATCGCCGCACGGATGCCGGGCAATCACTTTGGCCGCGAGGGTGGCGTTGGCATTGGCGAGCAGCGGCGTGTCGCCGGCATATTCATATTTGACGTCGAGGGCTTCGACCGGCCGCCCGGCAAAGTGGCCGATCAGCGACTCCTGTCCGCGCGCCAAAATGCTGATGCCGAAGTGGCCGGCTTCAAGCAAAAATGCATGCATGCGCGCCGTCGTGGCGACCGAGATGACGCACAGCGGCGGTTCAAGCGAGCCGGACATGAAGGCGTTCGCGGTCATACCGCGAATCTCGCCGCGCACCTCTGTCGTCACGACCGTCACACCGGTGACGAACGACGCCATCACCCGGCGAAAAAGTTCGTGGGTAATTTCGCCTTTTGCATCCGATTGAGCCGCGGACAATGTCATCGGAAAACCATATGAGGGTGCCGGTTTGGAAAACAAGCCAGGAGCGACCCTGGACTCTCTAGTGGCTCTCGGTTTTCCGGAGATCCTGCGACAGCGCCGCCAGCGCGCGTTTATATTCGGTCAGGACTTCGTCGTCATCGACGTTCTGTAATTGCGGGATTGCGTCGGCGCGCATGTAGAGCGCGCGCGCCAATTTGAGATCTTGATGAGTAACAAAGATCGAGGATGATTTTTTGTCGGCGCCGATCACCCAGATGAGGTAGTCGTTGGCATCCAGGCCGCTGCGGCAGAAGTAGACTTTGTGGTCGTTCGTCGCCACGCTGACAACCGGCAGGTCCTGCTTTTTATCCTTTGACAGTCCAAGATTTCGCGCCATCGGCGGTGCGAAGTTCTGCTTTACTCCGATGGTGTCAATGTAGCCGACGAGCTTTTTGAAATCCGCGGCTGAAAGCGGCGAAGCTTCTTGCGCAGATGCAATTGAGGCCGTCAGCAACAGCCCAAGCAGTGCGCCCGCAATCTGCCATTTACGCAACATGAGTTCAGCTCCTCTACCGCTATTCGCCGCCCGCCGGATGCCCGCTTTCTGCGTTTACTCCTTGACCAATTTGCGGCCGGTTACCGCTTCCAGATTCTTGAAATAAATCTTGTCCCGATCGGTTTTCGAGAGACCGAGATCATCGAGAATCCGCATGGTTTCCCGTGGAAACATGGTCCCGCCCTCCGGATCGAACGGACAGTCGGATGCGAACACAACCTTGTCGCGCGGGTAGAATTCCATGCCGGCTTTGGTCGCGGGAACGGCGGTGAACACCGCCGTGTCGGCCCAGAAATCTTCTTTGAAATAAGCCAACACGCGCTTTTTCAGGCTCTTGCGCAAAGCGACGTAGTCGGTATCGGACGTGCGCGAGCCGAGCGCGTCGTTGCCGGGGCCAAGCCGGCCCTCGAGCATCGGCACGATGCCGCCGAAATGATGAGCGATGATTTTCAGGTTGGGGTAGGTGTCCATGACCTTGGCGAAGACGAGCCGCGCCATGGCGGTCGCCGTTTCATAGGACCAACCGAAGGTCCACCAGATTTCGTAGAGCGATCGGTCTTCGGCGATGTAATCGGGAGTTTCGGCGCCGCGCGTGGGATGCAGCCAGATCGGCGCGCCGAGTTCATTCATTTTGCTCCAGAACGGCCGAAATTCCGGGCGGTCGAGCGGCTTACCGGCGACGTTGGTGTGAATTTGCACGCCGAGCGCGCCGAGCTGTTTGATGGCGCGCTCGGCTTCGGCAACGCCGGCGTCCGACGCGGCAAGCGAGATTTGCGCGACCCAGCCGGGAAAGTGGTCCTTCTCTTTGGCGCACAATTCGGCAAAGCCGTCATTGATGATGCGGCAGAGGGCATCGATATCGGCGGCGCTTTTGGCGAATTTTTCGATCGCCGGCTGCGGATAGGACAAGATTTGCTGATAGTCCTTGTGGCCGTCGACGATCTTCTTGCGCACCTCGACGTCGTACAAGGCCGGCAAAGAGCGCACGCGTTTGCCCATGTCCTTGTAGTCGCCGGCCACCTCGTTAAGTTTGTCGAAAAATTTTTTCGGGAAGAAATGCGTGTAGGCGTCGATACGCATGAGCGGCTCTCCTTGTTTTGGTCAGTCTTCTAGCATCGGGCGGAGGGCGATAACCACCCTTTGCGATTGATCTATCAAGCCTGCAACCGCGCCACCACTTCCGGAGGGATCGGCTGCGATTTCAGGCCCCTGGCGCCCGGGCGGCGGATCACCCATACGCGCGTCTCGAAGGCTTCCACCGCCAGCGCCTCCGCCTTCATCAAGCGATGTTCGATCTTGAAGCTCGAGCGGCCGATTTCGGCGAGCTTGGTTTCGATCGCGACGTCGTCGCCGAATCGTGTCGGCACGCGAAAGCGCGCGCGCGACTGCACCAGCGGATGACCGGCGAAATCATAGGCCTTGAGATATTCGATCTTGTTCATGCCGAGCGCGCGCTCGAACAGCATGGTGGTCGAGGTATCGAATATCTCGAAGTAGCGCGGATAGAAGATGATGCCGGCCGGGTCGCAGTCGCACCATTCGATACGTGTCTTGCGGGTGTTTGTCAGCATGAGATGGGACGACGGAGGACAGACGACGGACGACGGATGAGGCATGCAAACCAGACGTGCCAACCAACCTTCGTGCGTTCTATATCAGCTCGCTCTTATCTGTCCTCTGTCGTCCGTCTTCTGTCGTCTGTCGTCCACTACCGGGGTGCCATGCGCAACGCCGCGTCGAGCCGCACGACCGTTCCATTGAGATAGCTGTTTTCGATCATGTGCCGCGCCAGCGCGGCGAATTGCGCCGGATCGCCGAGTTTCTTGGGGAACGGCAATGATGCGGCCAAGCTCTCCTGGGCTTGCGGGGTCAGGCCCAAGAGCATTGGCGTTAAGAAAATGCCGGGCGCGATCGCGTTCACGCGCACGCCGAACTGCGCGAATTCGCGTGCCGCCGGCATGACGAGACCGACGACGCCGCCTTTCGAGGAGGCGTAGGCGGCCTGACCGATCTGCCCTTCATAGGCCGCCACCGAAGCCGTGCAGATGATGATCCCGCGTTCGCCGTCGGCAAGCGCCGGGAGCCCTTGCATCGCGGCGGCCGCAAGCCGCATGGCATTGAAGGTGCCGATGAGATTGATGCGAATAACTTGCTCGTAGTCGGCAAGCGGCATCGGGCCCTCTTTGCCGACGATGCGTTTGGCTTTGCCGATGCCGGCGCAGTTCACCAAGATGCGCGCCGGCCCGTGATCGGCGGCGGCCTTGGCGATTGCGGCTTCGGTACTGGCGCTGTCGGCGACGTCGCAATGCACGGCAATGCCGTTGACGTCGATGGCCACTTCGGCCGCGGCCTTGGCATTGACGTCGAGGATGGCAACCTTGGCGCCGGCTTCGGCAAGCATGCGCGCTGTGGCGGCGCCAAGCCCGGAGCCTCCACCGGTAACGAGCGCTGAGTGTCCGCGAATATCCATGATCAACTCGCTTTGGCTGTGGGCGGTGATAGTCGGCTAGTGTCCCGATTCCGAAGTTCGTATCATTGCGTGGCACGCTCGTTTGCGAACTTCGGAATCGTAAAGGACACTAGCAAATCGTTCTTCTCGTGTGGCTTTGGTTCAGAAGTCGGCATGACGCGTTCGCGGTGAGAATGATGCGGACTTCTGAACCGCCACACTAGCGACAATGACGTCCGGCGGCGGCGGGTTCAGGTAAAGCTGTTCGACCAGTGCCGCGCGATGGGTCAGCACTGCGCGTTGGTTGATCGATCCCTTGTCGGTTATTTCGCCGACATCGAGTGACGGCGGCTCGGCCAGCAGAATAGCGCGGCCGACGCGTGCCGATGTGCCGCGGCTCGGCGCCGACAGATCGGCGAGGAAACGCGCAAAAGTTTGGCGCACGCGCGCGTCGCCGAGCACCGTCGCGGCGGACGCATCGGGCGCGAGGTCGGTCGCAAGCTTTCGGCAGGCCTCAATGTCGGGAATGATCAAGGCGGTGACGTCGTCGCGGTTGGCCCCGGCGAACACGACGTCGCGCACCAGCGGCGCACAGTGCGCAATAAACGCGGTGCGTAACGGTCCGACGCTGACCCAGGTGCCGGTTGCGAGCTTGAAGTCTTCGGCGATGCGGCCGTCGAAAATGAGGCCCTTCGTCCAGTCGTCCGCATCTTCGAATTTCAGCGCGTCGCCGATCTTGTAATAGCCCTCTTCGTCGAAGGCGGCCGCGGTCAGGGCCGGCGCGCGCCAATAACCCGGCGTGATCAGCGGTCCTTTGAAGCGGGCTTCCAGCTTGCCCTCGCGGGGAACGAGTTTGAGGTCCGCGCCGGGCAGCGGCAGGCCGATATTGCCGGCGTGCGCCGATTCCCAGCTGCAAAACAGTGCGGCGGGCGCGGTTTCCGTCGAGCCGAGGCTCGACAGAAAGATGATGCGTTCGCCGGTCGCCTGCGCGGCAAGCTGCTCGAGTTGATCGCGCACATGCTGGGGCAAGCCGGCGCCGGCGTAGAACAACACCTTCAGCCGGCTGAAGAACTTCTCGCACAGCGTCCGATTGCTGTGCAGATAGGGCACCAGCATCTCGTAGCCCTTCGGCACGTTGAAATAGATCGTCGGCGCGATATCGCCGAGATTGCGCACCGTCGCCTCGATGGCCCCGGGCAGCGGCTTGCCTTCGTCGATGTAGAGCGAGCCGCCGTTATAAAGCGCGAGCCCGAAATCGAAATTGCCGCCGAAGGTGTGATTCCACGGCAGCCAGTCGAGCAGCACCGGCGGCTCTTCGGCGACAAAGCGCAAGGCGCTCTGCACCATCGCCTGATTGCAGCAGAGCATCAACTGGGTGTTGATCACGCCTTTCGGCTGTCCGGTCGAGCCCGAGGTGAAGAGGATTTTTCCGATCGTCGCCGGACCGACTTTGGCGTGAGCCGCATCGACGGCCGCCGTCGGCCGGCGTCCCGCTAGGGTCGCGAATGGTGTCGTTGGCCGCTCGCGCATCGGATCGGCCGTCACCACCACCTCGGTATCCGCCGGTACGGTCGCGCCGATGGCGCGGGCGAACGCGGCGCCGTTGGCGGCGAAGACCAGGCCGGGCGTCAGCATGTCGATAATGAATTTGAGTTTCTGAAAGTCGCGGGAGACCAGCGAGTACGGCACGGAGATTGGCGCATAGGGAATGCCGACATGCATGGCCGCGAGGCCTAAGAGCGCGTGCTCGATATCGTTGCCGGACAGGATCGCAATCGGACGCTTCGGCGAAAGATCGCGCTCGAGCAGGGCGGCGGCGATCGCGCGCACCCGCGCGAACGTTTCCTCGTAGGTCAGCGTGCGCCAGGCGCCGGTTCCCTGGCGTTGGCCGAGGAAGACGCGGTCAGGCGCTGCATTGGCCCAGTGTGCGAGCCGCTCGGTCAGATTTTTCGGGTGCGCGGGCAGCGGCAGCGGCGAGCGCATGAGAATGGCGCCGTCGTTGCGGCGTTCGATCACCACCTGCGCGGCGCCGAGACGGACCGGCCGCAGGGGAGGGCGAGGTTGTGCCGAAGGTTTCTGCGCGGGCGTCCCGGACATGCTGGTTCCGCCGCTTGGGCCGCGGCCGTTTGGGGCAGATCAGGCGTTGCTCATCCGCCTGACACTACCGCCAAACGCCGTCAAGTCGGGAGTGAAAACCCGTTGCCGAGGGCCGTTTGACCCTTCCGGCACGCACCCCTAAAACTCTCAGGCCGCAAGGCCAGCCGCACAAGGAGCGAACCATGCGCGAGGTTTTCATCTGCGACGCTGCACGCACTGCGATCGGCCGCTACGGCGGCGCGCTGGCGAAAGTACGCACCGACGACCTTGCCGCCACGCCCATCCGCGCGCTCGTCGAGCGCAACCCGCAGACCGACTGGTCGCGGCTCGATGAAGTGTTCTTCGGCTGCGCCAACCAGGCCGGCGAAGACAACCGCAACATCGCGCGCATGGCGCTCCTGCTCGCCGGGCTGCCGGAGACCGTGCCTGGCCTCACCATCAACCGGCTGTGCGCCTCGGGGCTCAACGCAGTGGGCGACGCGGCGCGCGCCATCCGCACCGGCGATATGGATTTTGCCATTGCCGGCGGCGTCGAATCCATGACGCGCGCGCCGTTGGTCATGGGCAAGGCGGCCGAGGCGTTTTCGCGCAAGGTGGAAATTTACGACACCACCATCGGCTGGCGTTTCGTCAACCCGCTCCTGAAAGCGCAATACGGCATCGATTTCAATGCCGGAGACCGGCGAGAACGTCGCCGAGGAGTTTCAGGTCGCGCGCCAGGACCAGGATGCGTTTGCGCTGCGCTCGCAGCAGCGCGCCGCCAAGGCCGCGGCCGGCGGCTACTTCGCTGCGGAAATCGTTGCGGTGGACGTGCCGGGCGGCAAAGCCGGGCCGACCAAAGTCGACAAAGACGAGCATCCGCGTCCCGATACGACCCTGGAGAATCTGGCAAAGCTCAAGCCGATTGTGCGCAATCCCGGCACCATCACCGCCGGCAATGCGTCGGGCGTCAATGACGGCGCGGCCGCCATCATCCTTGCCAGCGAGGAAGCCGCCAAGGAGCATGGGCTCAAGCCGCGCGCGCGCGTGCTCGCCATGGCATCGGCGGCGGTGCCGCCGCGCATCATGGGCATAGGTCCGGTGCCCTCGACGCGCAAATTGATGGAACGGCTCGGGCTCAAGATCGGCGACTTCGATCTGATCGAGCTCAACGAGGCGTTCGCCTCGCAGGGGATCGCCTGCCTGCGCCAGCTCGGCCTGCCCGAGGACGCCGAGCACGTGAACCCGCACGGCGGTGCGATTGCGCTCGGCCATCCGCTCGGCATGTCGGGTGCGCGGCTCGCGCTCACCGCCGTGCACGGCTTGGAAACGCGCGGCGGCAAACGCGCGCTCGCCACCATGTGCGTCGGCGTCGGCCAAGGCGTCTCGCTGGCGCTGGAGAAGATCTAACCGCGTCGTCCTCCGCGAAAGCGGAGGACCAAGTAGACCCCGACCATGCTGGCGATTACTGGATGGTCCGCCTTCGCGGACCATGACAAGACGACGAATAAGTGAGGAGCCTTTCCGCGTGCCAATGAGTGCGGCCTACATCCCGTTTGATCCCAATCCATCGAAGCCGAAATTCAAACCGCCGCCCGGAGCAGTGGACGCGCACAATCACGTGTTCGGGCCGGAGGCAAAGTTTCCGTTCGCGCCCAAGCGCAAATACACGCCGTGCGACGCGCCGAAGGAGAAGCTGTTCGCGCTGCAAGATTTCCTGGGCTTCGACAAGGCCGTGATCGTGCAGGCGACCTGCCACGACACCGATAATCGCGCGCTGGTCGATGCGCTCGTGACGTCGAACGGCCGCGCCAAGGGCGTTGCCTTCGTTGACGAGAATTTCAGCGACGGCGAGCTCAAGGCGCTCGACCGCGCCGGCATCCGCGGCGTGCGTTTCAATTTTATCAAGCGGCTGGTCGATTCGACGCCGAAGGATGTCATGCTGCGCATTGCCAAGCGTATCGCGCCGCTCGGCTGGCACGTCGATATCTATTTCGAGCACGCCGATCTCGACGAGATGGGCCCGTTCCTGAAGTCGATACCGACACCGCTGGTGTTCGACCACATGGCCTGCCCGAACGTGCGCGAAGGCGTCAACGGCAAGAGTTTCCAGAACTGGCTCAAGGCGCTCGATGCCAACACAACCTGGATCACCAAGGTCACCTGCCCGGAGCGCTTCACGCTGGCCGGTTCGCCGTATGACGACGTTGTGCCGTTCGGCCGCGCCTTGGTGGAACGCTTCCCCGACCGGGTGATCTGGGGGACCGATTGGCCGCATCCCAACATGAAGAAAATGGCGCCGGACGACGGCGTGCTGGTCGACTACATTCCGAAAATCGCGCCCACGGCGGCGCTGCAGCAGGCGCTGTTGGTCGACAATCCGATGCGGCTTTATTGGCGCTAGGCCGATCGCAGTCCTGCGCTCGCGCCACTTTTTTGGGGGGGAGGGACGCATGGCGTCATTCGTATTGGTACATGGCGCCTGGCACGGCGCTTGGTGTTGGCAGCGCGTTGCCGCAATGCTGCGGCGCCACGGCCATGACGTTTATGCGCCAACGCTGACGGGGCTGTGCGAGCGCTCGCACTTGCTGACGCCCGCAATCGATGTCGACACGCACATTCTCGACATCGTCAATGAGATGAAGTGGCAGGCGTTGAAGAACGTCGTCCTGGTCGGCCACTCCTACGGCGGCATGGTGATTTCCGGCGTCGCCGAAAAAATGGAAAAGGCGATTGCTTCGTTCGTGATGCTCGATGCCTTCATGCCGGAAGACGGCCAATCGGTCATCGACATCTGGCCGGCGCCGATGCGGGAGGGACTTCTGGCCAAAGTGCGGGAGGGAGCGACGAGCGTGCCGCCGCGCGCCGCGGCGCTGTTCAACGTGAACGACAAGGATCGCGCCTGGGTCGATGCGCAATGCACGCCACAGCCGATCAAGACTTTCCTGCAGAAGCTGACGCTGACCGGCGCGCGCGAGCGGATCGCCAAAAAGACCTATATCAGGGCCGCCGCCTACGCGAATCCGTACTTCGATGCCGGGTTGGCCAGCGCACGCGCCAAGACATGGCGCACCTATGAAGTGCCCTGCGGCCACGACGTCATGCTCGACATGCCGGACCGGCTGACCGAGATCTTGCTGGACTCCGTCTGACGCTTCGGCTGGCCGGCACAAAGCCGCGCGGCGCCGGTCAAATGGTTCACTGTTTGGAAGGCTTCGAAGCTGCGGCAACGGCTTACGTTGCCTAGCTGCGCTGGGCTATATATGTGAAGTGCAAACGGAGTAGCGCCCGGAGAAACCTCAATGCCTCGCAAAGCGCAAGTCTACGACGACATCCCCGGTACATTCGTGTTCGACGCCGAGCGCTCCCGTGAGGGCTACGGCATCAACATGTTCTGCATGTCGTTGATGAAGGACGAGAACCGCAAAGCCTTCAAGGCCGATGAAGCGGCGTACCTGACGAAATTCCGGCTCACGCCGGAGCAGACCGAAGCGATCCTCAAGCGCGATTACAATCGGATGCTGGAGCTCGGCGGCAATATTTATTTCACCGCCAAGCTCGGCGCCACCGACGGCCATTCGTTCCAGCATCTGGCGGCGGTCATGACCGGCAACACGCAAGAGGACTATGCCAAGATGATGCTCGGCGGCGGCCGTTCCGTCGAGGGTAACCGGTCACGCTCGGGCAAGAGCGCGCCGTCGAAGTTTCTCGCCGGTGGCGCGCGGGCCAAAAAATCCGCCGCCAAATCGAAAACCAAGGCGAAAGCTAAAGCCGGACCGAAAGCCAAATCCAAAACTAAATCCAGAACCAAGTCAGCGAAACGGAAGTGATGCCGTGGCCAGAATCGTCGCAGGTATAGGTTCTTCGCACGTGCCCGCCATCGGCGCGGCCATCGACAACGGCAAAACCGAGGAGCCGTATTGGAAGCGGGTGTTCTCGGGCTTTGAAAAGTCGCAAGCGTGGATGCGCGACACCAAGCCGGATGTGGCGATCATCGTTTACAACGACCACGCTTCGGCGTTCTCGGTCGATATGATCCCGACCTTCGCGCTCGGCTGTGCCGCCGAGTTTCCGCCGGCCGACGAGGGCTGGGGACCGCGGCCGGTGCCGGTGGTCGAAGGCTATCCGGCGCTCGCCTCGCATATCGCGCAGTCGGTCATCCTCGATGAGTTCGATCTCACCATCTGCAACAAGATGGAAGTCGATCACGGCATGACGGTGCCGATGAACCTATTGTTCGGCAAAGTCGGCAAGGATGCGCACTGGCCCTGCCCGGTGATTCCGCTCGCCGTGAACGTGGTGATGTATCCGCCGCCGACCGGGCATCGCTGCTTCATGCTCGGCCGCGCGATCCGCAAAGCCGTGGAATTGTATCCGGAGGACCTCAAGGTCGTGATCTTCGGCACCGGCGGGCTGTCGCACCAGATCTCGGGTCCGCGCGCCGGCTTGATCAACAGCAAATGGGATAAGGCGTTCCTCGACAATTTGTCCAAGGACCCGCAAAAGCTGGTGAAGATTCCGCACGTCGATTACATGCGCGAAGCCGGCGCCGAAGGCATCGAGATGGTGATGTGGCTGATCATGCGCGGCGCGCTCGACGACAAAGTGGACGAGGTCTATCGCTTCTATACGGTGCCGGCCTCCAACACCGCGGTGGGCCATATCATTCTTGCCAACCGCGCGCGGGCGGCAAAGGCGCCGCGCAAGCCCAAGCCGGCGGCCGGTCACCGGCGCGCCGCCGCGCGCGCCAAGGTTCAGCGGGTTCGCAGCTAAGCTTCCGTCACGCCCGGCCTTGTGCCGGGCATCCACGTCTTGAGCTTTCGAGGAACTAAGACGTGGATGGCCGGGACAAGCCCGGCCATGACGATTTGGAAACGAGGTCAATGATGAAAATCTGCGTAGCGGGGCAGGGGGCGTTCGGCCAAAAACATCTTGAGGCGCTCAAGCGCATTCCCGACGCCGAAGTCACGTCTTTGGTCGGCGGCAATCAGGACGCGACCGCCCAGGTGGCGAAAAAATACGGCATTCCGCACTACAGCGGCGAACTTTCCGAGGGCATCAAGCGCGCCGACGCGGTGATCCTCACCACGCCGACCAAGATGCATTTCCGCCAGGGCGAGCAGGTGATGCGCGCCGGCAAGCACGTGCTGGTCGAAATTCCCATCACCGACAGTGTCGCCGACGCCGAAGCGCTGGTGCGCATCGCCAAGGAAACCGGCGTCGTCGCCATGGCCGGCCATGTGCGCCGTTTCAATCCCAGCCACCAGTGGGTGCACAAGCGCATCAAAGGGGGCGAACTGAAAATCCAGCAGATGGACGTGCAGACCTATTTCTTCCGCCGCAAGAATATGAACGCGGCCGGCCAGCCGCGCAGCTGGACCGATCATCTATTGTGGCATCACGCGGCGCACACCATCGATCTCTTTCAGTATCAGACCGGCGAGACGATCTCCGATTGCTACGCGGTGCAGGGTCCGATTCATCCGCAGCTCGGCATCGCCATGGATATGGGCATCGTCGCCAAGGTGCCGTCGGGGTCCATTCTAACGCTGTCGTTGTCGTTCAACAATGACGGGCCGATCGGCTCATTCTTCCGCTACATTTGCGACAACGGCACCTACAAGGCCTATTACGACGATCTCGCCGACGGCAAGGATCAAAAAATCGATCTGTCCAAGGTCGACGTCTCCATGGACGGCATCGAGCTGGAAGATCGCGAATTCATTGCGGCGATCGAAGACAAGCGCGAGCCCAATTCGAGCCTCGCCCAGGTGCTGCCGTGCATGCGGGTGCTCGGCAAGCTCGAGAGCATTGTCGACCCGCAGCGCCAGGCGCACGCTTAGCGCGCTGAATGGAGCGCGATCTTAGCGGAAAGACCGGTTTTCACCCTCGGATCAAGTCCGAGGGTAGGCTTTTCCGGATGAGGTTCTGGCTCACATTTGCCGGTGGGCGCCGGTGTCAAAGTAAAAACGCATGGCCACGACCGCCCGCGGCGAAAGGGTTGCGTTCGCGGCTGTTGCGGGCGTTGCCGACATAAAGTGTCCGCCGGGCGTCATGACCCCGGTGCCGAGCAGGATCAAAAGACCGAGAAACAGGGCGCCGCTGATGAATAACGCGCCGAAAACGCCGGATCCGATGGAGAGCTCCTCGGCAATGCGGCGCTTCTCCGGGCCTGACAGGATTTCTTTCTCTGAGATGTCATCAAGCTGGCGTTGCATTGCAGCTTGGCAACGCCGGGCCGGCGGCGCGGTTCCGCTGCAAAGCCCAGGGTGCCTTGCAAGTTGTGCAGGGAACCCGCATGCCCGGCCCGGTATTGAAGACGCGGGGCCGTCAGGCTTCCGTGTGTTCTCCGTGAGGCAAATTCGTGGAGCAAAAAATCGATACGCGCCAAGGTAGGCGCCAAGATACGCGCCAAGATACGCGCCAAGATACGCGCCAAGATACGCGCCAAGCCAAGGCGGCGCCGATGCCGGTCAAGACCAAGACCGTCAATTTGGGTCTGCAAGGCGGCGGCAGCCACGGCGCCTTTACCTGGGGCGTGCTCGATCGGCTGCTGGAAGAGGAGCGTATTTCTTTCGAGGGCGTCAGCGCATCCAGCGCCGGTGCGGTCAACGCGGTGGTGCTGGCGCACGGCCTGGCGGCCGGCGGCCGGCAAGAAGCCAGGGATTCGCTCCGGCGGTTCTGGAAACGCATGTCGGACAAGGTGTCCCACGGCATGCTGCAACCCTCGTTGCTGGATAAATTGACCGGAAATTTCGGCCTCGAACGTTCTCCCGGTTATCTGTGCTTTCATGCGGTGAGCTATTTCACCTCGCCGTATCTTTACAACCCGCTCAATTACAGCCCGCTGCGCATTGTGCTCGAAGAGATTGTCGATTTCGAACGGCTGCGCCGTCAGCCCGCGCTCAAGTTGTTTTTATGCGCGACCAACGTGCGCACCGGCAAAGTCAAGGTGTTCAAGGCCGACGAGCTCGGCCCCGACCACGTCCTGGCATCGACCTGCCTGCCGCTCTTGACCCACGCGGTCGAAATCGGCGGCGAGGTATACTGGGACGGCGGTTTTTCCGGAAATCCCGCGATCTTTCCGTTGGTCTATGAATGCCAATCGCGTGACGTGGTCATGGTGCATTTGACCCCGGCTGAGCGCCTGGAGATTCCCTTCACCTCGTACGACATCATGAATCGGATGCAGGAGATCAGCTTTAATGCCGCGCTGATCCGCGAGATGCGCGCCGTCGCCTTCATCAACAAGCGCCTGGTTGAGGGCAAAATGGTCGAAGGCAAACAAATGCTCATTCACGTGATCGAGGCGGAAGACGTCATTCGCGAATTTCCGGGATCGAGCCGGCTTAACAACTCGTGGGATTTTCTCTGCCATCTCTACGAGGTCGGCCGCCAACGCGCCGAGATCTGGCTGGCCGCCAATTTTGCTCAGCTCGGCAAAGTCTCGACCGTCGATCTCGAGGAAAAGTATTTTTGAAAATGCACCGGCCGCGCGGCCGGAACGTCGTGTGCGGGCTTTGTTTGTCGCCGCCGCGCCTGGATAACCGTATCGCGCCGGCGGCGAATTTTTGATTTATTGGACCGATGAGCGACGATCAATCGGCGAGCCCGGCAGGAACGGCGAGCACGCCGCCGGCAGGCGAGAAGGTGGTCAACCTCGCCCTTCAGGGCGGCGGCAGCCACGGCGCTTTCACCTGGGGCGTGCTCGATCGCCTGCTCGAAGAGACGCGACTGCGGTTTGACGGCATCACCGCGACCAGCGCCGGCGCCGTCAATGCGGTGGCGCTGGCCGACGGCCTGGCGGCCGGCGGGCGCGAGGGCGCCAAGAAATCGCTGCGCAATTATTGGCAAAAAATATCCGCGCTATCCTCGCAAGGCATCTTCAAGCCGTCTGTGTTTGACAAAGCGAGCCCGGGTTACGGCCTTAAACACTCGTTCGGCTACGTGTTCATGGAATTGCTGGCTTACTTTGCCTCGCCGTATCAGATGAATCCTTTCAACTACAATCCGCTCAGAGACATGCTCGCGGAGGTGATCGACTTCAAACGCGTACGCGAGCAAACCGCGGTCAAGCTGTTTATCAGTGCGACCGACGTCGAAACCGCCAAAGTGAAGATCTTCAACGGCAAGGAACTTGACGTCGATCGGGTGCTGGCTTCGGCCTGCCTGCCGTTGATGATGCAAGCCGTCGAAATTGACGGCACTTGTTACTGGGACGGCAGCTTTACCGGCAATCCGGCAATTTTTCCGCTGCTCTATGAGTGCAAGGCGCCGGATATCGTGATGGTGCACATCACGCCGGCCGCACGGCCGGGCGTCCCCAAAACCTCGACCTCGATCATGAACCGGATGCAGGAAATCAGCTTCAATGTGTCGCTCATCCGCGAAATGCGCACCATCGCCTACCTGATCAGGCTCGGGGAGACCAATCACCTGCCGGCGCTGGCGCGCCGGTTCGTGCATTTGATCGAAGCCGAGGATCTGATCAGGGAGCTCGACTGGTCGAGCAGATTAAACGGCGATTGGAGTTTTCTGATGCACCTGCACGGACTGGGGCGCAGACGCGCCGACAAATGGCTCGCCGCCAATTTCGACGACATCGGTGTCAAATCGACCGTCGATCTGCAGGCGAAGTACTTTTAATTGCCGCAAGAGGGCATAGTTACCCTCCCAATGGGCGCAAACGGCGCTCAGCTAAAGGAGTTCTGGGCAGGAGCTCGCGTAACCGGGGCGTAACGACCCGCCTGGCGGCCAAAAACCAAACCGGCAGGCAGGGTTTGCGGGATTGAGTGCATGGGCATTGTCCGCTTTGCTCTGAGGCTGCCTCACACGTTCTATGTGCTCGCGGTGCTCGTCGTCTTCCTGGGCGCGACCGCAATTGTGTCCATGCCGACCGATATCTTTCCCGAGATCAATATCCCGGTCGTCACCATCATCTGGCAGTACACGGGTTTAAGCACGCCGGAAATGGAGCAGCGGGTCACGACCTACAGCCAGTATGCGCTGTCGTCGAGCGTGAACGGCATTCGCGACATCGAGGCGCAGACGATCAACGGCATTTCCGTTCAGAAAGTGTTCTTCCAGCCCGACGTCAATCTCGATCTCGCCATTTCGCAAATCGTCGCCGGAACGAATTCGATCCGCGCGCTGATGCCTGCCGGAATTCAGCCGCCGGTCGTGGTGCAGTATAACGCGTCGAGCGTTCCGGTGCTGCAGATCGGATTGTCGTCGGACACGCTCAATGAACAGCAGCTTTACGACTACGGCATCTATCGGCTGCGCCAGCAGCTCGCCCCCATTCACGGCGTTACGTTTCCCACGCCGGCCGGCGGCAAATACCGCCAGATCATGGTCGACATCGATCCGCTCAAGCTCCAGGCTAAGGGGCTGACGCCATTGGACGTGGTCAACGCCGTCAACGCCCAAAACCTGACGCTGCCGGCGGGCCTCGCCAAGATCGGCGACACGCAATTCACCGTCCGCACTAACGCACTGCCGACGACCATCGAAGAGCTCAACAACATTCCGATCAAGTTCGCGGGCGGCGCCACGGTGTTCGTGAAGGACGTTGGACAGGTCCACGACGGCTATGCGGTGCAGCAGAACATCGTGCGCATCGCCGGACATCGCTCGGTGCTGCTCAGCGTCATCAAAAACGGCAACGCATCGACGACGGCCGTCGTCGATGGCGTAAAGAAGACGCTGGTGGTAGCGCGGCAGGCGGCCCCTTCCGGCATGCAGATCAGGGAGTTGTTCGATCAGTCGGTATTCGTCAAGCAAGCGCTGCAGGCGCTGCTGCGGGAAGGCGCGATTGCCGCCGGTCTGACTGCGCTGATGATCCTTTTGTTTCTCGGCTCGTGGCGCTCGACCGTCGTGGTCATGGTCGCGATTCCGCTCTCCATCCTCAGCTCGCTGGTGGTGCTGTATTTTCTCGGCGAGACCATCAACACCATGACGCTCGGCGGTTTGGCGCTGGCCATCGGCATTCTGGTCGACGACTCAACTGTCACCATCGAGAACACGCATCGGCTCTTGGACGAAGAACGCATGCCGCTGCCGGCGGCGACGCTGCACGGCGCCGCCGGGATCGCCGTGCCGACGCTCATCTCGACGCTGTCCATCAGCTGCGTGTTCGTCTCGGTCGTATTCCTCCACGGTCCAGCGAAGTATCTCTTCACTCCGCTGGGTTTTGCCGTTGTGTTCGCGATGCTGGCGTCATACGGCTTTTCGCGCACGTTGACGCCGATCATGATCGGCCTCTTGCTCAAAGGCGAACAGCACGGCGAGCAAGGCGGCCGGCGCGGCTGGTTTGGCCGGGTCCATGAACGCTTCGAACGCTCTTTCGAGAACATGCGCAGCAATTACACGGCGCTGCTGCACACATTGCTCGCGCGGCGGGCCATCGTGCCGGTCGGCGCGGCCGCGGTGCTGGTATTGGGCGGGGTTTTGTTCGTGTTCGTCGGCCGCGACTTCTTCCCGTTGATCGATGGCGGACAGATTCAGCTCCACGTCCGGGCGCCCGCCGGTACCCGCATCGAGAAGACGGAACAGATCTTCCAGGCGATCGAGGACAAAATCCGCGAAGTCGTTCCCGAGCGCGATCGCGACCTGATCGTCGACAATATCGGCTTGCCGCAGCGTTCCTACAACTACGCGTTCGGCGACGGCACCGCGACCGGTCTCAATGACGGCGTGGTTCTGGTCGCGCTCAAGGAGGGCCACGCTCCAACCCAGAGCTACGTGGAGAAGCTGCGCCAGGTGCTGCCGGCGGCGTTTCCGGAATTGATCTTCTACTTCCAGGCCGCCGACATGGTGACCCAGATACTGAACTTCGGCATCCCCGCACAGATCGACGTGCGTACCGTCGGCTACGACCGGGCGAAAAATCTGCGCATCGCCAAGGAGCTGCGGCAGCGACTGACGGCCGTTCCCGGGCTCGCCGACGTGCATCTGCAGCAGGAGGTCGATTCTCCGGAATTCTTTGCGCAAATCGATCGCGCGCGCGCCACGCAGTTCGGGCTGACCGCCAACAACATCGCGCTTAACCTGAATACCAGCTTGAGCTCGTCCGAGCAGGTTTCGCCGAATTTCTGGACCGATCCGAGCAATGGAACGCCGTATTATCTGGCGGTGCAGACGCCCGAATACCGCGTCGACACGCTTAACGAACTCAAGAACACGCCGGTCGCCACTTTTACCGCGGTGACCGCGGCCGGCCGCAATCCGGTGCCCGGGCTGCTCAGCAACGTCGCCACGTTCAAGCGCGACTCCGTCCCGACCAACGCCAACCAGGCCAACGTGCAACCGGTCTATGAGATATTCGCCAATGCCGAAGGTCGAGATCTTGGCTCTCTCTCAGGCGACATCCGAAAGATCGTCGCCGAGTATCAGAAGCAGATGTCGCCGGGCAACCGGATCGAAGTCACCGGCCAGATCGAAAGCATGAATTCGGCATTTCGCGATCTGGCCATTGGCATCCTGTTTGCCGCGGTCTTCGTTTATTTGTTGATGGTGGTGAATTATCAGACCTGGGGCGATCCGTTGGTGGTCATTCTGGCGTTGCCGGCGACGTTCTGCGGCATCGTCACCATGCTGTATGTCACCAATACGACGTTGAATGTGCCGTCGCTGATGGGCGCCATCATGGCGATCGGCGTAGCTTCAGCGAATTCGATCCTGCTGGTGACCTTCGCGCGCGAGCAGCAACTCGCAGGTATCCCAGCATTCGAGGCGGCGATCTCCGCCGGCCGCACCCGTATCCGTCCGGTGCTGATGACCGCCGCCGCGATGATCGTCGGTATGATCCCGATGGCTATCGGCGGGCCCGGCGAGGAACAGAACGCGGCTCTGGCGCGGGCCGTGATTGGCGGCTTATTGTTCGCCACGCCGACCACGTTGCTGGTGGTCCCTTATTTGTTCGCCTGGCTGCGCAAGGGCAACGACAATAAGCCCGCCCACGGCGTGTTCGAGGAGGAGCCAATATGAGCAAGGCTGAGGAATCTCGAACATCAGAGGCCGCGGGCGAGGCGCCGGCGGAAGTGCGCGAGGTCCGCAAACCAGAAACCGCCGCGTCCGAAGCGGGCGCCGGTCACGGCGGCCGCTTCTTCGCCATCGGCGTCGGCGTGCTACTGCTGGGAGCGCTGGCAATCGGCTTCTGGCGGCACTATTCGCTGCACGCACAAGTAATGTCTGCCGCCGAGCAGCGCCGGGATTCCGTGCCGAGCGTGCGCGTGGCGCCGGTGCGGGCGAGCGGCAGCACCATATCGGTCACCTGGCCGGGTACCACCGAGGCATTCGCGCAGGCGAACATCTACGCCCGCGCCAGCGGTTATATTTCCAAGCGCAACGTCGACATCGGCAGCCGGGTCAAGACCGGCGACCTGCTCGTCGAGATCACGGCTCCGGAGGTAGAGCATCAGATTGCGCAGGCGGAGGGAACGCTGGCGCAATTGCAGGCTACGCTGCTGCAGGCGAAAGCCAATCGCGACCTTGCGAAAGTGACCTGGGACCGCGACAAGCCACTGGTCGGTGAGGGCTGGGTCACCAAGCAGCAAGGCGACACCGATCGACTGGGCCTGGAAGCGCGGGAAGCCGCTGTCGCGGTTGCCCAGGCGAACGTCGTTGCCCAGCAAGCGCAGCTGAAAGTCCTCAATCAGCAGAAAGATTATCAAAGCGTGGTGGCTCCGTTCGAAGGCGTCATTACCCAGCGCAATATCGACGTCGGTAGCCTGGTGCAGGCCGATGCGGCCAGCGGCACGTTCCTGTTCACGCTGATGCGCAGCGATGTCCTTCGCATCCAACTCTATGTGCCGCAGGACGAGGCCTTGGGCGTCACGCCGGGAGTGCAAGCTGTGGTGAGGGTGCCGGAAATTCCCGGCCGCGACTTTCCCGGGACGGTGACGCGCATTGCCGATGCACTTCAGCCGGGTACGCGGACGCTGTTGACCGAGATCGACGTGCCCAATCCCGACCACGCGCTGTCGCCGGGGCTCTATTGCAACGTCGAGCTGAAGATCCCGCGCAAGACGCCTTCGCTGATCGTTCCGTCAGACGCCGTCGTCTTCAACGGCGCCGGACTTAGCGTAGTCGTCGTGGAAAATGGCGTGGCGCGATTCCACAAGATCACCGTGGCGCGCGATTTTGGAATCACCGTGGAGGTTACTGAGGGTGTCAAGGAAGGCGACGAGGTGATCCTCAATCCCGCGGTGAACCTGAACGACGGCCAAAAGGTCAAAATCCGGCAGGGCCCGCCGGCGCAGCTGTCGTGAGTTGAGCGCCGGTCGCTAGCTGGGAAACGAGAGCCGGCATTGGCTGGTATTAGCGGGGCCGGCGGCCTGCTCGCCTCCGACGACGGCGCGCACTGTGAAGACGTCAAATGGATCGCCGCGCGGCGGATGCACCTCGCCGACGAGTATCGGGCTCATGAGCTGGTGATCGGTCTTGCGGAAGAAAGTTCGTCCGGGTGAAAGTGCGATGTCGGGCGAAAGCGTAAGTCCTTGAAGTGCCCGCGCCAGTGTGACCGGATCGAGCGATTTTTCTTGGTTGGCGACGGCCGCGAGCACGCGGACGGCGGCGTAACCGAACCAGTCTCGCGCGCTTGCCGCCCGCCCGCTCCGCTTGCGGACGGTGCCCTCGAACGCTTTGACTTGCGGAACATCCGGCTGCTTCCACCACCATTCCATCGTCCACCATCCGATCCGCGCGGCGTCGGACACGCTCAGGATGCTCTCCAGTTCGAAAAGCGCGCCGCCAACAGCCATGTCCTGGGTCATGCCGAACTGCACGATCTGCTCCAGGCTGCGCGACTGATCGTCGCCGCCCATGATGTCGATCAGCACATTCGGACGAAATGCTTTCGCATTGAGCAGGAACCGGGAGTAGTCGACGGTGCCGAGCGGAATAAGATCGCCGCCCCACTCGCCGCCATGCTGGCGAAGCTTTTGTTCGAATGCCGCCTGCAGGGCGTATCCGTAGGCGTAATCCGGCGTGAGAAAGTACCATTTCTTGCCGAACTTCTCGATCAGCGTATCGGCAATCGCGTTGGCTTCCATGGCCGCCGATTTGCAGATGCGGAAGACGTTCCAGCGGCATCGCGATCCGGTGATTTCGTCGGTGTGTCCGCCGGTGACGACGTGCAGCTTGCGCTTCTCATTCGTGATCCGCGCCATAGCCAGTGCGACCGCAGAGTTGACGTTGCCGAGAATGAAATGGGCTTGATCGCGATCGATCAGCGTCTGGGTTTTGACAACACCGGTGTCAGGGTCGTTACCGGAATCCTCGACCAAAAGCCGGACTTCTCGACCAAGAATGCCGCCGCTCCGGTTGACTTCCTCAAGCGCGAGCTGCGCACCGTCGACTTCGCCCTGGGCGAGCTTCGCATAAACACCGGTCAGCGGCTCGACCATCCCCAATTTGACCGGCTCTTCGCCGCGCGCACGAATGGGGAAAGGCGCGGCAATTGCGGCCGCGCCCCAAGCGAGGCTGCCGCGAAGGAGCCTGCGGCGTCCGATCGAGCGTGCAGAGGCGTAAGGCATTTTTCTTGGGCTCGCTCCGCGAAAAAGCTGACGCTTCTTATGGGAAAACAATACACCCGTTTCGCCTCCAAGGCGCGTACGTCGCTCTCCCGCCCACCTGGCGGGCCTGGCGAACGCGCGGGGCGATAACGATGGTTAATCGGGCCTTAACCTCGCCGCACCTATGCTATCGAGGTCGCTGTTGCGGCGGGCGGCCCCGCTGTTGATTGATGTACAGGATGACCCGCCAGGATTTTTCCCCGCCCGCTCGCGCGGCCGATGCCCGCTCGCCGTTCGTGCGGCTGCGCGAGCTTTTGGCCGACGTCGCGCCC
Source organism: uncultured Alphaproteobacteria bacterium (assembly GCA_963835195.1). Lineage (GTDB taxonomy): Bacteria > Pseudomonadota > Alphaproteobacteria > Rhizobiales > Xanthobacteraceae > BOG-931. Next base: position 418,446 of record CAWIEY010000008.1, read on the forward strand.
GGCAAGCCCGCGATCAGCATGGCGGTGGGCGAGCCGCAGCACCCGATTCCGGATTTCGTCGGACCGACGGTCGCCGCTCATGTCGGCGAATTCGGCCGCTATCCCATGAACAAGGGACTGGACGCGTTCTCTGAAGCGGTCGGCAAATGGCTTAATCGCCGCTACGCGCTCGAACGCCCGGTCGATCTGGCGACCGAAGTGCTGGTCTTGAGCGGCACGCGGGAGGGACTCTTTCTTGCCGCGCTTGCCGCCAAACAATGGGTCAAGCCGCGCGCCGGCCGGCCGGCCATTCTCATTCCCAATCCGTTTTACGCCGCCTACGCCGCCGGCGCGATCGCCGCCGAGTGCGAGCCGGTCTATTTGCCGGCGACTTCGGCCACCGGCTTTCTGCCCGATCTCGATGCGCTCAGCGAAGAACTCCTGGCGCGCACGGTGGCGTGCTACCTCGCCTCGCCGTCGAATCCGCAAGGCGCGGTGGCCGACCGCGCCTATCTCTCGCGGCTTTCGGCGCTGGCCCGCCGCTTCGGATTCCTGGTGTTCTGCGACGAATGTTATTGCGAAATTTACAGCGAGCGGCCGCCGCCGGGCATGCTGCAGGCGGCGGCGCCTGATTTCGCCAATGCCGTCGTCTTTCACTCGCTGTCCAAACGCTCCAGCCTACCGGGGCTGCGCGTCGGTTTTGCCGCCGGCGACCGGCGCTTTCTCGCCGCGTATCTTGAGCTGCGCAACGTCGCGGCGCCGCAAGTGCCGATGCCGATGCAGCACGTCGCCATCGCCGCCTACGGCGACGAAACGCACGTCGAGGCCAACCGCAGCCTCTACCGCGAGAAATTCGATCTCGCCGATCAGATCATCGGCGACCGCTACGGCTATCGGCGGCCGGCGGGCGGATTTTTCCTCTGGCTCGACGTTGCCGCGCAGGGCGGCAGTGAAGCCGCGGCGCTTTCATTGTGGCGCGAGGCCGGCGTGCGCGTCGTGCCCGGCCGCTATCTGGCGCGCGAACAAGCGGACGGCAGCAATCCCGGCGCCGACTACATCCGCGTCGCCATGGTGCAGAACAAGGAGATCACTGCGGAGGGGCTGCATCGCCTCGTCGCAGTGCTGGGCTAGCGCATGATCCCGAAAAGTGGATACCGGTTTTCGGAAAAGATCATGCGCCAACTAAAAAGCATGATCCCGAAAAGTGGATACCGGTTTTCGGAAAAGATCATGCCCGAAATGAAGAACTAGCGAACGCGGCATGTCGACGATCGAACGCAGCCTTGATGGAATGGCCTTTCTCTCCGGCCAAATCGGCGCCGTGCTGCGGCGGCGGCTGCGTGAAGTTGGCGGCATCGTCCTCCTCGCGCTCGCGGTCATGACGGCGCTCGCGCTCGCCAGCTGGTCGGTGAACGATCCGTCACTGAGCCATGCGACCGACGCGTCCGTGCACAACCTTCTCGGCCGTCCGGGCGCCATTGCCGCCGATTTGGTGATGCAACTGCTCGGCCTTGGGTCGCTAGCGCTGATCTTGCCGCTTTCAGTTTGGGGTTACCGGCTGCTCGGGCATCGCCCGCTGACCCGCAGGCGCGTGCGTATCCTCTTTTGGGTGTTCGGCGCGGTGTTTGCGGCGGCGTTCGCATCGTCTTTGCCGCGCGGCGGCCGCTGGCCGCTGCCATGCGGTCTCGGCGGCGTGGTGGGCGACGCCGTATTGCGCCTGCCGGCGATGCTGTTGCATTCGGCGCATGCGCCGAGCGGCTTTCTGCTCGCCACAATATTCGGTTTCGCCGCGCTCCTTGCCTTTGCCGGTGCAGCGGGACTGATTTGGCGCGGCTCGGCTGCGGCGGACGAAGACGAGGACCGCTACGAGGAGGAAGAGGACGAATACGAAGACAACGATACCGACGACGAAGTTGAGGAAGCGGTCGACGACGAGGAAGACGCGGCGGCCGACGAGGAAAAAGCCGGAATTTCGCTCGGCCGGCTGATGCATGCCATGCTCAGCTTGCGCTCGCGTATTGGACGAATGCTTCGCGGCTCGCCGCCGCCGCGCGCCGCCGTCCGCGATGATGCGCCGCCGTCGCGCCGGATCGAGCCGCGCTTCGCCCGCGGTGAAAGCGGCGACGACAATGAAGACGAGACCGAATTTGAGCCGAACGAGTTGGAGATTGCGCAGCCCGCGCGCAAACCGAAATCCCCGGCGCGTCCGGCGCGCCGCTCCGCGAGCGGCTATCAACTGCCCTCGCTCAATCATCTCGCGGCGCCGCGCGCCAGCGAGCGGGCGACACTGAGCGAGGAGCTTATTCGGGAAAACGCCACCGCGCTCGAAGGCGTGTTGTCCGATTTCGGCGTGCGCGGCGAAATCATCAATGCCCGGCCGGGTCCGGTCGTCACGCTCTACGAGCTCGAACCGGCGCCGGGCATCAAATCGTCGCGCGTCATTAGTCTGGCCGACGACATCGCCCGTTCCATGAGCGCATTGTCCGCCCGCGTCGCGGTGGTCTCCGGGCGCAACGCCATCGGCATCGAGCTGCCCAATCCGACCCGGGAAAAAGTGTATCTGCGCGAGCTGCTCGCTTCGCGCGATTACTCGGAGACGGCGGCGCGCCTGCCGCTCTGCCTCGGCAAGTCGATTGGCGGCGAGGCGGTGCTGGTCGATCTTTCGCGCATGCCGCACCTGCTCATCGCCGGTACCACCGGTTCCGGCAAGTCGGTCGCCATCAACACCATGATTCTCAGCCTGGTCTATCGGCTCCGCCCGGACCAGTGCCGGCTGATCATGGTCGACCCCAAAATGCTGGAGCTCTCGGTCTACGACGGCATCCCGCATCTGCTGACTCCGGTGGTGACCGATCCGAAGAAAGCGGTCGTCGCGCTCAAGTGGGCGGTGCGCGAGATGGAGGAGCGCTACAAAAAGATGTCGAAGCTCGGCGTGCGCAACATCGACGGTTACAACGCGCGCGTCGTCGAAGCGTGCGGCAAGGGGGAAAAACTTACCCGCACCGTGCACACCGGCTATGATCGTGAGACCGGCGAAGCGGTCTATGAAAAAGAGGAGCTCGATCTCGAGCCGCTTCCCTACATCGTCGTCATCGTCGACGAAATGGCCGACCTGATGATGGTCGCCGGCAAAGACATTGAAGGCGCGGTGCAACGGCTGGCGCAAATGGCGCGCGCTGCCGGACTGCATGTCATCCTGGCGACGCAACGGCCGTCGGTCGACGTCATTACCGGCACCATCAAGGCGAATTTTCCGACCCGCATTTCCTTTCAGGTCACGTCGAAGATCGACAGCCGCACCATTCTCGGCGAGCAGGGCGCCGAGCAACTGCTCGGCCAAGGCGACATGCTCTACATGGCCGGCGGCGGCCGCATCAGCCGCGTGCATGGACCGTTTGTGGCCGACGGCGAAGTCGAAAAAGTCGTCCGCCATTTGAAATCGCAAGGCGCTCCGGAATATCTCGAAGCGGTCACCGCCGACAACGCTGAGGGCGGCGAGGACCAGGCGGTGTTTGACGCGACCGCGATGGGAGCCTCCGAAGGGGGCGACCTCTATGCGCAAGCCGTGCAGGTCGTCACCCGCGACCGCAAAGCCTCGACCAGCTACATCCAGCGCCGGCTGCAGATCGGATATAACCGCGCCGCTTCGCTCATGGAGCGCATGGAAAAGGAAGGAATTGTCGGCCAGCCCAATCACGCCGGCAAGCGCGAGATTCTGGTCGAAGCGGCCGAAGACGATCCCTATTGAGAATCACAAGCGGGACGCCTAAGCCAAGAACTAGCCGCGAATTCGCCATATCGCGCAGTTAGCGGTCTATGCCCGGTCACGACCGACGCGGGCCAACGGGAGCGGGGTTGATGGCGCACTGGGGGGCGAGGGCGAGTTTGCTGGCCATCTTTTGTGTCATGGTCTTTGCGCCAGCCGCAATGGCCGAAGAGGTGCCGCTGCCGACGCCGGCGCCGCATACCAAGGCCGGCGCCGCAGCGCAGCCTGGTGCGGCTTCTGCCGCCGCGCCCGCCGCCGCCGCGCCGGCTCCGGCGGCGACCGGTACGAAGAATTTCTTTCCGTTCTCGTTTTCCTTCGGCAAGCCGGCAAACCCGAACAAGGCCACCGCGTTCGATGCCAAGCAGCGCAAGCTGCTCGACAAGGTCAGCGCCTATTTGTCCAGCGTGCAGACCATGGTGGGCAATTTCGTGCAGATCGGCCCCGATGGCCGCCGTGTCGAAGGCACGTTCGCCATCCAAAAGCCGGGCAAGGTCCGCTTTCAATACAAGCCACCCAGCCCGATCGACATCATCGCCGACGGCTCCGCGGTCGTGGTCCGCGACCGCTCGCTGGAAACCTCGGATAATTATCCGCTGTCGCAGACGCCGCTCCGCTATTTGCTCGCGGATCGCATCGATCTTCTGCGCGATACCGACGTGGTCAGCGTCTCCGCCGACGATACGTTCATAACGGTGGTCGTCGAGGAGTTGCAGGTGATGATCGGCACCAGCAAGCTGATGATGATGTTTGACGCCAAAACCGTTGCGCTCAAGCAATGGACGGTGACCGATCCGCAGGGGCTCGATACCACCGTCGCCGTCTACAATATCGACACGACGAAAAAGCCGGACCCGAATTTTTTCGTCATCAACTACACCAGCAATTTGAAGTAGCGCGCCTTCCACTTACCGCGCACTTAGCGCGGCGCCATGCCGATCAGCCGCGCGCCGCGCTGGAACGTCAGATAGCTCCACAGCCAATTGAGCGCGACCACGAAGCGATTGCGCAAGCCGATCAAAAAGTAGATGTGGACCGCGCCCCAGAACAGCCAGCCCAACAATCCGGTGAGCTGGAAGGCGCCGAGCTTCACCACCGCCGACTTGCGGCCAATGGTGGCGAGTTCGCCCAGATGCCGATAAGCAAACGGCGCGGGCGCCGGTAGCCCATCGGCTTGCGCGGCGATGACGCGGCCGGCATAGCGTCCCATTTGTTTCGCCGCCGAGGCGATTCCCGGCACCGGCCGGCCGCTTGGCTGCAGCACCAGAGCGATATCGCCGACGGCGAAGACATTTGCGTGTCCGGGAACGCTCAGGTCCGGATTCACGCGAATGCGGCCGGCGCCATCGTGTGGCGCGTCGATCAGCTTGGCGGCCGGTGCGGCGACGACGCCCGCGGCCCAGACCACGGTTGCGGCCTCGATGCCGCGGCCATCCAGGGTCACGCCTTTTGCGTCGCAGCCGGTGACTTTGCTGTTGAGCTCGACTTCGACGCCCATGGCTTGCAGCGCGCGCCGCGCATAGTCCGATAGCGCTTCGGGAAAAGTCGGCAGCAGGCGCGGACCCGCCTCGATCAGCACGATACGCGAGGTGCGCGGATCAATGCGGCGGAAATCATGCTGCAATGTTTGCCGCGCGACTTCCGCAATCGCCCCGGCCATTTCCACGCCGGTGGCGCCGCCGCCGACAATCACGAAAGTCAACAGTCTCGTCTGCTCGGTTTTGTCCTCGACCACTTCCGCGCGTTCGAAGGCGAGTAGGAAACGGCGCCTGATCTCGGTCGCGTCGGCGATATGCTTGAGCCCCGGCGCGAAGTGCGCCCATTCGTCATGGCCGAAGTAAGAGTGGGTCGCGCCGGTGGCGAGCACCAGAAAATCGTAGGTCAAGTCGATTTCAGCGCTATGCACGCGGCGCGCCGACATATCGATGGCGGTCACCTGCGCCATGATCACGCGGACGTTTTTCTGGTCGCGGACGATGGCGCGGATCGGCCAGGCAATATCGCCGGGCGACAACGCTGCGGTTGCCACCTGATAGAGCAGCGGCTGGAAGCAGTGGTGATTAAGCGCATCGACCAGCGTCACGTCGACTTTCGCCTTGGCCAGCGCCCGGCACGCTTCAAGCCCGGCGAAGCCGGAACCGATGATCACAACCTGCGGCCGTTTCTGCGGGTGCTGCATGCTGCGCTCGCCAAAGAGCAGTGAGGTTGATGCCGGACAACGCCCGTTCGCCGGGGTTGTGTTCCTTCTTTCCTCTTCGCATATAAGGCGCACCCGCCCGATCGAACATGCCCATCACCGTCACCACGTGGAACATCAATTCGGTGCGCTTGCGCATCAATCTCGTCGCCAGATTCGTCAAAATGGCGCGGCCGGACATTCTGTGCCTGCAGGAAACCAAATGCCCGGACGACAGCTTTCCAATCAAGCGGTTTCGCCGTCTCGGCTATGAACACGTCGCGCTCAACGGCCAGAAGGGCTATCACGGCGTCGTCGTGCTCTCGCGGCTGGCATTCGAGTTCGCAAGCCATCCGGGTTTTTTGCGACAAGAACGATTGCCGGCACGTCAGCATCGTGCTTGGCGCGCGGGCCGGCCTGAGGGATCCGATCACGCTGCATAACTTCTACGTGCCGGCGGGCGGCGATGTCCCCGATCCCGCGGTGAATCCGAAATTTGCGCACAAGCTCGCCTTCCTCGACGAAATGCGCGCCAGCGACACGCTGAAAGTCCCAGCGTCGGAGCGCGCGATCATTGTCGGCGACCTCAATGTCGCGCCGCTCGAATGCGATGTGTGGAGTCACAAGCAGCTTCTTTCGGTCGTCTCGCATACGCCGATTGAATGCGAGAAGCTTCTGGCCCTGCAAAAGGCCGGCGGCTGGATCGACGCGGTGCGCGGCTTCGTGCCGGAGCCGACGAAGCTTTATACCTGGTGGAGCTATCGCTCACCCGATTGGGCGCGAGCAAACAAGGGCCGGCGCCTCGACCACATTTGGACGTCGGACCTGCTGGCCGACCGCGTCTCGGCGATTGCCGTCGCCAAGGAATATCGCAGCGCCGCGCGGCCGTCGGATCACGTCCCGGTGACGGCGACGCTCGAAGTCTGACGCTTTTCGGGGAAGGCGTGCGCCGCTCGCGCACAGCCCATCAGACAACGGTGTTATTTGGCTGTTATTTCGTCTCGCTGTCGGGGGCGAGCGCGTTGCGCACGTTTTCAAAATCCCGCGCCCAATCGTGGGCGCGCGCGGCGATAAGGTCGCGCAGGCGCTGGGCGGCGTCGGGATAGCCCTCGAGCATCTTCACGAACATGCCGCGCGAAATGCGCAGCACCATCGAGACTTCCAGCGCCGTGGCGGTGGCGGGACGGTGCGTCTCCGCCAACAACGCCGACTTGCCCAAGAGCGTACCGGGGCCGGCGATCACCTCGGCCTCGCCGACCCTTTCCGGATCGAGCCGGAATGAACCCTGCTGCACGATGTAGCCGCCGTCAGCGGTCTCGCCCGCCCGGAACAGAACCTGTCCCGGATCGAGGTATGAGCTTTCCGCGCCGATCGCCAAAATCCGCAGCGCCGTCGGGCCGAGCGGCCGCAGGATCGGGATGCGCTGCAGAAATGCGATGTCGTCCTCTATGGTCATGACAGAAGCGGCTTAGGGAACGAGCTTGTAACCGCCGGCTTCGGTGACCAGGATGGCGGGAGTGGCGGCATCCTTCTCGATCTTCTGGCGTAACCGGTAGATGTGGGTCTCCAGCGTATGCGTGGTTACTCCCGAATTGTAGCCCCACACTTCCTGCAACAAGGTTTCACGCGAAACCGGCCGCTGGCCGGCGCGGTACAAGTAGCGCAAGATCGACGTTTCCTTTTCGGTCAACCGCACCTTGTTGCCCTTGGGGCTGAGCAGGAGTTTTGAGCTCGGCCGGAAAGTGTAGGGACCGATGGTGAAAATCGCGTCTTCGCTGGCCTCGTGTTGCCGCAATTGCGCGCGGATGCGCGCCAGCAATACGGCAAAGCGAAATGGTTTCGCGACATAATCGTTGGCGCCCGATTCCAAGCCGAGGATGGTGTCCGAGTCGGTGTCATGGCCGGTCAGCATGATGATCGGCGCCTTGAAGCCGTTCTTGCGCAGAATGCGCACCGCTTCGCGGCCGTCGATGTCCGGCAGCCCGACGTCCATGATGACGAGATCGATCTGGCCGGTCTTCGCCGCCTGGACGCCCTTACTGCCGTTCTCAACCGCGATAGCCTCAAACTCCTCGTGCAACGAGAGTTGCTCGGTGAGCGCGTCGCGCAACTCCGGGTCGTCGTCGACGATGAGAATCTTACGCGTATTCGGCATGAGCAAGGACCCCAGCTGCCCTATCGGTCAGCGACGCTATTCCAATCGGCGCAAAGCGGCTTCGGATGCGATTTGCTGCATGTCCAGCAACCTATTGAACCAGCGTGGCTTTGTTCAGAACTCCGCGCGACTAGGTACCGGAAAGAATGACGCGGACGTCCGAACCGCCACACTGGCGCGAAGTAGTACATGTCAGGATACAGGCGCAAGCGGCAGTTGGGAATTTGCTTTCCCGCAGGGTGAATTGAATGCGCACGACGTCTCTTCGCAATATTGCGGTTCGGCCGCGGCCGGGGCGAAGATCACAAGGCTTGCTGCGCGCCGGTCCGCTGGTCCTGCCGGTTGCGTTGGGCCGGGGCGGCATCAAGGCGAACAAACGCGAGGGCGACGGCGGGACGCCGCGCGGCCGGTTTCGTCCGCTGCGATTGTGGTGGCGGGCGGACCGGCTCTGCCGCCCGCATACCCTGCTTCCGGCCCGGCGCATCACCCGGGCTGCCGCCTGGAGTGAACAGCCCGGCGATCGCAATTACAACCGCCCGGTCTCGCGGTCAGCCAATGAACCAGGCGACCGGCTGTGGCGGGGGGATGCCCTCTACGACCTATTCATTGAGATCGATCATAACGTTAGGCCTCGGATCGCTGGGCGCGGCAGCGCCGTCTTCATCCACGTGGCCCGGCCCGGATTTGCCCCCACCGCGGGCTGTGTGGCGCTGCGACTGCCGGACCTGCTGCGATTAACCCGGCGATTAGGGCCAAAGACCAGAATCACGATTTATAACTAGCCCTAATGGCCAGCCTGGGCGGGCCGCGCACCGAAAATGGCCGTGCCCACCCGCACATGCGTCGCGCCGAAGGCGATCGCCGTCCGAAAGTCCGCGCTCATTCCCATGGAGAGGAGCTTTAGTCCGTTGCGCTTGGCGATTTGCGCGGTCAGCGCAAAATGCGGGGCGGGCGCCTCTTCCGCCGGAGGGATGCACATGAGGCCCGCGATAGTTAGCCCGTAGCGATCATGACAGAGAGCGACAAAGCCGTCGGCATCTTGCGGCCGGACGCCGGCTTTTTGCGGCTCGGCGCCGGTATTGATCTCGACGAACAGCAAGGGCCGCCGGCCTTGACTGACCATCTCCTTGGCAAGCGCCGCCGCCAACCTTTCCCGATCGAGCGAATGAATGGCGTGAAATAATCCGACCGCCTCGCGCGCCTTGTTCGACTGCAGCGCGCCGACGAGGTGCAGTTGCAGACCTGCATATCGCGCCACGAGCAGCGGCCACTTTGCTTTTGCCTCTTGCACCCGGTTTTCGCCGAACACGCGGTGGCCGGCGGCAATGACCGGTACAATGGCGTCGGCGGGAAATGTCTTCGATATCGCGATGAGAGTGACCGTTGCCGGATCGCGGCCGGCGTCGGCGCAGGCGCGCGCGATATCCGCGTTCACCGCCGCAAGTCCTGCCGCTGCATTCGTATTTTCCATTTTCGTGATCGCGTTTCGTCGAAACCGTCAAATTTTAGCGCCGGTGCCAAAACAGCTTTTACGTATCTTCCCCTACCGTGCGGACCTTAAGGGACGGGGAGTGTGCATGGCGGATTTCCAAGTAAAATCGCACAAGCCGTCGCAGCGCGGCAAGCCGTTGCTCAGTATCCGCGCGCGCTTGATCATCGTCGCGCTTTTGACCATCACGCCCTTGATGTTCGAGCGGGTTCACGCGCTGGAGCAGGTGCGCGGCGAGCGCGCGCAAGCCGCGCAGACGCAAGTCCTCGATCTGGCGCGCAGCGGCGCCGAAGCGCAGCGTAGCGTCGTCGACTCGATGCGCGCACTTTTGCAGCTGGTCGCGCGCCTCTATGCCCCGGCTGCACAGCAACACCTGGATTGCAGTCAGACTTTGCGCAGTCTGGTGAGCAACGTTCCCTGGATCGACGCTCTCGGCATCATCGGCCTCGACGGCCGGATCAAGTGTTCGACCAACTCGCGTGCGGTGGGCCTCGACGTTTCCGATCGTCGCTATTTCCAAAATGCCTCACATGCCCGCGATTTCCTGCTCAGCGATTATCTGACGCTGCGAGCTCGGGATGTGCCGACTTTGGTCGCCACCGTTCCCATTCTCAAGCACGACGGCACGATTGAGGCGATCGTAGCGGCCGCGGTCAATCTGCAATGGATCGGCAATCTGGCGGCAACGGTGGCGGAACACCCGGGCGCCGCGATCGCGCTGGTCGACGGCCAGAGCACGCTGATTGCCGCCTCGGCGGATGACAAAACGCTGATCGGCCGCAACTTCGCCGATCATGCGCTGGCCCGCGACATGATGCGCGCGGACGAGGGCGTAACCACCGCGGCCGGCTTCGATGGCGTGCGCCGGATCTTCGCCTTTGTGCGCGTGCCGTGGACCCGCGCGCGGCTCGCCGTTGGGCTCGACGAAGCCGTCGTGCACAGTGAGATCGATCGCGAGATCAGCAACGCCTATTTGCAATTGGCGCTGCTTGGCGTGCTGGTGCTGATCGCCGCCTGGTTCGGCGGCGAACATCTTATTCTGCGGCCGATCAGGTCATTGGCGCAGATTGCGGCGCGTTTCGGCAGCGGCGAGCTGCAAGTGCGCGCCGCGCAGCGGCCCTTGATCGCCGAGTTCGAACCCCTCGCCGTGGCGTTCGATGACATGGCGGCGAAACTCGCAGCGCGCGAGGAAGAGCTGCGCATTGCCAATCAGCGCTTGGAAGAACTCGCCAACCTTGATGGTCTCTCCGGGCTGGTCAACCGGCGCGGATTCGATCGCGAGTTTGAACGCCAGTGGGAGCGCGCGGCCGTGCCGCGTTGGCCGCTCGCCTTGATCATGGTCGACATCGACCACTTCAAATTGTTCAACGACCGATACGGTCACGTCCGCGGCGATGCCTGCTTGCGTGCGGTCGGCGAGAAATTGTCGCAGGTCGCTTCGGACGACGCGGTGCTCGTCGCCCGCTACGGCGGTGAGGAATTCGCGTTACTTGTACCGGGGTTGGACACCGCGCGGGCGGTCATATTGGGCGAGAAAGTGCGCGGCGCCGTCGAAGAGCTGCTCATGGCCCATGCCGAAGCGCCGCGCGGGCTGGTGACCATCAGCGTCGGGGTCGCATCGCTGGTGCCGGAAAAGCAACAACCGCCCGCCGATCTGGTCGAAGCCGCCGACCATGCGCTTTATGCCGCCAAGCGGCGCGGCCGCAATACCGTCGTCGCGCATGTGCCGCTCGTCTTGCGCGCCGCCGGCTGACCTAACCCTTTTTCCGCCGCTTCTTGTTTGTTTTCTTTTCGGGCGGCGCCCAAATCATGGCTTCAAGTTTCATGCCGTCCGGATCGGCGAAATAGACCGCATAATAATTGCGATCATAATATTCGCCGGGTGGATCGAGCACGACCATGTCGTTGTCTTTTAGAAACGCGCCCAGCGCGTCAACGTCGGCACGGCTCGAGAGTTCGAAAGCATAATGGTGGAAGCCGACATCGCCTTTGCGATATCGCCGCTTGCCGCCGCGCGCGTCGGCGGCGGCGATCCACAACAATGTCTTGCCGTTGCTCCAGCCCGTCATTTCCGCGTAATCGTATTTGCGCTTGAAGCCGAGAAACGAAAGCACCTTGTCATAGAAGGCCTTCGAGCGCGCAAAATCGCTGACACTGAGCACGAGATGGTCGATGCCGACGACGCGCGGCATGGCGGTTTTCCCTGGCGAAGGGCGCGATCGGATCTGCATGTTAGCGCATTTGGCGGACCGCGTGTTGCCAATCGCGACAAACGCGGCCAGCGCGGGACGCCGATTTGTGATGCGTGGCGGGTCAAGGGCCGCACGCGGCTTCGCCACGCGTAAAGTTTCGATTGACGCGGACGAGATTTCGGCGCTTTTGCTCGGCCTAAGGGGGCGCCACAGCAAGGGGCGCGATGCCGCCAGGATTGTTCGTCTGGCGGTGTGCAGGCTAAGATGCGGCCTACCCATCATCAACGGAAGCATATGGTTCGATGAAGATTGCAAGCAATCGGCAACCGCCGCGCGGCTCCGCATTCGGTCGCATACTCATGTTTGCGGCCGCGCTCGCCCTTTCCGGCTGCGCCGGGTCGCCCTTGGGCTCGTCCTCTTCGTCGTCGTCGGCTGAGAGTTTGCTTGGACTGCACGCAAATGCGGCCGGTGGCGGAGGCATGCGCGAACTGACGATGCCGGAAAAAAAGGTCATCAGCGACGCCGTCGACCTGTCGGTCAAAGATCCAAATTCCGCGCAATTCCGCTGGCCGCAGATCAGCGCCCCGCAAGACGGCTCGGTGAATTATTGCGGCATGGTCAACGCCAAGAGTCCATATCCGGCTTACAATGGCTGGCAAGCCTATATCGTCGAGGCGACCGTCACCGGCGGCAGCGTGACTTCCGCGGTGGTCGGCTTGATCGCCGGCGGAAAGGACGTCGCGATCGTGCGTAAAATGTGCAAAAAATACAATCTCGATCCGGGCGCCGCCGGCTGATCTGGGCTTGCCTCGTCACCCCGTCTCGGACCGCGGATAAAGCTTCATCCTTCCTGGGTTATCCGTCCTGACTATTTTTTAGACAGTGTCCGCATAGCCGCGCGCCCCGGATTTAATCTTCTGTTGGTTAACCGGTGGGACGTCTACCGGTGGGCAAGCGTCGCCGCTTTTGCCGGCTAAATGACCGGCCCGTCCGGCATCTTTTTGGTCAGGCGGCGCGCTGTCGGACGCGGCGCGCTGAAGGCCTTGCTCTAGGCAACACGCATCTATGCCGCTATCATGTTTGCAGGCAAGAAAGGACCGGAGACGCCAACTCCGGCGTCAGCGCGCAAAACCCAGGGGAGGATTTTTATGCGTCGTCGCGAGTTTCTCAAATATTCTGCGGCAACTGCTTTGGCTGCGCCGTTTGTTCGCGCGGCTAGAGCGGAATCCGGTGCGATCAAGGTCGCAGTGATTGGAGCAAAAACCGGCCCGCTCGCGCCGGGCGCCGCGATCACGCATTTCCCGCCTTACAAGATGTGGGCACACGAGGTGAACGAGCGTGGCGGCCTCAAGCTCAAGGATGGCCAACGTAAAGTCGAGATCATCGAGTACGACGATCGCACCCAGCCTGCGGAAGCGATCAAAGCGGTCGAGCGCGCGGCCACCGTCGACAAGGTCGATTGGATTGGCGGCGTGTATGCCACCGGCTTCAATCTCGCCACTGCGCCGACCTTCGCCAAACACGGCTATCCGCAGCTCACACAGGCTTGTGTTACCGATCACGCCCCGTCGATCGTCAAGAAATACCCCGGCTTCTTCATGTTCCAATCGTCGACCACCGCCTACGCCAGCGACGCAATCGGCGTGCTCAAGAAACTGAAGGACTCCGGGCAAATCGGCAACAAGGTCGCGGCGGTTAATGTCGGCGACGACTTCGGCATCGAACTCGCCAATGCCGGCCGGCCGCTGTTCAAAAAGGCCGGTTTTGAGATCGTCTATGACAAGTCATATCCGTTGGGCACCCAGGACTACACGCCGGTGATCAAGGCCGCGAGCGCGGCTAATCCCGATGCTTTCGTGGCCTGGTCCTATCCGCCGGATACATTCGGCCTTCTGGCGGCCGCTAAGGTCGAAGCCCTCAAGGTCAAGGCGTATTATTGCGCCGTGGGTTGCGGCTTTCAGGCCTTCGGTGCGGCTCCGGGTGCTGAAAACATTCTCGGCGCCGGCGGCGTCAACGACACGCCGGAGATCCGCGACTTCTACAAGCGGCACAAGGAAATCACCAACGTCGATGCCGACTATTGGGGCAGCCCGTTCTATTACTCGATGCTCCAACTCTTGGCCCAATCGATCGAAGCCGTTGGTTCCCTGGATCGCGAGAAAATCGCGGCGCATTTCCGCAATCGCAAATTCAAGACGCTGGTCGGCGAAGTCGAAATGCCCGGCCAGATTCTCGACAAGGTGTACACGGTCGGCCAGTGGCAGGGCGGTTTCTTCGAGGCCGTCGCCGGCCAAGGTTTCACCAAGTTTGCGCCGGTCAAGCTGAAGGCCAGCTGGGGCTGAGAACCGATACGGCGGCGAAGCTGACGGACGACGCTTCGCTAAAACGTACAGCCCCGACTTCACGGTGATCGTCCCCGGCACGGGAAGGCCGGGGACGAGACTTAAGCGGGATTGACTATTGGCCTTGTCAACAGGCCGCGCTGAGCTTCCCTAATCGATCAGCGATTCGGACATGGACATCGTCATCATCGGCCTGCTGCTCGGCGGCACCTATGCCTTGATGGCGATAGGCCTGCAATTGCAGTTCGGCGTCGCCCGCATCATGAATCTCGCCAACGGCGAGATTCTGATTGCCGGTGCGTTCGGCGCCTTCTGGCTTTACGCGGGGACGAAAGCGAGCCCGCTCTTGGCGCTGCTCTTTGTCGTGCCGCTCGCCTTCGCCTTGAACTGGGCGATCTACCGCGTACTCATCCTGCCGCTCGTGCGCCGCGCCAAAAGCCAAGGCAAGCTCGAGGTCGACAGCATTCTGGCCACCTTTGGGCTGAGCTTCATTTTCATCGGCATCATGGTGGCCTTTTTCGGCGCGCAATACACCGACTACGCCTACTTGTCGGAGCCGGTTTTCATTTTCGGCGAGCGCTATGGGCTCAACCGCGTCGTCGCCTTCGTCGCCTCGGCGGTTATTTGCGCGGCGCTGTATATTTGGTTGCACAAGACGCGAACCGGGCTGGCGCTGCGCGCGGTCTCCGTCAATCCCTCGGCGGCCGGGCTTGTGTCCATCAACGTCGCGCGCGCTTCGGCGCTCGCCTTTGCGCTCGGCGGGGCGGTGACGGCGGCCGGCGGCGTGCTGCTCAGCATGTATCTGACCTTCGACGCATCGTATGGCGTCGTCTTTACTTTGAAAGCGCTGATCATCGTCATTCTCGGCGGGGTCGGCGACATTCGCGGGACCATTATCGCCGCTTTCATCCTCGGGCTGGCGGAGACCGCGGTGGCGACGTTGATCGATCCGGGGCTCACGCTGGCCGCGGCCTACATCCTGTTCATGGTTGTCCTTTTGGTTCGGCCGGAGGGCTTGTTCGGGAGGCGGACGGCGTGAGCGCCAGCGAAAAACTGCCGGCGGCCAACACGGGGTTGGGCATCACGGCCAGCGAGCGGCGCATTCTCGCGGCAAGCGTCATTCTCTTTGTCGCCGCCGGCTTTGTGCCGCTGATCTTCGGCGGCTATGGGCTGCAAGTGATGGTCTCGATCGTCATGTATACGGCGTTTGCCACGTCATGGCTGTTGTTTTCCGGACCGACCAATTACATCGCGCTGTCGACGGCGGCGTTCTTCGGCATCGGCATGTACGTGACGGCGGGGGGCATCGATCTTGTGCCCTATCCGGTCCTGATCATCGCCTCCGGCGTCGCCGGCGCGGCGGTCGCCGCAATCGTCGGGCTGGCGACGTTGCGCGTGTCCGGGGTTTATTTCGTCATTTTCACGCTCGGTCTGGCCGAGCTCATTCGCCAATTCATGACCTGGGGTCAGCACGTCTTCGGGACGATGAGCGGCCTTTACGTCACCATCGATCGCAGCGAGCCGATGTACTATTGGGAGCTTTTGCTGCTCACCGCGGTCATCTATCTGGTCGGCTGGTGGATCGGCCGCTCACGGCTCGGCTTTGCGCTGCGCATCATCGGCAACGACGAGGTCGTTGCCGTCCACTGCGGCATCAACACCGCGCGCGCCAAGCTGGTGCTGTTCATCATTTCCAGCACTTTCGCATCCATCATCGGCGCGGTCGTTGCGCCGCGCTGGGGCTATGTGGAGCCGGGGGTCGCCTTCAACCCGTACCTATCGTTCCAGGTGGTGATCATGGCGCTGCTTGGCGGGACGCACCGCCTCTGGGGTCCGCTTTTGGGCGTCATCCCCTTTGTGCTCGTGTGGGAGCTGATCTCGATCGAGTTTCCCTCGCAGACCACGTTGCTCCTTGGCGTGTGTTTTCTGCTGATCGTTTACGTCATTCCCAACGGCTTCACCGGCTTGGTTGAGAGCGCATGGCTCCGCGGCGGCGGAGCGGGTGACAAGGCGCCGGGCGCGGCGCAGCGCCTCTTCGATCCGTTCCGCAACCTGTTGCAGCGGGGCAAGAATCGCAATGCTTGAGGTCGTCACCGGCGAAGCCTTGTCGGCAACCGCCGTCAGCAAGCAGTTCGGCGGTCTGGTCGCGGTCGACAAAATGACCTTCACGCTCCGCGAGAAGGAAGTCTTGGGACTGATCGGGCCGAACGGCTCCGGCAAAACCACGATGATGAACCTGATCTCCGGCGCGCTTAAACCAAGCTCGGGCGAAATCAGGCTTTACGGCGAGGCGATTAACGGTATCGGTGCGAGCCGTGTCGCCAACAAGGGGGTGGCCCGCACCTTTCAATTGGTGCGCATGTTGCCGGCCATGACCGTTCTCGAAAACGTCGCCTCCGGCGGGGTGTTTGGCCATGCGCGCCGCTGGGGAACTGAGCTCGACGATTACGCCCATGCGCTCCTTCGGCGCGTCGGCTTGCCGAACGCCGGCAATGCGCCGATATCGTCGCTCACTTACATCGATCAGAAGCGCGTCGAGCTCGCCCGCGCACTCGCATCGGATCCGCGCGTCCTCCTCCTCGACGAATGGCTCGCCGGGCTTAATCCGACCGAGCTGAAAATCGGGATAAAACTGATCGAACAGCTGCGCGCCGAAGGCTGCACAATCATTATTGTCGAGCACGTCATGCATGCGATCCGCAGCCTCTGCGGCCGCTGCATCGTCATGAACAGCGGCGCCAAGATTGCCGAAGGAACGCCCGCCGAGGTGTTGGCCGATCACGGGGTCATCAGCGCCTATCTTGGAGACGCCGATGCTTGAGACCCGCGACGTCTCGGTATTTTACGGCCGCCATCGCGCCTTGGAGAATGTGTCGGTCTCGGTGTCGAAGGGCGAAATCGTGGTCATGCTCGGCGCCAACGGGGCGGGCAAAAGCACGTTTTTGCGCGCGGTTGCCGGGCAGACGCGCAAGATGGCCGGCAGCTCGGTGCACATGGACGGCACCGACATCACGCACCGGCCGCCGCACGAAATCGTCGAGACCGGGATTGCGCTCGTCCCCGAGGACCGCGGGATTTTCGCCGACCTCACGGTGCGCGAAAATCTGATCCTCGGCGCCCATCCGGCGCGCGCGCGGCCGCGCGAGAGCGAAAATCTCGAGCGCGTATTGACCCTCTTTCCCAAGCTCAAGGAACGGCCCGAAGCAGCTGGTGCGCACCATGAGCGGCGGCGAACGGCAGATGGTGGCGATCGGGCGGGCCATGATGTCGGCTCCGACCATCCTGTTGCTCGACGAGCCTTCGCTCGGGCTGGCGCCGCTTTTGTGCAGCGAACTGTTCCGCACGCTGGCGCGGATCAAGGAAGCCGGCGTCGGGATTTTCTTGGTGGAGCAGAATGCCAAGCAGAGTCTGGCCATCGCCGATCGCGGCTATCTGCTCGACAACGGGCATATTGTCGGCGCCGACACCGCCGCGGCGCTGGCCAAGGACGAAAAGGTGAAGGCCGCGTATCTCGGCGAGTGACTCAATCGGCGCCGGCGGGGAACAGCGCCTGCTCGGCCGCGTCTACACGGCCGAGCTCGCACCAGGCGGACGTAAAGACTGCGCCCGCTGCGCTGAGGCCTAATTGGTGCGCAGAACTTCAGATCATGCTGCGAGTTTGCCGGCGATCTGCGCGACGTGGCGGCCTTGAAAGCGCGCGCCCGCGAGTTCGTTCTCCGAAGGCATGCGGCTGCCGTCAGGCTTGGTGATCGTGGATGCGCCGTAAGGCGAACAGCCGCTGATCTCATCCATTGTGCTCTGCCCTTGAAATGAGTACGGCAGCCCGACCACGACCATGCCTTGATGGAGCAGCGTAGGAATCGTCGAGAGAATGGTAGATTCCTGCCCACCATGTTGCGTCCCTGATCCGGTAAACACCGAGCCTACCTTGCCGACCAGCGCGCCTTTCATCCACAACGGTCCGGTTTGATCGAGAAAATTGCGCATCTGCGAGGTGAAAACTCCGAACCTAGTCCCGGACCCAAAAATGATCGCGTCGTAATCGGCCAACTCCGCTATTGTCGCAATCGGCGCTTTCTGATCGAGCTTAAAGCCGGATTGCTTGGCCACCGCTTCCGGGACCAATTCCGGCACCCGTTTGATGTGGGCTTCGGCGCCGGCGTCTCTTACGCCTTCCGCAACAGCCTCAGCCATGCGCTCCATGTGACCGTACGCGGAATAGTAGAGGATGAGAACCTTGGTCATTTCTAGACCTCCATTGTCAGCGGCCTAGGCAAAATTAGTGCTGCGTTCTGAAGCTGTGTAGTACGCACAAGTGTGTGCCCGAGTTACCAATGGAGAACCGCGGAGGAGAGGTTAAACGCCGCAGAGCTTTGACGGCGGCGGAGACGCTGCTCCGCGTGCTAATCTTCTGATTGTCCGATCGGTCGAAGATGACCACAGCCGGCGGCGTTCATATCGCCTTCGGCCGCGTATCCATCATCGCGTCACTTCGCTGCCGCGCGGCAAGTCGGCCGCTCTTGCGAGCGAAGCGTGCGACTTTTGCGACGAGGTCTGCCGAATTGCCCGCCACCATGTGCTGATTTCATCGGGATCGGCGGGCAGAATAGCAAATGATCGGCTGCTAAGCGTCTTCCACGGTTCTTCCCAAGCGGGAGAAACCGACGTCAAAAGAGGAACGTGCGCGTCCACAGCCGCTTTGAAAGCGCCGAAAAGTCCGTCGCCTCGCGCCTCAAGTTTGCCGAACTTGCTTAACAGCACAAGATCGCATCCGGCAGCGATATCTCTTTGAACCGCGGCCGCGGCCTTGAGTGCACCTGCTCCATCGAGATGGCACGCGGTCGAACCCGGCCCAAGATCTTGAAAAATGGAGAATCGCTCTTCGGTCGCTATGTTGCGCAGGAATCCGGCGCTGCAGGCCCGGTCGGAGAGACCGTGACTTTCCGCGATCAGGCCGACCAACCGAGCCGAAGGCCGCCAGCGCTCGACAAATGCGCGAAAGGCGTCTTGAACCTCATGACTAGAGCCGCTGCGAACCACGGCGATCTTGCTTGTGGCAGTATCCATGATGATGCGATCCGACCTCCTGCCATCGAAATATAGCGATCAAAAGAAGCATCAACCATGGGGGACGCTATGGCGGTGAAGTTGACGGTTTGATGCGGGAAATAGCCGCGTCCCATCCAGAACTCGCAGCGATCAATTGAGCTTTCCCCGTAACGGCGTTGCCGCCGCTTCAGGGCGCGCGCGTGCGGTGACAACATCGTCGGCGCCCTGCTGCAGATTCCACGCGAGCGAGTGACACGCCGCATACGGAATCGCAAAAGAACGGGCCAGCTTCCGGTTGTGTTGCCGGGATGTCACACCCTTTGCCAATGATCGACTACGCTGGGCCCTTCTTCGACAAACCTCTATCGCCGCTTGAGCGTCGTCGCTATATTCTAATGGATACGACGGTGAGCACGCTGATACATGTGGGCAGGGCGGCACATGGAAACGGACGTGTTTTTGCGTTCCAGCACGTCCTTTGAAGCCCCGGCGCTCCGACGTCGGGGCTTCTGTTTTAGGCGATGCCGCGAACAAACGAGGTCAGTCCGGGCATCTCAAACCACTCCCTCAGCGCAGGCTCGCCTTTTATGGAGCAGCCTCATGAGGTGGACTGATGAAAAAATAAAAGCCCTGACGGTCAAATGGCGCTCCGGTCAACGTGCAAGCGCCATTGCTAACGACTTGGGCATCTCGCGATCTGCGGTCCTCGCTAAATTAAATCGGCTCGGCATGCTTGGGCTCACGAAAAAAGAAAGGAAGCGCCGCGAGAGTATCGGGAAGCGTGAGTGGTGGGCCGCATTGAGCAAAGAAGAACGACGAGCGGAAGTGAGGCGGCGCCGATTGACTTATCGAGGAAAGGCTGGGCCGCCTTAGCATCGAAATCCCGCGCCTGCTGCGCAATAGCGGTGAGCACTTATCGATTTTTCGTCGGCGCCAGCCGGTCACAGATCCATCTGATAGGTGATCCACATCGTACGCTTAGCGAGCCGGTCATAGACGCCGCGAGCACGGTAGTTGTCGTCAGCGGTTAGCCAGCGGATCAGCGTCCATCCGCGCTGCCGTCCGAGTTCGGCTAGTGCGGTGATGAGTTGGTCGGCGACGCGGCCGCCACGAAATTCGGGATCGACGAAGAGATCGTCGAGGAAACCGACGGTACTGCCGGTAAGCGGCCGCGGCATGGCTCGGAAGTGCGCGAGACCAATGACCCCGCCCTGGGCATTCCGGGCGACCAGCGCTTCCAAATTATGCGCTGGATTGTTGATCCAGCCCCAAACGCGATCGGCAATCGCGTCGTTCATTGGTACCTTGTAGAAAATTGCGTAGGCGTCATACAGACGCCGCCAGTCAGGTTTATCCGCTGCAACAGGCGGGGTGATGGTTACCTGGCGCATTTTCTGCCTCGACAACGACGTTCTTGACCGCGCGGCGAAGTAGCGGATTGCGCAAACGGTCAAAATTGACCCAAAGACGAGATGGTCCAGCACGCCGAACCGCCGGACTGAACCCACCCGCGACCTTTACTAATATGCTAGTTTGATGATGCCTTGTCGCAAACACGAATGGCAACGAGACAAAGGATTTATCGCTCCTCGGCGACGCCACGCCCCCATGGCGGTGGTCGCCGACCTTTGAAAATCGTTTTCCGAGTTGCCATAGTCCGCAAGCTACTGATGGAGGAACGTTATGACGCCTGGCCTCACGCGCGTGAAGATCGCCCCGAAGGGCATGGGTCTCAATGATTTCGTCGCTTTCGAAGAAGGATTTTTGCAGCCGAAGGTCTCGACGCTGTTTTCGACTGGAAAACCTTCAAAGGGACTCAGTCGAGTTGGAAGGGCCTCGAATACATGGGTCGCCCGCAAGACCAGCCTTACACGCAGGCACATGAAGATGTGATCCAGGGGGCGTGCATGTGGGGCACGATTTGCAACGCCGGAGCGGGCATGGGGCGTGTCGTTCCGGAGGCCCATGGATTATCCCCATGGGCGATTTACGTGCGCCCGGATTCCCGCATCCAAAAGCCGGAAGACCTGAAAGACGTACCGGTTTCGGTCGGCATGCGTGCCGGTAGTCATTTCAACGTTCCCTATCGTCTCGAAAAATATCTGCCGCTTGAGAATATAAAAACGGTCAACACTGGAGGCTTCGGCGCGCGGCTGCTGGCTTTGCTTAATGGCGAAGTAGAAGCTGCAAGCCTGCTACCGCCGCAGATCGCCATGGCAGATCAACTTGGTCTGCGTTGCATCATCGCCGATACCTTCAAGACGCTATGGTGGGTCCCGGAGACAGCGTCTCCGCAAACCATTCGCGGCTATCTCAATGCGCTCGATCGTGCCGAAAAGACGATCGAAGCTGATCTCCAGAGGTACTTGCCGCTCTGGAAACACGCGGTGCCGGCCGAATTTCAGAACTACCACGCTTGGGATTTTTCGAAGTTTGGACGCGGTGAGCGGTTCGTTTATGAAATGCTGCCGCCCGAGGAGTTCGATGAAATCCTGCATATGGTCGAGCGGTGGGGTCTCGACGACTTCATGAAGGAGCGTCGCATGGAGAAGTTGGTCTACTCGGGTGCGCGAATTTGACCCGCACGATGTCTGCGAGTGGCACTTTTTCACGTGCCGCCGTCGTGGTCAGAGCTGACATGGCAAGCTGACATCGGTCAGGCACCTGAAACGGAGCGAGTGGTCCTTTTCGGGCTTCGTTCGCTCGCCTACTGGGTGCGAAGAACGGCGTTCCCGCGCTGTTCAGGAAACAGTGTCGTCGCCGCGTCAGGGCGCGAGCGTGCGGTGACGACATCATCGCCGCCCCGCTGCAAGTTCCACGCGAGCGAGCGACACGCCGCATACGGAATCGCAAAAGAACGGGCCAGCCTCCGGTCGTGTTGCCGGGATGTCACACCCTTTGCCAATGATCGACCACGCTAGGCTCTTCGTCGACAAACCCCTATCGCCCCCCTGAATCGCCGCTATATTCGCTCAGATACGACGGCAACGCTATGTTCAATTGAATACGACGGTCAGGGACGCTGATATCTGCGGAGGGGGCAGTACATGAAAAGGCACGGGCAGACTTGCGGCAGAGCATTTGGATTTCGATGGCTGAGCGCACTTGGGGTCGTTGCAGCCATGCTCGCGCCGGTTTGCGCGCAGGCGCAAAGCGCGCCGCCGATGTTAACGAAGGCTCCTCCGGGAGGCGCTTATGGCGATCCTTGGAGCGCGGGCGCTTATGGCGACCCTGGCCCGATAGGTTCTTGGCTTAACATGGTTTCGGCCACCCAAGCGGCGCAACCGGGTTGGATGACGCCGCTGGTCACGGTCACACCGCGGCTCGAGCAAGAATTCCGCTGGGACTTCTACAGCCAGCAAAACGCGGCCGCCACCAGCCCTAACGGCAACGGCCAACACATCGACAATTACGGCGGACCTGGCGGTGCCCGCGTCGAATTTATCCCCGCCTATAACTGGGAAGTCATTCTGGCGGCGCCATCGTATGAGACGGCCACCGGCCCTAAAGGGACCGCGGAAGGCTGGGGTGATTGGCCGGCATTCCTTGTCAAATACCGCATCATCTCCGCCAACGCGCAGAATGGCGATTACATCGTCACCGCCTTTCTTCAGGAAACGACGGCGCTCGGCACGGCCGGTAAAATCTCGACCAATGTCGATGTCCTGCAACCGACCTTGGCGTTCGGCAAAGGCTGGGGCGATTTCGATATTCAGATGACCCTTAGCCAACAATATCCGGTGGATGGACTTGCTGCCGGCGGCAACAGCGCCAGCACAAATATGAGGAATTTCGGCGATCCCTTTCTGTGGAACACCGCCTTCCAATATCATTTCATGCAATATTTTTGGCCGGAACTCGAGGTCAACTACGAGTACTGGCCGAATGGCGAACATCAAGGTCTCAGCCAAGTATTGCTGACACCCGGCATTATCTTCGGGCGCTTCAAGATCGGACAGGACAGCCCGACACGGCCGATTAACCTGATTTTCGGCGTTGGCTACCAGGTGGCCGTTACTCCGAATCCGGTGATCCAGAATAACTTGGTCGCCTCGGTGCGGATTACCTTCTGACGCGAAATTGCGCTTCATAGTTCACGCCTGGGTATCGAGAATGAACGACCGGAACCGCTCATCGCGATCCCCCGGCGGTGGTGACCCAGAGTTTCTAACCAAAACCGTGCGGTTTATCGGAGCAATGTCGCGATCCGGCGGATACCGGCTTCGATCGTCGCCGGCTCGGGCAGCGAATACGAGAGCCGCATCGTGTTGGCGCCGCTGCCGTCGTGGAAGAAAGCCCCGCCGGGTACGAACGCGACCTTTGTTTCTTCGACAGCTCGGGTAAGCAGCGCGTAGCCGGAGACGGCTTTTGGCAACGTCACCCACACGAAGAGCCCGCCCTCCGGCTTCGTCCACGTCACGCCCGACGGCATTTCGTTGCTCAGCGACCGAAGCATGGTATCGCGCTTGGTTCGATAATGGGCGCGAGCTTGTAAGATCAATTCCGCATGCTCGCCGTTCTCGACGAGTTTGTGCGCCACGATTTGATTGATGGCGGAAACATTGAGGTCACTTGCCTGCTTGATGAGCACAAGGCGGCTGATGATTGCGGGCGACGCGCAGATCCAGCCGATGCGCAGCGCCGGTGCGACGGTTTTCGAAAAGGTCCCAAGGTAGATGACGCGCGATCGATCGATCGATCCGCAGCGGCCAACGTCGAGGGCCAGCAGAGATGGAAGGTCATTTCCGGCAAATCGTAACGCCGAATAGGCGGAGTCTTCCAGAACTGGCACATCGAGTTCCGCGGCCAAATCTAAAAGCCGCTGCCGAGCGGTTTGCGACAGCGTTTCTCCGGTCGGATTGGCGAAATCGGGCACCACATAGGCAAGCTTGACCAATGCTGCGGGCGTGTTGTTTGCGGCGCCATCGGCGTATGACGCCGGCGTTCGGTTCGACTGCTCAGGCTGGATTGTGTCGTAGCGCGGTTCGTAGGCCGAGAAGGCTTGCAAAGCTCCCAGATAGCTCGGATTTGTGACCAGAACGGTGTCGCCGGCGGTGAGGAGGAGCTTGCCAACGAAATCTAGGCCCTGCTGCGAACCTGAGGTGATCAGAATATTGTCGGCCGACGCCTTTACGCCGCGCGTCGCCATGTGTTCGGCGATCCAATGGCGCAGCGGGCTATATCCTTCGCTGACCGAATATTGCAGCGCCGCCGAAGCGCTCGCTTGTGTAGCAAGCGCGTTGGCATAGGCCTGGGCCGCCGCGGCTGTGGGAAACAGCGCGGGGTCCGGAATGCCTCCGGCGAACGATATGATTCCAGGCCGTTCGAGAAGCTTGAGCAGTTCGCGGATTTCCGATGACTTCATGTGATCTGCGCGGCGGGCGTACAGGGGCTGCCAGCCGGATGCGGTGATCACCGTCCGCCGCATGATCGCGACCTTCAGCTGTTGGAAAATATGGGCGGGCGCTTTTCCACGAAGGCGGCCATACCCTCCTTCCGATCGTGGAGTGAGAAAGTGGCGTGTAAGGCGCGCCGTTCAAACAGCAGACCCTCGGCCAAGCTCGTTTCATAAGCGCGGTTGACGCACTCCTTGATCATGGCGATGACCGGCGCCGACAAACTCGCGATGTGTGCGGCCGTTCGGATGGCTTCGTCGACGAGGTTTGCGACTGGGACGACACGGCTGACGAGACCCGCGCGTTCCGCTTCGGCGGCGTCCATGAGGCGCCCGGAAAGGCACATCTCCATGGCCTTCGATTTGCCGACAAAGCGGGTCAGCCGCTGCGTCCCGCCTCCCCCCGGCGTAATGCCGACCGTGACTTCCAATTGGCCGAACTGGGCGTTGTCAGCCGCAAGGATGAAGTCACACATCATTGCAAGCTCGCAGCCGCCGCCAAGGGCGTATCCGGCGACTGCCGCGATCGTCGGTTTGCGGCAAGTGGTCAGGCGCAGCCAATCGCCGGCATTGAAGTCTTGCGCAAAAACCTGCGCAAAGGACGTCAGCTCGGCCATCTCTTTGATATCCGCTCCCGCGGCAAAGGCCTGATCATTGCCAGTCAGGACGATCGCGCCGATTGCGACATCGGTTTCGAATGTGTTTAGGGCGTGAGCAAGCTCGCCAATCAGTGCGGCACAAAGGGCGTTGCGCACTTTTGGACGGTTTAATCTCACAACTCCTACTTTGCCGCGCGTCTCAGCTAGAATGTGCGTGTAAGCCATTCTTCCTCCAATCAGCGTGTTGTGCGACCGAAGCTTTCGCGGTCTGTAGGTACCCGTGCTCGATTTGCCGGTACTAGCCTCTGATGTCAGCTCGATCAAAAAGCGCCATGAGCGTGCCGCTCATCGAAGCAATCAGCTTCTCATCGCCGTCGTTGACGACAAATGCGTGTGCTTCGCAAACCGTAATTGTCCGCCCGGGTTTCACGACTTTGCCCCGGAAAACGAACCGGTCGCCTCGGGCCGGAGCAAGCAAGTTGAGCTTGAATTCCACCGTAAGGACGGCCGCATCCTTGGGCATGAGCGAGAAGGCCGCGCAGCCGCAGGCACTGTCGAGTGCGGTCGCCAGGATCCCGGCGTGAACGAAGCCATGTTGCTGCGTGTAGGCGGTGGCGTACGGCATGGTCAAAGTGATCTCCCCGGGCTCGAGTGCGGCAATCTCGATGGAGAGCGTCCGCATCGCCTCCATTCGACAAAAGGTTTCGCGAACGCGGGCCTCGAACAGCGGATCCTTCGGCTTGAATAAGGACATCGCAACGCCGTAGTTCACGCCGCGCAATCTAGCGACCCTGAAATTTTGCCGGCCGTTTTGCGAAAAACGCGTCGGCTCCTTCGCGAAAATCCGCGGTTCGGCCACATGCGGCGATTGCGCGGCGCTCGTGTTCCATCTGCGTCTCGAGGCTGTTGTGCGCGCTCAGCGTCAGCAGCTTCTTGGCGTAGCCGAGCGCGACGGTCGGCCCCTCGGCGACTCGCGCAGTGTATTCACGTACGTGTTGGATGAATTGCGCCGCCGGAAACACCTGGTTGACGAGGCCAAGTTCCTTGGCCTCGTTCGCCGACATGGCCCGGTTCGTGTACATGAGTTCGAAAGCGCGCTTGGCGCCGATCAGGCGCGGCAGGGTGAACGTCGAACTTCCATCCGGCGCCAGCCCGATTGCGGTATACGCGACCGTAAATCGCGCATTTTCGGCGGCGAGCACGAGATCTCCCGCAAGCGCCAGGCTATACCCGGCTCCCGCCGCCGTCCCGTTGACCGCCATAATGACCGGTTTGCCGGTGTGCGCGATTGTTGCGATTGTCTCGTGAAGGCTGACGGTCAGCGTCTTCAGGAATGCGCCGGCGTGACCGTCAGCACCGACTGCGTCCATCATTTGCCGGATGTCGCCGCCTGCACAGAATGACGGCCCTTTGCCGGTGATAACAACGGCGCGGATCCCATCGTCTTCGTCACAGCGGATGACGGCGTCCAACAGTCGCTCCGCCAACTCTGTGTTGATTGCGTTATAGGCTGCGGGACGGTTAAGGGTGATCCAGCCAACGTGATCCGCGACATCGAGCAGAATTGCCGGCTCGCTTGACACGCTCATAGTTTTCTCCTCGGTGAACAGAGGCATTCCAGACCGTTACAAGCATTCGCGAGCGTTTCACGAACGGCTTCGCCTTGCTTGATTTCCTGCGCCATTTTTTTAACATTCCGCGCCAAGCAGGCCTGGACAGCGGATGCGATCCTTCCCGCACAACCCGATGACCGACGGAATGGCGTGGTCGGGATTTGATAAGGCGGCGGCTATTGTGGCCGGCGGAGCCGATGCGGTATTTCGGGCGATCGGGGTCTCGCCGGCGGTCGTCGATCGGCCGGGAATGCGGGTGCCTTTTCGTCACTATCTCGCTTATTTCGAGACGATGGCGCGACTGAGCGGAGACGTGGATTTCGGACATCGTTTCGGGCTGCGATCGCGTGCGGACCGATCAGGAATTCCTGGACATCTGATTCTGAACGCAAGACAATTCCGCGATGGTCTGCGGGACCTGGCGCGCACGCTTCCGACTTTGGCGGAAGGCCTGAGGATTGAGCTCGTCGAGGACCGTAATCCACCCGCGTTGATTTGGTCGGTCGCCCCAAACCTGGGAAACGCAACGCAGTTCATGCGATTTATCCCGACCTACATTGTGCGCATGGCTCAAGCGCATCGCGGCGCGCATTGGCGGCCCAAGCAAATTCTCTCGACCTTGCCGCCGCCGCTTCAGCCGCGTCTTCACGCTTCGCAGCTCGGATGCCCACTGGTCTTTCACGCGCCAATCAATGCCGTCGAAATCGAGCGACGGGACCTTTACGCGGTCAAGAGTGGCGTCGACCGCCACGTTTATGCGCTGCTGGCGACTTACGCCGACTATTTGCTCGGCAAGGAGCCTCAGTCCGAGAGCGTCCGCGACGCAGTCGCCTTCGCGGTTCGAGATGGGCTGGCACACGGCCGCCACGACTTCGACTTCGTCTTACGGCGGCTGGGAATGTCGCGACGTACGTTGCAACGCAGGATCGCCGCCGCCAAGACGAGCTTCAGTGTCATTCGCGACCAAGTTCGATTCGAGCTGGCAACGTCTATGCTTGCCGCCAGCAGGCTCTCGGTCGGCGAAATCGCCAGCAGAGTCGGTTACTCGGAGATCGCGTCTTTTTCGCGTGCTTTTGTAAAGCGATTTGGGAGGAGCCCGCGGCAAGTTCGGTCGCGTGGCCTGCGCGCGGCATAAGCTGCGGCCGCTCTTTCCAGATTCCATTGGACCATCATGAGGATGGCCTGCCCGGCGATAGGCGCGCGGGTTGAAAAGGTTCGCATATAAAGCTAGCGTTTTAGAAGTCAGGTACGACCGGGCAGGGGGGCGAGAGCTTGAAACCGGCCGAAATCGAGCGGGTGCTCGGCCGCGCGCCGCGCATCACCATCGAAAACATCCTCGATCACCCGCGGCTCGAACAAGCCCGCCGGGCCTACCTTGATTCCTTTGTCAAAGTGTATGAGGGCGATCCATTCATGGTCCGGCTGCTCATCGAGTTCGGGCCGATTTTTCGTCTATTACATCGTCCTCCTGCTCGAGAGCGCCTACGATCCGGCTCGCCGTGAGACGTGGCCGACGATCAGTCTCGTGAAGGAGACGATGGCCGCCTTTGGCCTCGGGCGCGCGAGCGGTCGCCATATCGATCATCTGCTCGCGCGTCTTTGTACGGTCGGCTGCCTCGAAACCCATCCCTCGGAGCACGATGGGCGGATCAGGATTCTAACGACGGGTGAAAAGCTGCGACAGC
Organism: uncultured Alphaproteobacteria bacterium; assembly: GCA_963835195.1. GTDB lineage: Bacteria > Pseudomonadota > Alphaproteobacteria > Rhizobiales > Xanthobacteraceae > BOG-931. Next base: position 446,883 of record CAWIEY010000008.1, read on the forward strand.
ACGATCGCGACTGGCTTGTGGCCAATTACACGCCCTTGGCGCTGCTCTACCCGCACCACGACTATAGCCGGGTGCTGCAGCGTGATCCGCAGTTCCAGGTCGTGCATCGCCGCGCCAGCATTCCCTTCATGGGGCTTGGTGCCGCGCTCATGGCGGACATTCCGGATGTGATGATATTTTTTGATCATGCCGCCGGTCCGGTCGTCGTCTCGGCGTTGTTGCAGGCGGCCATGGCGCAAGGCACGGACTCTCCAGCGACCGTGTCCTACGCGGACATCGGCGACCGGTTTGGCGTGTCGCGCACCCATGTGCGCCAGTTGCTCGCCGCGGCCGAGGAACGGGGACTCCTCAAGCTGCACGCGCGCGGCGGCCGCCGGGTCGAGCTCCTGCCGCGGATGTGGACCAGCCACGATGCGGGCATGGCGCGGGGCATGTATTTCCACGATGTCTTGTATCTCGCGGCCACGGCCAGTGCGGACGCCGTAACGCGGCTGCCGCACGGCGAAAGCCCAGGTATTGCCGCGTCCTTATGATCGCCTCGCTTGCCCGCGCTGCTCACCTGCGCCGAGCTTGATTGTCGCTGAGCCGACCGTTTTCGGCTGAATTACCCGCAAAGTGTTCCAACCGCTTGCCCGTTTTTCCGCTAACTAAAAGTCGCCACGCGCTTGCGCAGTGGCGACGTCCGGGAATTTGCAGGCTGCGCAATCGCTGCGCGGCCCGAACAAAATCTCCCGTTGGGCAAGGGCGGACAGGAGAAACCATGATGAAGTGCATCGTGAAAGCGGCTCCCCTTTTCTTGCTGCTGGCCATGGCGAGCGCCGCCCCCTCCGCCGCCAAAGATGCAATGCGTTCGACTTGCCCGAAGGGCTACGCGCCGCTTGGCGAGATTTGTTTTGATAAAGTCAGCGGCGACATCGTCTTGCCCACGAGCAAAAAAACCAGCTTGTCGGCGCGGACGATAACAACGCGATGAGATGACAGAGCGGCGGCGCGCGGTAGCGTTCGCAAGGAAGTGACGGTTAAAGGGTCGCAATGTGACCATGTTACTCATACGCAAGATTTACGACGAAGTTCACATGGCACTTTGGGCCGTTCTGGCCGCATGTGTTTTGTGGTTTTTGCTGGTCGCCGTGCCGAAGCTGCCCGAAGCCCGCGCACGGGCTGACGCGCTGCGGGTCCACGAAATTAACGAAGAACAGGATTCATTCTGCGGACAGCTGGGAATGGGAGCAGAAACACCCGGGTACCGGCAGTGTCTGTCCCGCCTGCAGGAGTACCGCGCCAGGATCGAGCGGCGCATTGCGGATGAGAACCAGTTCTAGCGCGCGGCAAAGCGGCACTCTGCGAACACCCGAATAGCTATCGATAAGGATCACCGCGGCCCGGCGAGGTCCGGCCGCGGCCGGCGCAATCTATTGCGGCGTCCACTCCTCGGCGCTGGCGCCGGCCAGCGATTGAACGCGCGCCTCGTCGGCGGCAAGCTCGCGCGCCGGTCCTGAATAAACGATGTGACCGTCGTCGAGCACGTAGGCATGGTCGGCGACTTCCAGACTCATGCGCACATTCTGTTCGACCAGCAGCACGGAAATTCCTTCGGCGCGCATCTGCGCCACGATGCGGAAGACTTCACGCACGATGAGCGGCGCCAGCCCCTGCGACGGCTCATCAAGAATAAGGAGTTTGGGATTGATGAGGAGCGCGCGGGCAATCGACAGCATTTCCTGCTCGCCGCCGGAGAGTTGCCGGCCGCGGTTGGACCTGCGCTCGGCGAGCCGGGGAAATAGCCGGTAGACGCTGTCACCGGTCCACCGGCCGGCGCGCTCAAGCGGCACTTTGAGGTTCTCGTCCACCGTCAAATTGGGGAAAATCTTACGTCCTTCCGGAACGTAACCGACGCCCAGCGCGGCGACGCGAAATGGCGGCCAGCGCGTGGTGTCCCGGCCAAAAACGGTGACGCGCCCTTCGCGCGGCGGCGGTCAGTCCCAACAGGCTGCGCAGCGTCGTGGTCTTGCCCGCGCCGTTCCTCCCGAGCAGCGCCGTCACTTGGCCTTCGGCCACCTCGAGGCCGACGCCGTACAAAATGTGGCTCTTGCCGTAATAGGTGTGGAGTCCTTCGGCAATGAGTGCAGCGCTCATGCGGCTTGGCTCATGCGGCTTGGCCCAGATAAGCGGTTTGCACCGCCGGATTGGCGGCGATCTCCTGCGGCGTGCCTTCGGCGAGGAAGCGGCCCTGATCGAGCACGGTGATGCGATCGGCGAGGTGGAACACCACACGCATATCATGCTCGATCAGCACGATCGTCAGCTTGCCCGACTTGTGCAGGCGGCGAATGAGCTGCGTGATGTCGTAGGTCTCCTGGTCGCCCATGCCGGCGGTCGGCTCATCGAGCAACAAGAGATGCGGGTTGAGCGCGAGCGCCATCGCGATTTCGGCGGCGCGCTGATCGCCGTGCGCCAGCTCGCCGACGACGCGATCGGCCTTGGCGGAAAGCGCGGAGAATTCCAGCGTCTCGTCAATGCGCCGGCGAAGTTCCGCCGCCTCGGCGCGATTGAGCCAAGGACGCAGACGATAGCCGGCGGCGACCTCGGCGACGATGCGGATATTCTCGAAGACCGTCAGCTCCGGAAACACCTCGGTGATCTGGAACGTGCGCGCCATGCCCAGCCCCACCCGCCGATGGGGCGGCACATTGGTGATGTCGCGCCCGTCGAACAGGATCGATCCGGCGGACGGCGTGAAGAAGCCGCTCACCAGATTGAAAAAGGTGGTTTTCCCGGCGCCGTTCGGCCCGATGACGGCGCGCAACTCGCCTGGCGCGACCGTCAACGATATGTCGCGGATGGCGACGAGGCTGCCGAACCGCTTGGTCAGATTTTTAACTTCGAGCACGCTCATGCCGTGCTCCGCTGCCGCGCCAGCCCGAGGATGCCGCGCGGGAAGAACAGCACGATAAACACAATGAGGATGCCGATGAACGACATCCAGTTGACCGTGACGCTGGAGAGATAATCCTGCAGCACGACGAAGACGATGGCGCCGAGGAGCGGGCCCCAGAATCTGCGCATGCCGCCCAGCACCGCCATGATGACGAAGTCGCCGGACAGACTGTAGTGCAGCATGCGCGGATCGGCGAAGTTGTTGAGCAAGGCGTAAAGCCCGCCGGCAAAGGCCATGAAGAAGCAGGACAGCGTGAACGCGATCCAGATATGCAGCTCGATCGGGATGCCGAGAAAGCGCGCGCGCCGCTCGTTCTCGCGAATGGCGATCATGGTGCGGCCGAACGGCGAGTGCAGGATCGCCGCCATGAGGCCGACGGCGGCGGCGAAGCAGACCAGCACGAAATAGTAGAAGGAAAGATCGCTGTGCAAGAGATCGATCTGGAACAGTTTGAAATCCAGCGGCTGGCGCTCGAAGCCGCGCAGACCGTCGTCGCCGCCGGTCACCGACAGCCACTGGAACGCGATGTAGTAGAACACCTGGCCGAAGGCGATCGTCACCATGGCGAAATAAATGCCGCGGCGGCGGACCAACAAGGCGCCGAGAATTCCACCGGCGAGGCCGCCGACAACCGTGCCGGCAAGAAGCCCGAGCGGCGTGCTCGCGGCGATGAATTTCAGCGTCAGCCCGCACGCATAGGCGCCGAGGCCGAACCAGGCAGCGTGACCGAACGACAACACCCCGGTGAAACCGAGCAGCAGATTGAGCGCCATGGCGCCAAGGGCCAGCACCAGCACGCGGCTGCCGAGCGCGGTGTAGCCGCCAAACAGCGGCATCCAGTAGGGCGCGAAAATGAGTGCGGCCCAGATCGCCGCCAGGATGGCCAGATGCCTGCCCCGCCCCGCGCTCACGTCAGCATTCCTTCTTCGCCGAGCAGGCCGCGCGGGCGGATCAGAAGCACGACCGCCATCAACACATAGATGACCGCCTCGCTCGCCGAGGGAAAGAACACGGCGGTCAGCCCGGAGGCGACGCCGATCAACAGGCCGCCGATCAGCGTGCCGGTGAGCGAGCCGACCCCGCCGACAATGATGGCGATGAAGCTCGGCATCAGCAGGTTGTCGCCCATGGTCGGCTCGAGGCCGAGCTGGCCTCCGGCCAGCACGCCGGCCAAGCCGGCCAGGAATATGCCGACGGCGAAATTGAGCGAGCGCAGCGCCCGCACGTTGACGCCAAGCGCCGCGACGGTCTCGAGATCGAGCGTGCCGGCGCGAATGCGGATACCGATGCGCGTATAGCGCAACAGCACGAAGAGGAGCGCGACCGCGATCGCGACTGTCGCCACCATGAACATGCGGTAGCCGGTAATAAAGAAGAACTCGGAACTGAGCGCCGTCATCAGCTTGGCGGGAACCGAGACCGGGAGCCCGTTGGCGCCCCAGATTTGCCGCGTGCCGTCTTCGATAATGAAGGCGAGGCCGAAGGTCAGCAACAGGCTGTACAGCGGGTCGCGGCCGTAGAGGCGGCGGATCAATAGCCGCTCGACGGCAAAACCGATGAGCGCGGTGAGAAACGGCGAAACGATCAGCGCGCCCCAGAATCCGAGATAGGGCGTCAGTGCGTAAGCGAGGTAGCCGCCAATGACGAGAAACCCGCCATGCGCGAAATTGATGACACCCGACAGGTTGAGAATGAGCGAGAGACCGATCGCCATCAGCGCATAGAACGCGCCGACGATCAGTCCGTTGGTGACATTGAAGAAGATGAGTTCAAGCATCGCCAACAGCCATTATAAAACCCCTCACTAGTGTGGCGGTTCAGAAGTCCGCATCATTCTTGCCGCAAGCGCGTAATGCGGACTTCTGAACCAAAAGCCACACTAGAAGGATAATTTGCCTAGTGTCCTTTAGATTCCGAAGTTCGCAAACGAGAGTGCCGCGCAACGATACGAACTTCGGAATCGGGACACTAGCGGCCGCGAGAACGGCCGAAGTGAGGGGCGCAACGAACGCGATATCAAGCCGGCATGTGCATTTTGCAGCCGGTCTCTTCAACGGAGGGCGCAATGCTGTCGCCGGCGACGATGCTGTTCACCTTGAACAGATTTTCCGGATCGCCGTCGCCCTGCTTTAACAGTTCGCCGATGAAGGCCGAGAGCATGAGTTGATGATCGCCGCTGCGGTAATAGACCTTGTTCGGCTGCAGCTTGATCTCCGGCGGCAGCTCCATGCCGCCGAGCGCGGCGGCGACCGCCTTGGCCTCGATGGTCTTGGCCTTTTCGCAGGCCAGCGCATAGGAGTGGATGGTGACGTAGCCGAACCAGTTGCGCGCGGTCGGGACTTTGCCGCCGGTCCGTTTGCGGATTTTGGCAATGAAATCGTCGAGACCGGGCGTGCCGGGCGCCTGCTTCCAGTACCACTCGAACATCCAGACGCCGACCCGCGCTTCCGGCGGCATCGCCTCGACCAATTCCAATTCCTGCTGCGTGCCGGCGACATGGATCTGTTTGTCGATGCCGAACTGCGAGATCTGCTTGAGGCAGTTCACCATGTCGTTGCCTTGCACCAGCACGACGAGCACGTCGGGGTTGGCCGCCCGCGCCTTGATCAAATAGGCGGAGAAATCGGTGGTGCCGAGCGGGGTGAGCTCGTTGCCGGTCACCGTGCCGCCGAGTTTTTTCAGATCGGCTTCGCAGCCCTGAAACAGCGTGTGGCCGAACGCGTAATCCGGGGTGATGAAGTGCCAGCGTTTGCCGTAGGTCTTGAACAGCAAGCCGCTCACCGCATTCGCTTCCATCCGCGTCGTGTTGCAGACGCGGAATACGTTCCATTTGCAGTCGGTGCCGGTGATCGGGTCGGTATGGCCGCCGGGAACGATGTGGAGGACGCCTTTTTCGTTCGACACTTGCGCCATCGCCTGCGACAGCGCCGAGTTGACGTTGCCGACCAGAAAATTGACGTTGTCGCGCTCAATGAGCTTGCGCGCCTTTTGTACCGCGGTACCGGCATCGCCGCTGGTTGAATCTTCGGTCAGCATCTCGATCTTGCGTCCGAGAATGCCGTTTTTGCCGTTGAGCTCATCGACCGCGAGCTGGCAGCCGAGAACTTCGTTCTTGCCGGGCGCCGCGTAGGTACCGGTCAACGGCTCATCGACCCCGATTTTGATCGGTTCGTCGGCGCGCGCCTTGATGACGAACGGGCTCGCAACCTGGATGGCGCCGATCGCCAGACCGGCCTTGAGTATGGTTCGGCGCTGGACCGGGCGGCCGAGAAGATCCTTGATCATCCTATTCTCCTTGGGTTTTGCTATTACCCCTCAAATTCGTCGAACTGAATTTGCCCATGATAAGCCGAAGGCACCGCGAAAATATTCCACAGGCGGTGCATCCCGACGAGGGCGCCACGATAGAGTGAGACAAAGAGCCGCTGCCGTTTGGGGGCCCGTTTCGTCTGCCGCTCCGGCCGGTCAGGGCGACGGGTAAATGGCGCGCGCGGCGCTGGTGAAGGCTTTCCGCGATTGCGGGTCGACATAAAACATGTGACCGCCGCGGTAGAGGCGAAGCTCGGCGCGCTCGCCGGTAAGAGCGCTCGGCATGTGGTTGAGCACGTAGCGCGACATCGAATACGGCGTCACCATATCGCTGTAGCCGTGGGCGATGAGCAGCCGGAATGACGGGGTGAACGCCAAGAGCTCGCGCAAATCTTCGGAAACGCTCGGCGGCGAACGGCCGTTGCCGTCGTCCCAATCCCATTTGCTGGATACTTCCGGCGCCAAGAGGTTGTAGGTCATCTCGGTTTTAAAACCGAGCTCGTCGCGCGCGTACGCGACGAAGGCGCCGCCATAGGCGCGAATAAATCCGTCGAGGAAAGGATCGGGGCCGCGCGCTACCGGCGATTCCGGGTGGGGATCATCGACGGCGAAGGTCGCGTCGTAGTGACTGACGAGCTTATGGTCGTGCGCCCGCAGATTCTTGAGAAAGGACGAGCCGATGAAGCCACGGTCGCGCGCGACCACGTCCTGCGGCAAGCCGGTCAGCTCGGCGACGCGGGCATAAAAGGCCTGCGCCGCGGGCCCGCTCAGCGGCGGGCCGGCAAGGGTGGTGAGATACTCGGTGAGCGCAAAATGCTCGGCCTCCGCCAAGGCCGCGGCGCTGAAAGTGCCTTTGCGCTCGAGCTCGGCTGCCGCCAGCGACGGCAGTTGCAGCGCCGCGCCGAGCGCGAAGCGCTCGCCGCCGAACTGGAACGCGCCTTCCAGCATCGGCGACAGCATGACGATGCCGCTGGCGACAAGGCCCTGATCGTGTTGCATGGCGCGGGCGACTTTGGCGGCGCGGAAACCGCCATAGCTTTCGCCGAGAAGGTATTTGGGCGAGCTCACGCGGCCGTTATTGGCGACGTAGAGCGCGATCACCTTGGCCATGGATTCGGCGTCGCGATGCACCTCCCAAAACGCGCTGCCGCCGTCCGGCTTTGCCGCGCGGCTCCAGCCGGTGCCGACCGGATCGATCAACACCAGGTCGGTGAAGGCAAGCCAGGTATCCGGATTGTCGACGAGATGCACACTCGCGCCGTCGAAACCTTCGCCAAAGACGGCGATGCGCGGTCCGACCAGCCCTAGGTTGAGAAACGCGGAGGCGGCGCCCGGTCCGCCGTTGAACACGAAAGTCACCGGCCGCCGCGGATCGTCCGGCTTGGCGACAAAGGCGGTGTAGAAGATCGCGGCCGACCGCTCGCCGGACTGATCGAACAGCGAGAAGGTTCCGGCCGTGGCGGTATAGTTAAGCTTGCCGCTGGGCAGATCGATGCTGTGCTCGGTCACCGAATTCGCCGGCAACAGCGAGAGCACGCCCGGGCCGTTCTGCTCGTGGCGTCCCTGTTCCGCGTGGGCCGGCCGCTCGCCCGGTGGGCGGTTGGCGTGCTCGTCGGCGGCGGCTCCCGCCACTGCCGTCGCCAGCAAGCTCAGTGCGCAGGCAATAATGACGCGGCGAAAATGTTCGATCATATTTGCAATCCATTCAAATAGGCGGTTTCGCTTCTATCTCTTAAGCCATGTTCGCACGGTGAAAACGCCCGAAAGATGGCTTCGAAAGGTGGCTTCGCTTGCGCGATATAGGCCCTCGCCAAAGGGGCTAAGCCGGTAGACAACACACTTCGGATGGGAGAAGTTCTGGCCAGTCTGAACTTCTGTCATCCGGCGGCGCTTCGCCCCCTGCGGACCATCACGGACACGCGGCGAAGGCCGTCACCCTCGTACTCCCACCAAGGGGCGCTCGCGCGTCGGGTGACGACAACGGATAGGAGTTTTGCTTTGGCTTCCCCACGCGCATCCAAGGCGCTGGCGCGCTTTACTGTGCTCGACCTCACGCGCGTGCGCGCCGGCCCGACCTGCGTGCGCCAGCTTGCCGACTGGGGCGCCAACGTCATCAAGGTCGAGGCGCCGCCCGACGCCGAGGAACCGATGGGCGGTCCGCGCGAGAACTCGGACTTTCAGAACCTGCACCGCAACAAGCGCGGCATCACGCTCAACCTGAAGTCTGCGCAAGGACTGGCGGTCTTCAAGCGCATGGTCAAGAAAGCCGACGTCGTGGTCGAAAACTACAGGCCCAACGTGAAAAAGCGGCTCGGCATCGATTACAAGACGCTGGCGCGCATCAATCCGCGGCTCGTCTACGCGAGCATTTCCGGCTTCGGCCAGGACGGTCCCTATGCCGGCCGGCCGGGTTTTGACCAGATTGCCCAGGGCATGGGCGGGCTGATGTCCATTACCGGCCCGCCCGGGCACGGACCTTACCGCGTCGGTATTCCGGTCGCCGATCTCTGCGCCGGACTGTTTGCGGCGCTCGGCATTCTGGTTGCGCTCCTGGAGCGCGACAAATCCGGCAAGGGCCAGGCGGTGGCGACCTCGCTCTTGCAGGCGCAGATTTTCATGCTCGACTTTCAGGGCGCGCGCTATCTCGTCGAAGGCGAGGTGGCGCAGCAGGCCGGCAACAACCATCCGACCACCGTTCCGACCGGCGTATTCAAGACCAAGGACGGCTTGGTCAACATCGCCACCACCGGCGGCAAAATGTGGGAGCGGTTTTGCGACGCGATTGGCGCAGCGGCGATGGCGCGCAAGCCCGAATACGCCACCGCCGCGGCGCGCTCAAAGCATCGCGATGCGCTCACCGCCGAGATCGAAAGCCATCTGCAAAGCCACGGCAGCGCCGATTGGATCGAACGGCTCAACGAAGCGGGCGTGCCGTGCGGACCGATCAATTCCATCGACAAAGTGTTTGCCGATCCGCAGGTGCGTCACCTGAAAGTTGCGGAGAACGTCGGCGGCGGCAAAGGGCGGGCGCTCCGCCTCCTGGCGCAGCCGGTGTCGCTCTCGCGCACGCCTTCCCACCTGGTGAGGCGGCCGCCCGCGGCCGGCGAGCATACCGGCGCGGTGCTCAAGGAATTCGGCTTCTCCAAGCGCGAGATTGCGGCGCTGCGCCAGGCGAAGGCGATTTGAACGGACGCCGGCGCGAGACAAGGACACGAAAAAATGACGCAGACCGACAAGATCCTCGCGCGCAAGGAGGCCGGCGTCGGCGTGGTGACCTTCAACAATCCCGAGCGCCACAACGCGGTGTCGCTCGAGATGTGGCAGGCGACCAAGACCGCGCTCGACGATTTCGCCGCCGACGACGAGGTGCGCGTCGTCGTGCTCACCGGCGCCGGCGGCAAGGCGTTCGTCTCCGGCGCCGATATTTCCAAATTTGCCAGCGAGCGCGCCTCGATTGAAGCGACGCGCGCTTACGACAAGGTCACCGCTGCCGCCTTCAACAGCGTCTATGAATTTCCCAAACCGACCATCGCCATGATCCGCGGCTATTGCATCGGCGGCGGCGCGGCGCTTGCCGTCAGCTGCGATCTGCGCATCTGCACCGACAATTCCGTTTTCGCCGTCCCCGCCGCGAAGCTCGGCCTTGGCTACGGCTACGGCGGCATCAAACGGCTGGTCGACGTCGTTGGCCCGGCGTTCGCCAAGGAAATCTTCTACACCGCGCGCCAATTCACCGCCGCCGAGGCGCTGGCGATGGGCCTGGTCAACCGCGTGGTGCCCGCGGCTGCGCTCGAGGCCTCGGTAAAGAGCATCACCGACACGATCTGCGCCAATGCGCCGCTGACCATCAAGACGGTCAAGTTCGCCGTCGGCGAAATTCTCAAGGACGAACCCAAGCGCGACATGGCGCGGGTCGAAAAGATGGTGGAGCAATGCTTCGCCAGCGGCGACTACACCGAAGGCCGCACCGCGTTCATGGAAAAGCGCAAGCCGAAGTTTACCGGAAGCTGAAATCGGAATGGGTTTTGCGTTGTGCCGGCGCGCCAAGTCGCGATGAACTTGCGCAGTGAATTTGCGGCAATGAATTTGCTGTAATGAATGCAATCAAAGTGCCCGGTTCGGCCATCGGCCCAGGTGGCCGGATTTTCATTTTTGGCTTTCTGTCGGCGATCACGCCGCTGTCCATCGACATTTATCTTCCGGCGCTGCCGTCGCTGCAAAAAGCGCTCGCGGCTGACGAGGCGCGGACGCTCTACACGCTCTCGGCCTTTTTCATCGGTTTTGCCGCCGGCCAGTTGCTGTTCGGGCCGCTCAGCGATCGCTTTGGCAGGAAGCGTCCACTGCTCTGTGGACTTGCCGTTTATATCGTCGCCTCGGTCGGCTGCGCGCTGGCGCCGAGCATGAGCCTGCTCGTGATCTGGCGCTTCGTTCAAGCGCTCGGCGGCTCCATCGTCCCCATCGCCGTGCAGGCGATGGTGCGCGACCTTTACGGCCGCGACGAGAGCGCCCGCGTCCTCTCGCTCAATCTGTTGGTGATTGCTTCGGCGCCGGTCGTGGCGCCGCTCATCGGCGGGCAGATCCTGCTCTGGCTCGATTGGCGATTCATTTTCTGGGTGCTGGTCGGCTTCGGCGCGCTCGCGGTCGTCGCCGCGCTGGTGCTGCCGGAAACGCTTGCCGGCGAGCGGCGCAGCAGAGCGCACCCGCTCGCGCTGCTGCTCGGCTACGCCGCGCTGCTGCGCAACGGCCGCTATCTCGGCTACGTCGCCTGCTCGACCTTGTATTTTTGCTGCCTGTTCGCCTTCCTCGCCGGCTCGCCGTTCGTTTACATCGAATATTTCGGCGTGCCGCCGCAATTCTACGGCTTCCTGTTCGGCGTCAACATGATCGGCATGATCGCGGCGACGTTCGTCAATAGCCGCATTGTCATGCGGCGCGGCGCCGATCGCCTTCTGCGCACCGCCTGCGCGATCGGGGCGGCGGCCGGCTTGATTTTGCTCGTGGCGGGCGTGAGCGGTTTCGCCGGCCTACCCGGCATTGCGGTGCCGCTGTTCGTCGTGCTCTCGCTGCTCACCGTCGTTTCCTCGAACGCCGTCTCCGGCGCGCTTGCGGCTGCGCCCAGCGCCGGTGCGGCGGCGGCGCTGGCGGGCGCCTTGCAATTCGGCATGGGCGCGCTGATGAGCGCGGTGACCGGCTGGCTCGCCGACGGCACGCCGCGGCCGATGACCGCGATCATCTGCGCCGCCGCGCTCGCCGCACTGGCCGCCAATCTCGTGCTGCTGCCGCGCCCCCGCGCCACGGCGACGCGCTGACTAAACGCCGCGGGGCGGCATTACTTTCCCAAGCTTGCATCGGGCGCGCGACACGCGCGGCCTGGTTGGGGAGCGGGGATTATCGGATCGCCGCGCGATGTTTGCTGAGCTTCAGTGGTCGCCTCTGGCGCCGCGAGCGATCCTGTTCTACATACCCGCCGCAAGCCGGTTTGCTCTCCTGGAGAGGTGGCAGAGTGGTTGAATGCACCGCACTCGAAATGCGGCATACGGGCAACCGTATCGGGGGTTCGAATCCCTCCCTCTCCGCCAGTGCAATAAAATCAATGACTTATAGTGATCGATTTCAGGCTTTCAGTGGGGTTTTTCAGTGGGTAGCGGAAACTTCCCGAATGGCACAAGCGCCTTGGAACTGAGCCGCGACTGAAAGCTACCGGAACCCCAATCTGATAAACCGGATCGTTCCGGCCCAGCGAGTCAGCTGCAAGTCGCACTACTTCATGTGCGCGTCGACGGAAGCCAGGCGCCGCTCGTGTGATGCTGGATATCGGGAGGCGATGTCGAGCCGCGCCTCGTCGTGGCACGAAGAGGTTGAGCCAGTTTCGACGCGCTATCTGAGCAATTAAATCAAATTGCAACAATCACCATAAGCCGAAAACAATGGCCATGAAGTAGTTTGTGTTCACTCGATGGGGTGGCCATGGGTGCTTTGTTTGCAGCCTTGAGACAGCAAAAAAGCGTGCCAACAAAGGCGCTTTCGGCGATCATCGTTGTGGCTGCAGCTGGGTTCGGACTACACCAGAGCACGCAACGCGATGTTGAAATGCCGGAGATCGTGGGTCAAGCCGTTGCCAGCAAAGATCCTGACCGTGTCCTTCCAAATCTTGGCAGCGATTCTATGGCGGATAGCCCCCTTGAGAACGCTTCGGCCAAGCAGCCCCCGAGCAATGACGCCGCTCCGCGAGCAGTGCTCGATGCGGTTGCGCCGGCGCCGGCCTCCGGTGACGCCAGCAGCGGTGCGATGGTGGCTGACCGAAAACATCCGGCGGTCATCAATGAGGAAATCGCACCTTTCATACTGCCAAATCTTTTTAGCAGCCCCGCGGCTGGCATTTCAAATCCTGAGGCTGCCGTTGATCCTAGGGCCGGACAAAAAACTACACCGACGTCTGTTAGTGCCGCTGAGCGGGCAAAAGAAAGAGCGGCAATTCAACGAGCAAAATTGATCGAGGATAGGCAAGAGTGGCAATATTGCTTGGCTCCGTTATATGCTGAACACAAGATGTACTTATCCACGCCCATCCCCTCCAGCGCGATTTCGGACAGCGCGGACGTCACATTCGACCGAACGCTGAAAAAAAACAATATCGCACACGACGAAGTCCAATGCCCAAGGGCTCCTAACAGGCCTACATTACTTTTTCGCCGACGCTACGCGATCAGGTGGAAATCAAGAAAACGGGAACACCATCGTAACGTTCAAATGGCAGCCAGATGTTGAGCGCGCCGATGGGGATCTGACGAGCTCGCAGCCTTTGGTAACGTCCTCTTCCATACATTAGTTGTGACGAAGGGCTAATCCGGCGTCAGGAAGCGACCTAGACCAATGTGCAACATGTCTAATGGAAGGCGATATTTCGGCCTTTGAACAGCGTCCAAATCGAGCATCGAAGCGGAATATCACGGATGCTGGCACTGCGTGTAAGTTCTCTCATTGGTGCCCTCATTAGCTTCGAGACATTGCCGCAAGTCTGTAATGATCCCGTCAACCGCGAAATCATAAGGTACTCCCTTCAGTACTAGAGCGTATCGACCGGGGGGAAAAACGAATTTTGCATTGGCCGGCCGAATGACGATCATTGCCGGATTGGCCTTTACCGGCGCAACTCGCAGGTCATAGGAGATATTGCGGACGGTCCAAGAAGTACCTGTGTCGTCCGATGACGAACGTAGCTTGCCGGTTTCCGATGTGTTTGGAATTATTCGTGCAATAATACGCACCGGAATTTTTTCCGGAATATCGCGCACCAAGTCTCGATTGAAGACGATGAAACGAATGTTGCCATTAGGCAATATTGTGCGACTCGCGCTTGTGATCAGGCCGGTCGTAGTATTGCTGTGATCGGGTATCTTGATCGGCAGGGGCGCGAGTTCGATCAAGCGGGAGTTGATAAGCGCGTAGGTTCCGTAATCGGTCGGAAGAGGAAACTCGGTAGTGGCCAGTGGTTTGTCAACGTTGCGCCAGGTGCTTTCGTCCGCTTGCTTTACTTTCTCGGTCTGGTGAACCGTACGCTCCACTGCCGCGTACGCGGCGAAGCCCAAAATTGCTGCCAAAGCCAACAATAACATTGACCGCGCGACAAATATAGCGCGCGGCCGCCGTTCTCTCTCGAGTTGGACTTTACCCGTGAAATTAGACGGTAGCCGTCGGTAGGGCGACGTGATCTCGACGCCCCTCCCATCGATGTCGGAATAGAAGAGGTCGTTATTATTGGTGTGCGCATGTTGAGAGCCGGTTTTGGCGAGATCAGCCTCAAGTTGCTCTATGGCAGCCTCGAGCTCCTGCAACCGTCGACCACATTCGGCAGGGTTCAATTCCTGCGCCTGCCAGTCGATTTGCTTCCGCAACCTGCTACGAGCAACCTCGTAAATATTCTGCCGTAGTTCTGGCCTATCGCGCGCGGCAGCCAGAACCATGGAGGCGAGGGCAGTATAGTATTCTTGCAGCATCAGCACCCGGTTCTAACCCGCCCCCTTGTCTCAAACCTCAAGTGAACCCGGCAAGGCGCTTATCTCACTAGGAGACAGTTCATGTTCGTACCGTTCCGTTTGTTGTGCAAGCCAAACCAGTACAGGCCGAAGCATTTGAAATGCGTCGTCCGGCCTTTTTTCTTCTACTGCGTTGCAATTTTGTCCGATGACTGAACGGATTGCCGGGCAACTCCAAGCTGGGTACAGTCCTGCTGGTCTACCGGACTTCGAAGTATACAGTCTGACGGGTGAGTAATGGGCGAGAAGGGGCGCCGGCCCAGCAGGATTATCGGCTCCGCCTGCGTAAATTCTAGCTCCGATTGCGTGTTACACTCTGCAGCCGAAATGGACATTAGGCCTCGATCAGCCGCGGACGCCAACAGCCTGAGCGCGACGCGCAAGGCCGATGAGTCTACCTCGAATGAATTAGCCGAAGGTCAGGACCATTATACCGCCCTAAGCCAACTGGTCGCTGAGGCCAGTCGGGACCATACGCAGCTGCGAGGCCTGATCTACGAATTCGCGCGGGTCAAGCTGCGCAGGGAACTCTATCCACACTTTTTGGACGGCGCGTGGTCGGAGATCGAAGAGCAGATCCTCGGACTAGAACGAGCCATAGTCCGCGTCGAGGCTGATTTTGCACAAACGGCGTTACCTGCAAAATCGACATCCTTTTTGCCTGGTCCATCGAGCGGCCGTTCACTTCCACTGTCCAGTCCACAACGAACGAGCAGATTTGGGGCTTCGTCGATCCGCGCGGAATCATTGTTTCTTGGCTTCTCGCAAAACGCCGCGCCAAGTCTGCACAATCCCAGTCCAAGCTCGGGTAATTCGTTTCTCGGAAGACATTTGCGCTCCAGATTCTGGCGGAACATGCAATTGTTGCTTGCCGCCGCGATGGGCCTGGCAATTTACGTAACCGCTGATCCACAATTAATTCTTAGGCGGCTAGGTTCAAGCTCGGTTTTCGTGTCAATCCAGAAGAATCAGAAAACTGGCGTTGAGGGGGCCAAGGCACGCATCCCTGCCGAAGAAGCGGTGGTTGCAAAGTCCAGCACCTTTGGAATCGTGGGGAAACCGCGCGGACCTGCAATTCCCATCCCCGTCGAATATGGTGTTTATGGCCTCAGCGGAGGAAAGCTGATCGAGCTTGAGCAACTGCCTATCAACGTTCCGGACCCCCGCGTTGCAATGTCGGCCGCATTCCCGGTGCCTAGCAAAGTTCACATTCCGGCGGGTCAACTTCAGTTTGTTGCGTACCGGCGCGATCTTGCAAATAGCACCCCTGATCAAGTCGCGGTCCGTGTCGTTGCCCAGGTGATGCGGGCTTTGTCATTTGATTCGAAAGGACATCCGAAAACAGCTGCCGTCGAGCAGACCTGGGTCATTCGTAACCAGTCGTATGACCTGAATGTAGGGCCATTTGCCGACAATCCTGAGATGGTCCTGATGCGACCCGTAGTTCCTGATCTTGTATTGCCGGCCGGGCGCTACGCGCTGGTGCTTAAGGGAGTCGGTTACGATTTTACGGTAGAGGGGGCATTGACCGACAAGGCCCATTGCCTGGAACGCACGGATGCCCTCGATGCATTGTTTTATTCGGAATGTAAGCAGCTGTGAGAAAGCATCAGACTAGGCTTTGGCATGCTTTCATTGCTGTGGAAGGTATTCGAGCAACGGTTTCGGGATGACCGACAGCAACCGGGCTCGATCTGAGAGGTGCGATTCGTAATCAGGCAACGGAGGATTAGTATGATACCGCCGGGCCAGGTTGCCGCGACGATTGCTAACGAAGCGTTCCGTCGTCAGTATTAGCAAATTGCGAACGACACGATAGGAACGCGTCCGCGGTCGCATCAGTCCCAACTCGGCCGTTCCTATCGCGCACCTCGCGACGCTACTCATATATCGGACTTGTCCGCTTCGGTGCATCGGGCAACATGCTGCCGGCGGGTCCGTTCGCCACTGAGCACTTTCACTGGAGTGAGGGCATCATCTTCAGTCGGGCTTTGGTTGGTAACCGGCCTTGGGCGTCAGCGGAAAAACAGGAGGCTGGCTCCGAAAAGGAGGAGGGCGAGCAGGACTATAATCGATCAGACCAAAAACGCTCTCTGGATCGCCGCGGTCGGCGGCGGCTTTGCACGTCGCCGGCCATATCCTAGAGCCTCCTCGCTAGCTACTGGAGATAGTCTAATACATCGGAAAATTGGCGAAGCCCCGCGAGGTTTCCTGTAACCTGGGTAACCTATTTTATGTTGATTGCTGTTGCTACTTGACCAAGCAACTATGGCTAATTCCGGCAGTGGCTTCGTCGTTGCCGGCCCATGCAGCGCTTTGGGCGCATCAGCGCGCCGACGAGTTACTCATGTCTTTCTCGATGTCTTCGACGTATTTGGCCAGCTCAGCGATCGCTAGTGCGATCTCGTCCAGCTTTTGCTCGACGGTACGGGCTCGGAGAGCGCGATTGATATGTTGATTTGCAGGCGTGAAGGCATTCGCGATTCCATCGTTTTTAGGTGAATGGTCGAATTCATGATAACGCCAACAGCTGGTGCACCGGAAAAAGCGGAGATCCGACGTCGGCCCAGCCCGGATGCCGGATGGTTGGATGGTTGTGCTCTTGTGCCCGGAGGTGTGCAGCTGCGCTCCCGCGGGACGCTGCTCGAGGGTCGGTGCGCCCAGCGTGGTCGTCGCGCCATTTCCGTGGTGCCGATCGGTCGCTGGCATTGCCGAGCCGGGTCCGCCGCTACATCTTGTGTTGTAGGCACCGACGAATTGAGGCAGCAGCACAAAATGTGGATGTAACCTTAACTTGGCTCGGCCGTGGAATGTGACGTAACCTCGTGCTCAGCTTGGCGGCGAGGCGGCCCCTCACCCCAAGTTTCTGCCCCGCCTCTTTGCAGCCCCAGGCGCCAGACCCCTCCCGCGCGCTTGGGGCTCTCTCTTTGGTGTGGCTGTGACGACCAACTCGCGGCCATACCTGCGGCGCCGCGTGGCCGCCATTAAGCGAGTATTTAGCTTGACGCCGCAAGATATATCGCGAAGAGTTTTGGCTGTAGCGTCGAGGTGTACTGTGCGCTCTTCACGCCTAACAGATGAAGATCTGTGGCGCGCCATAATCCAAAATACAGATGAAATGTCAGCGCTCTTTGGTGGGCACTTTGGCGCGCGCACTAGGGGGCCGAAGTTTTCCATTTCAAGCACAGTCGACCACCTTGAGCGACAATATCAAGGCTATGTCGCCGAACTTCGACGCCGCTATCCGGGAACTGGATCACATCAGGCACTGTCAATTGTCGCGCCCTGTCGCGCGTGAACAGCTTCGCGCAGAGCGCGGAGCGTAAGATCATTGCTGGAGCAACCAGCTTTTGAAAATGGCGTCTGTGGAAACCAATCGCACGCTTGCCTCACCAGACAAGCTATTTTCGAGGATCAGGACTTAGCGCTTTCCACGCGCTTTCGTAGCCGCATCCGTATCTCGAGAGCGCGCAACGAAGACGGCGCTGACACGCTCCGGCGTCCTTTTGGTACGGCCACATTCGGGCTGGCGAACTAGAGATTGTCTTGAAATATGGAGAGCGTTGAGGCGGCAGCGCGTGCCGATTTTGACACGCGCCTGCAATTACGGTGGCTCGCGACCGTGGTAGGTGTCTCTGTGGCCGTTGCGTTGGAGTGCTCTTCGACGGGCGGGCGCATTCGTGTGCCAGCAATGTTTGGGCCTGGGGTACGCATGCCAGCAGGAAGGACGTTGCCGCAGAGCAAATGGCGCTTTCGGCGGTTGCAAGCAATCTAACGCAAATCCGGTTCGTGGCCGTCAATATTTAAAGCAGGGCACTGGCCCCCCTCCATCCCGTCTGGTGTCTTTCGAAATTTAGCCGTTGGATCCCTTTGACCGATGGGAACGCAATGACGGTATAAACATTACTGTACAGTTGGTAACAAATCACTTCACCGTCTTTGCGAGACCCTCAATGGCATCCCTTCGCGGGGCAATGTTAGCGGCTGTGCTCGGCTTGGGCTTCCTTGCAAGCGGCGCTTGGATTGGATTTCTTGGCTATCAAGTTTTTCAATTAGCAATGTGGCTCATCTACATAAGCTAGGGCTGGTTTTCGGTTCGCGACCCGCGCGTGAGTTACGATCGTTATTGGATGCGGCTGAAAAGCCGGCAACGGGCCGTAAATTCGTTGAGGTGTGACCACCATGAAGAGAAAGTTCCCAACCCGATGTGACCGCGACCATGTTCGGACGCGCAACGAAAGCGCTCCTCAATCAAGCGCGTTTTTTATCGCCACCGAGTGGGGCCGGGCTCTCGACGACCTTTATCCCGTGAGTAGATCCGAGCTGAGTGCGCAGATCTTTAGTCCATTGGGGATAAATGACTGTTGCAGCGGAGCGCCCGGGCATTTTTTTAGATTGATCGCGCCGGCGTCCTTGAGCGGATTCCCGGCGGTTGCGGTAAAGAGCCAACAGCAGCCAAGCCAGGTTTGCACTCAGCCACACAGCAATCAGTCCCAGGGATGTTAGCGCAGCTGTGGTCAAGGTAGACACCTTTGCAAGCTCTAGAGCGAACTCGTGTGCCTATCCAAAAACGTCATTGCGCAAAAGATAACCCCCTCAATCGGGGGGGTGACCTACGCTTTTCTTCTCGCGTAACCTCAAAGATGGCCGCTTGCTCAAATGCTTCGCTGCATATTTCTCGACCTCGCGTACTAATTTTCATTTGCCGCTGCGCGCTCGATCAGATGATTTTTTGTCGCTTGCTGCCTCGCTTCAGTACTATGGCGCGAACCCGACAAGCTTTTTAGCTGGCGCGCCTTATTTGGACAAAAAAGAAAGCCCCGGCCTACCCTCGGGGGACAAACCGGAGCTTACCACCCTCGGCTCGCACAGGGCTTGAATCCCGCAAAAGCGAGAGCGGCGAATGCAGCCTAGCATAACCCATGCCAGAAATCCGTACGCATCCGGTGAGGGCCACAGGGTGGAACGGTTTGGGTGAGTTTGGCGTGCCTTACGCGGCTTCAGCGGCAATGTTTTGCCGGTGCCAGTTCCAGGGCAGCAGTTCGTGGATGCGCTTAGCCGGGTGATCTGGCAAGCGGGCCAGCACATCGGCAAGCCAAGCCTGCGGATCGACATCGTTGAGCTTGGCGGTGGCGATCAACGTATAGATCGCGGCGGCACGCCGGCCGCCTTCGTCTGAGCCGGCGAAGGTCCAGTTCTTTCGCCCCAGGGCGACCGCGCGCAGCTCTCGCTCGGCCGCGTTGTTAGATATGCAAAGGCGCCCATCATCGAGGAAGCGGGTGAAGGCATCCCAGCGCTTGAGGGTGTAATTGATCGCTTTGGTCGTATCGTTGTTTTTGGAGAGACGGGCGCGCTGCTCGCGCAACCAGGTCTGCAGTTCGGTGATCAGTTGCCGGCTACGCTCCTGGCGCACGCGCAGGCGTTCCTGGGGTGCGAGGCCGTTGATCTCGCGCTCGATGGCAAACAGGCCATCGATGCGCTTGACTGCTTCGGCAGCGATCGGCGCTTTGCTGATGCGTGCCAAGTCAAAGAACTTGCGTCGGGCATGCGCCCAGCATGCGGCTTCAACAATAGGTCCAGGTTTGCGGTTGGCCTCATAGAGGCGGTTGAAGCCGCTCCTTCTCAGCTCGCGACCAGCTTCGGCGCCGTTGCACCGACGTGATCACTTCAACCTGCGTATTGGTCATAGGACTAGTCCTAGGATTACTCCTAGGACTTGCCGCAATCGCTCAGATCGGCAAGGCGGCCGTCACCGGGCGCTTACAGAAATCCGAACGGTCACGACATTGCGCCGGCTTCAATCGGTCGTCCCGGCGCCTAAATAGACGCTCATGGGTCGACCGCGGCAGTCGGCCAATTGGCTCTGCAGATCGTCGGTCAGGGTGGCTACATCGCGGTATAGAGCAGCCACTCGACCTTTGTGCATTCGGCTATCGCGCGGCGTTACGGCTGCCATCAAAAAAGAAAGCTAAGGCGGTCTTCCCATTAGTATGGGCTGTTTGGGCTGACTGCTGTGCTTCAAAAAAGAAGCCCCCGGCAGTCATCCCCGCAAGAAATCCCACCGCCAAAATCAATATCGTCAACCCCTCTCTGCGTCGCGGTGGATTAAAATTTCTCATTTGCTGGTCCAAGAGTTCCCAGTCGCGGTCGTCCATGGCGTCCTCTTTCAGCCGTGGAAAGGTACCGTCCATTTAAGGTAACTCTTCTCGACAACTCGGGTTCCTAACGATCGTTGGGCGCATTCGCGCGCCGAAACGCCTGCCCGCGTGCTCGGCAAGGCCGCTTCTCGGCCTGACGAACATGCGTACGGTGCCATTGAGCGTTTACGTAATTGCAACTCTAAAAAAGCATCTTGTAGTTCACTATGCTCCGTGCAGCGGCGGTAGCAATGGCCGCATTAGTGGCGATCGACTGGTACTTCCTCGACGGCAAATATGTCAGCGCCGTCGAAGCGCTCGCCCGTTCTCTCATTCATTTCGTAGTTGGATAAGCCGTTTCGACGTCATGGTTCAAGGTCCCGACTACGGCGAGGCTAAGTACGGGCTGCATACCGATCTGCTGGTAGGCCTTATGATCTCAATCGTCATCGGGGTGCTGGTGCTTGCCGTCCTCTTGCATTGATCGGGCTGCGCGCCATCGTTGATCGCGTCCGTATTCATCCCGCAATCCATGCGCTGGGTATTTTATGTGGGGGATTGTCGGATTGACGACGCAGTCCACTGTAACCTAAATTTCGACACTCAGTAGAAAATCAGAAAGCGACGTGCTCCGCTTAGGGGGGGCCGCGCATCTTGGTCTCGCGTACGGATGCGCGCGCGTTAGGCCCCAAGCGGGCGCGCGCTCACGCACCGCTTGGGGTTCTTTGCTTAGACCTAGCAACCTGGTGGCTGCATGCAGCGGATCACCGGCCTGGCTCTCGCGAATAGGCTCTGCGGATCGAGATCGACCAGCGGACAGACCGGAGGCGCGGGAGTGAGCGAGACCCATTCTCGCGGAAGGTGCTCATCTCTGGCTATCGATCGAGCATGCGCGTCCGCTGTCTGATGGTCAGCTTATTGCGCGGCCTGACGTTTCGCCTTTAGGTCTGGGCGCTGACGGCCCGGCAACTTTTCCGCGCTATTAAAATTCTCGCTCAAAAAAACAGCTTGAACTCTGGTCCCTTGGCCAGGGGCATCTTTTAGTGGCACTAAGCCATGAGAAAAATTTTTGTTCTGTTCGCGCTGCCCTCGTTTGCCTCAGCCGCGCCACTGACGACACTGCTAGCGCTTTAGTCCTTGGCCGTTTTTGGCGCGCGCGATGTGAACGATCCGTGCGCACTGGTCTGTAAGGCCGTTTGTTAAGGCCGTCAAATTGCGCTTGTAGAAAGATCTTTGCCGGCTTCACCTCATGGGCCAACCGCTGGCTGATATTAACTGCTCCATCACCGACGGCCGCGGAGATCCTTGCCGACCGCGGCATTGCCGCAGAACAAAGTGCACTTTCGGTGATTGCAGGTAATCTAGCTCGACTCCGATTTTAGCCGATTTTCGGCAGCGGCCTTTTCAGAGTTAAAGCAAGCCATTGAAGTCCGGTGACAGTCTGCGTCAGCGCTGTAAGCCACAAGTGCAGAGACGCGAACACAAATCCGCCGATGAGAAGCGCCGCACCGGTTGGAATGCAGGTCAAAAGCGGGGGCCTGACGGGATGGCGGAGCATCGGAATGAGCGTGAAACAGAAGAAGGCATTGCCCGCTGCCAGCGCCACGTCCTGCCAGCGTTCGTAGTCGATCAGCGAGAGTAACTGTTCGGCGGTGAACATTATTGCGACCCCCATGAAGCTTCGCGACGCACCGCGCTCGGCCGTCGGGCAAAAAGGACGAGACGGCGAGCCGGGCCGGATTTTTCCGGCCGAGATCATACCGCGGAGATGCAGGGAAAATTAGCAGGTGCGGGTCGGCAGGACCTCCAATGCCAGCGCCGGGTTCAGTGGAAAAAACGAAGGGAAGCTGAGCGCCGTTCCTCCGCCGCACCAAAAGGCGAGTTGTGTTTCGCGCAACCGAGGTCAAGGCGCGTCGGCTCTCTTCGGTCGAATATCTGCGGGCGGCGTGATCTTGTCCTTTATCACCAGCGTCATCGTCCCGCGTGGCTTTTCTGATTTCTTGATAGTGACCATGCAATCGTAGCCGAGGCGAGTGAACGCCAATAGTGCCAGTTCGAGCGACACCAAGCTGTGCTCGCCGCGGGCGAAGCGAATGAGATTTCCCTGCCCGATGCCGGTGAGCGCTGCAGTCTTACGAGTAGTGAGTTTGCTCTTGGTCAGCGCCCGCGCTAGCGTCGAGGCGATGTAACCCCGTACTGAGCTGACTGATTGTCGCGATTTTCGCATCATTCCTCTTTGATCATCGGCGTGCTCACCGCGTAGCGGGTCCTTCCGTACCCAAAACTTAGCATTTAACCTGGCTTTTGGGGCGGTCACTGCACTCGGATTGGTGTCCGCTGTCGTATGCAATTCGAACGAGAGCGAGCGGCGCGCCACCATGCCTTCAGCCTGGGTTTGTTAGGATTTTCGTAAGATTTTAGGCATTCGATGGCCTTCCAGGTGGATGGGAGGCTCGGATGCAGTGGCCATACAGAACGACGGTGCGCTTTCAAAGCATTGAGGGCATCGAAACGCGCTTGGACTACTGGGTGTCGGCGACCAACAGGCAGGAGGCGGAACGGGTGCTAACGGAGAGGCTGACGAGTAACGAAGTGTTCGGCTATCGCCTCGCGGGCGCGCGGGCGGCGACAAAAGACGAAGCAGCGGGGATCAATCTGCCGCCCGATTGCGTCATGCTGCAGGCCTAACGCGCAGCGAACAAAACGTTGCAAGCTCGCTCTGCGATGCGGTGAAACGAAATTTAGGCCGCGCGATGTCGAGTATTTCGCATTTGGCTACCGCATCAAGGCGTTCTTCCAACCAGTGGTGGCTGTTTGTGACGAATGCTGTCCACGCCCGTTCGCGCACGCAACCGTTCCACTCTGCCCAGCTATAGACACATTCACATCACCTAATCGTTTCGTTAGTGGGGTCGGGGGATGACACATGACGCATCAGCTCATGGAGCCGCGCGGCTTTGGCGCAGATGATAAGCCAGCGTGCCCGAATTGCGGGAATGCGATGCACCTCAGAAACCGGAGCCCGGACGCAGCCTACGGTCTCTGCTATGAGCGACAGATATTTAGGTGTGCGGCCTGCGATTTCCGCATTGAACGTACCGTAGATACCGACGGTAAGCCGCCTGAGCTGCTGCGCTACTGAGCGAGGATGCTATCACATATCACTCTCTTATCGCGCTTCTGGCCTTTGCGTTATCTGAGGTGGGACAAGGTGGCTGTTCACGTGCGGTGACGGAGTAGGTGCCGACATGCAAAGCCAACCTCTGAGAGAACTATACGAGCAGGTTGCCCCTCTTGCACCGGAGGTGCGGCCGCAGATCTCGCTCCGTGCTTCTGATCGCCCCCCCGGCTTCAAGCCAGATCAGCTCGCGAGCGCCAGGCCATCGATCGGCGGGCGAACGTTTCGCGCTTTTGTGCGATTTTGCATTGGGGTTTTGGTCGGTATTAGCGCTACGCTCGCTTGGCAGTTACACGGTGACGAAGCCGAGAAAATGGTTGGTACTTGGCTACCCTCACTTGGCCGGTTCTTACCAAACGCTAGCTCCGCCCAAGTGCCACTTCCGCAATCGGCATCGACCGCTCAGATTTCCGCGCCGGCGGCGGTGCCAACTTCGTCCGAAATGGCGCAACAGCTTAAGACAATGGCAAATGATCTTGCTGACGCACAGCGCAGCTTGGCGCAACTCACTGACATAGCCCGCGATGTTGCAGACACGCGGCGAAACTTAGAGCAAGTAGCAGCCAGACAAGAACAGATCGCGCAAAGCATAGCGATGCTGCAGAGGTTCGAGCAAGACGTCAAACAGAGGCGAGCTTTCGCGCCTCAATCCCGGTCGATACCTTTACCGCCGCGCAAGCCACCGCCGCCGGCTGCGGAGTCGCCAGCCGTGCAGGCATCATCAGCGCGTCCGGCGCCGCCTTCTATCGAGCAATCTCTGCATTGATAAAATCGGTATTTTGTTTCCAGCTTCCTGGTGTTCCTCAGACGATGTCGCTAGTCGAGGCTGGGCTGGCTGATGCAGAAGGAAATTGACCTGCGCAAGGATCCCGCGGTCAAGCCCGGCGATGCCATCCTGGTGACGGCTTCGGGACTGCAACTTTACGAAGAATTCACGGGTACATGTCTACCTTGGAGAGAGTTCTTATCGGAGTACCATGTTTTAGTCGGTCTCACGTTATTGAACTGAGCCACGCTGTTCCGCTCACTTGTCGAATTATTCCGATGACGCAGCAAAAAGCTAAGAGCAGCGTCGGCGAGCAGCCGCTCGATTATGGCCGTGCCTTCTGTGACGGAGTGACGCGCTTTCGCGATGAATGGAATCCCGCCGCGCCCGAGTTCAGCGTGGATATTAGCGGCAGGCCGTTCGCGCTTAGCGATCTCTGCAGGTTGGTAAGAAATGTCGGCGGCCATTTGCCGAAGGATGTTCTCAATCGATTACTGTCAGAAATGCACAATGCGCGCTACACGCAGCTCAAGACGGCACTTGCCGATGATCCGTCGTATTCAACTGCTGCCGGTTGCTTATTGATGCTGATAAATGACAGCAAAGCGGCTCTCCAAAGGCTGGATGAGGAGCGTTTCAGAACTCCCGGGGTGAAGCTCTGGGACAAGCGGGGTACAAACGGCGTATCTGAGTGATGACGCCGAAGCGTGATTGTAAGAACTGAGCTCCTACATCAAGGTACCGCTAGTTCCGAGTCAAGAAGCCGGCTAAGCTTTCTCATCTTTCCAGAGCGGAAGTCGGCGAGGCTCTGCAAAACGGCAAAAGATCGTTTCGCTTTCATTTCGCTTGCGTCGCGAACCATCAGTTGGGCGCGGCGATGGCCTTTAAGAGCGTCATTGATGCTCGCGATCCTCGGACCCAAATAGCATACCTTGCTCAGCTATAGTGAGGTCGATATCACTATTTGAGCAGATGGTCACGCGGCCCTGAGCTTGATTGGCTTGTGCTGAGTCCCTTTGTGGGATCGCAGACCATCGCGTATCAATCGCGCTCTCCGAACTCGTGCGGTCGAACAAAAGCTGGATCAGCTCGCCTTAGCGATCGGCGAACTGGCCAGATCCGTCGAAAACATCGAGAACGACAACTTGAGCCGATTATCGCCTCGCGCTAAGGCACAACAGCGGCGCCGCTTTTACCTTGGCGAGGCAAAAATAGCGATAGTGAGAGCCGTTCCCCACCTAAAAAAATGAGAAGCCCGGCTGGGAACTGTGATCAGCGCCGGACTTCATCCGAGGGCGAACGCCATCCGCTACGACACCGCTGCTTGCCCGAGTGGGATAGCAGGTAATAGCCAGTTTCGAGCTTGCGAGCGTAACCACGAGGAATTGATCAGACGCAGTTTTGCGTCTGGCATCGGGTATCCTAGGCCGGACAAGTCTAAGCCGAACTCTCTCTCAAGATACAAATTGCCATTGGCGCAGCGTTGGCGGATCTGCGCGGTCTGCTGCTCGTCAAGAACGATCCGCGCTGGCTCGGCCGCATCGAGCAAATCCCGGAGGCGCGCGGGTCCCATCGCAACCACAAGAGCATCATAGAGCTTCCGATAAGCCGGATCATGCCAATGCGTGAGCAACGCGTCCTCCAGGCCAGACATCCGCCGATTTCTAATTGGCCGAAAGTTTTCCAGGTCTTCCGCGGTGATCTCAATGCTCAATAGTTCACTGATCTTCCGTAGATAGGCCGCCGCACCCTCCAATCGAGTAACTCCAGCGGCAGCACCGCGACCGCCATCCGACCAAATAAGCGCTGGAAGGCGGTAACCGCGCGCGAGTAGTCGAGATTGCGCAGGTAAAGGTTCGCTATCTGCGTGAGATTGCCAGCAAACCACGCATCAAAATCCTCTATGCTGCGGTTAGCGAGATGCGCGTAATTGCGCTTCAGGTTCAGGTAACAGGAAGCGACGTAGTCGAACTGATTACGAGTCGTGAACAGAATGTTGGCATTCGGAAACAGCCGTTTCATGCGCTGTGCGATTAAGCTGATCGGCATTTTCTGCGGTATGTAGTAGATCTCTGGCTGCTCGACCAAAGTTTCATCCGAAAGAACCAGCCGCTGATGTGGTCCGATCTTGGCGTAGATATGTTGTTTGCAGAGCTGCTGCAATGTACGTTCCGTCAGCGCTCCCTCATCCTCGTATTTGATGTATGAAAAAATACCGCCGCAACCGCCGAACGATGAGCGGTAGAAAATGTCAGGACGCCGCGCGAAGAAATTTTCTTGTAGGGACGTGGTTCCGCTGTGGCAGAAACCGACGTAAATCAGCGTTTTGATGCTCACGGCTTTGAGCTTCCCCTAAGAGCGCTCCGTCCCGAGGGCTTGGGCAGCGCGTTGGAATTTCCAACTCGACTGGCAATCGAGAAACTGATAAATGAAATTCAACCAATTCGCCGCAAAAAACCCAAAAGCTGAAGGCCAAATGTCGCCGCGGGTGGCGGCGGCATGTGTAACTAGGCGGAAATGCCCTGGAGACCCAAAACAAGGGTCTGGCCTCACAGGGCGGCAGAGCCTATTTGCGCCCCATCGCCTATCGCAGGCAGGCCGAGCGTGGAGGTCGTTCGGATAAAACGCTAAGGGCGTCTCCGACGGAGACTCGGTAAGCTCGAACTCGAAGACCTTGAAGCCCGGCCGCCAACTCTCGGTCACAGACCGGCTGGGGCTTTCTCTTTTTAGCGGAAATCAGAGAGGCTCCACGAAACGGCAAAAGATCGTTTCGTTTTTCGCTTCGCTTTCGTCGCGAACCGTCAGTTAGATGCTGCGAAAGGTTTTAAGAGCGTCATCGATGCTCGCGATGGCCGAACCCAAAAGCATACGTTGCTCAGCCATAGCGACGTCGACATCGCTGTTTGAACAGGTGGCTGCAATCTGCGCGGCACGATCGCGAAGCTTTATGTATTCCCTGCGCTGCTCACGCAGGTTGGCTGAAAGGTCGATGTTTGTTTGTTCAACGTCCGAGATCATAGGCGCACCAAGTGGTCGAGACACATACGGGGTGTAAGAGATGCCCGGTCCGAAGGATTTGGCCAACAGCGCCGTTTTAACAGGCTTGCTTTAGCGATCGGTTACTGTCGATCCCGCCGTATCAACGGGCAGTTCAACCGGCTAGTAGTCGCGGATTAGGGTCGACAGTGCCCATGCCCTTTGCTTTCGAGGACATGATGGGGAATCGGCATAAGCTGCCGAACCAGACGCGGGGCGGCCGGCGCTGCCCCGCGATGAAGGTTGCGGTCGGCGTTATCCCCACCGGGCCGCGGCCGGTTAGCGCGAGGCCAGCGAGAATGCTATTCTGCAAAGCGCGATTCCGACGCTAATCCGAATAAACGTCTCAATATGGCTAGATCTTTCTTTCATAAGGAGCCTATACGGCCGGTCGACTTGTTCGAGGATTTCATCGAGCAACGTGGTGACCTGCGATTGCGCCAAATCAATGTGAGATTTTTCGAAGCGATTGCGTCCCAGCAAAGGATTTCCCTGACCGTCACAGTAAGCGCTTGGCTGGCCTGCGCTGCCTTGTGCACTGGCATTGGGCTTGTTGCGTGGTTAATCAGCGACGCGGTTACCATGTACCGGTTTTAACGAGCGTTAGCAGCCGCAGGCGCTCAACTATCGGCGCCGCGCCATTACCGGTTTCTTGACTTCGGCCACAATAGGCCCTGCTCAATAAGGCGAGCCGGAGCGGCTTCGACACGATGCTTTCCCCCTTTTTTTGAACCAAGATCGCTTCTAAACTATGGCAGTTCGCAGTGTGGAGTAGGGGTGGTTCATGGCACAGACGAGGGAAGAGGCCATTCAAGGAGTGGCCAATCAGGTTTCGGCTCTTCAAGCAGTGATCAACGGACTTCCGCGGGTCGCTGAAGTAATTGCCGCCGTTCCCGCTAATGAGCGGTTTAAAGCATTGGCAGCCGCGGAAGGTAGCTTTCGTCAAAGCGCACTGGAGCTTGGCTATAGTGATAGTGAAACACGTGATTGGGTTACTGCCATCATGTTTTCGCTGCGGGTCCAAGTGCAAGCGCGGCGATCGGCTGAAGAAGAGCCTTCGCCCAGCGGGGTATCCATAAGCTTGACGAGCCTATCGGCCGCCTGACCAACAAACGACCCGGAGATTTTTTGGGCTTTCGCGTGGGGAGAGCTCTGCTGTCCCGCGTAAGGTCCTTACGGTTCTGATGCCGCGCCTGGCTTACTTGGCCGACTAGGCTTGGCGTTCGCGCTCACGCCGCTGGAATAGCGCGAGATTTTCCTCAAACGCCTGAAGAAAGGCCTCCTCCGCTGAGGAGTCCGCGGGTGACCGACGGAAACTGAAATTAGGAGAACGATCGGCCCCCTGCAGGCTAAAGCTATCTCATTCGTGTTGATCGCATGGTGGGAATTCCGTTTCCGAAAGAGGAAATTCCTTCACCTTTCGCCGCGCAGGGAGTCTGGTAGCTTGAAGCGCTGCTGTTCGCCGGGATGAGGATCGAATACCTTCACGCTTTTCGATCCAGCGCACCTGACTTTTGCCACGTGGTGTACGTCGAGGCGAGCGCCTTCATACAAGGCCTGGGCATGACCCAGCACGTGCCGGCGCCCTGCCTTGTTCACGTGCAGGCGGACCGATTGCCGGCAGATCGGACATTGGGTGGTGAGCGGATATTGCCCGCGACCACCCAGCACCTTCAGAGCCTCTCGCACCCATAGGAATAGGAGTTGCATCTTACCCTGCCGCCTAGCGCCACTGTCCTCGTGGGCCAGCTCTGCGCCATTATTTTGGCAATGCCCCTCCTTTGCCTTTGCCATCTAGATTCGCATCGTGGCTTGGTGCCCCCGAAAAAACCCCCAAGCCGAGGCGCCGGAGACTTCCGGGAAAGATCACGTTGCGTGTGAGCGTTCCGACGCAGGGCGAGCCTGACCCTGGCGTTCGGCAGTGAATTTTGCCGTCTGATCTGTTGCGCAAACCAGGACGGCTTTTCGCTATGCCTTATCGTCGGCTTTTGCACTACGAAATGTTCGATGTCACACCATCGACGTCCACGAGACGCTCAATCTGGCGATCGCAGGCCCAGCACGCGAATGTCTGCCGCTCGTAACGGAAATCGAAATCACCATCCGGGCCGCGTCTCGTTAGCCGTATCGGCTTAAAGCAATTTGGGCACGCCAGTGTGTCGTCCGCGCCATAGCTTCGCGGTTTGCGTAGCTGATTTTCCATGAGTTAAGCCCCCGCTCGTTCTACAATCAATATTCAAAAATGTGTACAAAAATGTGTCTAAGGATGGGCGCGGGTGGAAAGCGGCACGACTTCACTGCGGGCGGCATAGATTAAAGTCGACTCCACACAAAGCGGAAAGTGCTGCGGATTCAGCCAACGGACTCGTAGATCCAATCGCGTCCTGCTGCTTTGGCCTTTTTGTGTGTTGGCTAAATACGAAGTCCGGGCGTGCGGAACGCGCTCGATAACTTGCGGCTCGGCGCGCCTCGCACTCCCCCGACGCCCGCTGACCCGATGCTGACGATCCATCGTCAAAATGGCGAACGAAGGGCAGACCGGTCGCATCCCGCACGGTGCTTTCGCGCGCATCGATCGGCTGGCGCGGCGGGAAGAGATCGCCGATCGACGCTACCGCCGGCGTTCTCGGGTTTTTGGCCTAACCAAATGCCACGAGCCGCCCGACGTATGCGGCGAGTTGAATCGGCTGGACACGATGCCTTCGCAGCTAAGCACTAAGGTTGAAGATGATGGCGCCGCCTCTCTAAGCCTCCTAAATTTTGCTTCCCCGCCGCGGCGACCCAATGACGTGCGGCATTTTTCGACCGGAACGAAGACACTAATACCGCGTACGCTTTGCCTTCGTGCGCCGAGCTTAGCAGCGGAGAGCCCCTCCGCGATGCGGCTCGCGCATGGCCTCAACGGCAGCCGCGTGTGCTTGTCGTCGGGGCCGTCACCGCCCCATTTTCAAAAGCAACGACGCTCTTTGGACAGCCAGCGCGATGTGGACGCGCCACAGCCGGCTTTTCATTCGCTTTCTCCATAACCGTGTGGCCGCGTGAACTTCACCCCTCGGTCGGCACTGAAGCCGCAGTCGTAAACGACGTTAGTCGTGGCGATCGCGCGTCCGGAGTTTGCGCATGTGCAGACGATGCGTGATGTCGGCGGTGTTCATTTCAATCTTCTAGAAGATTCGGCCCTGGCCGTGAACACTGACCACATGGTCGCCGACCACCGAGCAGATCAGGAGCCGACCAGCTTGTCGGCCACGCCGACTACCATGAGCGCGAATGCGAGCATCGCGACCGCCGCGACGGCATTTTTGAGAAACTCACGCGACATTGCACCCTCGAGAGTGGTGCGAGCGAAGATAATACCACTCGCTGACGTTGCCATGGCCGCGTGGAAACAAGGTTAAACGACGCAGGGCGACCGGCGACACCGAGGGCGGGAGCACGCG
This sequence comes from uncultured Alphaproteobacteria bacterium, assembly GCA_963835195.1. Taxonomy (GTDB): domain Bacteria; phylum Pseudomonadota; class Alphaproteobacteria; order Rhizobiales; family Xanthobacteraceae; genus BOG-931. The sequence goes on from CAWIEY010000008.1 coordinate 477,723, forward strand.
ATTAAACTCAGCTGGACAGTCCTCAGGGCGCGTCTGCGCCACCAGCGCGGCGACGAAATCACTCTCGGCCAATTGCGCGCAATTACGCCGCGCGCGCATCCATATCCCGAGCATGGAGACGAACAACATTACTCGATCTTCGCTTAGCATCATAGAGCGCCTCGTCGGCGCTTTTTAGAAGAAGCTCTGAAGTGGCGCCGTCCGCGGGTGCGAGCGCGATGCCAATGCAGGCGCCGGTAGAAATTGTGACCCCGTCAATCAGAAAAGTGCCGTTCAGACTTTCGACAATCCGATTCGCAAGGGCAGTAACAGCGGCGGCGTTTGCCGCACCGGTGAAAACGATGGCAAACTCGTCGCCACTTAATCTCGCAACCACGTCAGTCTCCCTCGCGCAGCCCTTGAGCCGCTGCGCGACTTGAACTAACAACTCATCGCCGGCGGCATGGCCGTAGCGATCGTTGACGCTCTTGAAATCGTCTAGGTCGAGGTAGAGAAGCGCGAAAGCCTCACCCAAGCGAGCTAATCGCGCAAAGGCAATTTCAAGCGCCTCAAAAAGGGCCAACCTATTTGACAGGTTGGTCAACTCGTCGCGTCGAACCTTCCTCTCGGCATTGACTTGTGCCGAAACCCTGCGGACGAGCTGCAAAGCATGTACGTATATTCCTCGCCATAATACGGAGACGTAGCTGACCATCAAAACCGCCACCAAAAAATATGCAACATCACCACTGCTGCCGATTGTGATCGCGGATCCAAGAACGATGGGTGCGGTGAAAGCGACAGCCGCCGCTGGAATGGAGGGTAAGACGAAGGCGCCACCGCCGAGCATGCCGGCACAAAGGCAGGCAATGATAACTTGTCCACCAGGAGACGCATCTGAGAAGAAAATCAGGGGCATTAAGCCCCACAGGCTGCCAAGCAATAGAGCGTTGCGGATCGCACGGAAAATCACGCGGCGTGAAACGTATTCGGGATTTGTGTGAACTGACTTCCAATGCCTGAAGCCAGCGTATAGACAAAAAGTTAGAATTGTCGCGGCCCAGACAATTGCCGACAGACGATGAGAGGAGGACCAGAGTGCCACGACAAGCACCGATGCGTTGCAGAAATTAGCAAGCATGGTCGTCGGCAAATAACGCTTAATGTTGTTTATTTGCTCAACGCGGATGCGCCCTTCAGCAGCGTCATCCCCAATAGAACTACGTAGGATACTTTGCGAGGTGCGATAGCGTTTCGCGCAGCGGCTGAAATGAGTTATGCAACACTGGAATTCTCGTGCTTCAAAAAAACGTCGCGTGCACGCCCGCTGACATGCGGTACCGGAATAGGGAACCAATCTTGCAGAAGCCTGAACCGCGATGCTTGGAGTCAATCGTTTTTAGCCGATTGATTTGAATGAAAATGCTTTGATACTGTTAAGCAGCGCGCGGCTCGTTAACTTGGCCAGCCGCTTAAATGCAAGGAGTTTTAAAAATGCTAGGAACTCAACAAGGATTGCTACGAAAACTTTAGGCGCCAAGGAGTGTGAGGCTAAGACGGTTGCGACGGCATTTGTTGCCGACGCGTCAGGTATTCACGGCGTCGAGGTAGCTCGCCGCTCCGACAATACCCCACATAAAAGCGAGGTAGCCGCCGAAGATGAAATAGCGGCAGCAATCAGGCGCCCCGAGGAAATTTTCTATCCCGTCCAACATACTGACCACATACGCCTAACTTCTGGATCGGATCGGAAACGGAAGGCTTCGACGGCAACGACCAGGCGGCAAATGCGATTTAACGGCAATTATAAAGTTAGCGACGACTGGCAATTTTTAGCGATCGTGCATTCGGGTCAATTGCAGCAAATGCTTAATCGACTTTGGAGTGAGCGATTTGATGGCCAAAACAAATCGTCAATCGCGCTGTCATTGGTCTTAAACCATTCTACAGAAAAACCTAACTCAGCGTCGCAATGATAGAGAGCCCTTTTGCTGTTTTCTGGTTTCATGCAATCGCGAACGAAACGGTCGGCTCGGTTGCTGGCCTAATTGGAGCAATCGACTTTTCTGATGCAGACGATCGAAAACCGTCTGGGTCAAAACGCAACAGGTAGGGGGGTCATCATGATCCAGATAAATACGCTTTCGATGGCAGTGTTCGCGATCTTTGTTAATACCAGTGTTTTGCTTTCGTTCTCGACGTAAAGGGGTAAAACTCCCCAATTGCCATGATCGCGAAGGGGCTGCCAGCCGAGAACGGGTCGCCCCACTCGCTAGCCGATCTGATTGGAGCGATCGCCACCGCTGCGGTCGCTTTGCTAGTGAGCTCAATAGGCGTTGAGCAAGAGCTTGCGTCGCCCGGAACAGCCGGTGCAATGCGATGTCGCGCTAACGCGCCGCAGAGGTATCCGATTTGCTGGCAGCTCGCAGCAAGCACCGCGGCGACCAAGACTCCTGACAACCTATCGCCGCATAGCAGCCAAATGTCGAGCGCGCCGATGAGGATCTGACGAGCTCGCAGTATTTGGTGATGTCCTCAACGGATATGCCCATTAGCTAGTCGCGCCGAAATGCTAAGCCCGCTTCGCGGAAGCGACCTAGATCGCGTGTGCAGCATTCCTGATGAGAGGGTGATATTTCGGTTGTTGGACTCCTTCAATGGCCGGTATCGCCGTTTTTCGAAGTATCGGGATTCTCAACATTGCCATTGTGGGCCACGCACCGGGCAAAGAAATCCCTTTCGGCTTGTGCGTAGGCCTTGTTACCTAGCCGAATAGGAGGCGGGTGTGCCTTTACAGCCATATCGCGGCACTTCTTGGCGAGTTCTACGCTGATGGCCGAAGCTGGAACGGCGGTGCAAGCGGTAATCATAGCTAGAGTCAGAAATAACGTTCCAAGTCTGCGCGCTACGTTTGTCATGGAGCCTGCCTTTGCCCCCAGAGTAGGATATTAACGCCATTCAATCCATGCATCGTTTGTGGATTTGGGCATCGATGAGGAAATCACGGATGCGGGCATTGCGTGTAGGTTATAGCATTGAGGTCCTGATACGTTTGAGACATTGCTGCGAGTCCGTCCCGGCAACGGCGAAATCGTAGCCTTTCAATAGTAATGCGCATCGACCGGGAAGATAAATGAAATCGGCATTGGGCGGCCGAATGACGATCCTTTTTTGATTGACCATCGACCCATGCAACTGCCGTGTCGTAGAAAAATCAATACTCTTCGTGCAGATTATCGATACCGGCTATCACTTCTTTGGCGGCGTCTCCAAGGGCGTCGCCTTGCGGCAGCCCGCCGGGGCCAACCTGATGGTTCTTGGCGAAGAGGGAGGGGGCGCTTTCATCGGTGGCCTACGCTATGGCGAGGGCACTCTGTGCACCAAGAATGCGGGCGACTTGCGGGTGTTCTGGCAGGGGCCCATGATCGGCGTCATGCTGGAGCCGACGGCGCGCGCACCATGATGTTGGTGTACAATCTGCCGCGCATAATGCGATATTCGAGCAGTTTGATGGCGTCGCCGGTGCTGCTTATGTCATCGCAGGCTTCGGCATGACAGCACTTATGTCTGCTGATGACAGAATAGTCGTGGTGCCCATCCGTTCCGGGATCGGGCTACGCCTGGGTTACAATGGGCTATGTTAAATTTACGTCCGCTCCCACCTGGAATCCGTTTTAATCGCGGTCGGCTCCACTGAAGCGAGCAATCACCTCGCGGAGCCACGAAGGCAAAATGGCGCAAGCTGACAAAGAATACCTTTTTCCACGGGATCTCACCGGTGCACGCGCGCGGTTGTGTCCTAACAGCCACAGTTAAAATATAAATTCGGGGCGATAGCCCTTCAATCGGCGAAAACAATTGTATTTTCGTCGATTGGCCCGTTCAATCGGGCGGGGACTTGATGATTTAGGAGAAAATTGCTGAAGCGGTGAGGTGCATTTGTCTTGAGTTTGCTCCGCATCTGGGGGCCGAGCAAACGTGTGAGGGCGGACGAATGGGTAGCGTGCAGATTTTTTCGCACATTTGATCAGGCGACGGCTCCGGTTTGCGCGACTTGCGGCTGATAGAGCGGCCGCATGTTCATGTAGCATTTGCTGGACCACGCGGTGCCAGCGATGTAGCGCAGCCTTGCTGCAGCCAGGTTTAGACAGGACTGGCCGTCAGGAAAGGCTCCTACGACGCGGGTTCGGCGTCGGATCTCTCGCATGATCCGCTCTAATGGGTTGTTGGTCCTGATCTTGTGCCAATGGATGTCAGGGAAGGCGTAATAAGTCAGCGTCTCGGACACGTTGCGTTCGACCAGATCGGCGGCCGTGTTCATCTTGGCGGCGCGCAGATCTTCAACGATCGTTCGTGCTTTGCGCTCAGCCGCGTCACGGCTCTCCTGGGCATGAATGGCCTTGAGCATGTGGCTCACCTCGCGGACCCTCGTTGCCGGCACATGGCTGAAGACATTCCGGTAAAAATGAACCATGCAGCGCTGCCACTGAGCATCAGGCAGATATTCCGCAGCACTCTCCATCAAGCCTCGGCAGGCGTCCGAGATGATGAGTTGCACGCCGCCAAGGCCGCGGTCGACGAGGTGGCGCAGGAACGCCGACCATCCAGATTTGTCCTCCTTGGCGCCTTCGCAGATGCCCAGAATCTCCCGAAAACCCTCCGAATTGACGGCGCTGGCCACCAGCAGCGAGACATTGCGGACTTCGCCAGCCCAGGTTCGCTTCATCACGATGCCATCGAGATAAAGGTACGGATGTTCGCCTTCGATGCGCCGGTTTCGCCACGCCTCGATCTTGGCGTAAATCTTCTTGTTGAGGTTTGACACCGTGCTCGGGCTCACTCGCGTGCCCCACAGGGCTTCGGTGATGTCCTCCACTCGGCGCACCGAAATCCCCGCCAGGTACATCTCGATCAGGGACTCCTCGACCGAGCTCTCCCGCCGACGATAACGTTCAATGATTGCCGTCTCGAAGGTCTGTCGTCGTAGCTTCGGAATCTTGAGATTGACTTCGCCGGCGCTGGTCTGCAGCGTCCGATCATAACTGCCAGCTCGAGTGTCCTGCCGCGCTTGGCTGCGTTCGTAACGGCCGGCACCGCAGAGCTGGTCTGCTTCGGCATCCAGCATGGCGTTAAGCGTCTCTTCTACCGTTCCACGCACCATCTCGCCAAGATGATCGCGGATCCGGGCTTCATCGATCTGGATCACCTGACCCATCGGATTCTCGTCACTCATCGGTTGCTCCTTCACTATATGAAGAAGCCGTCAGTCCCGAAAGTGCGAAAGATTCTGGACGTTATCGACGAATGCGACAACGGCGGGTGAACTGATGATCAAAGGCGTGCGTACAACAGCGGCGATTGCATTCGCGATCGCTCTCGCAGCGGGCTTGTGTAAAACAAGCGCGATGGCGGTGACGTTCTATCCGGAAGATACCGCATACCGAAACGCTCCACCGCAGACGACGCCCATCGATGCGTTCGGCTACGTCGGCGGGATATTGGAAGCTCGCTTTTATGAGCCGCACACAACAACAAACGATCCGCGCGAAGAGATTAGCGAGGCGGCGTCCTTGTACGGCATCGATTTGCCGATGATGCTGTCAATCGCCAAGGTGGAGAGTGATTTCAATCCGCATGTGCGGACTGGATCATATAAGGGGTTGTTTCAACTTAGCGACTATGAATTCAGGAAATACGGTGACGGCAGCATCTGGGACGCGCGCGACAACGCACGCGCGGCGGCGCACATGTTTTTGGTCCAGGCCGAGAGGTTCAAGTGGGCGCTTGGCCATTTTCCCGACTACGCCGAGCGATACATAGTGCATCAGCAAGGGATCGAGGGCGCCATTGAACATTACGAACACCCCGAACGCGTGGCCTGGCAATCCATGTGTGCGACGAGCGAGGGTCTGCTTAAGCGTCTCTTCTACCGTTCCACGCACCATCTCGCCAAGATGATCGCGGATCCGGGCTTCATCGATCTGGATCACCTGACCCATCGGATTCTCGTCACTCATCGGTTGCTCCTTCACTATATGAAGAAGCCGTCAGTCCCGAAAGTGCGAAAGATTTTGGACGTTATCGAACTTTCAACAGCTTCACCCGGAGGTTGACCCCGCTGTCATCGTAGAGAAAGATCGAAAAACCACGCGTTTTCATCGGAAAGCTTTGAAACGTCCAAATAAAATTGCTCCAGCTGAGGGGTAATTTGGCGACCGGGTCGCGCGGCGAGGCGGGCGCTTATCGTGATGCCCCAAGTTTTCGTCATTGCCGCGCTGCCGAGGAAAACGAGCCAAACGGCATGCGCGATCAAAATGTCTTAATCACACGGGTTCCTTTTTGGTCTACCCCTAAAAGCTTCGAGACGTGAGACGTAAAATAGAACAAGGTGAGGGAGTGCCGTGGCCCCCGGACGCGTCGGTCGCGCGGCGGGCGCTTGCAGAGCATACGCCTGAGTTTTCGTCCACTGCTCCGCAGACGAGTAAGACGAGTAAACGGCATGCGATCGAAATTTCTCTTAGTCACAGCGGCTCTGCTTTGTTCTACGCCGTCGTTCTCCCAAGGGTTTTTGCACGGCAGAGACCTCTACAGTTTTTGCGCGATAACTGATGAGACGCTCGAGACGGCGGGGAAGGCGACTTGTGTGGCCTTTATTATTGGTGCTGTCGACGCGTTTACGAGAACTCACGACATTTGCCTGTCAAAAGACGTCATTGGCAAGCAGGTAACGGATATCGTCATCGATTATCTTCGCAATCATCCACAAGCTCAGAACTACACAGCCGCTAGTGAAATCGACGAGGCCCTTAAGCGTTTTCATTGCAGCAATTCAAGCAAATGGTCGCTTATAAGAAAGCGAAAGTACAGGCGAGCATACTTGGGATAACGTCCAGAATCTTTCGCACTTTCGGGACTGACGGCTTCTTCATATAGTGAAGGAGCAACCGATGAGTGACGAGAATCCGATGGGTCAGGTGATCCAGATCGATGAAGCCCGGATCCGCGATCATCTTGGCGAGATGGTGCGTGGAACGGTAGAAGAGACGCTTAACGCCATGCTGGATGCCGAAGCAGACCAGCTCTGCGGTGCCGGCCGTTACGAACGCAGCCAAGCGCGGCAGGACACTCGAGCTGGCAGTTATGATCGGACGCTGCAGACCAGCGCCGGCGAAGTCAATCTCAAGATTCCGAAGCTACGACGACAGACCTTCGAGACGGCAATCATTGAACGTTATCGTCGGCGGGAGAGCTCGGTCGAGGAGTCCCTGATCGAGATGTACCTGGCGGGGATTTCGGTGCGCCGAGTGGAGGACATCACCGAAGCCCTGTGGGGCACGCGAGTGAGCCCGAGCACGGTGTCAAACCTCAACAAGAAGATTTACGCCAAGATCGAGGCGTGGCGAAACCGGCGCATCGAAGGCGAACATCCGTACCTTTATCTCGATGGCATCGTGATGAAGCGAACCTGGGCTGGCGAAGTCCGCAATGTCTCGCTGCTGGTGGCCAGCGCCGTCAATTCGGAGGGTTTTCGGGAGATTCTGGGCATCTGCGAAGGCGCCAAGGAGGACAAATCTGGATGGTCGGCGTTCCTGCGCCACCTCGTCGACCGCGGCCTTGGCGGCGTGCAACTCATCATCTCGGACGCCTGCCGAGGCTTGATGGAGAGTGCTGCGGAATATCTGCCTGATGCTCAGTGGCAGCGCTGCATGGTTCATTTTTACCGGAATGTCTTCAGCCATGTGCCGGCAACGAGGGTCCGCGAGGTGAGCCACATGCTCAAGGCCATTCATGCCCAGGAGAGCCGTGACGCGGCTGAGCGCAAAGCACGAACGATCGTTGAAGATCTGCGCGCCGCCAAGATGAACACGGCCGCCGATCTGGTCGAACGCAACGTGTCCGAGACGCTGACTTATTACGCCTTCCCTGACATCCATTGGCACAAGATCAGGACCAACAACCCATTAGAGCGGATCATGCGAGAGATCCGACGCCGAACCCGCGTCGTAGGAGCCTTTCCTGACGGCCAGTCCTGTCTAAACCTGGCTGCAGCAAGGCTGCGCTACATCGCTGGCACCGCGTGGTCCAGCAAATGCTACATGAACATGCGGCCGCTCTATCAGCCGCAAGTCGCGCAAACCGGAGCCGTCGCCTGATCAAATGTGCGAAAGAATCTGCACGCTACCATACTTGGCGCGTACGGTGGCCAGTAACCCCGAATTTGGAGAGGGCAAGCTGCGCTGGTAGAGACTTTTTGCAGGCACTGCGGAGCGGCGCCCGAGCGTTGTTGGCGCACGCGGTCGAAGCCGAGGTTGCAGCTTTGCTCGCCAGTCATGTACCAGTGTCGGAGAGATTGACAAAATCGATCCGCTATAAGGCTCCCGCTAGCCTCGCTTCGTCGCAACGATGGTAATGGTCAACAAGTCCATGGCGTTGATCGGATCGCGAAATCTCCTTGCGAGGGAACCTGTGTCGAAGCCATAAAGTCGCAGGTCAGGGATGATCGTCACATTTTCCCAGCCATATTCCTCTAGCAGAGTTTTATACTGGTGTGGTCGGATTCGGTTGGGAATGCCTTTGAAGGCGGCAAGAGAATAGAGCCGATCTGAATATCTGTAGATGTTATTCGGATCTCGCTTCCGTATCCACCTTGTGTGGGTCATCAAGTCCACGCAACATACGAGAGCTGCATTCTTTTTCGCTACTGAGCTGACGGCCATTAATGTTTTTTCGACATTGTCGAAATGTTCAAAAGCGGCGTTGCTGAAGATGATGTCGAAAGAGCGGCCCTTTAGCGCCGTTGCAACGTCGAAAGTGGGGTCGACAACATAGTCGACAACCTTGGTGGGTCCCCATAAGGCTGTCGTCAGGCGCTGCCTTTCGGCGGCACTTGCAGCGGTTTCACCGGACCCCGCTATTTGGCTAATGAATGCGTCATAGAACTCGCGCGGTACCTTGCCCGCCAAATTAAACGCATCCAGCGCGCAATAAGTGCGAGCCCCTTTCGCTACCAAGTAGATGCCCGTCCCTAGATCGGAGCCCGGACCAAGTTCCAACACGTTGGCACCATGCAGGATCCCCGTGCCGACATATCTATCCAGGACATCAAGCCAAGTGTCAGCAATATGCATGTCGTAATGAATGCATTGCTGATCGTCCATAACTCCCGGTTTCGGCGTCCTATATCCTTGCAAGGTGTGCTTTGCTTTCGCGGCAAATAACAGCACAAGACCGAGAACATAGTAGAAGCTCGAACCGAGAGGCTTTATCCCCGTTTGATATCCTGGCTGCGCCCACAGTTCTGCAATATCGGTAATATCAAGCGTCGTCGGATCTTCTTGCCGCTTAATGACGCCACGTTGCGCGAGTTTGGCGCTTCTTCTTTGTAAGCCGGACCACTCTATCATGACCGTTTTAACGGCCAAGCGCGCCGACATTGTTTTGCCTGGCATCAAGGTCACGACTTCATCTGGGTCGATCTTGAACACGATGTGCCGCGCACACTATCCGGCTCAGAACATTCTAATATCTGCCCTTCGCTCACGCCAAATATCTGTGATTGCTTACACCAACCTGTTCGCGAGAGTCACGCTCTCTTCGGTGCTGCAAACGAAAGAGGGAGTAACTCTTTATAGTCAGCGCCCCGAAATACCCGGACTAGCGCGCGACGCCGGGGAGTTCTTGATTGTGGCGCGATTGAGGCAGGTCCGCATTCGGGCGCGATCACTTATCCATCTGCTTTCGCCGATGTACCCGGGAAGAAACTCTTCGCGAGCGTTAGCGGAAATGCCTACATTTGGCTTCGGACATTCGGCGCGGTGAATCTGTTCAGTGCGCGGCGCGTCAAGTCGGCATGCATGGAACCAAAACCGACGGCCGGCGGGGGGCCTCCTCCCACGCTGTCGGCAACCCTTTCGAAGACGTCAGCGCGCGATCCCCACGTAAACGCGCGCTTTTCGGCGCTCCTCGTCCATCGAGCGCGGCGCGGCTGACTGGCGGCGACAAAGCGCCCCCGGTCGGCAACCTTTCCGCGCCCCCCAAACGAAGTTTCTAAGTGCGCGTTTTCCATTATCCCAACGCGGCAAACCCCACTGGGTTCTACGCCTTCGGCACAGATGAGGAAGCCGCGCATACTTGCGCCGCCTCGCCGAGTCGCTAACTTTTGGATGGCCCGGCGGCCTGAGCACGGCCCACGCGGCATGCGGCCCGCCCGCCAGTAGACACGGCGAGCGGTCGCTAAGTCAAACGACATCAGGAGATGCCGTGAATTCCCCCGCACCGCTCGTCGCTGGACGGCTTTTTGACGGTCTGTCGTTATCCGACGTAGTGGCTATCAACGAAATTGGTGACAGCGGCGCCCACGACATTCGTCACCGTGCCGGACGTGGCGAAAGCCTGGAAGGCTTGTGCGTTGGTCATGCCAGCAAAGCCACCAAGCGTCGCCTCGCTCGGCAAATGTCCAAGCGTATGCTGGAATAGGCTCTCGATGACGCTTGGAATTTCCGGGCCATTCGGATTTACCATCGCGCCGCCATTGTTGACACCGGCATAGGTTTGCGACGCTATGAGCGCGTCCACAAGTTGCGATTGCGAAAGGTTCGACCCTACGATGCTTTCCAGCGTCGACCATGACGGCAAGTGTCCGGTCGCGACGTCAAACAATTGCGCGTCGGTTGTGTATTCCGCGGGTGCCGTAGTAGTCGGCGTGGGGGTTGGCGTCGGAGTGGGGGTCGGAGTCGGAGTCGGAGTGAGCGTTGACGTGGGCGGAGTATCTGGTGTGGTGCCGCTATCCTGCAATGGCGGCGGCGGATTGCTTTCCAACTGCGACTCGTTGAGCGTCGTGGCGTAAACGGTCTGGTATTGATCGGTCAGCAACACCCAATTCAATTCGAGTGCACCAACGGCACCGGGATACCAATCCGCGCCAACTTGCGCGACCAGGTCAGAGCCCGGTGATGCCTTGATGTTCATTTCCTCAAACACGCCCACCACCGAACCAGGTGCGAAGGTACCGACCGGACCGTGGAAGAAATGATCATTCTCACCCGAGGGTGGTCCATCAAACGTCACGGAACCGTCAGCGTTGACGGTACGCGTCATCGGCACTTGAGTACTGCCAGAGAAGTCCGAACTGTAGTGATCACCGACGATCTGATTGGTAGCTTGGGCTTGGACTTCCACCCAAGCGCCGGTATTCAGCAGAACCCAAATGTTCATGTCCGCGACGGTGATCGTTGCACCAACATTCGCGCTGGCAGGCGCACCGGCTTCCTGCTCAACCAACCCCCACTGCTGAATTTCGTCCAAACCATTGGGTGGCGAGGTTGGGCCGATCAATGTGCCCGCAGCACCGCCATACCAGCTATAATCGGTCGGGACGCCTGCCGGATAAACGGTGTCGTCGGCGCGCGTGTTTTGGTTGATGACGTCAGTCAGGCTGCTCATCTATCTTGCCTCCCTTTTCCACCCTCAAGTTAAACGGTTGTGACGTGATTTTGCTCGTAATGGGGATAGCGACCTAATAGTTGTCCTTCTGTAGATCGGTTTGCGAAATTCTGACTGCAGCACTCAAGTCGCCATTAACAAACGCTCTGCCGAGCGCACATGACGACTTAAGAGGTCCAAGCACTCCTACAGCCTCCTTTTTCAAGGCAGCAGAAGCCAGCCACTAGCGATCAACGATCCGCAGGACCCCGGTCGCACGCAACGCGGCGTCTCTGTAGAGGCTTTCTCTTAGCCGCTGTCAGTGGTGGCGTGGTTGGATCATGAGGAGCCCCCGCTCGGTTTACCCAAGTCGCCGCGCTTGAAAGGAGATTGTCAAAGGCCGCGCGACTTGCACAAATTAGACTGCGGAAAATTGTCGGCAATAGGCCGGTAATCTGGCAATGCGATGAAAAGAGCGTGGCCGGCCTGGCGACGTGTATCATTGCGTTCGTAGCGGCGAGGCAATGATCCGAGCGGTCGAAATCGTGCGCCCGCCTCTTCAGAACTTCTATGACGCGTTAAGTGATGAACAAAAGCAACACTTGGAGGCAAGAGCTACCGCGGCAGCCGATATTGGCAATTTAGCAATGCTCTGTGGCCCGCGCTCGGAAAATGTTGCGAACTTGCCGGAGCGGCGCATCGAGCAAGCGCTCCAACCTTATACGCAGCAGCAGGGCTTCTTTGATGAACTTAAGAAGGCGTCGGAAAATGCCACTAATACCAACTCCATAACGGCTTGAATCGAGGTTTGGAAGACGCTGAGGACACGGCTGGTGTACTTGGCGACGCTGTGATTCGCTGTTCCATCTGAGTCGGGGGAACAGATGCCCAAATGCAGCAAAGCCGAGGTGCGGCGGCTGAAAACTGCGCTGCGGTGGAAAATACCGGCAGCGCAGCGCCAACGCATCCAGATGGTACTGTTGCGTGAGAGTGGCATGGCGCAGCCAGCGATTGCGTCGGCAATGGGCGTGTCGCTGAGCACGGTGAACCGCGCGCACATGGCCTTTGACCACGGCGGCATCGCCGCGCTCAAGCCTAGGCCGAATGGCGGACGCAAACACGAGAACATGACGGTGGCCGAGGAAAAGGCCTTGCTGGCGCGCTTTGCCAGAGCCGCCGGTGCTGGCGAGATGCTGAATATCCATGATCTCAAGGCCGCCTACGAGAAAGCGATCGGACACGCCACCAGCGACAGCACGGTCTACAACCTGCTGCACCGGCACGACTGGCGTAAGCTGATGCCACGCCCGTTTCATCCCAAGCGCGACCTCGCGGCGCAGCATGCTTTTAAAAAACCCGCTTTCCTGATGCTGTAAGGAAGGCGCGGCGGGCCGCCGCTCGGCGTGGGCGGCGGCTGCGCATCATGTTTGCCGATGAAGCACGCTTCGGCCGTATGAACCGCATCCGACCCTGCTGGACGCCGCTTGGCATGCGGCCCGCCGTGGCCGCGCAGCTCATCCGCCAATACATCTATCTCTACGGCGCGGTCTCGCCCAAGGACGGCACTTGCGTCTATTTGATCATGCCGACCTCGAATACGGCTAGCTTCCAGGCCTTCCTTCAAGTGCTGGCGCGCAGGTTTGTTCGGCAAGACATCCTGCTGGTTCTCGACGGCGCGCCCAACCACCGATGCGGCGACCTCAACGTTCCCCGCAACATCACGCTCCTGTATCTTCCGCCCTATTCGCCCGAGCTCAATCCGAAAGAAAACATCTGGGATGAAATCCGCGAAAAAATCTTCAAGAACTACGCGCTCAAATCCATGGATGCCGTCCGCGTCAAGCTCCAACGTGCCATCCTCTACCTCGAGCGGAATCCCAAACTCGTTCGCTCCATCACATCGTTCCCCTATATCGTCAACTCACTCTGATGTAGAATTGCTATAAGGATCTTCAAGCATCCTGCCCCGCTCAGACACCACAAACGCCGATGGCGCGGCTCGATGCTATCAAGACACGGCTTAGCGCCATGGTCGAGGCGTTGAAAACCGTTCGACCGAAGCTGGAGGAGTTTTACGCCTCGCTGAACGACGAGCAGAAGGCAAGGTTCAATATCCTGCCTCCGCCGCACCAGCCTGCGCCGCAACCCGAACATTAGCGCTAGCGCCCGGTCTGATGATGATGGCGTTAGCACGATCTCAAATCCGCCGAATGGTTCGGTTCATCTGGCTGCTGCCATTTATTTCCAGAGGCGCGTGCATTTCGAACTTCGTGAATAGTAGCGTGCTGCTTTCATTCTCTGCGTAAAAATTCCCATGATTGAACGGGCTGCCATCCAACTGACGGCAGCCGAACAGGCGCCCACCCGCTCGCCAATCTGCAACCTGGGATCGACGCCGCGACCGTCGCTTCCTGGGGCGCGGAATGGGGCGTTAAGCGGTTGTTGCCAAGCCGAATAGGAGGTGAGGTTGCGCTCGCTGCATACGAGTATTGCGGCCCGTCGTTGAAATACACGCCTGATCCGATGCCGAGCGCAGCTTGGGGGCCTTCCACAGCTTTAAACCGCTTAGAGGCAAATGAATCCTCTTTAACACTAGGAAGAAACAAAACACTTCCCGATGTCCAAGGGCTTGATCTGGCTTATGTTTCATGCGCTGCAGGTCCGGCAAGGCCCGATGGAGAACTAATATGCGATCGCCTTTGCTGCCCACCCGCGACCTCACCTATCGTTTGAGAATGTTTTCGTTATCCATCGCGGCCCGAAATCGGGCACGTACGTTTCCATACCGCTACGGATCAGCAGTGGAACGTTCCAATCGGGCGCATCGGCGGGCTGCCGATCGCGGTTATTGATCGTGCCCGATCTGCCCAGCTTATGGTCGATCTTGCGCTCAATAGGCGCAACACAGGACTGGCGCCTCTTATTGTAATTTCGGCAAACGGCCAAGTGCTATCGCTGTGCGCGCAAAATCCGGCTGTCCGCAGTCTTTTCATGCAGCAGAGCGATCTGATTCACGCCGACGGCATGTCCTTGGTATTTGCCTCGCATTGGTTCTGCGAAACACCGCTGCCTGAGCGGGTCTGCACGACGGATTTTTTCCATGACGTCGCACTGGTGGGCCAAGTACGGCGCGCACGTATGTTTCTACTCGGTGGGACGACCGGCGTGATCGACCAAGCGGCAAGGCGAGTCCAAGAACTTTATCCAAACCTCGACATTGTTGGTCATGCCGCTGGATACATGCGTCGGGAAGGTGAAGAAGTGCGCGTTGTTGAGGCGATCAACGAGGCCCAAGTGGATATCCTTTGGATCGGTCTCGGCGTTCCGCTCGAATAGAGCTTTGCAGTGCGCTATCGCGATCGCTTGCGTGGTGTCGGTTTAATCAAAACCGCTGGTGGTTTGTTTGACGTCCTGTCAGGACATAAAGCACGTGCTCCGCGGTGGGTTATCGACGCCGGCTTCGAATGGATATGTCCCGCTTTTTGTTGAACATTGCGAAGCGGTCGCTGCTGAGATTGATGTTAGGCGGCATTGGCTTGGCGAGCAAGAACGCTGTGTGAGTTTTTGCTTTGGTGAGCTTCCAGAGCAGCACGCAACGCTGGAAGTTGCCTATGAGCCTTCAGTCGTCGGAAGCCTTGGGCTGCTTCCTGCATGGCGGCCGCAGTCCATCGCATCGCCATCGAGGCGGAGCGCCATCGTTTCACGTTGCGGCAGACACGCCGCACCGTGCCCATTACATTCTCGATCATGTTGGTACAGGCAAGCGAGCGCCGCAGCTCCTTCGGCAGTCCAAGCCGCGTAACGGTGAGGATCTCGTCGATGCCTTCCAGGATCGAGCCGGAGACCCCGGACCAGTCTCGTTCAAGACGTTGGGCAAGGTTACGGAGCAGCTTTTCGGCCTTGTCGGCATCATCCAGCTCCCATGTTTGTCGCAACACACGCCGGACTGAAGCGTGCAGCGATTTGGGCAACCGCTCCATAATGTTGCGGGCCTTGTGAATTTGACAACGCTGGATCGCCGCGGCGCGTCCGAAGGTTCGACGGATCGCCTTGGACAGGGCCTTGGCGCCGTCGATGATGAACAACCGCGGCACCGCCGGGTCGAGCCCGCGCTCGACGAGATTGTCGATGAGCGCCTGAACGGTTGCGGCATTTTCCGTTGCACCCTCGGCGAGGCCGGGTAGCGTGCAGATTCTTTCGCACATTTGATCAGGCGACGGCTCCGGTTTGCGCGACTTGCGGCTGATAGAGCGGCCGCATGTTCATGTAGCATTTGCTGGACCACGCGGTGCCAGCGATGTAGCGCAGCCTTGCTGCAGCCAGGTTTAGACAGGACTGGCCGTCAGGAAAGGCTCCTACGACGCGGGTTCGGCGTCGGATCTCTCGCATGATCCGCTCTAATGGGTTGTTGGTCCTGATCTTGTGCCAATGGATGTCAGGGAAGGCGTAATAAGTCAGCGTCTCGGACACGTTGCGTTCGACCAGATCGGCGGCCGTGTTCATCTTGGCGGCGCGCAGATCTTCAACGATCGTTCGTGCTTTGCGCTCAGCCGCGTCACGGCTCTCCTGGGCATGAATGGCCTTGAGCATGTGGCTCACCTCGCGGACCCTCGTTGCCGGCACATGGCTGAAGACATTCCGGTAAAAATGAACCATGCAGCGCTGCCACTGAGCATCAGGCAGATATTCCGCAGCACTCTCCATCAAGCCTCGGCAGGCGTCCGAGATGATGAGTTGCACGCCGCCAAGGCCGCGGTCGACGAGGTGGCGCAGGAACGCCGACCATCCAGATTTGTCCTCCTTGGCGCCTTCGCAGATGCCCAGAATCTCCCGAAAACCCTCCGAATTGACGGCGCTGGCCACCAGCAGCGAGACATTGCGGACTTCGCCAGCCCAGGTTCGCTTCATCACGATGCCATCGAGATAAAGGTACGGATGTTCGCCTTCGATGCGCCGGTTTCGCCACGCCTCGATCTTGGCGTAAATCTTCTTGTTGAGGTTTGACACCGTGCTCGGGCTCACTCGCGTGCCCCACAGGGCTTCGGTGATGTCCTCCACTCGGCGCACCGAAATCCCCGCCAGGTACATCTCGATCAGGGACTCCTCGACCGAGCTCTCCCGCCGACGATAACGTTCAATGATTGCCGTCTCGAAGGTCTGTCGTCGTAGCTTCGGAATCTTGAGATTGACTTCGCCGGCGCTGGTCTGCAGCGTCCGATCATAACTGCCAGCTCGAGTGTCCTGCCGCGCTTGGCTGCGTTCGTAACGGCCGGCACCGCAGAGCTGGTCTGCTTCGGCATCCAGCATGGCGTTAAGCGTCTCTTCTACCGTTCCACGCACCATCTCGCCAAGATGATCGCGGATCCGGGCTTCATCGATCTGGATCACCTGACCCATCGGATTCTCGTCACTCATCGGTTGCTCCTTCACTATATGAAGAAGCCGTCAGTCCCGAAAGTGCGAAAGATTTTGGACGTTATCGAGGCCGAGCGGATGCTTGTCACCCTTTGCGTCGACGCCGAGCGCCGCGACCAGGATCAGATCTTCGTCCATGTGAATGCCATCGATCTGGATCACCAGCAAATCGAGGCCGGAGAGATCCGACGCCATCCATTCCTGCATGCGTGCCGCCGACAGCGCCACGAAGCGGCGCGAGGCGGCCGATTTCGACAGACCAGCCCCCCCAGGCGCGGGAACGTCTCCGGCGGGCAACCGCACCGACCGGGCAAACTTGCGTGTCGCGACGTTGATCAGCATCTGGTTCATGGCCCACTTGCCGAGCCAGTCCTCGGCAACTGCCGCCTCCCAGCTCGGCACAGCCTGCTCCTTGCCCGCAAAGCTGCGAAGCCTGGGTCGCTCGATCTCGACCTTGCCGCCGTGGAAGCCGATCTTGCCCGTCGTTTTTCCCCAGCGGTGCGCCCGCCGGAAACGACCTCGGGCATGGCGTGGACCACAGATCGCTTGCGCATCGCGATCCATCATCTCGCCAAGCGCCTCCATGCCCGACGCCAGGCAAAATAGCTCGAAGCTAGCCGACATATCCGCCATCGCCTCGAGCTTCAGCGCTCTCGTCGGCACGGCTGTAGATGTTGTAAGTTCGTTCATGGCGTTGCTTTCCTTTGTGGAATCAGCACCCCGAGCCTATCGGCTCAAGGCGAGCAACGCCGCTCCGTCTATTTCAACATCGATCGGGACAATTCCCTTCGAATGGGCTTACCGTTGGTACCTTTAACCGCGGCGTTTGGCGATCCGCTATTTCACGACTAATCCGCATGCATTCTATGCTGACCCGTACGGGAAAGCGTCGATAACATCCGTCGCCGTGTTGTGATGGACAGCCGGCAAATGCGATAAGCTTCGACCTGAAAGCTAGAAACACGCCAATACTCAGAAAGAGCGAAAGAGCGGCGTTCCACCCCAATCGGCACAATGATGGCGTGGAAGGTAGCGTCGTGGATCTTTTATCGTGCGGTGATTTAAACTGAGGTTTGGAACCGATATGCATCAAGAAACCAGATTTCGCACAATGCAACGTAACCCTAAACAAAGGTCGGGTTCATTCGTCTGTTGTCGGTATGAGGCAAGGCGTAAGGCAGTTGCGCCGTTCAGGTCGTGGTACGAGTAGAGCGCGCGTTCATTCGCGCGACCTATGCATCGCCGATCGGTGCGTGCCGCGGCCTCCATAATTGGGACAACGTGGCATATCGCGGACACCGGGCAAGCTGCTCTTTCCGTCGGAGCAAGGACTTTAGTCCGGGACGGGAGCCTTTGGTTGCTTCTGAGCGCTCTGAACGGCATCGAGGGCGAACGGATCAATGTCTCTGACTGTCTGCACCAGAAAATCTTTTCCTTTAGCTGAGGCTTCCATGTATGCCTCAGCTATCGGCGCAATCTGCTTCTCTCCCAGCAGCAGGCGCACATCGTGGCTGATAAATTCATGCAGCTCGGCATCATCGAATTCGTCCCGCTTTATGGCAATCGTCAAACGAAGTGGTATCAGCCGCATTTCGCTCGATCCGGTGTAGTAGGACATTCTCAAAGCTTCCTTTGGATTAAATCCGGTAGAGGCAAATCGCTGAGCTAAACCGGCAGCCAGTAGCCATGCATCGGAACGATGTGGGGCATTTCGGACGGCGCGCTGCAGCTGTTCGCCTGCGCGTTGCACCGAGTCCGGCAAGCTCGTCGTCGTCCCCGATCCGGCGCCGCTCCACAAAGATTCGGCATGGGTAAACGCGGCCTCGGCCCACAAGTCGCCGCGGATGGCGCCGATTGATGCCGCCTGTTCGGCCGCCTCGGAGTGTTTTGCAGCTGCGGCCGCGGCCAATTCATCCGTTGGCATTTGAATGGTTCCTGGCCGAACGAGTTCGGCGGCCACCAGCCAAACGCTTTGCATAACAAGGATGGCTGCCCACAAAAATATGCTCAACCGAAAAACCCAGTGCGATTGCGCTCGGGTTGGCGTTAAATAGTAAACCGGCGTCACAGGAGTCTCATCGCATCGTCCTCTAACACTAAACAGGTGAGGCGGCCTGTGGCGAAAGCGCCGGTATCGATATTGATCCGGTTTGGCCGCATTTCGGGTTCCAGATTGGGGGTATGGCCGTGAACGACGACCTTGCCGAAATCCTCTTCGTGTAAGAGAAAGTCTTCGCGTATCCAAAGCAAATCATTCTCGGATTGTTCGTTTAGCCGAATCCCGGGGCGTGCGCCGGCATGGACAAAGAAAAAGTCGCCGCAAGTAAACGACATGGGAAGGCCTTGTAAAAAGCGCCGATGGGGCTCGGGCAGCTTGTTGGCGAACGCGAGGGCGACGGCCGACATGGATTCGATGTCGCTCCATGTAGGCGTGACACCGTAAGAGAGGACGGTATTGAGGCCGCCAATGGATTTCCATTGCAACAGGGATGACGGATCGCGCAGGACGTTCAGTGCGCACTGTTCATGATTGCCTTTAAGTGGAATCACATTATGATTTTTTCGGCGGCCGATCAGTAATTCTATGACTTGTCGCGAATCCGGACCGCGATCGATGTAGTCTCCGAGCAACACCTGAACCGGATCCCGACAGGGAATTTCTGCAGATCGGCATCAATCCGGGCGAATAAGCTCGCCAAGAGGTCGGCTCGACCGTGGACATCGCCGATTGCGTAGACGCGCTGGCCCGAAGGGATGCGCGGGTTCGATTTGGCTTTTTGTGACCTGAGCACGTTCCAGGCCAAGGAAAACTCCATCACGCCCTCTTTATTGCTGTCCAGTTATTCGGGCCGGTACCTGGCTGAGGCCATGACATAGCATCAGCGGATCCGTTACCGCCAGCGTTCACAGGGCCGCAGGTTGCGCAGGGTTCGTATAAGGTTATCGGCCCCATCACCACCGGCGGACGGAAGAGATGGAGTTCGGAATTTGAAAATCAGCTGGCATCCGTTACTGCGGCCGCTACCGCCTTAAGGAGTTCCGTCGTGCGCCCGATCCGGCTCTTACTCTGCGCAAAGGCCAAGCCCAAGATGGCAGCGACGATGAGCCCGGTTGTCGTCGTCAGGGAGGAGGCATCAATGAAGGCGAGGAGCAGGAGCGCCAGCAGACAGCTTCCTCCCAGGGCTGAGTAGCAAGAATCGCGCCCACGCCGTAGCGAGGCGCGGAAGAGAATAATCAGGAACGCCAGGGCGGCGATAATGATCAGGCTGAACATTGGTTTGCCAAGCTCTACTGACTGTTGCGCTGCCGTTGTTGCAGCGGTCTGGACGGACGGTGCATCATTGACTTGGCGATAAATGGGCACCAGAGCAGCAAATGTGCCGGCTCCTGCACCGACGAAGGGGCTATCGTCCAGTATGCGTTGATTTAAGGCCAAAACGGACGGTTGCGAATTCGCAGCATAAGCGAGCTGGGCACTTACATTGTGATGAGTTGGGTAGGCGGCGACAAGGAGAACGGCAACGCCCAGTCCGCCTACCACCAAGGCGCCGATACCCCAAAATCGGAGCGTAAAGCGGCGAATAATCCAGTGGCAAAGAAGACCAAAAAGGCCGTAGCCGGTCGCGAAAGCTATGGCCGGGTTAGCGGATAACGCACAAGCCACCCCACAAATCGCGAGCGCGGCCATACCAGGTATCAAGGTCCGCCACATCGACCATCTTGTCCCGCTGCTGCTGCGTCTCTCGTGTCGGTCAATTGCGTAGATACAGTTGGTAGCGGCGATGATCGTCCCGAAACTGACGCAATCAATGGCTCGTACTGAAAAAATGCGCCAAGTAGCCACGGAAGATATGTGCTGCACAATGACAATTAAGCTGATGGGGATGGACCCAAGCATTAGTGCGAAGAGCACGGTTTCGGCGCGTTGACGATCGACTGCAACGGCGGCAGAAACAAATGCGATCGCAACGAGAGACAGATAAAAGCCAAGCGTAACGAGACTAGCAGCCGGATCGATGCTGATCGAGCCTTCGATCGGCCGCTGCAAAGTGAAGGCTGTACTTTTCCAGATCGGATGAGCAAGAAAGCCAAGTGGCAGCGACTGCAGCGCGATCCAGAAAGCCGGTATTACGGCTGCCAGCAGCGGCAAAGGAATTACCCGGCGGAGGAATTCGGTCTCACCGGGTCGCATATTCCGGCCGGTTAGCGCCAAGGCGATTGCGGCGACCCCGGCGAGGCATCCTTTTAAAAGCAGCCCATCCCAGATCAAAGACAGCGAAGATGCACAGATGAGTGCAGCCAGTATGTTACGAACGAACGACATGTTATGTAATTCCGTTGCCTCGCCCTAACGCATTCTGCGCCACTCTTGCCAAGCTTTGCAGAGTAGACGCTAAGGGCCAAAAAGTATGGCATTGGCCGAGACATGCAGAACAATGGCAAGCCGCCATTGCAAGATATTACGGTGCCTGCATAGCTAACGACGTATTTTTTCTTCTTTGTATTTTTTCTTCTTTAGCGGACTCGAAGCCACCTCTTGTGCCCGAGCTCTTGTTGCCATTGGGGAGCTAGCTGTGAGCTTTCCATAGGTTGTCCATCCGGCCCTTGCCGAGAGAAGCTGAAGTTGTCGAAGCCTCAGCAACCCAGGAGGACCGGATGAACATGCACAAGAACGCCCGGCTGACGCCACGCGGTCGAGAGCGGATCGTGGAACTGGTTGCGAACGGGCAGACGCCGAAGGCCGTCAGCGTAGCCGTAGGCGTCTGCCCGCGAACAGTGCGCAAATGGCTAAAACGATATGACAGCGAGGGTATCGCCGGGCTGCAGGACCGCAGCTCGCGACCTCATCGCTTGCATCGGCCGACACCGCAGCCGGTTGTCGAACGCGTTGAGGCGCTTCGGCGTCAGCGACTGACGGGCAAGGCGATCGCGGCCGAGGTCGGCGTCTCGGAGGCCACGGTGAGCCGCATTTTACGCCGGTTAGGGCTGAACAAGCTGAGCGCCATGGAGCCGGCTGAGCCGGTTCGACGCTACGAACGCGAGAAGCCGGGCGAACTCATCCACCTCGATATCAAAAAGCTCGGCAAAATCGGCTCCATCGGGCATCGCATCACCGGACGCCGAACTGGCATGGTCAACCGCCATCTTGGTATCGGCTGGGAGTTCGTTCACGTCTGCATCGACGATGCCTCCCGCATCGCCTTCAGCCGCGTGATGAAGGACGAGAGAAAGGAAAGCGCTGTCGCCTTCCTCAAAGCAGCCGTCGCTTACTATGCCAGCCTGGGCGTGAAGATCGAGCGCGTCATGACTGACAACGGATCGTGCTATCGTTCCAGAGCTTTCGGTCGAGCTTGCAAACGGCTTGGCCTCAAGCTCATCTTCACCAGGCCGTATACCCCAAAAACCAACGGCAAGGCCGAGCGCTTCATCCAGACCAGCTTGCGCGAATGGGCTTATGCTCGGGCCTACAACACCTCACACGAACGAACCGCCGAATTGCCAAGATGGCTTCACCGCTACAATTGGCACAGGCCTCATGGCAGCATCGGATCAAAACCGCCCATGAGCAGACTAAGCTTGGCTAGAAACAACCTATTGAGGCTCCACAGCTAGCTGGGTGGTGCATTTTTGTCGGTGAGGCGCATAACCAACACGAATTTGTGATTGGAAAGGCCTCCTGGTGCAAGCGCGACTCCTGCGGGTTCTGCCTATGTCGACAGTGCTGGCTGGTCTTTTGGATGTTAGCAGGGCCGCTCAGGGAGCGCAGAAAATCGTTTTGCATGTCGGGGAAAGAGGAAAGCTTGTGCTGCGTTTGGGCAGCCTAGCAATCAGCTCGAGCGGGACCATACAGGTTTGAGAATGATGGCTTGGAAGTCATCGCTAATGTGGAAGTCAGATGCGGATTTTTGCCGGCAGCACGCTACTCGGCTCGGGATCTGCGTCGGCCGGGAGCTTAAACCAGGTGTTTCTAAGCGTGCAGACATAGTTGTGCCGGATATTTCCGATGCGGACAGCGTGCGCTGTCAGATTAGCTCTGATTGACATTTGCAGAGAGAACCTGGCTGTCGAACTGCAGCCGCCGACTCCCGCCCGTCGCCTAATCTCTCTATCGGCTGTTTAAGGTCCTGAAACGCACCCAAAACTTCTTGCTAAAAGAGACGCCGAGCAGCCCCACCCAGAGTGCGAAAGTATCGATCAGAAAATCGCTAATGCGTGCGTGACGGCCTGGCTGGAAAAGTTGCATCACTTCGACGAGCCCAGCGAAAAGAAAAAGAAGGGTCGCTAACAGGCCAAGGTTGCGGCGGCCATAGCCCACACCAAATGCAATTCCAGTGGCGAAGAAGATCAAAAAATGTTCGAGGTAGTGCGGGAGTTCCGTTTCCGGCCGCAGATCGCGCGGAACTAACGACAGAACAACGATCGCGATCGCCAGGAACCAAGCGGCAACCCTAGCAGCGCAGAGGGCGGGTGAGTGGACATTGTCCTTCAAAGTAGACATATGATCCAAAGCTAAGCAAATCTGTCACATTTTCCAGGGAGGCAAGCGCGACAGACTATGGGCGGCGCTTTTTGCGCCGACTCTGCTCCTGACGTCGACGCCTTTTGTTCGACTAGATTAATGCTGCGGGGATTTGACTGGCCGAAACTGCAATTGCGAACGCAGGGAAAAAGATAATGCCGAATTTGCAGGGAAGCCCGATTTGGCTTAATTTGGAGGCGGGGTAGCCTCGGGCCGCGCACCCCGACATAAAGGGGTAGGGCTATGTCAAAGAGACGAACATCTGCCTTGTTGGCGAGCATAAGCGTCGCAGTCGGAGTCACCACGATGGCGAGCTATGTCAAGGCGGCCGATTTGCCGATTCTTGCGCCGGCGCGGTACGCTGCTCGATGGTGCGGGCCTTGCGGGTGCTTGCACCGGTCGTATGTCTATCATCGAGAACTGCGTACCACCTACGGGATTGGGTTTGATCCGCGCAACTACGATATGACCGAACCGCATTACTATTTTGGCCCGATGCGTGCCTATCCCCGGTATTGGGTGTCAGCAATACCCTGATCTATTCGGTACGGGCCATTCAGCGCAATTTTTCAGCATGGAATAGAGAGCTTGACATTTTAGTCGGGCGGCTCGTCAGCATCCCGTGTGATATCATGGCACCGACGAGGTAACCGACTTGCAAGCAGATCGCCGCGAGCACACCGGCGAAGAGAATTGTCGAGACGCCGTCGCCGCGGCTAAGGCCAACGGTTAGATATGCCATCCAAACGAGGGCAATCGCCGGAAGAAGAACGAGTACTTTAAAGCGCAATCCTAAGGCGCAGCCGGTCAAGAGCATCAGAAGGTTCAACATCAACATGGTCGCAGCTCCAAGGATTGAGGTTGCGACCTTGGTGCTTAACAATCACCTAACGCGGCTTTAGCTCAAATGCTCAAATGCATAGAGTGGCGCATTGTTTAGTGCGGGGCACAGTTTGCGGTCAGGGCAGTTAGCGCCTCCGCTAAGCCGTCGATCTGCACAAGGCCACCGAACGACTGCTCCGGCGACGTCACCGTAATCGAGAGCTCATGGGCATGTTGCCAGGGGCCATACGCGAGCGTCGTGGCCGCTTGCGGAAGGAGCAATTCGGCGCCGGGAGGTACAACCTGTGCGACGAATTGCCAGTTCTTTCCTTTGGCGCTTATGCTCACATTCGGTTTGGCTCGTGGCGGGAAGGGCGTGAGGGCAATAATGGCCACGTCGGGACCCTGTTCGCCGCAACGTAGCATAAGGCCCGCGAAATCGAGATCGGATCGGCTTACGTCAGCGGTGTGGTTGACCGAGATGGCGTCAGGGCCGCCGCTTGGGTTAGCGCTGCGTACAAGACGCCAGCCGTTGGTTAGCCTCGGCACTTCGGTTGCGTGCGACGATGACGCGACCGCCAAAGCGAACAGCGCGGCGCCTAAAGAGCCGAGCAGCGCCGATTTATTTTCCCATAGTAATCCACGGCTGTGTTGCATATTAGCCACGAATAGCAGGTAAATGCTTGCCTAGCCCCTGCGGTAAGATTGTCGCTTTGAATGCCTCGTGATAGCGATAGGTTCTGTGGGGATTCATATGCGGGGACTGCGATCCTTTTGGGGAGTGGCGGCCATCGCGGCAGCGCTCGCGACCGCGGGTTGCGATACACTGCTTTTGCCCGCGTCCGGGCCGAACTCCATTGTCGTCCGCTCCCAGGCCACGTGGCACGGCCCGCCCTACGGACTCGTGACCCTCAATCCACATGTGGTCCAAATTCTGGAGGAATATGGTCCTAAATCGCTGACCGGTATTTTCGGCGATCATCGGCCGCCACCCGAAATTAAATTTGGCATTGGCGACGTTGTTGGCGTGACGATTTTCGAGGCAGCTGCCGGCGGCTTATTCATTCCGGCGGAAGCAAGCGTGCGTCCCGGCAACTTCGTGACGCTGCCCAACCAGCCCATCGACACGAAGGGCTTCATTTCTGTTCCGTACGCGGGTCTGGTTCCCGCTGCTGGCAAGACGCCCTCCCAGGTCGAAAAGGAGATTGTTGATCGAATCAAGGACCGCGCCATCGAGCCGCAGGCGGTGGTGTCCTTGGTCACACAGAACACCTCGCTCATCACCGTGGTCGGTGAGGTCAACAACTTGCTGACCTCGGTAACTGGTCGCATTCCAGCCCAGCCTGCGGGCGAGCGCCTCCTTGACGTGATTACGCGCGCAGGCGGTTTGCGCGACCAGGGGCAGGATTTGTGGGTGACACTTGAGCGGCACGGCACAAGAGCGACGGTGCCGTTCGGGGCATTACTTTACGAACCAGGCAACAACATCTGGGCTTGGCCAGGCGACACCATTTATCTCTACAAGGAGCCGCAGACGTTCCTGGCATTCGGGGCCTCGGGACAACAAGGTCAGTTCCAATTCAGCTCGGGCTCGCAGGCGTCAGCTTTTCGGATGACGCTCGCCGAAGGGGTCGCTGCGGCGGGTGGGTTGCTCGACCTGCAGGCTGATCCGGGGTCAGTGTTCCTGTTCCGACGGGAGCCGCGCCAGCTTGCTGAACTGCTCGGAGTTGACTGCTCGAAGATGGACGGCCCGACTGTACCGGTGATCTACTCAGTGAGCTTTGCCGATCCGGCGGGCTACTTCCTGGCCACTCGCGTACAGTTGCACAACAAGGACGTTATCTTGGCAGCGAACGCACAGTCTGTTGGCGTCACCAAGTTCGCGAACTTCCTCAACACGTTAATCAGTGTGCCGAATAATGTCGCGGCGACTGGCTCGAATTTCCAGACTTGGCGCATACTGGCTCACACGCCGAATCCGACGACGTCGACGACGATTGTTCCAACAACAGCAACAACACCATAAGGGTGTCCGCCTTCGATAATGCTGCGCCAACGCTTGTGGGCAACGCCGTCGACGATCTCGGATCTAAAACAAACAGATCTACGCGCTTCAGCCCGCCTTGCCGTTGCGCCTTCGTTACCGAAATCTCGCGATATCCGCCATCACTGACGCCGATCGCCGCGAGACATTGCGAAGCGCGCTGGCGCAGCTCTGTGCTGGAACGACTTCCTCGGAGCCGCGCACACACGTGGTCGGCGGTAGCGTGCAGATTCTTTCGCACATTTGATCAGGCGACGGCTCCGGTTTGCGCGACTTGCGGCTGATAGAGCGGCCGCATGTTCATGTAGCATTTGCTGGACCACGCGGTGCCAGCGATGTAGCGCAGCCTTGCTGCAGCCAGGTTTAGACAGGACTGGCCGTCAGGAAAGGCTCCTACGACGCGGGTTCGGCGTCGGATCTCTCGCATGATCCGCTCTAATGGGTTGTTGGTCCTGATCTTGTGCCAATGGATGTCAGGGAAGGCGTAATAAGTCAGCGTCTCGGACACGTTGCGTTCGACCAGATCGGCGGCCGTGTTCATCTTGGCGGCGCGCAGATCTTCAACGATCGTTCGTGCTTTGCGCTCAGCCGCGTCACGGCTCTCCTGGGCATGAATGGCCTTGAGCATGTGGCTCACCTCGCGGACCCTCGTTGCCGGCACATGGCTGAAGACATTCCGGTAAAAATGAACCATGCAGCGCTGCCACTGAGCATCAGGCAGATATTCCGCAGCACTCTCCATCAAGCCTCGGCAGGCGTCCGAGATGATGAGTTGCACGCCGCCAAGGCCGCGGTCGACGAGGTGGCGCAGGAACGCCGACCATCCAGATTTGTCCTCCTTGGCGCCTTCGCAGATGCCCAGAATCTCCCGAAAACCCTCCGAATTGACGGCGCTGGCCACCAGCAGCGAGACATTGCGGACTTCGCCAGCCCAGGTTCGCTTCATCACGATGCCATCGAGATAAAGGTACGGATGTTCGCCTTCGATGCGCCGGTTTCGCCACGCCTCGATCTTGGCGTAAATCTTCTTGTTGAGGTTTGACACCGTGCTCGGGCTCACTCGCGTGCCCCACAGGGCTTCGGTGATGTCCTCCACTCGGCGCACCGAAATCCCCGCCAGGTACATCTCGATCAGGGACTCCTCGACCGAGCTCTCCCGCCGACGATAACGTTCAATGATTGCCGTCTCGAAGGTCTGTCGTCGTAGCTTCGGAATCTTGAGATTGACTTCGCCGGCGCTGGTCTGCAGCGTCCGATCATAACTGCCAGCTCGAGTGTCCTGCCGCGCTTGGCTGCGTTCGTAACGGCCGGCACCGCAGAGCTGGTCTGCTTCGGCATCCAGCATGGCGTTAAGCGTCTCTTCTACCGTTCCACGCACCATCTCGCCAAGATGATCGCGGATCCGGGCTTCATCGATCTGGATCACCTGACCCATCGGATTCTCGTCACTCATCGGTTGCTCCTTCACTATATGAAGAAGCCGTCAGTCCCGAAAGTGCGAAAGATTTTGGACGTTATCTGGTCGGCGCGATGCCGGATGGACAATCAGCGCAAAATCGCGTTGCCGCCAGGCTTCGGCGTATCGCCGGGCCATCTGGATCGGCCAAACGCTACTTGAATTCCAACGAAACTGGAGCAGCACAAATGGCGCGGACCCAACGGTACGCAGGACGAACTACTCAAAGACGCCGGCACGCTTAGTACGCCGTGCGCTGGATTCCCACAAATAGCGTTTTCACTAGGATCTTGAAATCAAGCCACAGGCTCCAATTGTCGATGTACCAAAGATCCGATTCAACCCGCTTCCGCATCAGATCCAAAGATCTGATCTCCCCGCGCAATCCTTGGATCTGAGCCCAGCCAGTCAAGCCAGGTTTCACGTGATGTCTGCAGGCGTAATTGGCAATCAGCTTTTCGTACTCTGAGTTATGTGCGCTGGCGTGGGGCCTCGGACCCACGAGCGACATATCGCCAGCTAGCACATTGAACAGCTGCGGAAGCTCGTCAATGTTGGTACGACGCAGCACGCGGCCTAGGGTGGTCACCCGCGGATCGTTTTTGGTTGCTTGACGGATATACGGGCCGTCCTCCAAAACGGACATGGTTCGAAACTTCCATATTCTGAACTGCCGACCATTGAAGCCATTGCGCGTCTGCATAAAGAAAACTGGACCATGGCCGTCGATCTTGATTAGAAGCGCGACGATGGCGAGAAGCGGCGCGAGAAGGATCAGCAAAAGGCTAGCTAGTGTGTAGTCCAGGATGCGCTTGAACAGCTGCTCAGTTGCGCTCAGCGGCGCTCGTGTCAGCTCGATAGCGGGGGTTGCGCCAAAATCGACAAGTCCACGCTTGAGGATTGCCGAGGCGGCACCATCAGGCAGCAAATAAATCGGAACCGATAATCCGCGGAATGAGGTCAAAGCGCTCTGCATCGCCGAAAAGTCAATCCAGGAAGAAAGTATAAACATGCAACTGAGTGGATTCGCCCGATTGAGTTCAGCGATTTCGCCTAATGTTTGCGCAATGTAAGCTCGCCTTCTCGGAGCATCGAACGATGATGAAAACGTATAGATGCGTAACCATGAGTAGCCGTACCGCCCGAGCTCTTCAACCACGTTAGTTTTGCTGAGCTCACTCTCCTCCGCAATAAGGATAGCCTTTTGCTCGGCGAATCCACGCCCAGCTATCTGCCGCGCGAGCGAGCGGGCAATAATCAATCGCGATGCAACTAGAGTTGCCCAGCCAACAACGAAAAAGGCTAATGTGGCACCGCGCGAGTGGACCTCAGTAACCTTGAGTGAAAATGCGCAGATCGCCAAGACTAACATTGTAAGCAGCCATACTTTTGTGCATTCACGAAGCTGCTTTGCAAACTCCATCAGCGCATGCGGATCGTACACGCCACGAGCCATCGATACAGCCGCAAAGAGGGTGGCGGTTAAGGCACCTATCCCAAAAAAGCTCTCAGCGGGGCCGACCTCTTGAAACGAAATTAGATGATGAACGACGCCGGTAAGAAGGCTGGCGCTCACCACCAGGGCGAGATCGAGACAGAGTGCGGCGGTTCCGATTGCCTTAAATGCAATAAGGCGTTCAAGTCTCGACCGCGGGCGAAGGCGTGGCGTCGAGGTTATTGAATTTGTTATAAAGGGGTGGTCCGCCGATTTCAGACGCATCGGACATAGGTTAACACCTCAACGCGCTCAGGCGGACGCTCTATGCCGCTCCGTACAATTTCAACTAGAGAAGATACGCTTCTTTCAAACAAACTTGGTGATTTAGGAAGAGGTACCTCTAAATCCAACTTGATGGCGCTCGCTACGACTGCGACATTGAGGCCACGGCGCGTCGGTTGGGGTGACACAGAGGACACAGACTCCCCGTCGGTTAAAGGGTGACTGACATGGCTTTTCCGGCTTCGCTCGTGACACATGCTGCCGCTTCGGAAGCGGCTGACGTCTGGGATCTACTCTGAATCGGTAATCCAGACGGATAGACGACTGGCAATTCGCACAATATAAACGCCTTGAGGCTGCCGGCATGAGCAAGTGGCATACTTTTCTCACGAGTGAGTAGTCCCTGCAGGCGCCCAGTTTGATGGTGTGAAAAGCTAGGCCGCCAAATATTATGATTTAAAATTCCATCCATCCCGACGCTGCGAACGGCCATGCGCGCGAGCGAACTGGTCAATACATCGTGCGGCGCACGGACATCAATGACCGTGATCGGTTGATTGGCCTCATAGCAAAGATGGAGAATGTTCCCGACGCGAGGGCCCGGTATGAGTGGTTGTATGCGGCAAACCCGCACGGCTTTGCACAAAGCTGGATTGCTATTGAGGAGGAAACTGGCCAGGCAATTGGCTGCACCTCGTTTTTCCCGCGCAAAGTTCTTATTGACGGCATCGTGCATGTAGCTGCCCTCGGAGGGGATGCTTTCGTTGAGCCGTATGCAAGACGTCGCGGCATTGCGAAGGCCCTGCATCGAGCAAGCATGGCGACCTACCGTCAAGGTGATACGGAATTCATGTATGGACCGCCTTATGACGCGAATTTGCAGGCGTTAATAAAGGCTGGTGCTCATTTTGTTGGAAGCCTGGAAAATTGCCTTCGCATCCTGTCGATGCCGGCGCTGCATCGCATTCCGGCTTATTATCGCGCATCGCGCGCGGTGGGCAGGGATTTGACGAAGCTCCTAACTCGTTTACCACGTATGCTGCTCAAACAATCCTCCGCCCCGAAGGGATCCGCCGTGCCGGTGACCCTCGATCAAGTCGAACGATTCGACGGCGAATTCGAGCGCCTCTTTGACCAGTGCGCCAGTGGTTATCGAGTTCTCGGCGTCCGCGACTCGGAATACTTGACTTGGCGGTACCTCGCCG
This sequence comes from uncultured Alphaproteobacteria bacterium, assembly GCA_963835195.1. GTDB lineage: Bacteria > Pseudomonadota > Alphaproteobacteria > Rhizobiales > Xanthobacteraceae > BOG-931. The sequence continues at coordinate 508,305 of CAWIEY010000008.1, forward strand.
CGCCCCGCCGGCGGCAGATTCCCTTCGCGGCGAGATCTTCCGGCAAGCTGATTGGTATAGCCGCACTAGAAATTTTTCGCGATCGCGCTGAGATCATCGACCTGTTCACGTTTCCGCAGGACGAATATCTCGACGGGGTATTGAATGCCTTGATCGCTAAAGCCCGCGAAAAGGGGTGCTGTGTCTTAACTGCTAACTGTATGTCAGGTAGTTTGCTTTCTCGTCACCTTCGCAGCCGCGGTTTCCGTCCGGCTGAATGACAGGGATTTCAAATCGCTATGACCGGCGACCGTCCTGCGCCTGCGCTTCTTCTCGATCCGGCCGCCTGGCACTACACGTTGGCAGACGGTGATATGGACGCGGCGGTCCATGGCCCCTAGCACGATTGCGGCCGCCGCACCACACGCACCGATGTTCGCTGCACCACGGAACGGAAGCGCATGTGCTCGCCGGGATCGGTTGCCGATTTCGCATCCAAGCAGTGACGTCGCGAGTTGCTCAGCCGGCTCTTGATTGTAAGAACCTATTACAATCGCCAAAAACGAAACGGCCTGAAATAACCGAGAGCTCCGAGGCTCCCCGGGCCATCACCCGACGGGGTACCTCTTTGGAGGTAGCCAGACCCCGAGGGACGGCGACGCGAGAAAGGGTTTATCCCTCTGCCTAGTATCGATGCCCGTCTAAGGCATTGACCAAAGTCCCTGGTTTCAAACAACCTGCAGCAATGAAACTTGCGATCGGTGCGGCATCCACGGTCACCACCGGCACGTCTTCAGCTTGGTCGTGTCCCTCACTCAGACAGAGGTCACTAGATATCGACGTGCGTCGCTGTCTCCGCGCTGCCGTTTCGTCTATCGGGCATTTCACCGGATTGAGCCGCATGATTGGGGCACGATATCGGGGACGCGGCATGATCTTCGTTCTCCACAGCGTCGTCGACGACGATGCCGTCTACGTGGACCAAAACTTGCGCTGCTCGACACGCCAGTTGGAGACGACGTTGCATTGGCTACGTGGACAAAACATCGATTTTGTCGATTTGGAAGAGGCCGTTCGGCGGCTGCAGGACCGCAACCCACGACCGTTTGCCTGCTTCACCTTGGACGATGGTTACGCAGACAATCTAACCCGCGCTCTCCCGATTATGGAAAGGTTTGGGGCGCCTTTCACCGTGTACGTCACGACCGGCATGGTCACCCGCGAGATCGACGCTTGGTGGGTCGGACTGGCTGCCTTGGTCCGTTCGCACGACCGCGTGGAGTTGACACCTCAGTTGAGCGTTGAGTGCACCGATCTCGCGCGCAAAAAGCGCGCGTTTAACAGGCTCGAACGCCTCATTCACCAGGACTTTAGCCTTCTGCCGCATGTGCGCGAAGCAATTGCGAAGAGCGGAATTGATTGCCGGGCGCTGGTCGACCGCGAAGCACTCAGTGAGGATCAGCTCCGGAACTCTCGCGTCATCCGCTGGTGACGATCGGCGGCCACACTATGACTTATCGCAACCTCGCACAGGCATCCGCATCGGCAGTCCGGTGGGAAATCGCGGAAAACCTAAGATTTCTTCAGAATGTGACAGGCCAGCCAGTTGAGCACTTCGCTTATCCGTTCGGCCATGAACGGGCCTGTGGTAACCGGGAAGCGCGGATCTCCCGCGAGACCGGATTCCGCACGGCCGTTACCATGGCCCGGGCACGCTGTTTGCAGAACATGCGGAACATCTCCCACCGCTGCCGCGCCTCCATCTCGCTTGCAACGACACTTCCGTGACGCTCCGCTGCAAGGTGGATGGTTTTGATCGGGCGATCCGGTCGAGATTTGCAGATCCCATCGTTCGCATGTGAAGGTCGGGGGGCGACTTTGAGAGGTGCTTCGTGTTGCGAGCCAACTATTCGAAGATTTACGAGGAGACTGCGCACACCTGCGGCCCTGCCATCCCACGCGCTGGCTCGACCGCCGACCCCGGCGGCCAGTTGCACCAGCTAACGGTCAGCATCATCATCAAGGCACTGAACGAAGAAGAGCACATCGCGTCAGCGATCGAAAGCGCGCTCGCTGCCCTTGGCGAGATCGACGCGGAGGTCATATTGGCCGAGGCGGTTCCACCGATCGCACCATAGAGATCGCGCACCAGTACCGATCGCATAGTGCAGCTAGACCCAGACAAAAGATCGATCCTGTGGTTCGGGCGCCCAGCTCGGCTTTCAATATAGCCGCGGCCGATATCTGTTGCTAATGGATGGTGACATGCAACTGGATCCCGGGTTCCTGCCGGTCGCGATCGAGATGCTGGCTCGAAGTCCCGATCTGGCAGGCGTCGGCGGCAAAATCTCGGAGCCCGCTCGTGGTGAACGAGGAATATCAACAGCGACAGAACGGTATGATCCGGATAATCGCGCGGGGCGTGTGACACGATTGGACAGTCAGCGGGCTCTATCGTCGCGCCGCCATCGAGTGGATCGGCTATTTGACCGACCGCAACCTCCATGCGTCGAGGAACTTGATCTCGGCGCCCGTCTGCATAGCGCCGGCTGGACCCTATCAAATCGATCGAAGGATCGTCCATCACGAGCCTGACAGCGGCAACGTCTATCGTCTGTTGCTTCGCCATGTTTTCACCGGACGCGCCGGCGCTGTGGCGAACTCATCAGAGCGGCGATGGAAGGCGCTATTTCTGGTTCGGCCTGCGAATAATCGCCAGTGGCTGGTACTGCATAGTCGTGACCGCCTGGTGGATCACGCTGCTCTCGACACTAGCGTTGCACCGCCGCTAACCGTGCTTCTGCCGGCATGATCCTGCTGCTTCCATTTGCAGGCATGTCGCTGCGCTGGCGTTCGTTTCGGCTCGGGCTCTATTCTGTCGCAGCAGCGAACACATCGCGCTTTGCTTTTGGCCCGGCCTGTTGCGACCGCGTATTCCTCCCGCCAGCTGGATTGAAAGTACCGCGCTGCAGTTCCCTCAGCTCGATGAGGGACAAAACCAGCAGTCGCCCGCATTCGGATCACTCGAGCCGCCGCCGGAATTTAGCCGCCGATCGAGCAGGGAAGTGCGCGGGGCCGAGCGGCTGAAAACATGACTGTCGCGCCGTCCACAGCACGAGAGGGTCTTGTCTGGCATTTCGCCCGTAGCGAGCGTCTCCTGCGCAGCATACTCTTCCTGGCGACATTTCTCGACATCTGGGTGACGGCGAGCCCGTTTGTTGACCTCTCGGAGCCAACCACGGTTGAGGCGGCAACCAACGGAAACCTCCGTGGGCAAATAATTGCGATACTTTTGACAAGTGCATTGGTTGTGTTCGCTCTCGTCAACAGATTGCGTGTCTTAGGAGGGTAGGTGACCCCCATCCTGGTGTTGATTTTCATTTGGTTTGCCTGCTCCGCGCTCCTGTCGGCCTACCCTGCGCTCGCGGCACGTCGATTGGTGCTTGCGAGTTTCGTGATCTTCCAGGCCGGGATGTTTGTTTTTTTACCGGAAGATCGTCTCCACTTTGCGCGATTGCTGGCAGTCGGCGCTGTGCTCATCTTGATTTTGTGTTGGGTCGGAGTAATCGGTGCGCGCCGCACTTATCGATTCATCAATCTACTGATATTGCCGAGCCGCGACTTGCCGGAAACTGGCGCGGCCTTTTTGCCCACAAGAACGGGGCGGGTGCCAGCATGGGACTGCTCATTATTTTTGGCATTTACATTTTTCGCAGGCTCCATGCCGTGCTCGGAGCAGGCATCATTGTATTTGCGGCGCTTTTCCTTTTCTTTACGGATTTGAAGTCACCGATAATGCTGTTGCCGCTGGCTTTGATCTTCGGCGTCCTGTTTGTGCGGGTCCGCAAACCGGTAGCGAAGCTATCGTCCTGATTAGCGTGCCGGTGATTATTGGCGCGCTTACCATCGGATCAGTCGAGGTCGCGGCGCTGAACACGCTGGTTGGCCGACTGATGCCGGACCCAACTTTCACCGGCCGAAACGTCATCTGGCAGTTCGCGCTTAACCACATCGCTGCACGCCCCATTTTCGGATTCGGATATGAGGCATTTTGGCAAACCAAGGAGCTGGTGAGCAGCTGGACCTTTCTCGAAATCCTGGGGCTTGCGCGCCAGTGATGCACATACGGGTTTCTCAACATCGCGGTGGAGACCGGGCTCGTTGGCTTGCTGCTTACCCTGGGGTGGGTCTTGGTCCGACCGTTTATCGATCACGTACGTACTTCTCCGGGCTCGGTCGACGTGGCGCTCAATTTGATGTTTATCCAGATCTGGTTGTTCGGCATTTACCTTTGCGGTTTCGAATCCGAGTTGTTCAAGAACGGCAGCGCGCTGTGGTTTATGATGGCAGTATCGATCATGGGCTGCGCGTTCAGGCGACGGCCGATCAGGGGACGCAGGCGCGATGACACATTCTTCGTCCTGTCTCTTGTCGATCAACAACTATTTCTATCCGCGCGGTGGCGCGGAGGTGCTTTTTCTCGAACAAAATCGGGTTCTTGAGGCCGCAGGCTGGCAGATCGTTCCCTTCGCGATGCGGCATCCGCAGAACCTACCCACGCCCTGGGCCGAATACTTCCCCGAAGAGATCGAGTTCGGCCGAGCCTATCGGACGCGAACCAAGTTTTTGCACGCCCAGCGCGTGATCTTCTCGCTGCAAGCACGCGCGAGATTGCGCGCGTTGCTCAAGCGGGTGCAGCCGCGCATCGCTCACGTGCATAACATTTATCATCACCTCCTCCTTCGATCCTGCCGATATTACGCGCTGCCGCGATACCGGTGGTCATGACTGTGCACGATTTCAAACTCGCCTGTCCGGCCTATACCATGATGAGCGCGAACCAGCATTGCGAACGCTGCCGGGGTGGCAGAATTCACAATGTCGTCGTCCATCGGTGCATCAAAGGATCGCTGGCGCTCAGCAGTTTGGTCTTGGTCGAGACCTTCGTTCACCGCCTGCTCCGGCTGTACGACGCAAACATTAGTCGGTTTGCCGTGCCGAGTCGGTGTTGTGTTCTGAAGAAGCTGGTGGAGTGGGGATGGCCGCGCGAGCGGTTCGCTCATATTCCGAATTTCGTAAATGTCGAGCAATTTCACCCTGCGCGACCGATTGGACGGCGGTTCGATCTACTGCGGCCGTCTGCAAAGCAGTAAAGGCGTGGCAACGCTGGTACGTGCGGCGGCAAGCGCGAAGGTCCCAGTGACGATCGTCGGCACCGGCCCTGACGAAATTCGCTTGCGCAAGCTGAGCGCGGACCTGTGCGCCGACGTGGAATTTACCGGGTATCTCGGCAAGGACGCCCTCATCGATGTGGTCCAATCGGCACGCACCATCGTCGTGCCATCCGAGGTCAACGAGAATGCCCCACTCGCCTTGCTCGAAGGCTACGCAGCCGGGCGGCCGGTTATCGGAGCGCACATTGCCGGCATTCCAGAGCTGGTCCGCGAAGGGGAAACCGGGGTGCTGTTCCGTTCTGGCGACGTCAATGAGCTTGCAGCGGCGCTCGATCGGTTCGCTTCGCTGCCCAATTCAAGGTTGTGCGAGATGGGCGCTGCGGGGCGCCGCTGGGTCGAGCAGGACTTTAGCGCAACTCGCTACCGCGAGCGGCTTCTGGAACTGTATAACTCGTTGGAAAACAACGTCGAAATGGGCGAGCGGCCGTTGTGATAACTCGCTAAGTCCCGGTGTCCCAGCCGTGGAAGTTGCGCCTTCACATTTGCCGTCAGCACACTCCGGCTTTTTCCCACCGTGCGTTGATGTCTATGTCTCAACGCGCTCTGCCAATGGACTGCTAACGGCTAGGAACTGCTCCGCTGAATGGCGGAGACGCAATAATAAAGGCCGATCGCGGACAAAATCACAATGCTTGCAATGCCCAGCGCCGTGGTACCCGTGATTGCGTAAGAGACAAGTGCGGCGACACCGAAGCTCATCATAAGTATGTCGGCGCTGTAAATTGTCCTGAGCTTGAATATTGCGCGCACGCGCGCGGCGGCGAGCGGATACATCAGAAAGCTCGCAGCCGCCATGGCCATTGGGATCGCTGTCGGGCCGATTAAGGGTGCGGTTACGAACGGCGCAGCGACCAGCATGCCGAATGTCGAGACCGTGATCGCTAGCGGGACATTCGCCTGGCCGGCGACGATCAGCAGTCGATCTGAGGTTGCATAGAACGATTGCACGAATGGGGGGATCGCTAGCCAAACTACGAACGACCATGCGCCGCTGTAATGGCCAAACAACGGCAACACGAAGGGGACAACACATAACAGCCCGGCGATCGTAAACGCCCCGCTGCCGACCACGAACTTGCGGCAGAACACGAACTCCTGGCGCAGCGCACCGACGTCTTTTAGCTCCATCATCCGAGCGGTGCGCGGCGCAAAGCGCTTGAGCAGGGCGATTTGGAAAAACGCGTAGAGCGTCGCAAGCCTTGCCGCGACTGCGTAATCAGCGACAATTCCCGAGGGGAACAGCGCACTGGCGACCAGGATATCAGCGGCGCCCAATTGATAGGCGAAGAAAGTGGCCGCGACAAACTTACTGCCATAGCTCAGGTCCCCGGACGTCCAACGTCGCCAGCCGTGGACTTCGCGGTACCACAAGCCGCGGCCGGACCACAGCCACGGAATGAGGACTGAAAGCGTCATCGCGTGGGCAACATACGTCTGCGACAGGCCCAACAATGCAATGCCGGGCAGGAGGACGATCCGGACGGCATTGGGAAACGCTTCCGCGACCGCGATCGACTCCGAGATGCGTGAGCGCCCTTCGAGGGCACCGGTCGACGTTACCAGCAGAGCGGTAAAGATTGCGAATGGCGCGAGCTGACGCAACCAGACTTCGAGCCCTGGTTTGCCGAGTGCGTGCGCGATCGGGCCGGCGAGGAGAAATCCCGAAAGCGCGATAACAGCCGCGGCGGCGGCACTGAGCGTGGCCGAATATCGGTGCAGCCTGACCTCGGCGGCTCGATCCTGGGGATGTCGAGATACGTGATAAATCAGCACCAATGAGGCGCCGATGCCTAACGCCGTGGCGGTGAGCCGGTAGAACCCGAAGGCAGTCATCAGGTCACCGAAATTGTCTTTGGGCAGGATGCGGCTGAGCATGATCAGTACGACGAACTGTGACGCCAAGCCGAAGACGCGGACGCCGGATCCGGCTGCCAGAACGGCGAGATACCCGCCGCGTTGCCCGCCACCGCCCGCCGCGTAAATAGAACGTTCTAATAAACGCGCTACTTGCATCTCGGGCTATTCTAATCCAAGCGCGGTGGTAATTTCTGGATCGAGTTCGGTGCTTTTAGGGTCCTTCACCAGAGAGAAGCCAACACTGCCACTGTAGGCCCATGCGGCCCAGGCGAAGCCGTGCGCTTCGGCCTCCTCGCGCACATCGGAAAACCAGTGCACTCGCTCGGCTTGACGGGTTACGAGGCCGCGCTGTTCGTTGTTCATGGCGCCGAACTCACCAAGGATTACGCGTTGCATTGGCACCGAACGCTCACGCGCCCAACGCGCCACCTTATCGAAGTCCTGTTTGATCGTGGCGCGATCGAACGCCGACGCGCGGTAGCTCTCCAGCCGAGTACGGGCAAACACCTCCGCCTGCTGCTTCTCAGATGGTGGCAATCTCGCACCGGCTATGGTCGCGGCGGTTGCCTCAATGCTCTCCTCAATGGGCCGCGCACGCGCCGGGTAAGGCACGTCCGTCAAATACTTCGCGGCCATCCAAGCCGCACCCTGATGGGTAAACTGCCAGGGCCGGTAGTAATGAAATGAGAACAGAATATTGTGATCGCTGCCGAAGCCATCGAGCTTCGTGGTACCGCCCAGATCGCCGCCTTCCCCGCCATCGAGCACCAACCAAAGCTCTGGAGCGCTTTGGCGGACCGCAGCATAGGCAGCATTAAGCATCGGCTGCCAAACAGTCGTCGACGGCGGCGGTTCGTTCATGATCTCGAAGAGCCACGCCAGGAGATTTCAAGGCCGCGAGTGCGGCGGCCGTGCGCGCCAGCAGCAGCACATATTCCTTAAACAACGGCGTCTCCGCCCCCGCCGCGATTTTCGCGGCGAGATAATCCGGATTCATGTCGCTCGGATGAAAATCAACGATAACGGAGAGGCCGCACGACTGAATATGCCGGACTCTCGCAACCAGCATTCGATCGAGGTAGTCGCGCCGCGAACCCTGCCACTGCAGAAAGGGACCGGGGTCGACGGCGAAACGGACAAAGTCGAAGCCGACGCGGTGCAACTCGTTCAATTCTTTGGTAAATCGGGAAACCGGATAGGAAAACGGCGGGTACACAAAGCGTGTCGGGGAAGCGCTCTCGACCGGTGCCCATGCCATGATGTGGCTGATGCCGATACCGTGCCGGAATTGGCTTATTCCGGCATCCTGGGCTTCCGCTGAACGGACCGACTGCCATGAGGTGAAGAGCGCGCCAGCCAACAAAAAAATGGCCGCGGCGAATTTGCGATTGGCAGCCTTAATGCTCCGTGCCGGACCGGGAGTCAGCAAGGGTTTGCTGACAATGATTTCGACGGTCTGGAAAAGCCTGACCGGCAACTCGACCATGATCCTTCTGAGGAGCGATGGCAGAACCGACGTAGCAGCCAAAGCCGGATGGTCGGCCGCGACCGGCGTGACGGTAAAGCCTACCTGTTTAAAGCTCCGACGCACTTCACTGAAAGAGCGGTAGAACGTCTCGTTGATGACGAAATCGCAATAAGCCTGAGCCTTTTTTCCGAAGGTTGCTGCCGCAAGCCAGTTCCACCTCGGTTCGATGCCGCAGGCTAGGCAGGCTGCAATCACCCACTTTCTAGTGACATTCTTAGGTAGCCAATGAACGAGAGGCATGAACAGATGCGGCTCGATCGGCCGCAGTTTGCCAGGATAGACGTGAAAACCACAGCCCCCTGTGGCCGTTACGCGGGCGATCTCTCTGGCGACCGCATCAAGGTCGGCGACGTGCTCAATGACGTAATGGGTGAAGACGAAATGGAAGAAGTCTGCCGGTAAGTCGGTCTTCCCACTCTGCGGGATGATGCTGACGACGGGGGCATAATCATGCCCGTGGGCCTCGAGCAGCTCCTTACCGCGGTCCGCCGCCTCACGCCGGATTTCGGCACCGAAGGCGTTGTAGCCGGCATCCCGCAACCAGGCCACGTACTCGCCGCGCCCGCTGCCCCAATCGAGGACGTTCATGTCGCGCCGCTCGAGGCCGAGCCGCTGACGGGTCAATTCGAGGTACCGCATCACCTCGCCGTTCGGCCGAAAGGCTGCGAACTCGGCTTCAGTCAGAGGATCGTCGTAATTCACCTGATTCTCCTCCCGCCTCTCGTCATGTGGGGGCAACGCAGAAATCGACGTCGCGACCGTCTCGTTCGTCGGCAGGCGAAGGTGTGAGCAAGGTCAATCTGCCATGCGAGCCAGGGTTCGGGAGGAAAAAATCGGACCCTTCCGTCGTGCAGTCGAGCTACCCCTATTGGCTGGGAATAGAACACGTGCCGCCAGACGGGAAGCCTGGGTCGGCAAATTACTGGTTCGCGCTGCGTGATCTACGAAAGGTCCGCAAGCCTCGCGATCACAAGCTAGGGTGTTCGGGCCGACATAGATAGAGCTGCGGCGGCGCCACGAATTGCCCCTTTAGTCGGCAGCGACTTCGTCACGCGGTATAAGGGTGCGCGAGCACCGCATGAGTTCTTAGCTCGGTGACGCGGGTATTGGCAGTATCGTTGGTCGCTCCCTCATCGAGCGAAGCCTCGATCTGCGGATTTTCGTCTGTCGGTACAGATTGCAAAGCGGATCGTGTATTCGTCACAGCGTTCGCCGCGTCTTGCCGCGGACGCGATACCCCGGCGAATCGGGCGTTCTTCTCGATTGCCAATGAGCGGTGATGGATCTCACCTTCAACAACCGCCGAGCTAGTCAACGTTACGTGATTCGCCTGGATGGTACCCTTGAAATGGCCGCCGATAAAAAGCTCCTGTGCGGCGATGGCGCCTTCCACTTGGGCGCCGTCAGAGATCTGCACGACGGAAGCCTTAAGCTCGCCTTCGACGTGACCAAAGATTTTTAGAGTTCCCTCACTAGAAATCTTGCCGATTACCGTCATCCCAGGACCGATGCCGCAATTTTCCGGTCTATCTGCTCGAAGTAACTCGGCCATGACCGAACCGATGCCGGGAATTTCTGAGCCATTTGCTCGAAGTGATTCGGCCATGCCGGGATCGATGCTGGAAATTCCCGGCTTATCTGATCGAAGTGAACTCGGCGGCCTGCAGTAGTTCTGATAATTTTAATTGCGGCGCTGGCGGTAGGTCGTTTTCATACTCATCGACTTTGGCCTTGCCAAACATTTCACTCCTCCACTTCCCCTCATGATCCCCTGAAAGCTGAGCTGACAACCTCGCGACTAAGCTCCTTGCGCTTGTCCAGCTTGCGGCGATCAGGCTATGGCTACGCATTAATCAGTCCACAGACCGTGCCCGTTCTTAAAGTAATAATCGGTCGAATAAAATTCCGTCAGGTGCCGGTCATAGCGGCCAAGTTGAGGCAGATCGACCTTGTTTAGAACAATACCCATCAGCTTGTCGTTGAGCGATTTGGCGTGGGCGAGTGCATGCTGCACGATATCGATCTTGGTCTCGCCCCATTCCACGACAACCAGATATCCGTCGATCAACTCGGCGATGGCACGCGCATCCACCACTGGGGCCAAGGGCGGAAGATCTAAGAAAATGAGGTCATACTGCCGGCGCAGACTAGTAAACGCGTCGCGCATGTTATGAGAATCGACCAAAGCGGGAGCAGCGTGACCATTGCGACGATCTGATCGAGCTGGTAAAAAATTTACACTCTCCGAGGGCCCATTCAGCACAGCATCATCCCGAGCGACGTCGCCCTTGGTTAATTCCGAAAGCCCAGAATTCGCCTTAGGTGAGAAAACACGCGAAAGATAAGGATTGCGCATATCGCAATCCACAAGAAGAACACGTTCCACCCGTTGTCTCATGTGAAAGGCGAGCGCCGCTGCCACAGTCGATTTACCTTCACCCGGAAGTGCCGATGTCACGCCGATTATAGTGTTGGTTTTTGTCAGACCATGAGCAGTACTTTCGATCGCTAGTTCGACAGAACGCAGCGCTTCGATTACCTGGTTATTCTTTGAGAAAAGCCTGCTCGGAGCACGTGCGTAGCACCCGCGCCGGAGTTTGTTACGCCTTTTCAATCTCGGAACGAGCGCAACGCAGTCAACCCCTAGCAATGAGACCACCTGGTCTCTGGTGCGGAATGTACGATCCCGGGCATCGCGTAATGCACCTAGTCCCAGGCCAAATGACGCGCCGACAAGGGTCACGACGGCAAAGGCTAAGGCGACATTGGGGCTATCGGTCTCGAGTGGGGCGGCAGCGGCTGCAATTAGTCGCGCTTTGCTGACCGGCACATCAGGCCGCTTCGACTCGGCGTCGGCTTTGAGAGCCGCGTCGTATGCACTGCGTAATGTTTGTACTCTGGCAACCAAATCGCGGATTTCAGCTTGGCTGACAAAGTTATTGCGACCTTTGAATTCAACCAGGTCTTTTTGCGCCGTTTCCACCTGGGCCCGCAGATCCTGCAGTCGGCTCTGCGACCAGGCGCCCGCCTTCTGAGTTGCTTCGTTGTCGGCATTCAATTCCAGCCGGACCATCGTGTTCGCCACCGCATTAGCAATCTCCGCCGCACGCTTTGCAGAGGACGAACGGAAGCTTACGTCGATAATGTGGCTCGAAGGGACGGCATGAGTTTTCAGGTTTTGCCGAAAGGCATTGAGCGTTCGTCGCATCCGCTCTTCCGGCTGATCCGTGGATTGAGCAGTTGAGCGGTCAAGGTATGACCGAAGCTGCGCGATCGGCGTTACCAGCAGGGCGGGCAAGTCGTCATCGCGAACACCCGCAAGCAACTTGGCCAAAGTTGCGCGGATCTCGGCTCGTAGCCCTGAGCCTGAGAGATCTGAATCGTGCATCAAATCAAGGTCATTGATCACTTTGCGCGCGACATAATCCGAGCTCAACAGATCGACCTCGGTCGGCACTTCATGGGTGTCAGGGAAAGAAGCCGGCTGTTGCCTGTTTGCAAGCTGATTAGCAAGCTGTGCCGGCGCCTCGGGGTTGACGAGTAGCTTGGCGGTGGCCACGAAGTGCGGTGCGGCCAGCGTGGCGTAGGTTGTCCATGCGGCCCAGGCGATGATGGTCGTTATCGCGGCAAGCGCAAAATGCCGCCGTAGGAAGCCTAGGATCGAATCAAGCGTGTCCGGGGTCGCGACAAGAGCGGGTCGTGCTCGAGCTTGGGAGAATGGTGGATCACTCGTCAACATTAACCGTACCTTTAACAGCGGCGCGCCAGTGGCCTGGTTTCTTTATCCGAGACGCCCGGTGTTGCACTCGCAGGCGAGCAAAAAGCGACGCCTAGATCAGGGTGCTCGCAAGCGCGTCGAAAACAAAGGCCTGCAGCTAGATTACGGTGGATTTTCCCAGGGTTCGCGGGCGAATGTCGCTACTCGGCCTACCCCAAAGGGGTAGCCAATAAGAAGCGGTGTTGCCGCGTGTCGCCTGAGGCAAACCCGTTCTTGTTGCTCATCGCCAAAGGCCGACGTATTGCACCTTGCTCGTCCGCCGGCAGACACGCCTGGCTTGGGCAAAGTGATCCCGCTCAGATGTCATGGCGAAAGGTTTTTTGAGTCGGGTGGAGAGCTGACGATTGCGCCATTAGGGCTAGCCCACTTTAGCAGGGCGCCGCCCAGCTGCTGTCTAAATCCTTCGCTCGGTGGCGGCAGCTCTCTCGTCTTGGCCTGCTTTTTATCCCGATGAACGGTTGATCGCGCGCGTCAACAGCGGATCTTAAAGCGGCACGCAGCATTTTCTGATCGCGTGCATGACGCGGCAATTGCCAAACAAAAAGGCCAAGCGCGTCGCAACGCAGCGCTGTTCAGATGTTCAGGACAGCATAAATTCTGACGACACTTTTTGCGGTAGGCCGATGCACTCGCCGTTCTCTCCCTTACACGTCATGATGCTTGGGTTGCGGGGAATACCCGATGTGCAAGGCGGGATCGAAAAGCATGTTGAGAAATTGGGTCCTTTGTTACAGCGCATGGGATGCAATCTTGAAGTGATGGTGCGGACGCCGTATGTGCGGCGTCATCCGGGCGATACATGGAATGGCATACGCCTCGTGCGGATCTGGTGCCCGAGGTCGCGGTTTTGCGAAACCATCGTTCACACCTTTTTTGGCGTGCTCGTCGCTGCGGTAAAGCGCCCTGACCTACTGCACATTCACGCCGTCGGACCTGCAATAATGGTCCCACTTGCTCGCCTGTTCGGCTTGCGAGTTGTGGTTACGCATCATGGCGCCGACTATGAGCGGGAAAAATGGGGAGGATTTGCCAAGCTTATTCTTCGCGCGGGCGAAGCCATGCGGCATGTTATTGGGACATCAGCGGATAGCGGTTTCGCAGGCCATCTGCGATTCTGTGAAACACAAATATGCTGTGGATTGCGAGTACATCCCCAATGGCATGGAGCTTCCGGAATTGCCGACAACCACGTCGGCGCTAATGAGATTCGGGCTCCAGCCACGGAAATACGTGCTGATGGTTGGCCGGCTCGTTCCCGAGAAGCGCCAGGCCGATTTGATTACCGCCTTCAATAGAGCGGGCCTGGATGGATGGAAACTCGTTCTCGTCGGCGATTCTGAACACGCAACTGCCTATGCAAGGGCAATCAGGGAAATCGCGGCAGAAAGCTCCGATGTTCTCATAACAGGAGTTCAGACCGGGTTGACCCTCCAGGAGCTCTATACCTACGCGGGAGCCTTCGTGTTGCCATCTTCGCACGAGGGGTTGCCAATCGCGTTAATGGAGGCGCTGAGTTACGGAATTCCAATCATCGCCAGCGATATACCAGCCAACTTAGAAATTGGCCTTGACCGACGCTACTACTTCCGGATGGGCGACATCGAGGCTTTGGCGACAAAGCTGAGGTCGATCCCCGAACTGGCCTGGTCACGCGAGGCCATCGAAAATACACGCCGATGCCTAGAAACAAAGCAAACTTGGCAATCCGTGGCAGAGTGCACGATCAGTTTATACCGCAAAGCGGCAGAGCCGCGTCGTCGCTCGTTCACTCGGTACGTCACTGGCCAGACCAAACCCAATAAGCAGATAGCGGCTGAAGCATCAGGTTGTTCCAATCAACGCAATTGAAGACCTTGGACTCAAAACAATATCAAACTGCGCCTTTAAATCACCAAAAAAGGTGGCTCGAGCACGTGGCAGGGCATGGGGCGTAATCCATCGTAGACTTCTCATTGTACGCTTTTGCGGTGTGGTGACGACGGTCAGCATGGCAAGATGAGAACGCGCGACGTCCGAGGTGAAGTCGCGATAGCGGTCGATGCGTGATTAGCGGGGTTGTACTTCTGAGGCGCTTGACGATTGTAGGCGTAAACCCCTCGGGTGTGGGATGACATTCTCGGATACCATGGGAGTGGACCCCCTGGCGAAGTTCACCATTTGGGTCAGAAGTGAAGGGCAGCGGCTGCATGTCGGCGTGTATGACGCGTCGAATGCGGACTATGCCATGCGCCATGCACTTGAGGCGGTGGCGCAAGCCTGGTCATGTGATCAAAACGTCCTTTCGATATTCGGCATAGCGGAGGGAGATCTAGACACATCCAATGGCGAAGAGGAGCGCCATTGATCTCAGGTGGATCGCTGATTGTCGCGCTTGATCCAAGCGGCCGAAAGCCCCGCGGACCAGAAATTCCGGACCAAACTATGCCGCTGGATGCAGCGGTAGCTTTGGCATTTCCGGATACTCGGCGATCATGGCTACATTGGTCATCGCCCAAACTGCCGCTTGGGTACGGTTTGTCGCCCCGATCTTGCGGAGGATAGCTTTTACGTGGACCTTCACGGTCGCCTCTGAAATTTTGATCTCTCTGCCGATCAGCTTATTCGAAGCTCCGCGAGCAAGGCAGCGAAGAATGCTAGTTTCGCGCGGGGAGAGGTGCAGCACTGGCTCTCGCGGCAGAACCGAAGATTTTAAAATATTCGGAAAATATACGCGCGGGGATTGGATTTCCTGTGCGGCGCCAGAGGCACGGGGCGCAGATTCGATCGGTAAAACCGCTTGGTGGCCGTGCATAATCAGCCCAATAGCCTTGACGAATTCATCACTCGCCGTTGCTTCGGCGAAATAGGCGTTCGCCCCGGCTTGAAAAGCGGCGGTAATTTCAGGCATTCCCCACTGATGTCCGAGCAAAGCAACACGAACCAGCGGAAATTTTTCCTTGACCCCAGCGATATGGCTGGTCAACGAGTGCGCATCGTCGCCACATTCAACGATGAGCAAAAACGGCTCGGACTGAGGAAACTTCTCCAATTCGAGCTCGCTCACGCTTCGCTTTGAGGCAAAAACGCGAAAACGGGCCGAATTAAGAATTCTGGTTACGCCCTCTCTCAGCAGAGTGCTCGAGCCGACTATCGCAGTTGGTACCGTCCGTCGCATGACACAACGCCTACATTAATTGGTTGCGTTCGCCGCTTCAGTGTGCTCGCTACGCGGTACTCGATACGATAAAATCGGAGTTTATCTAGTTAGCCGCCCTCACACCTCTTCCCCAAACGGTTGTCCCCAGAAAAAGTTTCCAAATTAAATTAAAAGTCATTAAAAGCCCCAAATCAATCGCAAACCGCGGCGTAGAACATGGTGCGAAGATTGCGACCGCGTCGGCGGTCCAGAAGCTGACTGCACCTGACGATCTACTACGGAAAATTGACAGAAGTCCACGCCTTTCGGTTGCGGCTCGCCTTCGGGCTGCAGCCCAACAGCCCGGTATCTCGTTCGCCCGAGGGTTGTACTAATAATTGATGCCGCGCGTCCAGCTGACGTCGCAGGTCGGCCCAGCTCTTGGCAACCATTAGCCAATATTTGCTTTCCAGGGGCGCTGTGGTTTGTGCCGCTTTATCAAGGCAGTATTGGATCTTCGAGCCATAATCCGCTGATTTATTCATGGATAAATGGCCGGATGCAAAGGCGACATATTCCACAGTGAGAACACAATATATCTCAAGACGGCAGCACAACGGATCATCCCGAAGGCTTACCCCCAAGGTAGATACTTTGCCGATTGAGTGGAATCAAAATGACAATTCTTCACCGGACCGAAAGGCGCGCATCTCCTATTCGGCCGTGAACGGGGGCGCGGTGGACCTCATGCTTGCGCGCATTCGTGGTAGCGATTGATCAAATCGCGAAATAATCGCTGCTTCCTCTGGGACAACCCGCGCAATGCGTCCGAGTTCTGTTTGGTTCGAAATAAGCCCGCGGTCGTCTCGCCTAGAAACGACCCAGGCGCTTTCCGAGGCGATTTTGCCGAAGACCGCGACCGTCTCGCTTGACGATGGCTTGCGCGAAAAACGTGCGCCCTGCGTACCGCATAGCGATGCAACAATTTTTGCCACAACAAATTGTAGTTGGTAAAATGCACTAACTTCGTCCCGTCCTGAGGAGGGCCGGGGGCGTGAGCGACAGCGATCCCAAAGGATACTATGCCCGACTAGGCGTGCCTTCTTCTGCGACCCAGGAGGCCATCAAACGCGCATTCCGGCGTTTGGCAAAAGAGCTGCATCCAGATCGTAATCGAGGGAGCGAAGCAAGGGTCGGATTTCAGGCGCTGACGGAAGCGTACGAAACGTTGAGTGATCCGAAGGCACGGAGCGCTTACGATGCCCTTCGTTACACAACTCCTCGCAGTGAAGCCTCGAAGCCGTCAAAACCGCTAGAGCCTATTTGCTGCTCGCGTTGCGGCAAAGTTACCGTGCAACCACGTGAAACCGTTTTCACCTACACGGTCAGCATTCTTGTTGCCTCCTTTAGAAGGCCGATCCGAGGGATTTTTTGCTCGTACTGTGCCCGCAAAACCGCGTTCAAGGCTACACTGATTTCCGCTTTTGCTGGTTGGTGGGGCTTCCCACTGGGGCCTATCTTCACCATTGGGTCAATCATAAGGAACGCAAGAGGCGGTTCCTATTCGGGTTCGGCAAATGAACGGCTCCTGTGGTTCAACACCGTCGCGTTCCTTTCGCAAGGAAAGCATGCAATTTCATACGCCCTTGCGCAGCGAGCACGTGCAGCTAACAACTGGCTTATCGCAGAGAACGCCACACGATTGTTGGCTAACCTCAAAAAAAAGGGTGTTTCCGCACCGGCTCTCGAAAATTCGTGGGCTACGCGTCCCTTGGATGTCATAGCGCACTGCGCGTTATTGGTTACGCTGCCGATCATAATTTTCGTACTGGTTCAGTTCGATACAGCAGCTCGGTACTTTAGTTCTACGACCGCTCCGCCAATACTTCTCCGCACGGCATCGGGACACTCGTCCGCCACGCCTTCTCCGCCTATTTCAAAACCGTCTGCGCCAACACCGCCCCCTGCGGCAAAGTGCGTGTGGCGGATGGAGAGTGGAGACATAATAGATCAGTTATCTGCACGGCGTAGCAGTGGCCACATCTTAGAGATCGAAAACGGATCTGGCGGGAATGCGATAATCAAGGTGCGAAATGCGCTCACGGATCGATTGCTGGTTTCGTTTTTTGTCAAGCGCAATTCATCAGCTTCTTATAGGGGCATCCCTGATGGGACATTTCGCGTTCAATACGCAATTGGCGGCGACCTTCAGGTAAACTGCAAAAACTTCATTGAAGTAAAAGCTCTCGGTCAATTTCCGGAAGAGAGCCTTTCGACTTCTTTCACGACCACTGAGATTGATCGACCGAGATTGGCTTACACGCTGGATCCTGTTGCCGACGGGAATGTGCGTCCACAAAAACTAGACCTTGCCGCTTTCAACGCCGAATGAGTATTGCTTCAAAGCGTCAAGTCGAGGACGCTGGCTACGGTCGGCGACCTTGCTAAAGGACGTCTTCAAGTGCGCGTCGATAGATGAAGTACAAGCGATTTGGCCAAACCTAAAGCACAGTTCTTATACCAACTCCATAACGGCTTGAATCGAGGTTTGGAAGACGCTGAGGACACGGCTGGTGTCCTTGGCGACGCTGTGATTCGCTGTTCCATCTGAGTCGGGGGAACAGATGCCCAAATGCAGCAAAGCCGAGGTGCGGCGGCTGAAAACTGCGCTGCGGTGGAAAATACCGGCAGCGCAGCGCCAACGCATCCAGATGGTACTGTTGCGTGAGAGTGGCATGGCGCAGCCAGCGATTGCGTCGGCAATGGGCGTGTCGCTGAGCACGGTGAACCGCGCGCACATGGCCTTTGACCACGGCGGCATCGCCGCGCTCAAGCCTAGGCCGAATGGCGGACGCAAACACGAGAACATGACGGTGGCCGAGGAAAAGGCCTTGCTGGCGCGCTTTGCCAGAGCCGCCGGTGCTGGCGAGATGCTGAATATCCATGATCTCAAGGCCGCCTACGAGAAAGCGATCGGACACGCCACCAGCGACAGCACGGTCTACAACCTGCTGCACCGGCACGACTGGCGTAAGCTGATGCCACGCCCGTTTCATCCCAAGCGCGACCTCGCGGCGCAGCATGCTTTTAAAAAACCCGCTTTCCTGATGCTGTAAGGAAGGCGCGGCGGGCCGCCGCTCGGCGTGGGCGGCGGCTGCGCATCATGTTTGCCGATGAAGCACGCTTCGGCCGTATGAACCGCATCCGACCCTGCTGGACGCCGCTTGGCATGCGGCCCGCCGTGGCCGCGCAGCTCATCCGCCAATACATCTATCTCTACGGCGCGGTCTCGCCCAAGGACGGCACTTGCGTCTATTTGATCATGCCGACCTCGAATACGGCTAGCTTCCAGGCCTTCCTTCAAGTGCTGGCGCGCAGGTTTGTTCGGCAAGACATCCTGCTGGTTCTCGACGGCGCGCCCAACCACCGATGCGGCGACCTCAACGTTCCCCGCAACATCACGCTCCTGTATCTTCCGCCCTATTCGCCCGAGCTCAATCCGAAAGAAAACATCTGGGATGAAATCCGCGAAAAAATCTTCAAGAACTACGCGCTCAAATCCATGGATGCCGTCCGCGTCAAGCTCCAACGTGCCATCCTCTACCTCGAGCGGAATCCCAAACTCGTTCGCTCCATCACCTCGTTCCCCTATATCGTCAACTCACTCTGATGTAGAATTGGTATTAGGTCGCAAGCTATTCATTTTTTGAGGCAAATCTCTTAGTCGGTTCTTGCTGCAGCCGGTGCGTCATAATAGTCACTTACGCAGTGGTGAGGCATGAGTAGGTATGCGTACCTCGCTCCTTGGCGCCTCCGCATTCGATATTGCCGGAGGCCCAGAAGCGCTTGGATGCCGAGACTTGTCTCGCGTCCAAGCGCTTGGATGCCGAGACTACAATTGTCTCGCGTCGGATGATCTTTCATGGTTAAAGCTCTTTTTCTTAGCTCTGCCCCCAGGTCAGGACAGTGCATTTGCTGAAAGTTGGCAGATGTCGCTGGTAGCGCCAAATAGCCCGAGCTCAGAATTGGTTGAGCAAGATGTCGAGGCGAGATGGCGTGCAATTTCGCCTGCCACGGATGCTCTCCCTCGCGAGCGCACAAAGTTAGTCGCCATCGTCCGAGTAACCTTATCGTCCTGGATTTTGTTCACCGTAGCGGCGCTTGCGCCTCTCCCGCTAGGTTCAAACGAGCCAATAAGCATAGCGCTTTGGTGCATTTTGCTGGGCGCGAGTGTGGTCATTGCGCCCGTCCCCGTTCTCAGGCCGCCACAGGTGGGTTTGGCCGCACTGTTCGTCGTTGTCATTGTCGCCTATGCATTCGTTTTGCACGAGCAACTCGCCGCCCATCCATGGCTGCGGCGCCGCACCCGATCTGGCACCGGGCGGAGCAGGCGCTGGGGATGCCTCTTGTTGGTTCGGTCTCGATTGCGCGCAACCAGCCCTGGTTTGACCTCGGGCGACCACTGGTCTGCCTATTAGCTATTACATCCGGTTTTTTGGTCCGCAGCGATCGCAATCGCGCCCGGCAATTGATAAAGATCATCGCCTGGTCGGGCGCAACTTATGCAGCGTACGGCATTATCGCTCATCTTTTCGATCCGATGCCCATTCTCTGGTACGAGAAGCAGACCTATCTCGAGGCGGTGACCGGCACTTTTGTAAACCGCAATACCGCCGGGGCTTATTTCGGCTCGTGCGCCGTGTCTGGTCGGTGCTGCTTTGGGAGAGAGTGCGAGGCGAAATGCCGGCGGGGCCGCTCGATTGGCGCGCAATACCGGGACGCATTTATTCAAAGCACCCAAAACGGGTTCTAATCGCAGCCGCGATGGGCTTTCTTTGCCTTGTGGCCTTGTTCTCGACTGGGTCGCGCGGTGCGGTGGTGATATCGCTGTTGGCGTTGCTCATCGCATTCGTTCTTTTTTTCCGGCGTCATCTGCCAGGCCGGTCCGGGCTTGGGATCGCCGTTGCTGGAGCCTGTACCGGTGCCTTCCTGCTGCTGCAGCTTTTGGGTGGCGCCGTAAACGCCCGCTTTGATCTTCAGGGTTTAAGCGACGAGGGTCGTTGGGAGACTTATAAGGCAACCGCGCGCATGATCGCCGATCATCCCTGGTTTGGGACAGGATAGGGCACCTTCGCCTTCGCATTTCCGGCTTATCGGAGCGGGAACATTCCCGTCTGGGCGTGTGGGACATGGCCCACAGCACCCCGCTGCAGTTAGCTGCCGAAATGGGTGTTCCCCTTGCAGCAATAGTCGTCTTCGTTTGGTTTGTTGTCTTTGCAGTCTTGCTTTTGGGGAGTCAAATCGGCGGCGCGACCGGCTCGTTCCAGTTGCCGCGCTTGGGGTAGCGGCGATCTCTGTCTTGCATTCTTTGACGAGATCGGATCGGCTTACGTCGGCCGCGTGGTCAACGAAATTCCGTAAGATGCTTTCCCCGAACAGGGAAAAGTCGACGGTCTCCTGGACAATGTTTCGACACGGGCCAAAGCCGCTTCCATCAATGGTGTGGATCGCGCCGTCATGCGTCCTGACCCCGTCCTCGCGGCGTGCCATGATGCTGCCGGCGAGTTGCGAGAGGCCTTCATGCGCGCCCAGGCACGTGCCCGTGAGATTCCACTCGACCGCGTCGATCTGACGGCGCTCGACGACTTCCTGATGTCGGAGCGTTCGCCGCCGAACAGCATGATGCTGTCCGATCTCGATGGCTTTCTCACCGGGATTGCGATTGGGCCGGAACTGGTGATGCCGAGCGAATGGCTGCCTGTGGTGTTCGGCGGCGATGCGCCCGCGTTCGCTGATGAGGCCGAAGCCCAGGCGATTCTCGGCACCATCATGGCGCGCTACAATGAGATCCTCCGCCAGTTCGCCGATGATGATCTCGACCCGGTGTTCTGGGCTAGTCGCGCCGGAGCGCTGACCGCAGCCGACTGGGCCAAAGGCTTCCTGCAGGCGATCATGTTGCGCGCGGATGCCTGGGAAAGGCTGTTCAAGTCCAATCGCGATGGCCAATTGCTGGTCCCGATCCTGGCGCTGTGCGGCGACGAGAACGGCGAGTCGCTACTGAGCATAGCAGGCGAAGAAGAAGACCGCGTGATGGAAGAAGCGGCCGAGTTCATCCCCGCCTGCGTCTCCGCAATCGCCGCCTATTGGCGGGGAAAGGGACCGCAGCAAATCTCAATGCCGCTCACCGCAGCCCCGTCGCCTCAGGCCGAATTTCGCCGCAAGCAAGATCGGACGCAACCAACCATGCCCGTGCGGATCCGGCAAAAAGTTCAAAAAGTGTTGCGGCAAAGCCGCCTAAAATCCACAACAAGAATTTCTGTGATCTTCGCCGGGGCGTATCTTTCATGGGCGATGCTGCTGGCAGCTTTTTTAAATAGCCTTCACAAGCGGCTGTTGTTGCCGATCAACATGAGGCTGATCTTCTAAAGGGCGGCCGACGCAAGTATAGAGGAAGCCATATCGACGAATTTCCTCAGGAAGATAAATGTTGCGCAAGTCAACAATAACTGGCGTGGCCATCAGGTCATGCAAATGCTGCTCCTCTGATTATCCCACATTGCCTCCATTATTTCGTCGGGAAGTATGATTTTTCATGCTTAAAGCTGGTATTGTCAGCTCGGCGAGATTACCAAGGTTCATTTGCTAAAGACGTTGGCACATGTCGCAGGCAGCGCAAGAGAGCCGGAGCCGAGAATTTGTCGGGCGAGATGCAAGTTGGCGTCCAAATGCGCCTGCCGTGCATGCTCTTCAGCGCGAGAGCAGAAAGCTAGTCGCCATCATCCGGGCGACCATCTCTTCTTGGATTTTGTTCAGCGTAGCGGCGCTTGCCCCTCTGCCGCTGGGTTCGAACGAGCCGATAAGCATAGCGATTTGGTGCATTGTGCTGGGCGCGTGTGTGATCATCGCGCCCGTCCCTGTTCTTAGGCCAGCGCAGTTGGGTTTGGTCGCACTGTTCGGCGTTGTCATTGTCGCCTATGCATTCGTCTTGCACGAACAACTCGCCGTCCATCCATGGCTCGCGGCGCCGCACCCGATCTGGCACCAGGCGGAGCAGGCGCTGGGGACGCCTCTTGTCGGTTCGGTCTCGATTGCGCGCAATCAGCCCTGGTTCGACCTCGGCCGACCACTGGTCTGCCTATTAGCTATTGCGTCCGGTTTTTTGGTCGGCAGCGATCGAAAGCGCGCCCGGCAATTGCTGAAGATCATCGCCTGGTCGGGCGCGACTTATGCGGCGTACGGCATTATCGCCCATCTTTTCGACCCGATGCACATTCTCTGGTACGAGAAGCAGGCCTATCTCGACGCGGTGACCGGCACTTTCGTTAACCGCAATACCGCCGGGGCCTATTTCGGATCGTGCGCGGTGATCTGGTCGGTACTGCTTTGGGAGAGGGTCCGAGGCGAAATGCCGCCGGGGCCGCTCGAGTGGCGCAAAATACCGGAGCGCATTTACTCAAGGCGCCCAAAACGGGTTCTAATTGCAGCCGCGATGGGATTTCTTTGCCTTGTGGCCTTGTTCTCGACCGGGTCGCGCGGCGCGGCGGTGATTTCGCTGTTGGCATTGCTCATCGCATTCGTTCGCGTTTTTTCGCCGTCACCTGCCGGGCTGGTCCGGGCTTGGGATCGCCGTTGCTGGAGCTGGTGCCGGTGCCCTCCTGCTGCTGCAGCTTCTGGGCGGTACCGTGAACGCCCGCTTTGATCTTCAGGGTTTGAGCGACGAGGGTCGTTGGGAGACTTACAAGGCAACGGCGCGCATGATCGCCGATCATCCCTGGTTCGGGACAGGACAGGGCACGTTCGCCTACGCGTTTCCGGCCTATCGGAGCGCGAACGTTCCCGCATGGGGCGTATGGGACATGGCCCATAGCACACTGCTACAGTTAGCAGCCGAAATGGGTGTTCCGGTTGCGGCGGCGGTCGTCTTCGCTTGGTTGGTGGTGTTTGGAGTCCTTCTTTTCGGGACGCATAATCGGCGGCGCGACCGGCTCATTCCGGTTGCCGCGCTGGCGGTGGCGACGCTGCGGTCTCGCATTCTTTGATCGATTTCAGTCTGCAGATACCGGGCTATAGCATCGTGGTGCTCTCACTAATTGGAGCGGGGTTGGCGACAGCGTCAAGTTGGAAAACGGGTAGGGCCGGCGACCTGGAGAATTATTCATCCGCGGCAGATCTGCCACTGCTGGATCGAAAGCTAAACGGCCAGGGCTGTTGCGCTTCTCAATGCATCTTCGCATAATTAATGTTAGCGTTGTTTTCGGTGCCGAGGACGGGTTCTAAGAGCTGTTTGACTAGCGGAAGGCCGCCATGGCCGTGTAATGATCGGTTCCGACAGCCCTGAACGGCCGATAGTGAGCGAAACATCGCAGGTGCGTTCGTTGTGCGCTGCAGCAGGATTATGCTAATGAGCATTGTTTAGGGCTTCGCAGCGAAGCAGCGGCTTACACTCGCAAAGGCGGAGTAAAAGTTCCCAAACTCAAATGCTTCAGACCGAGCAATCTCCATCTCTTCGAAGCATTGATGCGGCTGCGGAAACGCGAGCCTCGCCAGATCCATTCCAATCCACTCTAGAGTTTCTGCGGCGGCAATACCGCGTCATCGCCCTGGCAGCGCTGCTGATGGTTGGCTTGGCGGCCGTTTACGTGCTGACCGCGCGCCCAAGTTACACGGCGAACGCCATGCTGATGATTGACAGCAAGCGCGTTCAGCTGTTTCAGCCGCAATCGATGTTCAGCGATCTGCCGGTGGACGCCAGTACGGTGGAGAGCCAAGTCGAGGTTCTGAAGTCTGACACTGTCGCACTCGCGGTGATTAAGAAGCTCAATCTGTCCGATGACCCAGAATTTGTCGGACCCGCCGGAGGACTGGTCGGCGCGCTCTTCAGCCTGTTCAATTTTTTTGGTTCTAATGCACCTAGCTCCGAATTTGCATTAACACGGCATGCGGTCGAGGTCTTTCAGCATCGCTTAGGCGTGCGGCGGATCGGTCTGACATACGTGATCCAGATCAGCTTTCGGTCTTATAGCCCGGATCGAGCTGCGCAAATCGCCAATGCGGTTGCCGACGCTTATATCGACGATCAGCTCGAATCCAAGTACCAAGCAGCTCGGCGCGCCGGTGTGTGGCTGCAGCAGCGGCTGCGAGAGCTGCGCGATCAAGCGTCAACCGCTGAACGAGCCGTCGTCGCGTTCAAGAACAGCAACAATATGGTCGACGCTGGCGGGCGGACGATCAACGAGCAGCAGCTTGCCGAGCTGAACAGCCAGCTTGTCCTCGCCCAGTCACAGACTGCGGAAGCACGGGCGCGGCTCGATCGCGTGCAGGCGGTGCTGCAGAGCAATTCGCCGGAAGCCACAGTATCCGCAACGGTTGCGGACAGCCTCAAGAACGACGTCATTATTAAACTACGCACGCAATATCTGGAGATGGCGCGGCGCGAGGTTGATTGGGCGACACGCTACGGTGCCAATCACCTAGCTGTTGTAAACCTTCGCAACCAAATGCAGGAGCTGCAGAATTCGATTCGGGACGAACTGAAACGGATCGCCGAGGGCTACAAGAGCGATTTCGAAATTGCCAAGCAACACGAAGCGAGTGTGCAAAAGCAGCTTGACGACGCGGTTTCGCAGTCTCAGGTCACGGGCAAGGCTCAGGTGACGCTGCGCGATTTGGAGAGCAGCGCGCAGTCCTACCGGGCTTTATATGACAACTTTCTCCAGCGTTACATGGAATGAGTGCAACAACAGTCATTCCCGATCACGGAAGCACGCGTAATTTCGGCGGCGTCACGTCCGCTTGTGCCGAGCAATCCAGCAAGACCAACCTACGCGTACAAA
>CAWIEY010000009.1:0-215407 GCA_963835195.1 uncultured Alphaproteobacteria bacterium
TACGTCTTGGCGCCGATGGAGCAGGGCATCCGCCTGACCACGGGAGTGGAATTTGCCGCGCGCGATGCACCGCCGACGCCGGTCCAGCTCGAGCGCGTATTGCCGCTGGCGCGGAAATTAATTCCGCTCGGCGAACGCATCGAGCCAACGGCGTGGCTTGGCGCGCGGCCGTGCTTTGCCGACTCGCGGCCGGTCATCTCGCGCGCGCCGCGGCACGGCGGACTTTGGCTGGCGTTCGGCCACGCCCATTGGGGCTTGACGCTCGGCCCGGCAACGGGGCGTCTTATTGCGGAAATGGTGACCGGCGCGACGCCGTTCTGCGACCCGAAACCTTACAGCGCCGAGCGTTCATTAGGCTTATTCGTGAACGTCGAGCGCGCAGGCGGCGATCGACATACTGGCCGATGGTGCGCAACGACGCTGTTTTCGGGCCGGGTATTGTTGGCCGACAGTTTGTCCTTCTGCGTGACCATTTCGTCGTATTTCGGCAGCGATCGTCACCATCTGATGCGGCACCAAGTGCACGACTTTGTAGCCGGCCGCCTTCAACTGGCGCAGCAATTCCGGCAACGCTTCTGCGGTCGCGCGCCGGAAATCATGCATGAGGATGATGCCCTTGCCGTGCTTCTCGAGCTTGGTCATCACCGAATTGATCACTTGCTCCGGCTTGTTCATCTTGAAATCGCGAGAATCGATATCGGTCGAGAACGTCGCGATGTTGCGCTCGCCCATATAGGCGAGCAAATCCGGCGGGTGTTGCAGATCGGGAAAGCGGAAGAACGGCGCGATCGGCGCGGCGGCTGCCATGTGCACGGCGCTGACGCCCATTTCGATTTCTGCCTTGGCGAGTTCGATGTCCTTGGCGTACGGGTTCCTGGCCAAATCCTTGTGCGACCAGGTGTGAGTGCCGAGCGTCATGCCGGCTTCGACCACCTGCTTGGTGATCTCGGGATGCCAAGTCGCATGCTCGCCGATCTCGAAAAATGTGGCTTTGAGGCAATTGTCGGTAAGCGCCTTGAGGACGGCGGGCGTGTTTTCCGGCCAAGGACCGTCGTCGAAGGTTAGAACGACTTCCTTGTCGCGAAGAAAATCATATTGCTTGAAATGCTCGAAGCCGAAGCCGGGACCGCCGGTGGTGTCGATCTCGACGATGCGTGAAAGACCCATGCCGCCCGGTTTGTCGCAAGGCGGAATGCTGCTGTTGGGCGCAGCCGCGCCGCCGGCAGCGGCCGCGTTGGCGGCCGCGGGCTTGGCCATCGGCGCATTCTGCGGCGGTGTGGTCTGGAGCACTGGTCTCCTCCGCAACCCGGAGTGGGCTGCGGCGCAGCAGACGCGGCGGGGACGGCTGTATTTGCGGGATTTCCGCCGCCTGAGCCTGGGCAATCTGCTGGATCGGCGTCGCCGGCGCGCGATTGGCGTTCGCCGCAAGCGGAACCGGTTTCGCCGTCAAATTCGGCGCGGTGGGCCCCGTCGCTTTTTGCGCCGATACGACGCCGAAAGCGCCAAGCCCCAGGACTGATCAGTACACCGACGGTGATGAGTGCGGATCGCATAATGCCTCGCTAGAGACCGCCACTTTGAGTCGAAGTGAAGGCGCTGCTCGGTAAACCTGTCAACGTCAGGACGATTTAATTTCCGTAAAGATTATGGTTTGTGGGTTCCAGACTTGCGCTCGCCCGCAACCGTTGATCGTTCCGGCCTGATCAGCCGAATTGGTCACGCCAGCTCGGCAGGGCGCGCCGGAAACGGCAGCGCCGTCGCCGCAAACACGCCGCGCGCGATCGCCCGGGCGACCACATTTGCGGCAATTGCGCCAAGGCTGACCAGCCCGAGAATCGGATCGGTCAGCGGCCGGCGACCGGTCGAGGCCGCGAACACGACGTCGCCATCGAGCGGCGTATGCACCGGATAGAGCGCGCGCGACAGGCCCGATTGAGCCATGACGGCCAGCCGCTTGGCTTGCGCCTTGGTCAAAATCGCATCTGTTGCGACGACCACCAGCGTGGTGTTTTCGCCTGGGCCGCCTTTGGCGCGCGGCTCGAGGGCGGCTTGCGGAAACGGCGAGGGCCAGACCACGCCCGCCGAACTCGCCGTCGCGCTCGAACGGAGCCGCCCAGAACCACGGACCTTCGCCTACCAGCGCACTGCCGACGGCGTTGACCGCCGCGAGCGCGCCGATCACGTAGCCTTCCGCGGTTGCGCCCGAGGCCGAGCCGATGCCGCCCTTGCAATTGACGGTGGTCGCGCCGGTGCCGGCGCCGACGCTGCCGAGCGCGAAATCGCACGCTCGCCGCGGCCGCAGCCGCATAGCCAAGGTCGCGATAGGGCGGAAAGCGCTCCCAATTCTTGTCGCCGCCGTTCAAGAGATCGAACAGGATCGCCGCCGGCACGATCGGCACCCGCGCCGTGCCGACGGCGAAGCCGCGGCCTTTGTCCCGCAGAAACGCCTGCACGCCGGAGGCCGCATCGAGACCGAACGCCGAACCGCCGGACAAGGTAATGGCGTCGATACCTTCCACGGTCTGCGCCGGATCGAGCAAAGCCGTGTCGCGGGTTCCCGGACCGCCGCCGCGCACGTCGACCGAAGCGGCGGCCGGTTCGTCAAAAATGATTGCGGTCGCGCCGGAACCGAGCGTGAGGTTTTCGGCGTGGCCGACTTTGATTCCCGGAACGTCGGTGAGGAGATTGCGCAATGCGTGCTCCTGTCGTTTCAGCGCGCTTAGGCGCGAGCCCGGCATCCATCATGACACGAGGCCAGGTGTGCCAGAGTTAACATGCGCGCAGCTTTTGGCGCCGCCCTCGAACGCCCGTTCGCGGGGACTGACAAATGATCACATCCTCGCGGCTGGCGCGCCGGTCAGCTTGCGCTATGGAGAACCGGCGGGCATGAGTGCGCCATGAATGTGACCTTTGCTGCCGCGCTCGCCGCAGGCATGCTGAGCTTTCTATCGCCTTGCGTGCTGCCATTGGTGCCGCCGTATCTCATCTATCTGACTGGTACCTCGCTCGAACGTCTGGCCGGGGCAGAAAAGAAGCCTCAGGTCCGCCGCGAGACAATAATAGCCGCTTTCCTCTTCGTGCTTGGCTTCTCCACGGTGTTCATCGCGCTCGGCGCCAGCGCCAGCGCGATCGGTGCATTGCTGCGCGCTTATTCGTACGTCCTCGGAAAGATTGCCGGCATCATCATCATCATAATGGGCCTGCACTTTCTCGGCATCACGCCGATTGCATGGTTCATGCGCGAGAAGCGCTTGGATGTCGCCAAGCCGGTCGGACTTTGGGGCGCTTACGTGATGGGCTTGGCGTTCGCCTTCGGCTGGACGCCATGCATCGGGCCGATCCTGAGCGCGATCCTGGCGATCGCCGGCTCGGAAGGAAGCGTAGCCCGCGGCACCGTTCTGCTGGCGGTCTATTCGCTTGGGCTGGGCGTGCCGTTCATCGTCGCCGCGCTCGCGCTCGAACCGTTCGCCGCTTTCCTCGCCCGCTTTCGCGCTCACCTCAACGTCGTGGAAAAGGCGATGGGCGGACTGTTGATCGTTGCCGGCGTGGCGTTTTTTTCCGGCTGGATCACCGATCTCGGCAGTTGGCTGATCGAGGCATTTCCACAACTGGGCAAGCTGGCCATTTGACCTGCCGTGAGCCGATCGGGCGCCTTTAGCTGCGGCCCGGACTCGGTGATCTCCTGATAATTGCCGTCTTTGTTCCAGCGGTACACCGCCCAGCCGCCGCCGGTAATGTCGCCCTTCTTGTCGTAGGCGATGGGGCCAAGCACCGTGTCCCAGGTGCCGGCGCGCATCGCCGCGGCGACCTTCTGCGGATCGGTGGTGCCGGCCTTGGCGGCGGCCTGCGCCCAAACCTGAAACGCGGCATAGGTGTAGAGCACGTAGCCCTCCGGATCGATCCCTTTGTCCTTGAACTCCTTCACGACAGCGGCGGCCGTCGGGCGCTTGCGCGGATCCGGCGGAAACGTGAACAGCACGCCTTCACCCGCAGGGCCGGTGATGGACAGCGAATTCGTGCGAGGCCAGCGCGTCTCCGGCCATGAGAATGGTTTTCAGTCCCTGATCGTGCATCTGCCGCACGATCAGGCCCGCTTCCTGATGGTAGCCGCCATCGTAGACGATATCGATGTTGTTGAGTTTGAGTTTGGAAACGAGCGCGTTGAAGTCCTTGTCACCCTGATTGTACAATTCGTTGAGCTTCTCGGTGACGCCGGCGGCGTTGAGCGCCTTCTTGACCTCGTCGGCGAGACCTTTGCCGTAAGTGGTCTTGTCATTGATGATGGCGATATTTTTCCCTTTGAAATTTTTCGCCAGATAAGCGGCGGCAAACGGACCCTGCTGGTCGTCGCGACCGCAGGTGCGGAACGTGTTCCACATGCCGCGCTCGGTGAACAGCGGATTGGTCGAAGCCGGCGTGATTTGCAGTACGCCGCCATCCAGATACGCGTCCGACGCCGGGATCGACGACGACGAGCAATAATGACCGACGACCACGGCCGCGCCCATTGCCGACAGTTTCTCGGCAACCGAGCGCGCCTGCTTCGGATCGCACGCATCGTCGCCGATCTCGAGATGCAGCTTCTTTCCCAGCACGCCGCCCGCGGCATTGATATCGGCGACGGCCTGCTCGGCGCCTTCGCTCAATTGCCGGCCAAAGGTTGCCTGGCCGCCGGTCATTGGCCCGGCCGACGGCGACCGTGATGTTCTGCGCCAGCGCCGGCGCGGCGGGCGCGGCGAGGAAAGGGACAAACAGCGCACAGGCGATGAGCCGCAGCTTCTTCATGATTATGTCTCGTTCCAAGGGATGACGTTGGAGCGAAGCTAGCACTTCTCCGCGTCCTTTTCCTGCCCGATCTCGCGCCAGGTCAGCGGTCCGCTGCGCGCGTAGAGCCACGGATATTGCCTGACCATCAGGCTGGCGCGCGTTGCTCGCCAGGAGAGGAGCCCGACGACAAGGAAGATCGCCGTGTCGCAGGCAAACGAGGCGACCGACAGAAGCTCGCCCTGGAACAGCGCGAAATGAAAGAAGCGGGCGGCAGCCCCAAGAAGAAGCGCGACAAAGATGACGCGCGATTGGCCGCCCCATGCGGCCGCAATGGCGCGGCCCGACAGCCACGCGGCGCCGCCACCGATCAGTCCGGTGACCAGAACGATATCGAGGATCGTTTCGCCTGCATAAAGCCGCTCCATCTAGTGGTCCGATTCTAACATTCGCATCCCGGTTCGGCAGGCTATCATGCGAATGTTAGAATCAAAGGACCACTAGCAAATATAAATGCAGTTGAGCATTGGGTTTGACATTCGCTTCGCAAGTTCGCGGCCCGGCGGGTAGCGAATGTCAAACCCGCTCCACTGGCGCTCCGTCAGCGTTTACCGCCTTCGAGATAGGCGGCGCGGATTTCCGGGCGTTGCAGGAGGCTCGGCCCGCTGCCTTGGAGGGTGATTTCGCCGTTGACCAGGACATAGCCGCGGTGCGCGATCTTGAGCGCCTGGTAGGCGTTCTGCTCGACGAGGAACACCGTCAGTTTGTCGCTGTTCGTTGAGGAGCCGGATGGCGGCGAATATCTGCTGCACCAGAAGCGGCGCCAGGCCGAGCGACGGCTCGTCGAGCAGAATGAGCCGCGGTCTCGCCATCAGCGCTCGCCCGATCGCCAGCATTTGCTGCTCGCCGCCGGAAAGCGTGCCGCCGCGCTGGCGAATGCGATCGCGCAACCGCGGAAACAGCGCGAACACCCGCTCGATGTCGCCATCGCGGCCGCCGCCGTCGGCGACGGTGGCGCCGATCTGCAGGTTTTCCATCACCGTCATGCGCGGAAAAATGCGCCGTCCTTCGGGCGACTGCGCGATGCGCAGCTTTGCCACTTCGTGCGTCGGCAGCGCGGTGATGTCGCGGCCGGCGAAGCGGATTTGTCCTTCGCGGGCGCGCGGGTTGCCGAAGACCGTCATCATCAGGGTCGATTTGCCGGCGCCGTTGGCGCCGATCAGTGCGACAATCTCTCCTTCATTGACGTCGACGTCGACGCCCTTTAGCGCGATGACGCTGCCGTAATAGGCTTTGACGCCGCGCAGGCACAGCAACGGTTCGCTCATCGCCCTCACATTCGCTTGGCCTGCGGCGTCACCGCCTCTTCGTCGCTCACGCCAAGGTAGGCGGCGATGACGCTGGGATCGTTGCGCACTTCGGCCGGCGTGCCGTCGGCGATTTTTACGCCGTAGTCCAACACTACAATGCGATCGGAAATCTCCATCACGACGCCCATGTCGTGCTCGATCAAAAGGATCGAAATGTCGTGCTCGTCGCGGATGCCGCGCAAAAAGTCGTTGAGCTCGGCGCTCTCGCGATTGTTGAGGCCCGCGGCCGGCTCGTCGAGACAAAGCAGCACCGGGTCGGTGCACATGGCGCGCGCCAATTCGAGGCGCCGCTGCGCGCCGTAGGGCAGCGCGCCGGCCGGGTCGTCGGCGCGCTCGCTTAATCCGAGCCGATCGAGCCAATAGCGCGCTTTCTCGATGGCCTCCGCCTCGGTTTGCGCGTACGCGGGCGAGCCGAAGAGGCCGAGCACGGTAAATCCCGAGGCGGCCATCAACTTGTTGTGCTGAGCGACAATAAGATTTTCCAGAAGCGTCATCCCGGCAAACAGCCTGACGTTTTGAAACGTGCGCGCGACGTGCGCGTCTTTGGCAATGCGAAATTCCTGCAGCCGCTCGAGCAGGAACGTATTGCCGTCGGCATGGGTGAGCAGCAATCGCCCGACGGTCGGCTTGTAGAAGCCGGTGATGCAATTGAACAGCGTGGTTTTGCCGGCGCCGTTCGGCCCGATCAGCGCGGTGATCTCGCGGGCGCCGGCGGCGAAGCTGAGGTCGCTCACGGCCACGAGGCCGCCGAAACGCATGGTCAGGTGTTCCACGCTGAGAACCGGCGCCGCGCTCATGCCGGCGACTCGGTGCGCGCGCCGCGCACGATGTCGGCCGGAATGTCCTTGCGTTCGCCGCATCGACACGGAGGGCTTGCGCGTCGCCACCAGGCCGCGCGGCCGGTAAATCACGATCGCGACCATGGCGGCGCCGAAAACCAGCATGCGATATTGGTCGAATTCGCGAAACAGCTCGAAGCCGCCGAGCATGATGGTGGCGGCAAGGACGACGCCGAGCTGCGAACCCATCCCGCCGAGCACGACGATGGCCAAGACCAACGCCGATTCCGAAAACGTGAACAATTCGGGGCTGATGAAGCCCTGCCGCGTGGCGAAAAAGGCGCCGGCGAAACCGCCGAACATCGCGCCCATCGCAAAGGCGGTGAGTTTGGTCGTCGTGGTGTTGATGCCGAGCGCGCGGCAAGCGATCTCATCTTCGCGCAACGCCTCCCAGGCGCGGCCGATCGGCAGCCGGCGCAGCCGCAGCGTGACCCAGTTGGTCACCAGCGCAAGCGCAAGAATGACGTAGTACAAAAACACGATGCGGTGGGTCGCCGAATAGTGTAGCCCGAATGTCGCGGCGAAGCCGTTCGCGCTCGCGTTGAAGGGCAGGCCGAAGAACGAAGGCCGCGGAATTCCGGAAATGCCGTTCGGCCCTCCGGTCAAATTCTGCCAATTGAGCAGCACGAGCCGGATGATCTCGCCGAAGCCGAGCGTGACGATGGCGAGATAATCGCCGCGCAGCCGCAGCACGGGAAAGCCGAGCAGAAGTCCGGCGAATGCGGCGAAGATGCCGGCCAGCGGCAGGCAGGCCCAGAACGACAGCCCGAAGTCTTGCGCGATCAGTGCGTAGGAATAGGCGCCGACCGCGTAGAAGGCGACGTAGCCGAGATCGAGCAGCCCGGCGAGGCCGACGACAATGTTCAAGCCGAAACCGAGCATGATGTAAGTGACAATGAGAATGGCGAGATCGAGCAGATACCGGTTGTGGTAAAACAGGACCGGGACGACGAGCGCGAAAATCAGCAGGCCGAGCGCGAGATAGGGAGACAAAGCCGCCGCGGCTTTCTTCACGGCGGCCGGTGCGAACAGGCTTGCCGGCCTCGCCATGCGGTGGCGCGTCACCGCAAAGATCAAACGGCCGACGAACGCCGCCGCCACAAACCCCGCGAGCGTGCCAAATCGCGTGGCGATGACGAGCGCGCCGGTTGGGCCTTGCTCGGTGCGAATGCCGATCAGCAAGACGAACAGGCCGAACGCCACCGCGGCGGCAATCGCGGCTTCCTTCAGCGCGGCAAGCCAATCGGCCCGCTCGCCAGCGGGATGCTCCGCGCGCGAGGCCGGCGAGGGATCGCTCACACCTTCTCGACTTCCGGCCGGCCCAAAAGCCCGGTCGGGAGGAAAATGAGTACGATGATCAGGATGGCGAAGGCGGCGACGTCTTTGTACTCGATGGAAAAATAAGCCGACCACATTGTCTCGATCAGGCCGATCAGAATGCCGCCGATCATGGCGCCGGGCAGCGAGCCGATGCCGCCAAGAACGGCGGCGGTGAACGCCTTTACGCCGGCGAGAAAGCCGATGAAGAAGTCGACGACGCCGTAATAGAGCAAAAACATCAGTCCGGCGACCGCGGCGAGCGCCGCGCCGATGAGGAAGGTCAGCGAAATCGTGCGGTCGACGTCAATGCCGACGAGTGCCGCCATTTTCAGATCTTGCTCGCAGGCGCGCATGTTGCGTCCCAATCGCGTTCGCGCCACCACATACGAAAAGCCGCACATCAATATGATGGTGGTGACCACGACGATGATTTGAATGTTGGAAAGCCGCACGGCGAAATTATTGCCCTCGAACAGCGTGTAGCCGCCTTGCACGAGCGGCGGCAGCGGCTTGACCCGCGCGCCTTGGGCGATCTGCACGTAATTCTGCAAAACAATCGACATGCCGATGGCGGAGATCAGCGGCGCCAAGCGGAACGAATGCCGCAGCGGCCGATAGGCGATGCGCTCGACCGCCCAGCCATAGAGCGCGGTGAGCGCCATGGAGACGAGAAGGACAATCAAGAGCGCCAAGGGAACGGCCGTTATGCCGAACGCCACGAGAACGAGGAAGGCGATCAGCGAAAGGAACGCACCGACCATGAAAATGTCGCCGTGGGCGAAATTGATCATGCCGATGATGCCGTAGACCATCGTGTAGCCGATGGCGATCAGCCCATAGATCGAACCGAGCGTAATGCCGTTGATGAGCTGCTGGACGAAGTATTCCATGCGTCCGTTGCGTCCCGATTCCCGTGGAACTTTTAACAGGGGGCTTTGCCAGCGACAACGCGGGCGGCATCGCCGCTCGTCCCAGCCGCACGCGCAGGCGTTTCGCTAACAGGGTTTTAGCGCATCATACGTTTTTTTCTGTAATTACAAGCCGTTGACCCGTAGCGGCCGTGCGGAACCCGGAACCTTGGTTCTCGCCTGGCGTTATTACCAGGCAGTCCAACAAGCAATCGGAGAATCTCCCAATGGCGAACGAGCAACAGAATCCGCAACGCGGCTCGCAGCAGCAGCAACAGGGTTCGCAGCAAGGCGGCCAAGGTGGACAGGGCGGCCAGGGCGGCCAGAACAAACCCGGCCAGCAGCAGCAGGGCGGCCAGGGCGGCCAGCAGGGCGGCCAGAACAAACCGGGCCAGGGTGGCCAGCAGGGCGGCTCCGGCCGGTAATACGGGTTCGTTTAGCGGCGGCGGTTCGCCTTGACGGCGGGCCGCCGCTTTTTTTGTGTAAAGCTTTGAGCACTTTGAAGGGGTCGCTGCGTCTGCGGCGCGATTGGCTTATGCTTTGCGCATGGCCACGGCCCTACCGCTGTTTCATCTCTACGGCGACCCGCCGGACGATCAGGCGTTCGATTTCATCCACGTCGAGACCGTCGCTTCGCGATCTTCGATCCACGACTGGACCATTCGCGCGCACCGGCATCGCAATCTGTTCCAAATTCTGTTGATCGAGCGCGGCGGCGGCGAGATGACGTTCGAAGCGGCGCATCTGCCATTTGCCGCCCCGGTCGCCATTCTGGTTCCCGCGGCCATTGCCCACGGATTTCATTTCCAGCCGGATGTCACCGAGGGCTGGGTTTTGACCTTCACGGAAGATGCAGCGGTCGCTCTGGCCGATCGCGCCGGCGAAGCATTGGCGCGGCTGCGCGCATTGGCCGCCCATCCGGTTGTCGCGATCACCGACGAAACCGAGCTGGCGCGGCTGTCAGGGCTGTGCGCGGAGCTCTTCGAGGAGGGAAGCCTTGGCCGCGAAGGCTATCGCGTGGCCATGCGCGGTCTCCTGGCGCTGATCGCCGTCGGAGTGGCGCGTCTCGCCGCGAGCCGCGCGCGTACCGGCAGCGTGACTTTGCAGCCGGCCGATGCCACCGTCGCGCAGTTGCGGGCGCTGGTCGACGAATTCTTTCGCCATGAGCATCAGCTCGGATTTTACGCGGAGAAGCTCGGGATGACTGTTGATCGGCTCAACGATCACGTCAAACGCGCGACCGGCGTGACCGCCGGCCATCTCATCCGCCAGCGCGTCCTCACCGAAGCGAAACGGCAGCTCGTTTTCACCACGCAACCGATCCAGGATATCGCCGAAGAGTTGGCGTTTTCCGATCCGTCGCATTTTGCCCGCTTCTTCCGCAAGCACACCGGCACTACGCCGCATGAATTTCGCGATGATCGCGGGTGAATGGGGCTGGTCGTCCGCTTTTAACATTCGCATTCTGTCGCGGCGCTCGCGTCCGAATGTTAAAACCAAAGGACCGCTAGGCCAGCAAGAAATCCAGCACCGTCTGGTTATAAGCTTCCGGTTGCTCGAGGTTGGCGATGTGCGCCGCTTCGAGCACGGCGAGCTTGGCGCCGGGAACATGCTCGGCAATGAATTCGCCGGCTTCGAGCGTGGTCGCCGGATCGTGCTTGCCGGCGATGACGAGCGTCGGCGCGCGGATCTTCGCCAGCAGCGAGCGGTGGTCCATGTCGCGGATGGCGAAGCCGCAGCCGACATAGCCCTCGGCATCGGTGGCGAGAAACATCTCGCGCATGTCCGCCATCGCCTGCGGCGATTGGCGGCGGAATTCGGCCGTGAACCAGCGCTCCATATTGGCCTCGACCAGACTTGCCAATCCTTTGTCGCGGACCTCTTTGATACGGGCGTCCCAGATCGTCGCTATCGGGGAAATAACACGAGGTGTTGGAGAGAATGAGTTTGTCGATGCGGCTTGCGGCATTGGCGCCGAGCCATTGGCCCTCCATGCCGCCCATGGAAAGCCCACACCAATTGACTCGCTCAATGCCAAGCGCGTCGAGAATGGCAAGCACGTCCCGCGAGAGCCGTTCCATCGAATAGGGTCCCTTGGGCACTGCCGATCGGCCGTGGCCGCGGCGGTCGAAACGCACGAGCCGGAAGTGGCGGGTAAAAGCCGCCACTTGGCCGTCCCACATATGCAAATTGGTGCCGAGCGAATTCGAAAGCATAAGCACGGGGGCGCCTTGCGGTCCTTCCACGTCGACGTGGATGGTGCAGCCGTCGGCATTGATGTCGGGCATAACTCGTTCCTTCGCGGACGACGCCTCATACACTAACCGGGCTCGCGCCGCCGCACCAATTCGCGACGCTGCCGAATTCCATACTGTCGCGCGCGGCGCTAACCGATATGATGCCGGTCGATTGCGAAGCGTGGCTTGGGCCGAGGAGTGATGCGAAATGGCGATGACAATGAGCGGCGAATATCAGCTCCCAGTGCCGCGGGAGAAGGTGTGGGAAAAACTCAATGATGCCGAGACGCTGAAGGCGTGTATTCCCGGCTGCGAACAACTCGACAAGCTATCGGATACCGAGTTCCAGGCCGTCGCCACGACCAAAATCGGTCCGGTGAAGGCGAAGTTCAAAGGCAAGGTCACGCTGTCCGACCTCGACCCGCCGAACGGGTATAAGATTTCCGGCCAGGGCGACGGCGGCGTGGCCGGATTTGCCAAAGGCGGCGCGACCGTGAAGCTGACGGCGAAAGACGGCGGCACGTTGCTGAGCTACGCGGTCGAAGCGCAGATCGGCGGCAAACTTGCGCAGCTCGGGCAGCGTCTGATCAACGGCGCCGCCAAGAAGCTGGCGGATGATTTCTTTCAGAAATTTGCAGCAACCGTCAGTGCGCCCGCCGCCTGACGGCGCGGCGCCTTTCGCCCACAACCGGCGGGGGCACCGGTGCCTCCAGCCGCGATATTCCCTTGACCGGCGGCTAGGGCGCGGTTCAGAGTAATTCCGGTTCCAGGGCGTGAAAAGTGGCAAAATCGCCGCGTTTTGCCTGGGAACGGGCCGGCGGCCGCGAGCCGCCCGGCCGAAACAAGGCGTTTTTGGGGAATTCGAGGAGGCGCTTATGGCAGCCGTTTCCCTTACCGTGAACGGCAAACCCGTTACTGCAGATGTCGACCCGCGCACCCTCTTGGTGCAATTGTTGCGTGAGAATCTGCGCCTGACCGGGACCCATGTCGGTTGCGACACCTCGCAATGCGGGGCCTGCGTGGTTCTGGTCAACGGCAAGGCGGTGAAATCCTGCACCGTTCTCGCCTTACAGCTTGAGGGCGCCGACGTGCTCTCCATCGAAGGTCTCGCGCCGGCCAATGGGCCGCTCCATCCGATGCAGGAAGCGTTTCGCGAAAATCACGGCTTGCAATGCGGTTATTGCACGCCGGGGATGATCATGACGGCCGTCGATATCGTACGCCGCAAGGGCCACGATCTCGACGATCGGACCATTCGCGAGGAGCTGGAAGGCAATCTCTGCCGCTGCACCGGCTATCACAATATCGTCAAGTCGATCGCGGCCGGCGCGCGCGCGATGGGCAGCGGTGCGGCGAGCAAGGCCGCCGAATAATCAGGGCGTAGGGAAGGGAAGTCGAACGAGAGCAGCGGGAGGAAACCGCCATGTCGGCAACCGGGATTGGCGCCGCGGTGCGCCGCAAGGAAGACCATCGTTTCATCACCGGCAAGGGCCACTACACCGACGACATCAATCGGCCCGGCCAGGCTTACGCCTACTTCGTTCGCTCGCCACACGCCCACGCCACCATCAAGTCGATCGACAGCAAAGCCGCCGCGGGCATGCCGGGCGTGCTCGCCGTTTTGACTGGCGCCGAACTCGCAGCCGACAAGATCGGCAGCCTGATTTGCGGCTGGATGATCCACTCCAAAGACGGCTCGCCCATGAAAATGGCGCCGCATCCGGCGCTGGCCAACACCAAGGCCTGCCATGTCGGCGATCCGGTCGCTGTGGTGATTGCCGAGACCCTGGCACAGGCCCGCGACGCCGGCGAGAAGGTCAACGTCGACTACGGCGTGTTGCCCGCGATCATCGAGCCGGCGGATGCGCAGCGTCCCGGAGCGCCGCAGATTCATGAGGTGGCGCCGAACAACACGATCTATCAGTGGCATCTCGGCGATGCCGCAGGCGCGGATGCGGCGTTCAAATCCGCAGCTCACGTCACCAAGCTCGACATCGTCAACAATCGTCTCATCCCGAACGCGATCGAACCGCGCGCGGCGTTGGCCGAATATGATGCCGGCAACGAGACCTTCACGCTGTGGAATACGTCACAGAACCCGCACGTCGCCCGTCTCGTCATCGCGGCCTTCGTCGGCATGGCGCCGGAGCACAAACTGCGCGTCATCGCGCCCGACGTCGGCGGCGGTTTCGGCTCGAAAATCTTCATCTATCCCGAAGAGGTCGTGTCGCTCTGGGCGTCGAAACGGGTCGGCCGCCCGGTGAAATGGGTTTCCGATCGCTCGGAAGCGTTTCTCGTCGACGCGCACGGACGCGACCACGTTACGCATGCCGAACTGGCGCTGGATGCGTCCGGCAAAATTCTCGGCCTGCGGGTCAAGACGATCGCGAATCTCGGCGCCTACATGCAGGTCTTCTCGTCGGCGGTGCCGACCTATCTCTATGCCACGCTGCTGTCGGGCCAGTACCAGATCCCGCAAATCTATTGCGAGGTCGACGCGGTCTATACCAACACGAACTCGGTCGATGCCTATCGCGGCGCCGGGCGGCCGGAAGCCACCTTCGTGGTCGAGCGGCTCGTCGAAGTCGCGGCGCGCGAACTCAACATCGACCCGGCGGAGATGCGGCGGAAGAACTTCGTCAAAACCTTTCCGCATCAGACGCCGGTGATCTTCGCTTACGATGCCGGCGACTATGACGCTTCGCTCAAGAAGGCGCTGGACCTGGCCGACTACAAGGGGTTCGCCAAACGAAAGCGCGAGGCGGCGCGTAACGGCAAACTGCGCGGCATCGGGTTTTCGACCTATATCGAGGCGTGCGGATTGGCGCCTTCGCAAGCGGTCGGCGCGCTGGGCGGCGGCGTCGGGCAATGGGAATCGTGCGAGGTCAGGGTCAATCCGACCGGTTCGATTGAAGTGCTGGTCGGCTCGCACGCCCATGGCCAAGGCCACGAGACGACCTTCGCCCAGGTCGTATGCGAGCGGCTCGGGGTGCCGATCGAGAGCGTGTCGATCGTTCACGGCGACACCGACAAGGTGCAGTTCGGCATGGGCACGTACGGCTCGCGCTCAGGCGCGGTCGGCATGTCGGCGCTGGTGAAGGCGTTGGACAAGATCGAAGCCAAGGCCAAGAAGGTGGCTTCGCATCTGCTCGAGGCCGCCGAAGGCGACATCGAGTTCAAGGACGGAAATTTCAACGTCGCGGGTACCGACAAGTCGGTGCCCTGGGGCGGCGTGGCGCTCAACGCCTACATCGCCCACAAATTCAATGGCCAGGAGCTTGAGCCCGGCCTGAAGGAAACCTCGTTCTACGATCCCACCAATTTCACCTTCCCGGCCGGTTGCCACATCTGCGAGGTGGAGGTCGATGCCGAGACCGGCAATGCCGAGATCGTCGCCTGGACGGCGGTCGATGATTTCGGCGTCATCATCAATCCGATGATCGTTGAGGGGCAGATCCACGGCGGCGTGGCGCAGGGAATTGGCCAGGCTTTGTGCGAGGGCGCGGTCTACAACAAGGAAGGCCAGCTCGTAACCGGTTCGCTGATGGATTATTGCATGCCGCGCGCCGATCATCTGCCGACGATCAAGGTGGACACGACCGTCACCAAATGTCCGTCTAACCCGCTCGGCATCAAGGGTTGCGGCGAGGCCGGCGCCATCGCGTCGCCGGCGGCGGTGATCAACGCCATCACCAATGCCGTCGGCACCGAAGACATCGCCATGCCGGCGACGCCGCAAACGGTATGGGCCGCGCTGCAGAAGTCCGGCCGCGCCCTGTCGCACGCGGCGTGACGAAAGAGATTACGGAGAGGGAACATGTACAGCTTCACTTTCGAACGCCCACAGACGCTGCGGCAAGCCGCGAACCTGCTGAGCAAGAATGCCGACGCCAAACTTCTCGCCGGCGGCCACACCTTGTTGCCGACCATGAAGCTTCGGCTCGCCAATCCGCCGATGCTGATCGATATGTCGCGCATCGAAGGCCTGGCCGGAATCGAACTCACCGGCCGCGCGGTGACTATCGGCGCGATGACGCGCCACAACGACGTGCATACCTCGCCGGTGGTGCAGCAGTCGCTTCCGGTGCTGGCAAAGCTTGCCGGGATGATCGGCGATCCGGCGGTGCGTCACATGGGCACGATCGGCGGCTCGATCGCCAACAACGACCCGACCGCGGACTATCCGGCGGCCTGCCTCGGACTGGGCGCCACCATCATCACCAACAAGCGCCGCATTGCGGCGGACGACTTCTTCACCGGCATGTTCTCCACCGCGCTCGAGCCCGCGGAAATCATCACCAAGGTGAGCTTCCCGATCCCCAAGAAAGCGGCCTATCAAAAATTCCGCAATCAAGCGTCGCGCTACGCGCTGGTCGGCGTCTTCGTCGGCAAGCGCAGCAGCGAAATCCGCGTCGCCGTAACCGGCGCCGGCGCCAATGGCGTTTTCCGCGTCCCGGCTTTTGAAGAGGCCTTGAAGAAGCGCTTTTCGCCAAAATCGCTGGAAGGGCTCTCGGTCCCGGCGGATGGATTGAACAGCGACATCCACGGCAGTGCCGAGTACCGGGCGCATCTGATCGGCGTGCTCGCCCGGCGCGCGGTGGCCGAGGCGGTCGGAAAGTAATGAACCGCCGAGCGGTGTTTGGACTCGCGTCCAACGCCGCTCGGCGTCATTGTGTTGCAGACGCGGGCCGCCGCTAAAACCGCGTCGATTAGCTCAGACGCATTGGCCCAAGCAGCGTCCCAAGGCGCAGAGCCCGAGGCATGCGGTCGGGCAACCGCAAGAGTCTCGACTGAATTACGCCAGCCGGAGCGTAGCTGCCTTTGGACAGGCCGCGATCGACTGGTGCCGATTGGATTGGCAGCTTCATTTTTACGGTGTGGATTTTTCCTTCCATGTTTCTCTCCTGATTTGCCACTCTTCTCTCCCAATTTGGCCCCCTCAACGTTCGATAAATTTTGCCGGCTGCAGCGAAGTTCTGTCACCCGCTGCGCACAGGTTCGCTCAAAGACTTCGGTATTAGTGTCATCGGCGCCGCCACCGTGGTCTAACGTGGAATGTGGTGAGCTCGACCAGATAATCTCCCGCGGTGGAACTTTGCTTCGTCTTGGTCGACCCCGTGCCGTGGTGTGTCCCGCTCGTGCGCTCGACAGATTTGCCCCTGCGGCCGACGAGGGGGCGCATATACAGACGGTCCACGGGTGCGTTTTGTATCGGCGGGTTCATCGCCAGCTTCTTTTGCGGCAAGGATCGCGTTTTCGTCCTTCGGGACGTCCGCCGTTGTGATCTTGCCTGCATCGGCATCCAATCTTCTGCTTCACGCGAACGCCATTGCCGCGGCCAACAGCTGTACGCGTACCGTCATTTGCTACCGAAAACGGCGCTGGTTATTCCGCAAGCTGCGCGCACTACGTCAGTTAACTGGTCGGCGATCTCAGAAACAGTCCTTACAAGAATCGTATGCCGAACCTAGACAGGCGATGCACGCGGGGGCCCCAACTCCGCTGAGGCACGCTGCCCCACAGGTTAGGATAAGGCCACCGCAAGCAAATGGATTGCATCCTTGCTGTGTGAACGACTGCAGCTGTGCGGCGCGCATTTTTCCACGCGTCACGGGAGCGGCTTGAACAGGTAAATTCATTGGCTTTCTCCTCATTCGTCGTCTGTTTGGCCTATTTTCATGGAACATGATTCACATCGTTACACGCCGATCACGCGCCCGCCCGCACGGCCCATGAGCGGACCGTGCCGACGGTGACCGGCAGCACCTCGCTGACGTCGACGGTGTAGCGATAAACCCGGCTGGCGCGGCGCTCGTTCTCCGGATCGAACATTTGCAGCTGCACGTCCCAGCAATCGGAATCGGGCCGGCAGATCGGGCTCTTCGCCACCGTGATGGTATCGAGCGCGAGATTTCGTCCGGCCAGACTCGGCGAACGCCACCTGCGTTTGATAGGCGTTGGTCGCCGCAAAGTTGAGCGCACGCTCTTGCGGGGCAACGCCGAGATTGCGCAGCTCGTAGTAGACGCGGTTGAGAAAGTTGAAGATGTCGTCGTCGGGCGCGACATCCTTGCCGACCGCGGCCTTGGCGGCGGCGATCAGTTCCCGCGACTGCCATCGGTACATTCCCCGCAGGTCGGGATAAACAACCGGCACCGTCATGCCGTTGAGCAGGCGAGTGGATCCGATGATGAGTTCCGGGAATGGAGACGCGCTGTTCGCGGTTCGCGATGTCGTCGAGCGAGGCTTCAAGCGCCTCGAGCATGGCGTTGTAGAGGGGAAGGGCAAAAGGGCCCGCCGGTTGGATGGCGTAAAGCGGGATTTGATCCTGCATGAGGATGAACGTGATCCCGGCCGCGAAATGCAGATTTTGCCGCAGAAATGCGAAGAGCTCGGCGGGATTGTTGGCGCGAACCGGATCGCCGATTTGCTGGACGATGGCGTCGTAACGCGCCTCTGTCCCAAAGTCGAACCACAACGCGCCGAGAGCGAAGACCAGTTGCGGAGCCTGGCTTCCGCCGCAGCTGCACCCGCCTTCGCTTTTTCCGCACGAGCAGGCCAGCTGCTTTATGCTCGCCGACGCGCTCTCAGGCGCGGCCGGAGTGATCGGAGGCGACGCCGCCTGCGGCGACAGCTCCGTCTTTGCATCTTTGTCTTGCGGTTCACAAGCGCAGGCCGAGGCTGCAACGCCTGAAGGCGCGATTGCCGCAGTGTCGCTTACATTCGCATTGGATATCTCAGCCGACATGACAACTCCCCCCATCCCCGGACGCATGCGCGCGTACTGATGCTGATGATCGCTTTGTGCTAGCGCGTGCTCCGTTTTGACCGTTTGCAATGGCGCGAACGAAATGCTGGTCGTACCGGCACGGTGGACCGCCGCGAGCGCGCCGGCGGCATCGAGCGTGCCGGCGAGATAACGGTCGCATTCGCCGGTGCCCGCCAACTCGCAAGGCGCTGCGCTGTCGATGAGGATTTGCCGGATGTCGAGTGGGTCAAGACGATAACCTTCACGACGTGCGACGGACAGCAACAGCGCTGCGACCCCCGACACGATGGCCGTTGCGAAACTCGTTCCAGTGCCGGTGCTGACGCCGCCGCCGGGGACGGCCACCTGGAGGTTTTCTCCAGGCGCCAGAATTCCGTCCCGCCGGTAAGCTTCCCCCCAATTGCTTGCCTCAAGGGGTTGCCCGGCGACGTTGAGGGCACCGATTGGCAACACGGTTTCTACCGTAGCGGGTAAATGAATGCAAGCGCAACCTTCATTACCTGCTGCAGCCATCACAAGCACACGCCGGTCCACGCAGTGCTGTAAAGCTTGGTCAAGGTGAGCGTCAGCTTCGGCGGTCGCGGACTTTTGCCCGGCGCTGATGTTGAAAATGGATACGCCGTGCTCAAGCCCGAAAGCGAGCGCGCGCGCCAAATCCATTTGTGAGACCGGGCCCAGTTTGTTGTCGGCGGTGCGGCGCAAAAACAACGGCAAAATCAAGCCCGAACAACCGGGGGCCACGCCATTTACGGGAGATTGGTCGCCGAAGATAAGGCTGCAAACAGCGGTCCCGTGTGGATCGGCCGCCGCCGAACCGGGAGGGATCATGGTGGCCAGCACGTCGATGCGGGCGCTGCGCAATGCCGGATGGCACAAATCCGGAAGGCCATCGACAACACCGAGCTTGACGGACGGTAATCCCGGTCCGCAAGCCGCGAGGGCATTGCGGACGCTTCCTAAATTGGGCGTTGGTTGTATTTTCATATAATACAACCATAAGGGGTATGGGGAATATCGTCCAGTCGTTTTACGGCGGGATGGTTTCCGCGGTGCCGAGCGGAGGTTATGTATGGTGCGAGAAGTTCACGCCGAGGTACAAAGTGAAGTCGTCCAATTATCGTCCGCTGCCCGCCTCGATCGACGCGACTGTCGCGCTTCTTGCCGAGGCGCAATATCTCGCCGATCGCTCGCTCTCGACCGTGCTTTACCTGGCGCTCAAAATGGGCCGGCCGCTGTTTCTCGAGGGCGAGGCGGGCGTCGGCAAGACCGAGATCGGCAAGGTGCTCGCCACAACGCTGCGGCGGCGCCTGATCCGGCTGCAATGTTATGAGGGGCTCGACATCGCGGCTGCTGTGTACGAGTGGAATTATGCCGCGCAAATGATCGCCATTCGCGCCGCTGAAGCGGAGGGCGAGCACGATCG
This sequence comes from uncultured Alphaproteobacteria bacterium, assembly GCA_963835195.1. GTDB lineage: Bacteria > Pseudomonadota > Alphaproteobacteria > Rhizobiales > Xanthobacteraceae > BOG-931. Next base: position 19,629 of record CAWIEY010000009.1, read on the forward strand.
CGAACGGCTGGAGCGCGACGTCTTCTCCGAGCGATTTTTGATCAAGCGGCCGCTGCTGCAGGCGCTCGAGCCCGATACCTCCGGCCCGCCGGTTCTGCTGATCGACGAGCTCGACCGCACCGACGAGGCCTTCGAGGCCTTCTTGCTCGAGGTTTTGAGCGATTATCAAGTCACCATCCCGGAGCTGGGCACCGTGCAGAGCCGAGCACCCGCCGGCGGTCATTATTACGTCCAACCGCACGCGCGAGATCCATGACGCGCTCAAGCGCCGATGCCTCTACCACTGGCTCGCGTATCCGACTGCCGAGCGGGAGCTGGCGATCGTCCGTGCCAAAGTGCCCGGTGTCGGCAAAAAGCTTTCCGAGCAGGTGGTCGGCTTCGTGCAAGCGCTGCGCAAGCAGGATTTGTTCAAGTCGCCGGGCGTCGCTGAAACATTGGACTGGGCGGCGGCATTGTCCGAGCTCGATGTCGTCGCGCTCGATCCGGCCACCGTGTCCGATACGCTCGGCGTGTTGTTGAAGTATCAGGACGACATTGCCCGCCTCGAGGGCGGCAAAGTGAAGGAGCTGCTCGACGACATGAAATCGGAGCTGCGGGCGGCCGAGTAGGCTTACGAGCGCGCGCGTTCTGTTTGTTCCCTCCCTCCTTGAGGGGGAGGGTAGGGAGGCAACGAAGTTTGCATTTTTTTGGTCACGATGATGCCTGATCCGCCACCCCCCTCGCGGCTTCCGTCGGCAGCGGGCCTAGCCCTCACGGGGCAAGGCTGATGTGAACAAGGGCCGGCTCGCCGAAAATATCCTCTACTTTGCGCGCGCGCTTGCGCGCCGCCGGCATTCCGGTGGGACCCGGCGCGGTGCTCGATGCGCTTGCGGCGGTGGACACGGCGGGCCTGGGCGCGCGCGATGATTTTTACTGGACGCTGCACGCCGTCTTCGTGAAACGGCACGAACATTCGGTGCTGTTCGATCAGGCTTTCCGCATTTTCTTCCGCCGCCGCGGCTATCTCGATCAGCTCTTGGCGATGATGCTGCCGCAAGCGCCCAATCAGACGCCGCAGCCGCCGCAAGCCGGTGCGACCCGCGTTCAGGAGGCGCTTTTTTCCGGTCTCGACGACAAGCTCAAGAAACAACAGGAAATCGAGCTGGATACGCGGATGACCGTTTCGGACCGCGAAGTCCTGCAGCGAAAAGATTTTGCGCAGATGACCAACGCCGAAATTGCCGCCGCCAAAGCCGCCATCAAGCGCCTGGTGCTGCCGCTTGCCGAAGTGCGCACCCGCCGCCTGGCGCCGCACGCGCGTGGGACACGTGATCGACATCCGCCGCACGCTGCGATCGAGCTTCAAAGGCGGCGGCGATTTCATCGATTTGCGCTTCGTCGGCCCGAAGACAAGACCTCCGCCCCTGGTGGCGCTCCTCGACATTTCGGGTTCGATGAGCCAGTACAGCCGGATTTTTCTACATTTTCTGCACGCGCTGACCGATGCGCGAAGGCGCGTGAGCACGTTTCTGTTCGGCACCCGCCTGACCAATGTCACGCGCGCGCTGCGCGAACGCGATCCCGACGATGCCCTTGCCGCCTGTTCGGCCAGCGTGCCCGATTGGTCGGGCGGAACGCGGATCGCGTCGTCGTTGCATGCTTTCAATAAACTCTGGGCGCGCCGCGTGCTCACCCAGGGCCCGGTGGTGCTTGCTCATTACCGACGGGCTCGAGCGCGATGCCGACGACATGTTGGGCTTCGAGATCGATCGATTGCATCGCTCGTGCCGGCGGCTCGTTTGGCTCAATCCGCTCCTGCGCTTCGAAGGATTCGAAGCGCGGGCGCGCGGCATCAAGGCCATGTTGCCGCATGTCGACGAATTTCGGCCGATCCACAATCTCGAATCGATGGCCGGGCTGGTGGCTTCGTTGCAGCCGCGGCGCGGCGCCGCCGCCGACCCGAAGTCGTGGATGCAGAACGTCGCCTGAACGCTTATATTCGCGGATATATAGCGATTGCGGACGCGATCGTTCGCAATGGAGGAATGCCATGCTGTCCACCGATACCGATATTCTCAAAGCCGCCGAGGAGTGGCGTAAGCAAGGCCGCGCCGTGGCGCTGGCGACCGTGGTCGAGACGTGGGGTTCGGCGCCGCGGCCGGTCGGCGCTAACCTCGTCATCGACCAGGACGGCAACTTTCTCGGTTCGGTTTCCGGCGGCTGTGTCGAAGGCGCAGTTGTGACTGAAGCCCTCGACGTGATCGACAGCGGTAAACCGAAGATGCTGGAATTTGGCGTCGCCGACGAAACCGCTTGGAAAGTCGGCCTGTCGTGTGGCGGCACCATCCGCGTGCTCGTCGAAAAGGTTGAGTAGGAGGGCGAATTGCGTCAGGGGGATTGGCCATGAAACTCGACATCCTCACCGCCCTGAATACCGAGCGCGCGGCGCGGCGCGCGGCCATCGTCGTCACCAACGTCGCCACCGGCGAGCAACGGCTGGTCAAAGCCGCCGAGATGGCCGCAGATCCGCTCAAGGCGGTCCTTGCCGAACGGCTGCGCAGCGGCAAGAGCGGCATGGTCGACACCGCCGAAGGGCGCGTCTTCCTCACGGTCTACGTTCCCGCGGCGCAGCTGGTCGCGATCGGCGCCGTACATATCAGCCAGGTATTGGCGCCGATTGCCAAGCTACTCGGTTACGACGTCACGATCGTCGATCCGCGCACGGCATTTGCTTCGGCGGAACGCTTTCCCGACGTGAAGGTCATCGCCGAGTGGCCGGACAAGGCATTGCCGCCGCTCGGAATTGATCGCTACACCGCCTTCGTTGCGCTGACGCACGATCCGAAGATTGACGATCCTGCGCTCATCTACGCGCTCGCCCGCCATTGTTTTTACATCGGCGCGCTCGGCTCGCGGAAAACTCACGGCCGCCGCGTCGACCGGTTGAAGGAGCAAGGTGCGCGCGAGGCCGACATTTCCCGCATTCACGCGCCGATCGGACTCGATATCGGCGCGGTGTCGCCCGCCGAGATCGCCGTCGCCATCATGGCGCAAATCACCGACAGCCTGCACCAGGAGCCGCAACCCGATCAGCGTCTGGTCGAGGCCGTGTCATGAAGTTTGGTGCGGTCGAACCAAAAGAGGCGGTTGGGGCGACGTCGGTCCACACCATCCGCAGCGGCGGACTGGTGCTCAAAAAGGGGACGCTGATCGGTCCCGTCGAAGCCGCAGCGCTCGAGGCCGCCGGCATTAAAGACATCGTGGTCGCGCGGCTTGAGCCCGGCGACGTTGGCGAGGATGCGGCGGCGGCCGAGATCGCGCACGCCATCGCCGGCGAAGGCACCCATGTCGATCGCGCCTTTACGGGGCGCGCCAACCTGTTCTCGCAGATCGCCGGTGTGCTGGTGGTCGATAAGGCAGCCGTCGATCGCATCAATCGGGTCGACGAAGCCATCACCGTGGCGACTTTGTCTGCGTACAAGCCGGTGGTGCCCGGCGAGATGATCGCGACGGTGAAAATCATCCCGTTCGCGGTGGCGGCCGCGGCGCGGGATCGCGCGCTTGCGGAAGCGACGCGCCCGCTGATCCGCGTTGCGCCGTATCGCGTGCGCAAAGTCGGCATTGTTTCCACAATACTGCCGGGACTTTCGCCCAAAGTCATCGACAAGACCTTGAAGATCACCGCCGAACGGCTTGAACCGGCCGGTGCGGTGATCGTGGCGGAACGGCGGGTGCCGCATGACAGCGCAGCGCTCTCGAGCGCTCTTGCCGAAGTCCTCAAACAAGAGACGGAACTGATCATCGTCTTTGGCGCCTCGGCGATTGCCGATCGGCGCGACGTGATCCCCGCCGCTTTGGAAGCCGTCGGCGGGCGCATAGAGCATCTCGGCATGCCGGTTGATCCCGGCAATCTGTTGTTGATCGGTTCGGCCGCCGGTCACCCCGTCCTCGGTGCGCCGGGTTGTGCGCGCAGTCCGAAAGAGAACGGCTTTGATTGGGTTCTCATGCGGCTCCTTGCCGGCCTTCAAGTCCCGCGCGAGGACATAACGGGGATGGGCGTCGGCGGGCTGCTCATGGAAATCGTCACCCGGCCGCAGCCCCGCGAGGAGCCGCTGCATCCGGCGCGAAATATTGCCGGACTGGTGCTTGCCGCGGGCCGCTCAAGCCGCATGGGCGGTCAGAACAAGCTGTTGGCGGAAATTCGCGGACGGCCGCTGGTGCGCATTGTCACCGAAGCCGTTCTCGGCTCCAAGGCGCGGCCGGTATGGGTGGTTACCGGGCACCAGCGCGAGAGCGTGGAAGCGGCGCTCGCCGGCCTGCCTGTTGAATTCGTTCACAACGCCGAGTTTGCCGATGGCCTCGGTGGCTCGCTCAAGACCGGCATCGCCGCTCTGCCGCCGCAGGCCGACGGCGTGATTGTCTGCCTCGGCGACATGCCGCAGGTCGAACTCCGCCACCATGGACCGGCTCATCGCCGCCTTGGCGCCGGAGAAGGGCGCTCTTATCGCGGTGCCGAGCATCGACGGCCAGCGCGGCAATCCGGTGGTGTGGTCGCGGCGATTTTTCCCCGAACTGATGGCCGTCGAAGGCGACGTCGGCGCACGCCACCTGATCGGCCGCTATAGCGAGGCGGTGGCCGAAGTGCCGCTGTCTGGCTCTGCCGCTCTGACCGATATCGATACGCCCGAGGCGCTCGGCGCCGTGAAGGCGGAGCTGGAAGGTACGTAAGCAACGTCTCGTCTCAGTCGAAATCGGCATGCGGCAAATGTGCGCCAAAAGCTCCCCGCACATTTGCATTCATCAACTAGCAATCCTTCCCGATTATTAGCATCAACCGACGTCCTCGGGGGAGGGTGAGATGGTGGGTTGGCGCCGCGTCTGTGCGGTTATCGCGGCTTTGTCCTTTTCTCTTGTGGCGACCGCAGCGGTCCATGCCGCGGGCTCATTTGCCGTCGGCGCCTGCGGCGCCTATGGCTACGGCTACGATTACCGCAAGCTGCCCGACGCCCGCGCGGCGGCCATGAAACAGTGCGCGGGCAAAGCGTGCAAAATCGTCGGCGACCTTAGGCGTGGCTGCGCGGCCATGGCGATTGACGCCAAGCGTCCGTGTGGATCGTTTGGTTGGGCGATCAAACCGCACCTCGGCAAGGCCGAGAACGTCTCGCTCAAGCGTTGCTATCAATTTGGCGGCCACGAATGCGTCATCCGCGCGTGGGCCTGCGACGAAAAAGGCTAAGAAAGACCAGCCGCATTGTCGGCGGCTTGGCAGCAATTAGGCTGCAGCAATTCGGCTAATGCCCAACGACAAAAGGCGGCCCAACGTTGCGCACAGTAGTTCGCCGAAGGGTCTGCCGTGGGCGCGCTGGGATTTGGCGCGCCTGTTGCGGGCGCCGCATTCGATGCGGCGGCGGCCCTCGACTGCTTGCCGGCGGGTTTTGCCGGCGGCGGCTGGGAGAGCGCTTTGGCATTCTGGTCGGTGACGATGATATCGCCGCTGCCAAGCGTGCTCGCATCGTCGGCGTTTTTCAGCGCATCAGCCCAGCTCTGGCCCGGCCGCCGGCATGAGCAGGAGGGCGTATATTCCTTCCGGTAATGAAAAGCAGTCGGCAGTTCGGTGTAAGGCTGCCCGTTGAGCGACACGGCCTGGCCGATGTCCTCGCCCGGATTGCGGTAGGTGTAGAGCGCGGTATCGGTCGCCGGGCATTCCCGCTGACAAGCCCGCTGATCGTCCGGAAAGCGGCTCGGCACAGTCGAATATGAAATCGGGAAATAATATCCGTCGCACATGCGCACGCAGACCGTGCGATAGGTGCCCGACGGCGCGCCGTCGCCTCCCGAATTTATGATCGTGCCGCCGAACAGCGCATCGAGAAATCCTCCCGGCCCCGCCGCCGCGGCCGCCGCCCGATATTGCGGCCCACAATTGTATTGCGCCAATTGTCCGATCAGTGCGCGGCGCGGTCCTTCTTGATCGTTGCTGCCGCTTTTGAGGCGCTCGAGGTCGCTCATGGCGCGATCGAGATTGTCGCGCATCTGCTGAATCTGCGCGTTGACCGGCAGGCATTGCGGCCCGCCGCCGGTGAAGAGCGCGAAAAAACCGCCGCCTTGGCAGCCGAGCTTCTTCGATTGCACCAAGGTGCGGTCGAGATCCGCCTGCTGCTTGGCAATCGCATCTTCGATGCGTTTGAGCTGGTCGCCGCGCGCAGGGTCGGCCGCACCGCGGTTGAGCATGGCCAATTGGCTCTCGAGCCGGACACAAACCGGATTGCTTGCCGCCTGATTTGCATTGGGTGCGGGCTGCGGCGACGCCGTTTGCGCGACCGCAAACGAAATTGCAACGCTGCTGAAAGTGACGGCGCCAACCCCCTGCAAAAGCTTGATCATCCCGCCTCCGATCCGCGCCAGGCGCGATCAAGCGACGCAATGGTGACCAAAGTGTGAAGAGAGCCGGATTACTCGGCGTCCGGCTGGTTTTCCGGGCGGGCGCGGTCAAACGCATCTAATCGCAAGGCAGGCGGCCTCGATGCCGACGATTTTGGGGAAAGCCTCAAGCGGTACTTTCAATCGCCGGGCATTGGCGACCTGGGGCACGAGGAAGACGTCGGCCAGCGTCACGTCGGCGCCGAATGAATAGGGACCGGGCTCGGACGAGCGTTTCGATCGCCGCAAATCCATCAATGACCCAGTGATGGTACCAGGCATCGATGGCCGGCTGCTCCTGGTGCATTTCGCGCTTCAGATAACGAAGTGAACCGACATTGTTCATCGGGTGAATGTCGCAAGCGACAATGTCGGCAAGCGCGCGCACCCGCGCCCGCGCGATCGGATCCTTCGGCAATAGCGGAGGCTCCGGCTTGATCTCGTCGAGATATTCGATGATGGCGAGCGACTGCGATCAGCACCTCGCCGCCGGGCGCGACCAGCGCCGGAACGCGCATCTGCGGATTGATCGCGCGATATTCCGGGCGGCGATTCTCGCCGCCTTCTTTGAGCAGATGAACCGGCACGGTCTCGTAGGCGATGCCCTTGATGTTGAGCGCGATGCGCACGCGATAGGCGGCCGACGAGCGGAAATAGGAATAGAGCTTCATTGCCCTGAAACTCGCAGTTCCAAATGGGTCCAGCAAAGAGCCTTAGCACGGATTGAAATGACGCGTCTCTCGCGGACTCCCCGGCGGTCAGTCGTCCTCGGACTGCCGGCCGACTTCGGGGACGAGCTGAGCGGATCTTGCGGTCAATTGCGCCAGCGCGCGATTGAAGGCTTCGCGGTCGGCGGGCGTCAGAATTTCCGTCAGCCGTGCGGCAAAATCGAGCGCATGCGGTGCGAGTTCCTCGTACATGTTGCGTCCCGCTGCGGTGAGCGAGAGGAACGCTTCACGTTTGTCGTCGCGGTTCGGACGCCGTCCGAGCAGCCGGCGCTTTTCCAGGATCGCCACCGCCCGCGATACTTTGGTTTTGTGCATGTGGGTATGCGCGCCGACCGCCTTTGCCGTCATCATCGGGTACTGGCCGAGCGTTACCAGGACGCGCCATTCCGGGACGCCGATGCCGTAGCGCTGCGCGTAAACGCGCGACAGCGCCTGGGAGACCAAGTTTGAAATGACATTGAGCTGGTAGGGTAGGAACTGCTCGAGCTTGAGCGGGGCTTCCTTGACCGGCGACCCGTCTGCGGCCGCCTCGTCCGCGACATCCCCATCGATCGCGCGCTGACCAGGCATGGCGTTATCCGCGTCACCGGCTCATAATCTGCTCCGGCGGTGCTGGGCGATGCTGGCCCGTCCGGATAGCAGCAAAACGCCGCGACCATGAACGAACTTGTTGCCGAGCGCAACGTCACTGCGCGCTTGCTTGCACCGGCCCAAGTCCTTAGTTGAAGTGATGGCTGCGGAGGATCATTGAATGAGCGGCGGCTTCGCCTCCACCGGCGACTTGGCGGAAAAGACGATCACCTTCGACGCGATCGGGCCTGATCTTTACGCCTTCACCGCCGAGGGCGATCCGAATTCCGGCGTCATTGTTGGCGACGACGGCGCAATGGTCGTCGATGCCCAGGCAACGCCGGTGATGGCGCGCCAGGTCATCGACCGCGTCGCCAAAGTCACCGACAAGCCGATCAAATACGTCTTGCTGACCCACTATCATGCCGTGCGCGTGCTCGGCGCTTCGGCCTATCCCGACGCCGAAATTTTGGCCTCGGCGGCGACGCGGTCGCTGATTGCCGAGCGCGGCAAACAGGACATGGATTCGGAGATCGGTCGCTTTCCGCGGCTGTTCCGTGCCGTGGAGAGTATTCCGGGCCTGACCTGGCCGACGATCACCTTTCCCGATCAGATATCCGTTTGGCTCGGGCGCCGCGAAGTGCGGATCATGCATATCGGCCGCGGCCACACCGCCGGCGACGTGGTCGCCTATGTGCCCGACGCCAACGTGGTGTTTTCCGGCGATCTCGTCGAATACCGCTCGGCCTGTTATTGCGGCGACGCGCATTTCACCGACTGGCCGGCGACACTGGACCGGCTTGCCGAGTTTTCCGCCCAGGCTTTGGTGCCGGGCCGCGGCGCGGCGCTCAAGACGCGCGAAGGAGGTCGCCGACGGCATTGCTCTGACCGGAGATTTCCTCACCACCTTGTACGGCAGCGTCAGCGATAGCGTCGGCAAAAAGCGATCGCTGAAAGACGCCTATGACGAAGCTCGCCGGGTGATGGATCCGAAGTTTTCGAGCTTCGCCATCTACGAGCACTGCATGCCGTTTAACGTTGCCAGGGCCTACGACGAGGCCAAAGGTCTCGATCATCCGGCGATCTGGACTGCCGAGCGCGACCGCGCCATGTGGGCTGAGCTTCGCGGCTAAGCATGAACGCGCCGCGCAAATCGGTCTATCGTTACGAGTACCGGCGCTCGCCCGACCAGACAGAAGCCGTGATCGCGCGTCGTCCGGTCGTGATCGTCGGCGCCGGACCGGTCGGGCTCGCCGCGGCCATCGATCTTTCGCTGCGCGGCGTTCCGGTCGTCGTGCTCGACGATGCCGACCGGATTGGCGAGGGCTCGCGCGGCATCTGCTGGTCGAAGCGTACGCTGGAAATTTTGGATCGGCTCGGGATCGGCGAGCGGCTGGTCGCGCAGGGCGTGACCTGGAAGCTGGGCAAGGTCTTTTACGGCGACGAGCTTCTGTTTTCCTTCGACCTTTTGCCTGAGGCCGGCCACAAAATGCCCGCCTTCATCAACCTGCAGCAATTTTATCTGGAAAAGGCGCTGGTCGACCGGGCGCTGGAGCTGAAAAATCTCGAGCTGCGCTGGAAGAACCGCGTGGTCGGCGTCGACCGGCTCAACGACGGCACGCGGCTTAGCATCGAGACGCCGGACGGGCTCTATCGGCTCGACGCCGACTGGCTGATCGCGGCGGACGGCGCGCGCTCGAGCATCCGCAGCTTCCTCGGGCTCGATTTTGCCGGCGTGACCTTCGCCGACAAGTTTTTGATCGCCGACGTGCGCATGGCGGCGGATTTTCCGACCGAGCGGCGCTTTTGGTTTTCGCCTACCTTCCATTCCGGGCAATCGGCGCTGATGCACCGGCAGCCCGATAATGTCTGGCGCATCGATTTGCAGCTCGGCCCCGACGCCGATGCGGCGGCCGAGCAGGAGCCGCAGCGCGTCCGTGCGCGCTTGGAAAAGGTGCTGGCGCCGCACGCCTTCGAATTGGAATGGGTATCGATCTACACCTTCAACTGCCGCCGTCTCGACCGCTTCGTGCATGATCGGGTGATCTTCACCGGCGACGCCGCCCATCAGGTCTCTCCGTTTGGCGCGCGCGGCGCCAATTCGGGCATTCAGGACGCCGAGAATTTGGCGTGGAAACTCGCCAGCCTGCTGCGCGGGGAGGGGAGTGAAGCGCTCATCGACAGTTACGAGCTTGAGCGCATCCAGGCGGCGGACGAAAATATCGGCCATTCCACGCGCTCGACCGAATTCATGTCGCCGCATTCGAACGCGGAACTCCGCTTGCGCGACGCGGTGCTGGCGCTCGCACCCAAGGCCGAATTCGCGCGCCGCATGGTCAATTCCGGACGCCTGTCGCTGCCGACGGTTTATGACACGCCGCTGTCGACCGCCGACGTTGCGGCGTTTGCCGGCACGGCGCGGCTCGGCGCGCCGCTCCCCGACGCGCCGCTTGCGCGCCGCGACGGGACGGCCGGTGCATGTGCTGGAATGCTTGCGCGGCAGCTTCCAGGCAATTTACGTCAGCGATCCCGGCAAGAATGGCGCCCGCCCGCCGCCAATCGATGGTGTGGAGATGACCGTTGTCGGTGAAGATTTTTCCGACCGCGAGGGTTTGTTCACGCAGCGCCTCGACGCCACGCCGGGCGCGACGTATCTCGTTCGCCCCGATCAGCATTTGTGCGCCCGCTGGCGGACGTTCGACGCGGGCGCGGTGGCTGCCGCGCACCGGCGCGCTCTGCAGCAGTGAGAACCATGGCCAAGCTTTCGACCGCTTCGCAGTTCGCAGATCCTGACGCGGCTTATCGGGCACTGTTGGAGGCGCGGCGGAATTTGTCGGACGAAGAGGCGGCCAAGCTCGACAGCCGGCTTGTGCTGATCCTGGCCAACCACATCGGCGATCCGGACGTATTGCGCGAGGCGATTGCGCTCGCCCGGCAGACCGGCTGATCCCACTTCGTCACACCCGGCAACCGGCCGGGCATGACGAATTTATTTGCGCCCGCGTGACCTAAGTCTCAGCGCGAGCACTCGATGGCGACAAAATCATCGCAATTGGGGTTGTGGCAGGCGCCGGTCTTGGGAATGGCGCCGGTGATATCGTCGCGGTCGACCTTGCGGTACGACAGGGCCCGGGCGAATTCGTGCGAACGGCAATAGGAATTGGCCGCGGCTTTGCCGCAGACCGCGCCGGAGGCGAGACAGCGATCGACGCCATAGCCGTCGCTGTTGTTGGCCACGATAAAAAAACGCTTCTCCGCCTGCGCGGCCGTTCCGGCCAAGACCACTGCGGCCAAGGCGGCGGATGCAATTACGAACCGCATGTGACCCCCAGCGCGGCGGGCGAAAACGCCCCTTAAATCGGATTTCTACAAAAACGAGAATGCGCGGGCCGAGTTAAGCTTGCGTTAACTTCGCGAATCCGAAGAGCAGGGTACCGCCAACCTGCTGATTTGGGCGGAGCGGCATAGCGGGCGCGCGCAGCGCCGGCGTTGCCGGGCTAGTGGTCCGATTCTAACATTCGCATCCCGGGCTGGTTGGCAATCATGCGAATGTTAGAATCAAAGGACCACTAGGAATATACAGTGCTAGCGGAGCTTTGGATTTGACATTCGCCTCGCGAGTTGGCGACCGGGGGAGGCGCGAATGACAAATCCGCTCCACTAGGGGGTCGAAAGGCGAGGGTTGACGCCGTGCTTCCGATCGACCATTTTGCGCCGCATGTACGGCCGGACCATCACTTGCGGCATTTGCCGGGAGATTATTCGCTAGCGACCAACGCTGGCTGTGGCCGTCTATTCTCCGCTTCGAGACCAAAGGACGCCCGGCCGGCAGGTCGGGTGTTATTGTTTCGGAGCTGGATTCGCCGATGGAGCTGAAACTTTACGATACGCTCACGCGCGAGAAGCGGGTATTCCGCCCGCTCGATCCGCACAACGTGCGCATGTATGTCTGCGGGCCGACGGTCTACGACTTCGCCCATATCGGCAATGCGCGGCCGGTGATCGTCTTCGACCTGCTGTTTCGTTTGCTCCAATTATTGGCAAAGCAGGGCACATGGGACGGCGGCATAGGCGAGACGAAAGTTACTTACGTACGCAACATCACCGACGTCGACGACAAGATCAATGCGCGGGCGGCGGAGGAATATCCCGCCTTGCCGCTCAACCAGGCGATCCGCAAGGTCACGGAAAAAACCGACAAGCAATTCCATGACGACGTGGCTGCGCTCGGCTGTCTGCCGCCGAGTTCATGAGCCGCGCGCCACCGAGCACATCGGCGAGATGAAGACGCTGATCGAGCGGCTCATTGCGTCGGGCCATGCTTATGTCGCCGACGACAACGTGCTGTTCAGCGTGCCCTCGATGCCGGATTATGGACAGCTGTCAAAACGGCCGCTCGACGAGATGATCGCCGGCGCCCGCGTTGAAGTCGCGGCGTACAAGAAAGATCCACGCGATTTCGTGCTCTGGAAGCCGTCGAAGCCGGGCGAGCCGGCCTGGCCGTCACCCGCCGGCATCAAGCCGCCGGGCCGTCCCGGCTGGCACATCGAATGTTCGGCCATGGCCTGGAAGTATCTCGGCGAGACCTTCGACATCCATGGCGGCGGCATCGACCTCGTCTTTCCGCACCACGAGGACGAGATCGCGCAATCGCGCTGTGCCTTTCATACGCCGGTGATGGCGAATTACTGGATGCACAACGGCTTTCTTCAGGTCGAAGGCGAGAAGATGGCGAAGTCCGCCGGAAATTTCGTGACCATCAGGGACTTGCTGAAAGAGTGGCCGGGGGAAGTCATACGATTTGCCATGTTGCAGACGCATTATCGCCAGCCGATCAACTGGACGACAGCCGGTTTGCGCGAAGCCCAAAGGACGCTCGATCATTGGTACGCGCTGACCGAGGATACGACGCCCGGGTTTTTGTGCGCTGATCTCCTTGCGGCGCTGGCGGATGACCTTAATTCTCCCAAGGCGCTCGGTGCACTGCACGAATTGCGCAGCGAAGCGGCGCGGGGCGCCAAGCCGGCCGCCGCCTCGTTGAAGGCGAGCGCTCAGTTGCTCGGCCTGTTGCAGGGCACGAGAGCCGCCTGGTCGGCATTTCGCCCGGCATCGATTGCCGTCGATGAAACGAAAGTCGCGCATTTGATCGAAGCCCGCAACGCCGCACGTCATGCGAAGGATTTCGCCCAATCCGACCGCATCCGCGACGAACTGGCGAAGATGGGTGTTGTTCTGAAAGACACCAAAGACGGCACCACCTGGGAGATCGCGCGATGAATTCGGTCCGGGGTCTCCCCGATTGCGCCTCCCTGCCCCTTGAGGGGGAGGCTGGGTGAGGGGGGTTCTGTCTGCGCTGAAAATCGACCCCTCTCCCGATTGGCCCGGACTTCGTCCGGCCAATCACCTCCCCGCAAGGGGAGAGGGGAAGAAGAGGTCTCGCGCGATGACCGCGCGCGCGCAGCAAAAGCTCGCGATGCGGCCGATGCTGCCCGCGGACGTGCCGATCTTGGCGGAGGTTTTCCGGGCGAGCATCGAGGAATTCGCCGCCGACGATTACTCAACCGCGCAGCAGGAAGCCTGGGCCGCGGCCGCTGACGACGAGGAGGAATTCGGCGCGCGGCTGTCGCGCGAACTCACCCTCGTCGCCACGCTTGGCGGCGAAACCATCGGCTTTGCGGCGCTCGCCGACAATAGCCGCATCGACATGCTCTATGTGCATCCCGGCGGCCGCCGGGCAGGGGGCTGCGGCCATGCTGTGCGATGCGCTCGAAACGCTGGCTGCCGCCCGCGGCAGCAAAGAACTTTCGGTCGACGCCAGCGACTGCGCGCGCGGCTTTTTTGAGCGGCGCGGCTTTGTCGCCAAGACCCGCAACTCGGTCTCCGTCGGCGGCGAATGGCTCGCCAACACGACCATGGTCAAGCCGCTCGCCGCCGCAAAAGTGAAAGGGACGCTGCAATGAAGCGCCAAGACATGCCCTTCCAGCGCCACTGGCTCTATTACCTGGTGCTCAAATACGCCGTGATCGCGCTTGCGGTCCTGGTTGTGTTGTACACGGCTTACCGGCTTTATTAGGACTGACAAAAATGCCGCGCGATACTTTTCTCGGCCTGCGGACCCACCACATCGTCATCGGCTTGATCGCGATTGTGGTCGCCTTCGCGCTCGTTTCAAACTATTACCTGTGGTGAGTTGTTGATGCCGCGCGAGCGCGTTTATTTGTTCGACACGACGCTGCGCGACGGCGCGCAGACGAACGGCGTCGATTTTACGCTGGCTGACAAGCTTGCCATCGCGGGCATGCTCGAGGAGCTTGGCGTCGACTATATCGAGGCCGGTTATCCCGGCGCCAATCCGACCGATACGGCGTTTTTTGCCGAACCCCGCCCGGCGCGCGCGAAAATCACGGCGTTCGGCATGACGCGGCGCCCCGGCCGCTCGACCTCCAACGATCCCGGCCTGGCCGCAATCTTGGCGGCATACGCCGACGCGATCTGCTTCGTCGCCAAATCCTGGGATTATCATGTGCGCGTCGCGCTCGAGACGACGGAAGAGGAAAATCTCGCCTCCATCCGCGACAGCGTGCGCGCCGCAAAAGCCAAAGGCCGCGAAGTGCTGCTCGACTGCGAGCACTTTTTCGACGGCTACAAGGCCAATCCGGCCTACGCGCTTTCGTGCGCGAAGGCCGCGTACGACGAAGGCGCGCGCTGGGTGGTGCTCTGCGACACCAATGGCGGCACGCTGCCGAACGAAACCGAAAGCATCGTCGGCGCGGTCTGCAAGCGCATCCCCGGCGATCATGTCGGCATTCACGCCCATAACGATACCGAACAGGCGGTGGCAAACTCGTTCGCTGCGCTGCGCGCCGGCGCACGGCAGATCCAAGGCACGCTCAACGGGCTCGGCGAGCGCTGCGGCAATGCCAATCTCGTCTCCATCATCCCGACGCTGAAACTCAAGCGCGAATACGCCGAGCGCTTCGAAATCGGCGTCAGCGATCAGGCGCTCGGCCACATCGCCCGCATTTCGCGCACGCTCGACGATCTCCTCAATCGCGCCTCCGACCGCCACGCGCCTTATGTCGGCGAGAGCGCGTTTGCCACCAAGGCCGGAATTCACGCGTCCGCCATCTTAAAGGAGCCGAAGACCTACGAGCATGTCGCGCCCGAATGTGTCGGCAACAAACGCAAGCTTCTGGTCTCCGATCAGGCGGGCCGCTCGAATTTGCTCGCCGAGCTCGACCGCATCGGGCTTGCGGTCGAAAAGGACGACCCGCGGCTATCGCGCCTGCTCGAAGAAGTCAAAGAGCGCGAGGCCGGCGGCTTCGCCTACGAGTCGGCGGATGCTTCGTTCGAGTTGTTGGCCCGGCGGATGTTGGACAAGGTGCCGCGCTATTTCGACGTCGAAAAGTTCGACGTCAATGTCGAGCGGCGCCTGAACGCCAAGGGCGAGCGCGTCACCGTCAGCCAGGCCGTGATCAAGGTCAAAGTCGGCGACGAGCTGCTTATTTCCGCGGCCGAAGGCATCGGTCCGGTCAACGCGCTCGATCTGGCGCTGCGCAAGGACCTCGGCAAATATCAGAGCTACATTACCGGACTGGAACTGACCGATTATCGTGTCCGTATCCTCAATGCCGGGACCGAGGCGGTGACGCGGGTATTGATCGAGAGCGCCGACGAGAGCGGCGAGCATTGGACGACCATCGGGGTGTCGCCGAATATCATCGACGCTTCGTTCCAGGCGCTGATGGATTCGATTATTTATAAGCTATTCAAGTCCGGCGCCCCGGCATGAGAACCCTCGCCCCGCATGCGGGGAGAGGGTGGCGAAGGCGCGCAGCGCCGAGGCGGGTGAGGGGGCTTTGAGGACTGGCCACGGCCGCTGCGCCCCCTCACCCGACTTCCTTCGCTGCGCTTGGAAGTCGACCCCTCCCCGCGCGCGGGGAGAGGTGAATAGAGGCCACCAATGATCGATCACATTTCCGTCGCGGTGCGCGATCTGAACAAGGCCGAAGCGTTCTATGCCGCGGTGCTGGCTACGCTCGGCTTTGCGAAAATGCGCGAATGGCCGGATGCGGCAATCGGCTTCGGCAAGAAACATCCGGAATTCTGGATCAACAAGCGCGCCGGTATGGCTCGCGTCGCCGACGACAGCGGGGTCCATATCTGCCTGCGCGCGCCGGACACAGCGAGCGTCGACGCCTTCCACGCGGCCGCGCTGCAAGCGGGCGGCTCTTCCGACGGCAGTCCGGGCGTGCGGCCGCACTATAATGCGCGCTACTACGCCGCGTTCGTGCGCGATCTCGACGGCAATCGCATCGAGGCGGTGACGTTTCTGCCGGAATCTTAAGCGCGACGTCAGAGTCGGTCGGCCGGAAGCGCCAACTCTTTTTCCTCGGGAGTGACGGCCCGTGCCGCCTCGCGCAGCTTCGGCAAAATGTCCTCGAACGCGATGCGCGACCAGAAGCTCGACGCCGCGGGCCGGGGGCGGGACAAGTCCGAGCCGGCGCATGTGATCGATCAGCACCAGCAGCGGGTCCCAAAAGCCATTGATGTTGGCAATCAGGATCGGCTTCTTGTGCCGGCCGAGCTGCGCCCAGGTCATTTGCTCGACGAGCTCCTCGAGCGTGCCGAGGCCGCCCGGCAGGGCGACGAACGCATCCGCCCGATCGAACATGGTGCGTTTGCGTTCGTGCATGTCGCGGGTGATGATTTGCTCCTGCGCGAGCCGCCGCGGCTGCTCTTTCGCCGTCAAAAATTCCGGAATGATGCCGGTCGCGGCGCCGCCGTGGCGGATCAGTGAGTCCGCGAGCGCGCCCATCAACCCGATTGAACCGCCGCCAAAGACGAGCCGGATGCCATTTTCGCCGAGAATTTGGCCAAACTGGCGTGCAGCCTCAATAAAGCCCGGGTCGTTGCCCGGGCTCGATCCGCAATAGACGCAGATCGCCTTGATTTTGTTCATAGAGTCACTCTCATTAAACCGTAGATGTGGCGGGAATTCGCCGCGAGCGCAAGCGATTTGGCGGCAAGCTGCCCGCAAGCGCGGGTGCGGGAAGCGCCGAACATCTCTATATGACGGCGTGGTGACGACCGCTCCCGAGAGAACCTCCTGCTGAAATGCGCGAATTCCAACGACAGACCCATACTGTGCCGCGGCAGGTGTTACGTGAAAGAACGGCATTGATTTCGACGCTGGTTCACCTCTGGCCGTATGTCTGGCCGGCCAATCGCGCTGACCTGAAAGCCCGCGTGGTGTTCGCGAGCGTGCTGGTGTTTGCCGCCAAGCTCGCGACCGTAGCGGTTCCTTTCACCTTCAAGTGGGCGACCGACGCGCTCGCCGGCCACGGCACGGCGCCGGTCTGGGCGAACAATTGGCTCGCCTGGGCGCTGGCCACGCCGGTGATGATGACGCTGGCCTATGGCGGCATGCGCATCCTCATGGGCGTGCTCACCCAATGGCGCGACGGAATTTTCGCCAAGGTGGCGATGAATGCGGTGCGCCGGCTGGCGCTGCTCGCCTTCGAGCATATGCACCTGTTGTCCCTCCGCTTCCATCTCGAACGAAAGACCGGCGGGCTCACCCGCGTCCTCGAGCGCGGACGCAACGCCATTGAGACGATCGTGCGCATGCTGTTGCTGCAGCTGTTGCCGACCATCGTTGAGGTGGTGCTGGTCGCCTGGGTGCTCTTTTTTCATTTCGACTGGCGCTACGTCATCGTGGTCCTGCTCACGGTTGCGCTCTATGTGAGCTTTACGTTTTATGCCACCGAATGGCGCATCGGCATCCGCCGCAAGATGAACGAGAGCGACACCGACGCCAACGCCAAGGCGATCGACTCGCTGCTCAACTACGAGACGGTCAAATACTTCTCCGCCGAGGAGCGCGAGGCCAAGCGCTACGACCGCTCGATGGCCCGCTACGAGGACGCGAGCATCCAGGCCTATACCTCGCTCGCCGTGCTCAATGCCGGCCAGGCGATCGTATTCTCGATCGGGCTTGCCGCCGCCATGGTGCTTTGCGCCTATGGCATCGAGGCCGGCCGCAATACGGTCGGCGATTTCGTCATGATCAACGCCATGATGATCCAACTCTACCAGCCGCTGAATTTCATGGGTCTGGTCTACCGCGAGATCAAGCAAGCGGTGATCGACATCGAGATCATGTTCTCCATGCTCGCGCGCCGGCCGGAAATCGAGGACCGCGCGGACGCTCAGCCGCTCAAAGTGCGCGACGGTGCGATCCGCTTCGAGAACGTATCATTTGCTTATGAGCCGGCGCGGCCAATTCTCAACGGCGCTCAGCTTCGAGGTGCCGGCCGGGCGCACCGTAGCGGTTGTCGGGCCGTCCGGCGCCGGCAAGTCGACCATCTCCCGGCTTTTGTTCCGCTTCTACGATGTCACCGGCGGGCGCATTCTGATCGATGGCCAGGATATTCGCGCACGTCACGCAGCAATCGCTGCGCGCGACCATCGGCATGGTGCCGCAGGACACGGTGCTGTTCAACGATACCATCCGCTACAACATCCGCTACGGCTGCTGGGATGCGAGCGATGCGGAGATCGAGGAAGCGGCGCGGCTTGGCGCAAATCGACGGCTTTATTCGCCTGGCGCCGAAGGGCTACGACACCGAAGTTGGCGAGCGCGGATTAAAGCTCTCCGGCGGCGAAAAACAGCGCGTCGCCATAGCGCGCACGATTCTCAAGGCTCCGCCGATTCTGCTGCTCGACGAAGCGACCTCCGCGCTCGACAGCCATACCGAGCGCGATATCCAGGAGGCGCTCGATCGCGTGGCGCGCAATCGCACGACGCTGGTCATCGCCCATCGCCTGTCGACCATCGTCGGCGCCGACGAGATTTTGGTGCTCGATCGCGGAACTATCGTCGAGCGCGGAACCCACAGCGAGCTGCTGGCGCGCGGCGGGCTTTACGCCAGCATGTGGAACCGGCAGCGCGAGGCGCAAATGGCGCGCGAAATCCTGGCCGATGCCGAAGGCGAAACGGCGGCGCCCGAATCGCGAATTCCGCCGGATGCGCCGGGGGACGAGCCGGAACTTTTGTCGGCCGCCGACGTCGCGAGAGTAGCATGTCGGTCATCAACTCAATCCGCTCGCAGATTTCGCCGATTCATCCGCAGGGTTATCCATTCATCGGCGCCTTCGCGGTCGTGAGCCGTCATACTGTTTTGGCTGTGGGCAGCCGCTCGGCGTGGATCGCCGTCGATCGCGACGCTGTGGTGCGTGTATTTCTTTCGCGACCCGCCGCGCGTCACGCTGGCGCGCGAAGGGCTGGTCGTGGCGCCCGCCGACGGACGCATTAGCCGCATCTCGCGCGTCGCCGCGCCGCCGGAACTCGGTTTCGGCGACGAAACGTTCCTGCGCATTTCCATTTTCATGAGCGTCTTCGATTGCCACATTAATCGCAGCCCGGTCGCCGGCCGTATCGAGCGGATCGTTTACCGCGCCGGCGCGTTCATCAGCGCCGATCTCGACAAGGCGAGCGAAAGCAACGAGCGCAATGCGTTTGTCATTGACGCGAACGACGGCAGACGCATTCCGGTCGTTCAGATCGCGTGGCTTGGTCGCGCGGCGTATTGTGCCGTTCGTCCGCGAAGGCGAGGCGATCGCCGCCGGCCAGCGCATCGGCATGATTCGGTTCGGGTCGCGCGTTGACGTTTATCTGCCGCCGGCGACGGTGGCCTTGGTGGTCGAGGGGCAAACCGCGACCGCCGGCGAGACCGTGCTCGCCGATTTTTCGGCTTTGCAGGCGGAGCCGATGGTTAAGACGGAATTAGCGGGCGGTGGCTGCGGCGCGTTTGAAAAGGCTATATATCCCGAGCATGGCGACGCACCCTGCATCTGAGGAAAAACGGCCGCGTCCGCGGCGTTTCCGCCGCGTTCCGGTTCGGATGCTGGCGCCGAACTTGGTCACTGTTGTCGCGCTGTGCGCCGGCCTCACGGCGATCCGCCTGGCATTCGAAAATCGTTACGGGCTCGCGCTGGCCGCAATCGTCTTTGCCGCGATCCTTGACGGGATTGACGGTCGTCTGGCGCGACTGTTGAAGGGAACGTCGCGTTTTGGCGCCGAACTCGACAGCCTTGCAGATTTCGTCAATTTCGGCGTCGCGCCGGGGCTTGATTCTTTATTTTTGGGGGCTGCACGATTTGAAATCTGGCGGTTGGATTGCCGCCATGGGATTTGCCATATGCGCGGGTCTGCGGCTCGCTCGTTTCAATGTGATGAGCGATGAGCCCGATCGGCCGGCCTGGGCTGCGAATTTTTTCGTCGGTGTTCCGGCTCCGGCCGGCGCCATCATCGTGTTGCTGCCGATCTACATGGACTTTCTCGGCCTGCCGCGCTCCTCGTTTTTGACTTGGGCTATGCTTGTCTACACCTTCGCGGTGGCTTGGCTTCTGGTTTCTCGCTTGCCGGTTTTTTCCGGAAAGCGCATTGGCACACGCGTGCCGCCGGAAATGGTCGGGCCGGTGGTCATGGTGCTGGTGTTATCCGTGGCGCTGCTGATTGCGTATCCTTGGATTTTGCTCACCATCGGAACGCTGGCGTATCTGGCAAGTCTGCCATTCGGCTGGCTGTCGTATCGAAACTACGAAATGCGCGCGGCATGCAAGGCGAGGCGCTTCGGCTGCCCAGCCGCGGCAGCCGCCAGGCGCCGCCCCCGTCGCCCTGCACGACGAGCAACGGCCGGCGCGCCTTAATTGAGCCGCGAGCTTCGGCAAACGCGCGTGTGGCGGTTCAGAAGTTCGCATTGTTACGCCGGCACCTCTCATGCGGACTTCTGGTCCAAAGCCACTCGATCAATAGATTTCCAGTGTCCCTGTGACTTTCGAAGTTCACCAGGGCATTGCCATGGTCAGCGAACTTCGGAATCGGGACACTAGTGATGATGCGACTTGCCCGCCGCGCGTTTTTGGCCTCGATCACCGCGTCGATCGCCGCGCCGGCGGTGTTGCGCCGCGCGGCGGCGGACGCTCCGATCGCACTGAAGCTTCACCATTCCTTCTCGGCCGTCTCGGGTGCGCACGAGAGATTTCTCGTGCCGTGGGCGCGCAAAGTGGAGAGCGAGGCGCAAGGCCGCATCCGCGTCGATATTTTCCCCTCGATGCAGCTTGGCGGCTCGCCTGCGCGGCTTTACGACCAGGTGCGCGACGGGATGACCGATCTGGCGTGGCTCTTGCCGAGCAACACGCCCGGCCGTTTTGCCAAGATCGAAGTCTTCGAGCTGCCTTTCGTTCCATCGCGGCGGGCGCTGGTGAATTCCAAGGCGCTGCAGGATTACGCCGCGGCGAACCTGGCGGATGAATTCGCCGACGTTCGGCCGATCTGCTTCTCCTGTCGCGACCATGGCATCGTTCACACCAACCGGGCCATCAAAACAACCGAGGACCTCAAGGGACTGCGGCTGCACGTACCCCACCGCCTTGCCCGCGAGACCGTTCATACGCTCGGCGGGGAGGGGATCAGCATCCCAGCCCGCAGCTTCCCATGGCGATCGCCGGTCACGTGATCGACGGCTGCCTCGACCCTGGGATCTGGTGCCGTCATTGCGGCTTGATAAGTCTGCTCAAGGAGCATACCGATTTTGCCGAGTCATCGTTGAGCACCGCGACGTTCGTGCTGGCGATGAACAAGACGACTTACGAGCGTCTGCCCGGCGAGTTGAAGAGCGGTTATCGACGCGAATTCGGGGCAAGCGGCCGCCGGCATGGCCGGAACCATGTGGGACGTGGAGGCGCGAGCGGTGGCCGATATTGTTCGGCGGCCGCGGCGATCCGATCAACGTTTGGAGGCGGAGGACATCGTTTCTTGGCGCAAAGCGACCGAACCGGTGATCGGTTCAGTGGTTGAAAGAAATGCGCGCGCGCAAGATTGATGGCGCCGACCTCATCGCCGCCGCCAATACGCTGTCTGGCAAAATATGCCGACGAGCCGGAACCGCAGCCGCCGAAGCCCGTCCGGCCCGAAGCCGGCCGAACCCAGCTCCACCGCCCAGCCGGCCAAGCCCGGTACCTCCGCCGGGGCGCCGAAGGCGCACGCTGCTGCACAGTCGCCGCAAGCCAAAGCGGAGACACCGCAATTGCCGAAGTGGAGGCAATCCGGTGGCGAAGCCGCCTGCAAAGCCCGCGCCGCTCAAGGAACTCGATATTCCGCTCTGATGAGAGCAGATGAAAGTCAGGGCCATGCGCGCCTAGCGCGAGAACGACAACTCGCCCCCGCCGCTTCCTTGTCCGGCAAAACGTCCGTTGGAAAACGAAAGCTGCGCCAGCGCTTCGCCCTTGTGATCGCGGATGATCAAAGCGCCGTGCTCGAAGGTCCACTTGCGGCTGGTGAAGAACTTTCCCGGGCAGCCGCCTTCAGGCTCGATCGTGCCTTGATCCGCGCCGGGCGCGCTGCCGAAATTCATGAAGCAGCCGCCGGCGCCGGCTTGGCTCAGCTTCCAGCGGCCGCCGAGATCGACGGGCGGCGGGGATCGGCGGCGGAGGGAGGCGGCGGTGCGCGCGGCGGTTTCGGGGTGCGGCGGCTGACTTGACGCACATCCCGGCGAGCACCCCGAACAGGGCGACGATCACAGCCGCGCTGAGCGCCGCGCCGCGGCCGTTTTGCCATGCTTTCTCGAATTGGTCATCTGGTCTGAGCAAAACAGAAATTGCTTATCAAAATGTACCCGGCACCCGCGACGCGGCGGTTCGCCGCGCTCTTCGTCACTTCATGGTCGGAATGACGAACTCGGCGCCTTCTTTGATCCCCTGATGGCCAGCGCGCGGTCACGGTTTTGGTCTTGGTGTAAAAGCGCACCGCGTCCGGCCCGTGCTGGTTGAGGTCGCCGAAGCCCGAACGCTTCCAGCCGCCGAACGTGTAATAGGCGAGCGGAACCGGAATGGCGAAGTTGACCCCTACCATTCCGACTTCGACCCGGCTGACGAAATCGCGCGCCGCGTCGCCATCACGGGTGAAAATCGCGACGCCATTGCCGTATTCATGTTCCGACGGCAGGCGCACCGCCTCCTCGTAATCATTCGCGCGCACGACCGAGAGCACGGGACCGAAAATCTCTTCCTTGTAGATGCGCATTTCCGGCGTGACATCGTCGAACAAACACCCGCCCATGAAATTGCCGCCCTCGTAGCCTTGCAGCTTGAAGCCGCGGCCGTCGACCACAAGCTTGGCGCCTTCCTTGACGCCGAGGTCGACATAGCTCTTCACCTTGTCCAGGTGCTGCCTGGTGATCAGCGGACCGTAATCGGCCTGGGTGTCGGTCGATGGCCCGATCTTCAAGCTCTCCACCCGCGGCACGAGTTTTTCCAGAAGATGATCGGCGGTCTTCTTTCCGACCGGCACGGCGACCGAGACCGCCATGCAGCGCTCGCCGGCGGAGCCGTATCCGGCGCCGATCAGCGCATCGACGGCCTGATCCATGTCGGCATCCGGCATGACGATCATGTGGTTCTTGGCGCCGCCGAAACATTGCGCGCGTTTGTTGTTGGCGCAGGCGGTGGCATAGACATATTCGGCAATGGCCGACGAGCCGACAAAGCCGACGGCTTTGATGCGCGGGTCGGTGAGCAGCGTGTCGACCGGACTCCTTATCGCCATTGACGACGTTGAGCACGCCGGCGGGAAGTCCGGCCTCGACCAACAACTCGGCGAGCCGCATCGGCACCGAAGGATCGCGCTCCGACGGTTTAAGGATGAAGGCATTGCCGCAAGCCAGCGCCGGGGCGAATTTCCACATCGGAATCATGGCCGGGAAATTGAACGGCGTGATGCCGGCGACGACACCAAGCGGCTGGCGCATGGAAAAAAGATCGATGCGCGGACCGGCGCCCTCGCTGTATTCGCCTTTCAACAGATGTGGAATGCCGCAGGCAAACTCGACGACTTCCAGCCCGCGCTGGACGTCGCCTTTGGCGTCGGCAAAGATTTTGCCGTGCTCGGACGAGAGCAGCCGCGCCAGGGCGTCGGATTCCTTCTGCGCCAGTTCGAGGAATTTCATCAACACGCGGGCGCGCCGCTGCGGGTTGGTCGCCGCCCAGGCCGGCTGAGCGGCTTCCGCCACAGCGATCGCATGCTCGACTTCGGAGTGCTTGGCTAAGGCGACCTTTGCTTGAACTTCCCCGGTGTTCGGGTTGAAAACGTCTCCGAACCGGCCGGATGCTGCCCTTCACCTCTTTGCCGCCGATAAAGTGGCCGATCTCCCGCATGAACTATCTCCTTTGCACGCAAACGTGCCGGGCTGCCCGATCAATCGTTGTCTTATTGTGCAGTTTTTCACTGAAGCGGTCACGGGGGCCCTTGGTCGCAAGTTCTTTCGCGGCGCGCGACACACCTCATCCGCATCCTAGCACCCGGCCCATCAGGCCGCCGGTCTCCCGCGGCCATTGACGCGCGCAGGTCTTCGGCAATGATACTGGGTCGGGGAGGCGAGGCGAGGTGCAAAAGCGGCTTGATTCTCCGCGCGATTGACACAAGTTCGGAGGTTTCGATAAGGAGGGCCCATGTCGGACCCGCAGGGCGGACACAAAGTGCGCGATCTGACGCCGGAAGAGGTTGCGCGCGGCGTCCAGGAAGGCCGCATCGTCCTGGTGGACGTTCGCGAGCCGAACGAGACGAGCGTTGAGCGTTTTCCAGGCGCGGTGCACGTGCCGCTGTCGTCGTTCGATCCGGCGACGATTCCGGCGCCACCGGGAAGTGAAGTCGTGTTTGCCTGCCGGTCCGGTCGCCGTTCGGTTACCGCGTCGTTGGCTGCCCAGGAACAGGGCTTCGAGTACGACGCTCACCTTGCCGGTGGGATCCTGGCATGGAAGGCGGCCGGGCTGCCGACCGAAACTTAAAATTCAGCGCGAATCGATCTATCCTTGCA
Source organism: uncultured Alphaproteobacteria bacterium (assembly GCA_963835195.1). GTDB lineage: Bacteria > Pseudomonadota > Alphaproteobacteria > Rhizobiales > Xanthobacteraceae > BOG-931. Next base: position 44,203 of record CAWIEY010000009.1, read on the forward strand.
TTGTCCCGCAGCCAAAATTCAACCCGCGATGCGGCGGCGAATTGGCTTGACGGCGGCGGCGAGCGGGTGGGCCCTGCTTTTGGCGGGACTGCTCACGGCGACGTTTGCGCCCGCGCAATCCCGCGCGGAGCGCGTGGTCAATTTTTACAATTGGTCCGACTATATCGATCCGGCGATGCTTGATGCTTTTACCAAAGCACCGGCATCAAAGTTCGCTACGACACATTCGATTCCAACGACACGCTCGAGGCCAAGCTTTTCGCGGGAAACTCCGGGTATGACGTCGTCGTACCTTCGGGCTACTTCCTCGCCCGGCAGATCGCCGCCGGTGTTTTCCAAAAACTCGACAAGTCGAAACTGCCGAACCTCGTCAATGCGTGGCCGGAGATCGCAAGTCGGCTGGCGAACTACGATCCGGGCAATCAGTACGCCGTCAATTACATGTGGGGAACGACCGGCATTGGCTACAATGTCAATGCGGCTCGCGAGATTATCGGTTCGGGTGAGGCGATCGATTCCTGGGATGACGTTTTCGATCCGGCGAAGATCGCGCGATTTAAGGATTGCGGTGTCCACTTCCTCGATTCCTCGGAAGACATCATGTCGGCGGCGCTGCATTATCTGCAGCTCGACCCCAATTCGAGCGTGCCCGGCGATTTGCAACGCGCCGCCGATCTTCTCCTCAATGTGCGGCCCTACGTCCGCAAATTTCACTCCTCGGAATATCTCAACGCCTTGGCGAGCGGCGAAATCTGCCTGGTGGTCGGATTTTCAGGCGACATCATCCAGGCGCAACGGCGCGCGGCGCAGGCCAAAGCCGGCGTGGTCATCGCTTACGCTATTCCCAAAGAGGGCGCGCAATTGTGGTTTGATAATCTCGCCATTCCCAGCGATGCGCCGGACGTGCCGGAAGCGCATGCTCTGATCAATTATCTGCTCAGACCGGAAGTGGCCGCGGCCAACACCAATTTCGTCTCTTACGCCAACGGCAATTTGGCAAGCCAGAAATTTATCGACAAATCGATCCTCGAACGATCGCAACATCTATCCCGATGCCGCGACAATGTCCAAGCTCTACACCATCATGGCGCACGATCAGAAAACGCAGCGCTTCATCAACCGATTATGGACGCGAATAAAGACCGGCCATTAGGGCACATTCGCATGCGAACGCGGCCTCGACGCGCGCAAGCCAGGATTGCGGCAGGGAACAAAATCCTCGCCTATCGGTTCTTTTCTAAGCGGTTGGGGGAAAAGGTTATATGGTTCCAGCTCAGGTTGTAGCGTTCCGCGAGCCCGTTCTTCTCGTCGTCGAAGATGAAGTTTTAATTCGTCTTTCCGCCTCGGATTTTCTCCGCAACGAAGGTTTCACCGTGATCGAGGCCGGCAGCGCGCACGAGGCGCTCACGGTGCTCAAGGCCCGCTCTGACATTTCGGTCGTCGTAACGGACATCCACATGTCGGGAGTGCTCGAAGGCCTGGAGCTGATTCGCGAAATTCGCAAATCGTTTCCCGCCGTCAAGATCATAACGGCTTCCGCATATCAAATCAGCGAACCGGTCGAAGCGTCCCTCACCAAGCCGTATTCGTTGGAACGTTTGTTGTCCGTCATCAAATCGCTGCTCGAACTTTAGGGAACTCGAAGGTTCCAAAACCGTTAATTAGTCATGACAACGCAGCTCTACGTGCAGATACCGCCGGTCGAGGAGAGGAAACTATTCTCGTACTTGAGCGGGATGTCGTGACTCGCGCCTTTCTCGCGGATTATTTGCGATCGTGCGGCTATCGCGTGCTTGAAGCGCGCAGCGCCGCCGAGGCGCTGACCATACTGCAGGAATCCTCAGAGCCGATTCGTGTCGTCCTTGGCGACGCCGAGAGTGGTTTCAAGTTGTCGGGTTGGGTGAAGGCAAATCGCCCGAAAATAAAAGTCATTCTCGCGGCTAACGCCGAGCGCGCGTCGCAAGCGGCTGCCGATCTTTGTGAAGCCGGCCCGCACGGCAAGCGCCCGTTCGATCCGCAATTGCTGGTTCAACGCATCAGATCGCAACTGGCAAAACGCACCGACTAAAGGCGCGGCTCCGCGCAAATCACGCCGTCATCGGCCGCGTCGCTCACCGCCATCTGCGATGCAGCCAGAGCCATTGCTCCGGGTGCTCGCGCACCCAGGCCTCGACGACCGACGTGATCGCCTGCATCGTGCCGCCTATATCGATGCGGCCGTCGGCATCGCGCGGTGCGGCAATCGGATCGGTGATCTCGACCCAGAAGCTATTGCCGTCCGGCTTGCGCACCACGCGCAGCCCATGAATCGGGCATTCAGTCTGCCGCGCGATCATCGCGATCAGCGGATTGGCGCGGCAGCGCCGGCCGAAGAACATGACCTCGACGCCCTTGGTCATGTGCTGGTCGACCAACATGCCGACATGAACGTCCCGCCTGCAGCAGGCGCGCGAGCTTCACCGGCGCGTCAAGGCTTGAGGCGACCAGCTCGCCCATCAGCGGAGTGCGCAAATCGACAATGATGTCGCTGATCGGCCGGATGTTCGGCCGCCGGTAAAGCACCGCGGAATGAGCCACGAGCGTCTTCGCGACCAACGGCGGGAAGCTCCCAATTGGCGAGATGAGCGGCAAAGCCGAGCATCGGCTTGTCGCTCTCAACCATGCGGAGGTAGCGCTCCGCCGCCTCGGGCGCGTAGGTGATCACGTCGGCCGTTTGCCGGCCTGCGCCTTCCAGGCAGAATTCGTCGAGATGGGCGAACTCAACGCCGACCCTTCCGAGATTGTCCCATACGCCGGCGAGGATCCGTTCGATCTCGGCGGCGCCTTTGTCCGGATAAGCGGCGCGCAGATTATCGCGCCCGACGCTGATGTTCCGGCAACCGCGGTCCGAGTTTGCGCATAAACGCTCCCGCGAAATTGGCGGTGCGCTTGCGATCCATGCGTTTGATCGCGCTCAGCAGTCCGGCCGTGACCGCGCCCAGTGTCGCGTCGATGATTTTGGAATGCGGCCTCATGAGAGCAATCGATCCGGAGAGGCGGCTGCCGGTTTTGCCAACAGGTCATGCGCAACCAAAGTCAGAACGTGACGATAATCTTGCCGAAAACCTGCCGCGATTCGAGCCGCTCCAGGCCGCGCTGAAAATCCGCAAGGGGGACTTCCATGTCGATCACCGGCGACAGCCCGGCCGCCATCTTCGCCAGGCTCTCGCGAATGTTGCGCATCGAGGCGCCGAATGAACCGAAGATCCGGTATTGCTGAAGAAAGAGCTGAAACAGATTAAGCGTTGTCGATTGCCCCGAAGTCGATCCGCAGGTGACCAGCCGGCCGCCGCGCTTGAGGCAAAGCAGCGAGCCATTGAACGTGTCAGGGCCGACGTGTTCGAAGGCGACGTCGACGCCTTTCTTTGCCGTCAGCTTGCGCACGACGCCTTCAAATCGCTCGGTCCGATAATTGATCACGTGGTCGGCGCCGAGCGCCTTGGCCTTTGCCGCTTTTGCGTCGTCGCCGACAGTCGTAATCACCGTGCAGCCGATCGCTTTCGCCATCTTGATCGCCGTAGTGCCGATGCCGGAGCCGCCTGATTGCACCAGGATCGTCTCGCCGGGTTGCAGTTTGGCGTTATCGAACAACATGTGCTGGACGGTTGAAAAGGCGATCGGGGCGCAGGCGGCGTCGCGAAAGTTCACATTTCCGGGACCGGGATCACCAGGCGGGCGGGCATGTTGACGAAATCGCGCGCGAAACCGTCGAGGTGAAATCCCATTATGCCGCCGACGTTTTCGCAAAGGTTGTCGCGGCCCTCGCGGCAGGCGCGACAAGTTCCGCAGGTCAGCGCTCCATAGGCGACGACACGATCCCCTGCGCGAAAGTCGGAGACGGCCGAGCCGACCGCGGTGATTTCTCCGGCCGCTTCGGCGCCGACAATGAGCGGCAACTTGCGCTTGGCAAACGCCATGCCGCGCCAGCCCCAAACATCGATGTGATTAAGGCCGATGGCTTTGATCGCAATCTGCACTTCGTCGGCTGCCGGAGCGGCAGGTGCGGCGATCTCGACCAGTTCGATTTTGCGGTCGGCAACCAGAGTGAGCGCGCGCATTGCGCCTCGATGGTCTTGGCTTGAAGTCATGCTGGCGGCGCGATTAGGCCGGCTCCAGCGTCATGACCAGGCAAACGTTTTGGCCCCCGAAGCCGAATGAGTTGGAAAGGGCGCGGCGCAGCTTTGGCGTCGCGGGCGACGTTGGGCACCACATCGAGCGTGATCGCGGGATCGGGAACGTTGTAGTTGATGGTCGGCGGGATGCGCTGGTTTTGTAAAGTCAAGAGTGTGAACGCGGCTTCGACTGCACCGGCCGCAGTCAAGGTGTGACCGATCATCGACTTGTTGGAGGAGATGGGTATGCCGCGGATACGTTCGCCGAACACGGCGGACACGCCAAGATGCTCCATCTTGTCGTTTTCCGGCGTCGACGTGCCGTGGGCGTTGATGTAATCGATCTCGTCGGGTGCGACGCCGGCGTCAGCCAGCGCATTGCGCATGCTGGCGATGATCGGCTTGCCGTCCGGGCTCGATCGCGTGCGGTGGAACGAGTCGGATTTTTCCCCGACCCCCTCGAGAATCCCCAGTACGCGCGCGCCGCGGGCCTTGGCGTGATCGAAATCCTCCAGGACCAAAGCCGCGGCGCCTTCCGCCAGAACAAAGCCGTCGCAATTCTTGGAAAACGGTTTGGACGCGCGCTGCGGCGGATCGTTCTGCGTCGAGAGCGCCGACAAAAGCGAAAAGCGCACGAGCAATTCGGGGGTCAGCGAGGCGTCAGCGCCAATCGCCAGTGCCGCTTGGCATTCGCCGCGTCTTATCGCCTCCATGCCCAGTTGGATGGCGCTGGCGCCGGACGCGCATGCGGTGTTGAGCGAAATCGGCGAGCCTTCGGTGCCGAATTTCTCGGCCAAATCCTCGCCGATAATCCCGAACTTGAACGCGCCGCGCTGCGCGGCAAAGTCACGCGCGACGCGCAAGAGTTCCGGGTATGCGGGGTCGGCCTCTGCCGCAGCCAATGCGGCCATTTTGATGCGATCGGGCCATTCAATTTCGAGCGGCGGCGGCGCGAGAAACAGCGGACCCGGGAAACGGCCTTCGTTTCCGATTGCGGCTTGGGCAATCGCCTCTTCTCCGGCGAGTAGCGCCACACGCTTCGACAAGTCTGCCGGCGACATGTCATCGCGGTAGACATGGTTGACCGCGCCCGCGATGGTGGTTCGCAGTCCCTCGATCGGAAACCTTGAAATCTGCCGGATGCCGGAGGTTCCTCCGGTCAAATTCGCCCAATTATCGGCTTTTCCGATCCCAAGAGACGTGACGATCCCGATACCGGTCACCGCAATAACCGGACGCCCGAGCTTGTCTCGCGTTGCTGCGGTCATCGCTTTTGTCCTCAATCGATCCGTTCGACCAGCGCCAGCCCTTCGCCGCGCCAATTGCCGACCCCGGTGACGACCACCTGAGACAGCGTTGGCGGACCGGCTCCGGCGTCGGCAGGCCCCGCTGCAGGATATAACTTTCCATGCTCAATGGCCGCGCAGGCAATGGCGAGATTAGCCGTGAACTGAGCTTCGACGCCATGGCCGATATAAGTCCCGGTGTTCCGGATCGGAAGTCCGATGCCGTTGAGCACGGTATGCTCCGCCGACGTCGCCGGTTCTAATCCGCTGGCGCCGGAAATGACGGCGGCACCTTCGCGGTCAATCTCGGCGGCAATGCTCTCCCATTGGCGGCGCAGCGTCCCCTCGATGTCGCTCGCCTGCCTGGCGTCCCGGTCCGAACGGACGGCCCTGATCCTGGCGTGCGCCCGAGCACCGCGTGCTTCCGCATGCTTGCGGCTTTCGAGCACGAGAAAGGCGCCCATATTGCCGAGCGCCATGCCGCCGCCAGGGCCGCGGCCGCCGATCGGCGAAAAAGCACCCTTCAACAGCGCACCCGATTGCTCGAAGATCAGGAGGACGTCCCAGCGCGTGCCGTTATAAGCGCCGCCGACCAATGTGAGCTCGCTCTGCCCGGCGGCGATGCGCGCATGCGCGATGCGCACCGCGTCGACGCCGGCCAATTCCTCGCCGAGGAAGGTGCGGGAGGAACCGACGACGCCATGAACCAGAGAGATGTTGCCGGCGAGAAGATTTGGCAGCTGCGCTAAAAATAGCGTCGGCCGCAAGTCGCTCATCAGCCGCTCGTTGAGAAATGAACCGGTGTTGGGAAGTTTGCGCGCTCCGGCGAGAATCGCGGTATCGACGGCGATGTCGCGCTCGCCGCCGCCGGCAGCGACAATCATATCGGTCACGTCGAGCAGATCGGATTTGCCGGCGATACCGGCGTCGCCCAGCGCCAGGCCTGCCGCATACACGCCGATGCGCTGCCAGGGCTCCATCTGCCGCTGATCGCTCTTTTTCGGGATTTGTTTGTCGAAGTTGATCGGCGCCAGCGGATGCACGACGTAAGGGGCAAAACTCTTGTCATCATATGGCGGCGCGCCGCCGCCCATCAGGCGCTGCCAGTTGGCCTCCAAGCCCTCGCCAAGGCAGGTGATAAGACCGACGCCGGTGATCCACACCTCTTGCGGTGCATTCACCGGGCAAGCTCCTTGACCGGAACCTCGAGCCGCTCCCCCCACTCGAACAGCGCGCTGCGGAATTCGGGGCTGGGAAACGGCATGATGGTGAAGATGATCTGCGCGTTGCAGACTACTTTTCCGTCGCGGCGTCCCTTGGCTTCGCCGACCGCGTAGCCCGATCCCTCGTGCACCACGTGGCCTTCGAACTCGAGCGCGTCTCCCGGAAACACCGCACTGCGAAATTTCGCATCCTTGACGCCGGCCATAAATGGCATGGCTTTGAAGCCGTTAAGGGCGATCAATAGCCACCCCGTGGTCTGCGCCATGCATTCGAGCAAGAACGCTCCCGGCATCAGCGGGTAATTTGGAAAGTGGTTGTCGAATATGGTCGAACTTTTCGGCACCAGGCCTTGCGCGCGAACCGACCGCCCGGCGAGATCGAGCGCGACAATGCGGTCGATCATCTGGAAATGTTCGAAACGCATGCGTGGCGCCTCAGGCGCCCTTGGCGGCAATCAGTTTGTCGATCTGCTCGCTGAGATTATTCAACACGAAATACTGATCCGTTGTTGCTTTGCCGTCGTTGACTTCCTGCGTCCATTGTTCGAGCGGAAGCTTGATCCCGAAGGTTTTATCAATGGCGAAGGCAATGTCGAGGAAGTCAAGGCTATCGATTTCGAGATCGTTGATGGCGTGGCTTTCCGGTTTGATATTTTCGCGCGGGATGTCGCAGGTTTCCGCAATAATATCAGCAACTTTGTCGAACGTGGCAGACATCAGGCATGCTCAGCCCGATAGCGCCGGGCCCCTCCGGTCGTGAGTGCCCGTATAGCGAAGGACGCCGCGAAGTTCAACGCCGGCTTCTGCCGATGTGCTCGATAGTATTGCCACAATTTGCGGAAGCTACGGCTAAAGGCGCGGCTCGCGAAAAGGCACCGGCGAGCCCGCGGGCAGCGGCATGCGAAAGACATTGAGCGTCATGGATACCAGCGCGTAATAACCGAGGATTCCGACCAATTCTACCATGCCGGTATCGCCGATTATTTTCTGCACGCGCGCATAGGTGGCCTTGCTGACCCGCCGCTTCGCATAGAGCTCCTTGACGAAGCCATAAATTGCCATCTCATCCTTGGCTGCCGATTTCGCCGGACGTCCAGCCTTTAGATCACGAATGGCCGCGGCCTTGACGCCGGCTTCGGCGGCCATCGGCGCGTGCGCATGCCATTCGTACTGCGCCTGCCAATGCTGCGCGGTGCACAGAATTGCGAATTCCTTCAGGCGCGGCGGCAAGCTGGTGTGGTAGCGCAGATGCCCGCCCAGCGCTTGCGCCAGTTTGCCGTAACCGGGCGCGTGCAGATAGACGGCGAAAGGCCCTTCATTGTGAAAGCGGCCGCGCGGCCCGGATTTTACCGCCTCGACGAGGGCGTGCTGTTCGGCCGAGAGGTTGTCCAGCGAGAAGGCGGGCAGCCGAGAAGAGGGCGCCGCCGCCGCTGCCTTTTTGCTGCGTTTCTGCGATGGTTTTTTTGGCATCCCTGTTCCCTGTTTGCCTTGTCTATTTGCGACCGATGACGTCGATCAGCGCCGACATCCCGACATGCCCGCTGCCCTCATTGATGGCGCTGTCATGCTCGCGGATTTCAAGCTCGGTCAAGTCGCCGAAGCCTTGCTCGAGGATCGCGCGGGTATAGAGGCGCTCCACCTCGGGCGGGCCGCCGGTCCGGTAATTCAGCTGCTCGGGCCGATAACCCTGCATGAGCAGGAGCCCGCCCGGTTTCAGCGCGCGCTTGAGGTTGGCGAAGAATTCGGTCCGCTGCGCCGGAAAGGCGATTTGGGTAAATATCGCCACGACCACGTCAAAAGCGGCCTCTGGCCAGCGCCAAGCGAACATGTCGGCAAGCTCGGTCCGCAGCCGCACGCCGCGCTGGCTTGCCAGCGCGCGCGCCTTGGCCAGCGCAGTTTCCGAGAAATCGATCGCAAGCACGTCGAGACCTTGTTGGGCAAGCCATACGCCGTTGCGGCCTTCGCCATCCGCCACCGACAACGCGCTTTGGCCGCGCTGCAAACGATGCGCCTGGGATTTGAGGAATGCGTTGGGGGCTTCGCCGAATAGATAGCCAGGCGCACGAAATCGCGTTTCCCACCGCTCCAATTCCGACATGTCTTATCCCGGGATTTTCTCGCTGCGCAGTTTTTTGCTACTTGAGGATTTCCGTCCTGCTGCACACGAAGCTTAGCCGATGCTGCCTGCCGTGAAAGCCCTTTTCTTCGACGTTTTCGGCACGCTGGTCGATTGGCGCACCTCGATCGCGCGCGAGGTCGCGGCGATCCTCAAGCCGCGCGGCTATGCTCTCGATTGGCCGGCTTTTGCCGACGCGTGGCGGGGCGAATATGACGGCGCCATGGAGGACGTGCGCGCCGGCCGCCTCGCGTTCTGCAAACTCGACGTTTTGCATCGCCGGAATCTCGAACGCGTGCTGCCGCGCTTTGAGATCGAGGGCCTGCGCGAGCAGGAGCTTCACGACCTTACGCTGGCATGGCACCGGCTCGATGCTTGGCCGGATGTGACGCAAGGGCTTGCCCGGCTCAAGCGCCGTTATCTGCTGGCGCCGCTGTCGAACGGCAACGTTTCGATCATGGTGGATTTGGCCCGGCGCAACGATCTTGTCTGGGATGCGATTTTGGGGGCGGAGTTCGCCCGCGACTACAAGCCGAAGCCGGGTGTCTATCTTGCCGCTGCCGAGGCCTTCGACCTTGCGCCGCGCGCATGCATGATGGTTGCCGCGCACAGTTCCGATCTAAAGGCTGCTGCCGCGCTCGGCTTTGCCACAGCCCACGTCGCGCGGCCGGACGAAAAAGGACCGAGCCCGCGGCGAGGCGAGCCCGACCGTGGCGGTCGATGTCGCCGCTAAAGACCTCGGCGACTTGGCGGCGCAGTTGGGCGTTTGAGCGCGCCGCCCAGGACAGTGTCTAGTCCGCCAGCGCCGGATAATCGGTGTAACCCTTCGGGCCGCCGGCGTAGAAAGTTGGACGGTCGGCCGGGTTGAGGGGGGCGCTGCGGCGAAAGCGTTCGGGCAAATCGGGGTTGGCCAAAAACAGTGTCGCAAACGAGACGAGATCGACGATGCCGTCGCGCACCGCGACATTGGCGCGGGCGAAGTCGTAACCCTTGTTGCCCATCAGCGTGCCGCGCCAGATCCGACGGAAGAAACCGATGTCCGGCTTTTCGCCGCTGGCAACAGGGTCGGCCGGCAGCGGCTCGACGATATGCAGGTATGAAAGCCCAAAGCGCGCCAGTTCGCCGACGGCAGCGGAGAACGTAGCGGCGGGGTGGCTATCGGCAATGTCGTTGAAAGGATTGGTCGGCGCGAGCCGTACGCCCACGCGGTCACCGCCCCATTCGCCGACCAGCGCTTCGATCACCTCCACAAGAAAGCGGGAACGGTTGAGCGCGCCGCCGCCATAGCGATCGCTCCGTTGATTGGTCTTGTCGCGCAAAAACTGGTCGATCAAATAGCCGTTCGCGCCATGCAATTCGACTCCGTCGAATCCGGCACGCTTGGCATTGGCGGCGCCGCGGCGGAATTCGTCGACCACGTCTTTGACTTCGTCGGTTTCCAATGCGCGCGGTGTGACGAAGTCCTGCAGGCCTTGGGCGGTAATGATCTGCCCGGCGGGCTTTAGCGCCGAGGGCGCGACGGGCGCGCCGCCATCGGGCTGTACCGAAGGATGTGAGATCCGCCCCACATGCCAGAGCTGCGCGAAAATACGGCCGCCGGCGGCATGGACAGCGTCGGTGACAAGCCTCCAGCCCGCGACCTGTTCAGCGCTGTGAATGCCGGGCGTGCCGGCATAGCCCTGGCCTCGCGGTGAGACTTGCGTTCCCTCGGTGACGATGAGCCCCGCGCTGGCGCGCTGCCTGTAGTAAGTCGCGTTCATCGGTCCCGGCACATTGCCGGCACCGGCGCGGTTGCGGGTCATGGGCGCCATGACCAATCGGTTGGGCAGTTGCAGGGGGCCGAGCCGATAGGGGGAAAACAAATCGAGGTTCGGGCTGTTTTGGGTCATGGCGTCCACACAAATGGGCGGCCACACATAAAGCATGCCGCCAGGATGCGCGAACTCTTAGCCGGCAGCGGAGCTATGAAATGGGCGCGTAGCTCGGTTAGTTTTCCGCGGGCGGGCCGTCGAATGTCCGGTCGCGCGGAAGCGGCGGCGCTTCCACGCGAAATCCGCCGTCCGCATCAAGCACAATGTTGCCGTCGGCAACGGCGCGCGCCCACCGGCTGGTCGCTGCAATACCTCCGAAGGAGAAGAAATGCGGAACGACGCCGGCGGGGGCCGCTTCGGCCAGGGTGCGGATGAGGTCGTCGGGAGTGGCCATGGCGAACACCTGCCGCATCAGACCCGAGCGGCGCGCCAAAGCATGAGCGGAGGAGCGCACCCCGCAGCGGCTGGCATAACGCATGAGCGAGCTCAGGCTGGTCGGGCCGGCAAGTCCGACGCGCACGCGGTGATCGAATCCGAACGCGCGCAGCTCGGCGATGAACGAGAGGATGGCGGGCGCGTCAAAGCAAAACTGGGTGACGATCTCGACGTTTAGCCCGGTCGCTTCCGCGGCCGCGATCTTTTCAGCGAGTGCGCGCTCAAGTTCGTCCGGGCCAATTCGCGGGTGGCCTTGCGGGTAGCCGGCGATTCCGATGCTGCGGATGCCGCGCCGGCGCAACAGCCCACTGTCGATGACATCACGTGCGCGGCGAAACGGGCCGTGCGCGTCGCTGTCGCCGCCGATGATCAGAACATGGTCTACGGCGGCTTCGCGCTTTAACCGGGTGAGAATCTGGTCGAACGCACCGACGCTTGCGAAGTTGCGGACCGCAAGGTGAGGCACCGGTTCGAGACCGGCGGCACGCAGCCGCGCGGCGTGGCCGATTGTTTCGTCGGCCGGCCGCCGGGGCACCATGCTGAGAAAGGCCTTCGCGCCCGGGCGCTGTGCTGCAAGCGCCGCGATATCGGCGTCCGACGGCCGCGTCACTTCGACGGAAAAGTCGGCCATGAACGCACTGATTTGTGCGACGGGCCCCGACGGCGCCTGATCTGGAACCGGGAGTGCGGTCATCTGCGTTTCACCGCCTCCGTTGCCTTCTCCTCGGCGCGGCGTAAGGATTTGCGAGATCAAGCGCGCCGACGTGAGATCACATACAACTCGTCGAAGAACCATAATCCGCCGCGCTCGCGCAGCACCGAGCGTGTGGCGTCGAGATAACGGCCGTCGGCGACGACGTCGCCGAGCCGATCATCCTCGACCTGAGCGACATAGATTGCCGCGTTCCACGCCGCGAATAGCGTGGAGGTACCGATCGATTCGGAGATTTCCGACGGCAGTGTGTGCATGACGTAACGAAACAGCGAGCGATTGTCGGCGTAGGCGTTGAAATTGAGATCGCGGCCGCCTTGTCCGAGCTCATGCTTCACCGCTTTGAGGATCTGATGCCGGTCGTGGATGAAAGGATGGTCGTCGGGCCAAACTTTCTGAATGATTTCCATGCCCGGGTCGTGGCCGTGCGAATGAATGGCGATCAAGCGGCCGCCCGGCCCCAACGCCCGCGCCAGCGGCGCGATGACACGCTGGGCTTTGAATTCGAGCGAGGCGCGCGCGCGATAGGGTTGCGAGGCGATGATCAGGTCGTAATTGGCGACGGTCCCGCCCGGCTTGGGAATAATGGGATCAAGCAAAAAACGATGGTCCTCGCGATAGATGACCAGCACCACCGGACGTTCGTAAACCGGGTTGCCGGTGCGGGGGCTTACGCCCGCTTTCCAGTTGAGCCCGAGAAACGGTTCGAGATCCATGATCTGCTCTTCGAACCGATGCGCGGAGTTGCCGATCAACGGCAGCTCATGCCAGACCAGGCTCGAAGCGGCATTGAGTGATTTCACCGCCAGCGACGGCGCGTCCGCATAGGCGAGATTGGTGAGGACCAAGACCGTCGCGGGGTGTTCGAAGAAACGGTCAGACATTTTCTGCAGCGTGAGCCGTACGTCCTCGAGGCTGATTTCCTTGCCGACGACGTAGAACGGCATGTGCGGGAAACGGTCGTGCGTCGCACGCATCACCCGCGTGAGCACCGAGCCGTCGCCGATGCCGGCATCGAACAAACGCACCGCCGGCGGCCGCGGATGCAGGTGCGCCAGTTCTTCGGAGACGCGATGCGCCACTTCCCACTTCTCGCTGCAGGTATTGACGAAGAGGAGGTATTTTTGACGGTTGTCGAAAAAGCGGAAATTCCGCTGCGGATCGCCGGCTTTGCCGGGCGCCGCTAGCGGTTGCAGCGGCGGCGCCATCGCCGGCCGATTGTCACGCGGGCGCTCGATGACGATGGGACGAGGCCCCAACGGCGGGTGGGCAGCCATGAAGCCATGAATGCGGTCGAGCGTATCGGTCGTGATCCGGCCGCCGTTACGCAGCCGCGCCGTAAGCTTTCCGTCGTTGACCGCGCGGCGACCGAAGGTCGAACTCCGCAAGTCCGCTCTGCCGGCAGTAATCCGAGATTTCCTGAAGCAATTGCTGGGCGTTCATGACACCCCCATTCCTCGACGTTTTCCCCGGCCGCCAGCCGCGGCTCTCCGGCTTTTGCGTGCCGGTTGTCGCTGTTTATCCAATCAACCGCTATAAAAAGGTCAACCACAAAACAGCCCACTCATAATGTGGGCAATATAGTGGGCTGAAGCAAGGGCGCCATACCAAGGCTGGCCTCACGAAATCCGCAAAGGGCTGATCGATCTCCGGTTGAAGCATCGCGTGCGAACGAGCCGGGCCGAGCGCGCCGATCCGATCGGATGACGTTGTCGTCGGACTTCTGCGGGCGCCAAGGCGCGTGTATCGTGCCGCCGAGGACAGAAGGGCAGGGTGATGTGGGGTCGTAAGCGTGAGTCCGCGAAGGCGAGTGAGGGCGCACCTTCCTCGCCGTTGCGGCAGGCGGTGCATCAGGCCCGCATAGAGGCGGCTGAGCGCACCAGCGTGGTCGTTGATCTGCGCGACGCGGAAGCGGCGCGGCTCGAACTTCTCAACGAGGCGCTCGATCCATTGTTTGCGAGCATGCCGGCGGAAGTGGAATTGTTTGACCGCGGCTTGAGCCGAGGGGACACGCCAAGGCTTTGGATCGATCCGGTGGCACACGTCGCGATGGGGCGCGACAAGCGCACCTACCGATTTCTCTATGACACGCGCATCGGCCGCCGTGTGCTCGCGGAATCGCATGAGATCGCAGACGTCGTACAGGCGGTGACCGATTATGTCGCGCGGCGGCTGGTCGAGCGCGAGCGGGCGCTCGCCGAAGATTCAGAGTTCGCCCTTGAGCGCGTCGACAGGCGGAGCGCGCAACGCCAGACGCGCCGGCGTCGGCGCCGCAGCTTCCTCGCCTTCGCGCTCGGCTTTCTCGCCTGTCTTCTGGCGCTGGTGTTGGCCGCCGTGATCCTGGCGAGCTTGGCCTAAAGAAGCGTCCGCCGCGCCAATTCGCCGACACCGCCGTCGGGCGTACGCTGCCGCATGATCATCTCGCAGCTAAACCCGCCGTTCTCTTCGGCGATACGGAACAGATTGTAACCGGCGATATCTTCGCTGCCATGGGCCGCATTCGCCGAAGCGGAAGGCACGCCCGCCGCCGGGATCGAGTGCTCCGGGCCGTCGAGCCACACGAGCGAATGGCCGTGATCGTGCCCGTGAATGACCAAGTCGGCGCCCTTTTGCGCCAGCACGCGGCGAAAGTCGGCGGCGTCGATGAGCCGCCGCAAATGCAGGCGGCCGGCAATCGTCGGCGGGTGATGGATCAGCACCACCCGAAACAATCCGCGGGTTTCCTCGAGTGCGGCGGCAAAGCGTGAAAGTTGTTGCTCGCCGAGGAACCCGGTGGCGAGAAACGGCGCAGTCGGCAACGCCGAGGACAGCGCGATCAAGGCTACGCGCCCGCGCCGGCGCACGAACGGAAATGAGCCAGACTCGGCGCCGGCGTCGCCGTGCATGTATTCGCCCCAAAACTCGGCCGGCCATTTGATCGCGGCAGGCACGTAGATGTCGTGGTTGCCGGGAATAACCGTCACGTCGCCGGGCGGTCCGACGGTTTCCAGCCAGCCGCGGGCGGTCCGGTATTCGTTCGGGGTCGAGAAGTTGATGAGATCGCCGGTGACGGCAATGTGGTCGACGGTCAGGCTTTTGAGGTCGCGTGTGATCGCCGCGAGCGTTTCGACGCGATGCACATATTTGCGTTTGCGATGCCAATTGATGAAACCGAGTCCGCGTTTGTTCATCAGACCGGCAAAGCGCGGGGGCGTCCAAAGATGAAGATCGGAAAGTTGAGCGAGCACAAACATCGCAGGATCATGCACCGCGAATTATGCGCGCGCCACCCGGGAAGTCCGCGGCCGGATTAAGAGCTGCCGATGAGGATGCCGGCGGCGAAGACCAACACCCCGCCGACCACAACTTGAAAAGCCGCCTGGAGAAACGGCGTATCCATGTAGTGGGTGCGGATCCAGGATATCACCGCAAGCTCGAAGGCAACCACGGCGAACGCCAGCACCGTGGCGGCGTAAAAATGCGGAATGAGATAGGGCAGGGTATGGCCAAGCCCGCCGAGCGCGGTCATCACTCCGCAAACCACGCCGCGCACCAGCGGCGCCCCGCGGCCGGTGAGCGAGCCATCGTCGGACAATGCCTCGGCGAAGCCCATAGAGATGCCTGCTCCGACAGCCGCCGCCAGTCCGACCAGAAATGTCGCCCAGGTATTATGGGTCGCAAAGGCGGCGGCAAATAATGGAGCCAGAGTGGACACGGACCCGTCCATCAGACCGGCCAACCCAGGCTGCACGTATTGCAGCACGAACATTCTTCGCGCCGTCTCGTCCTCGGTGGCGCGTGCGCCGGGCGTGAGTTTCTCGCCGAGTTCCTGAGCGAGCTTCTCGTGCTTGTCTTCTGCGGCGGCAAGCTCGGTGAGCAGCTTGCGTGTGGTGATGTCGCGCGCCGATTCCGCGGCGCGCCGGTAAAAGCGCGCCGTCTCGAATTCCATTTCCTCGGCGAATTTGCGCACGGCGTCCAATCCCAGCGGCCGATTGAGCCAAATGGGCCGGCGTACGACGAAGCCCTTCACGTCCTGGCGCCGGATCAGCGGCAGAAAATCCCCGAACTTCTTGCGATAAAGTTCGAGCAACATGTCGCGGTGGCCGATTTCTTCCTCGGCCATCCGGTCATACATGCCGGCGGTGTCCGGGAATGACCCGCGCAAAGCGCCCGCGAATGACCGATAAATCCGATGGTCCTCGTCTTCGTTGGCGACCGCAAGCGCAAGGATTTCCTGCTCGGTGAGATCAGAGAATTTCTTCAAGGGCCGGCCTCCGCGGGACCAATATTAGAATGCTTCTAAACTTGTGCCCAGGGGGTTAGGCAAGCAATTTAAGTCCTGCAAAAGTGCTTGCGTGGTTCGCTGTCGAGCCAGTGAAGTCTGAAGTCTGAAGTCCGAGGTCGCATGTCCTCCGGCAGGAAAATCGATATGCCGCCCGTGGCGCCCCGTTTCCTTGAGTTGGCGATGCAGCGCGGCATGCACTTCTATTGGCGTTTCGCCAGAGGGTTGACCGTAGGGGTTCGCGCTTTGGTGGTCGATGGAACCGGGCGCGTGTTCCTCGTCAAGCACAGTTACGTCTCGGGCTGGCATTTGCCGGGCGGCGGGGTCGAGGCCGGCGAAAGCTTGATGGCGGCGCTGACCCGTGAATTGCGCGAGGAGGGCAATATTGAGCTTGGCGATCAGCCGGTTCTGTTCGGAATTTATTTCAATCGCCGCATCTCACGACGCGACCACGTCGCGCTCTACGTCGTGCGTTCGTTCCACCAAAGCGCGCCGCCGCAACCGAACAAGGAAATCATTGCGCACGGCTTTTTCCCGCCGACTGCGCTGCCGGCAGAAACGACGCGCGGAACACGCGCGCGGATCGGCGAATTTTTCGAAGGCCGGCCGGCTGCCGAGTGGTGGTAAACCGACGGTGAACCGACGGTGAAACCATCCTGGAGCCAATCGTCAACTCTGTTTGCTTAAACCGTGTCAATTAGCCGTGACGGGCGGTCGCCGTGGCAACCATATGGGGGGAGCGCGGTTCAGCCCCCGTGGCAACCATATGAGTTGTAGCGAACTTGACTCAAATTGCGTGGGCTGAGGGCGCGCAAAATATGGAGAGCGTTTCATGCGGAAAAAGATCCTTGCAGTCGCGGCGGCGGCAGCTCTTGGAACTGCTGCCATGACTACCGGTGCAATGGCGTTCACCCATGGCGGTGTCCGCGGTGGTGGCGGTGGTTTTGCGGGAGCCCATGCCGGCAATTTTGCGGCGGGTCGGAATTTTGCGGCGGGCCGGAATTTTGTGGCGGGCCGCAATTTTGCCGGTCGCAATTTTGCTGCCACCGGCCGCTTTGTCGGTAGGCCCGGCTGGACCGGCGCCCGCTTCGTCGGACGTGGCTGGGCCGCACGTGGCTGGGCCGGCAATCGCTTCGCCGGCGGCTGGGTCGGCAATCGGTGGGGCAATCGGTGGATTGGCCCCGGCCGGCGCTTCGCCGGTGCAGGTTGGGGATGGGGGCCGGGCGTAGGCTTAGGCGTCGGCCTGGCCGGTCTCTATGGCTTCGCTGGCAGCCCCGGCTACTGCGATCCGTACCTCAACCCGGGCCTTTGTAGCGCCGGTTGGGGTGGGGGTTGGAATGGCGGTTGGGGTGGAGGTTGGAATGGCGGTTGGGGTGGAGGCTGGGGTGGAGGCTGGGGTTGGTAGCCAGCCGCTGCAACGGAACAACTCTGCCGCGCCCGTCAACCGGGCGCGGCTCATACCTTTTTAGGTAAATCGGCCGCGGTCGTGTGGCTGTGAAAAATCAAGACGCGGTCCGATCGGCACAATGCCGGTCGGATTTACGTTGCGATGGCTGCCGTAATAGTGCCGCTTGATATGATCGAGGCTGACGGTCTCGGCCACGCCCGGGATTTGATAAAGCTCGCGCAGATAATTCCAGAGGTTCGGATAATCGACGATGCGCCGCACGTTGCATTTGAAGTGGCTGTAATAGACCGCATCGAACCGCACCAATGTGGTGAACAGCCGCCAATCCGCCTCGGTGAACTGCCCGCCCGCGAGATAACGCTGCCGCGATAACCGCTCTTCGATCTGATCGAGCGTCGCGAACAGCGCTCGCGCGGCCTCCTCATAGGCAGATTGCGTAGCTGCAAAACCGGCGCGATAGACGCCGTTGTTGACGGTCTCGTAAACGAGGTCGTTGATGCGGTCGATCTCGCTCCGCAGTGCAGCCGGGTAGAAATCAGTGCGTACATCGGTGAAGGCGTCAAACGCCGAATTCAGCATGCGAATGATTTCCGAGGATTCGTTGTTGACAATGACACGCTGCTTCTTGTCCCACAGCACCGGTACGCTGACGCGCCCGCTGTACTGCGGATCGGAGAGGACATAGATATCGGCCAGCGTCGATTTGCCGTTGACGGTGTCGCCCGTCGCGCCCGGCTCGGTGCCGAATTCCCATCCCTTTTTGCCGAGCAGCGCGACCGTCACCGAGACCGAGATCACGTCCTCGAGCTTTTTCAGCTTGCGGAAGATCAACGTGCGATGCGCCCAGGGGCATGCCAGCGAGACGTAGAGGTGATAGCGGCCCGCTTCCGCGGGAAAACCACCTTTGCCGGTCGGGCCCGGACTGCCGTCGGCGGTCACATAATTGTGGAAGGCCGTAGGTTTGCGGACGAAACGGCCATTGTCCTGAACGCGCATATCCACGTCACGCCACGCGCCATCGACAAGTAGGCCCATCGGTCCGTCTCCGCTAAGTCTGAGCCTCCAATGTAAGCATTTGCCGGGTCGGTGACAGATGGGCGCCTTCCAACGGCCGCATCTTCGGCTGGACCAGCGTCGGCGCAGATGCTAGGCGGCGACGCCATGACCGACATTTCGCTCACCATCTTGCAGGAAACCAAGCGCGATGCCTCGGCAATCGCGCGTTTGCATGAGCGGACATTCGGTCCGGGACGCTATGCCAAGACTGCATATCGTCTCCGCGAGCAAGTCGCGCACTGCCTCGATCTGTCATTTACGGCGCGGATCGGCACGCTTCTGGTCGGCTCGGTGCGGCTGTCGCCGATCCGTATCGGCGAGAGCAAAGCGCTGTTGCTCGGTCCCCTGACCGTGGAGCCGCCGTTCCGCGAACGCGGCGTCGGCCAGGCGCTGATCAAACACGCACTTGCCGAGGCGACGACCCAAGGACACCGCCTCGTGCTCTTGGTGGGGGACGAACCCTATTACGGCAAATGCGGATTTAAACGCATCCCGCCCGGGCTGGTCGTCATGCCCGGTCCCGTCGATCCGGCGCGCCTGCTCGTTGCCGAGCTTGCCGAGGGCGCCTTCGAGGGCGTCTCCGGACCGGTCCGTACGGATTAGGGCGTGCACTCAGACATCGCAGCGCGCACCCAACGAAGCATTCATGACCTCCCAGCGAGGGCCTCTTCCTCGCCGGCTGCGTCCTCAGAAACTTCCTTGTCGATATCGATTCGCACCCAGGAAATCTCGCCGGTGAAGCGACCAAAGGGCGTCTCATAATCCTCGGTGACCGGAGAGCCGTGATTGATGCCGACATCGGTGCTCTCCAGTGAGAACATGAACGGCACGGTGCGCGACAAACGCGCCCCGCCCACCTGCTCGCCATCGACGAACAGCGTCCCCATGCCGCCCTTGCCGACGCCGCCACCGTCATATTTGAACTCGTAGCGGATAGTGTGCTTGCCCGGCGTCAATGGCCGCGCCGCACGCGCATACACGCGCTCGAAGCCGAAAAAGTTGTAGACGTGGGCCGGCACCCCGCTCCGCAGATACAGAGCCCAGCCGCCGAACCGCCCGCCCTGCGCGATAATGGCGCCGCTCGCCTTGCCATCGGGCACGGTGATCTCGGCGGTGACCGCGTGCGATCTGTTCTTGATGGCGAGAACCGTGTTCTCATTCAGATGAACTCATGCCGGGGTACAACGTCTGCGACGTCCGCCCCGCCAGCAGATCAGGTCGCCCGGCCATGCTTGGGATTGCCCGTTCACTTCTGCGATCATCCAGCGGGAACACGTTGTATTTGGCGCCCTCCAACACGAAGAGCTGCTGTAGCTCCTGCAATTTCGCGGGATTTTGCGCGGCGACGTTGTTCGCCTGCGTCCAGTCGTCGGGGGCATAAAGCTCCCAAACGTCGTCCTGGATTTTCGGGAGCTTAGCGGTCATGAGCCAGGGGATGCCGTGCCTCGTACAAGCTGTCCACCCCGCGTGATAGATACCGCGATTGACCAACATCTCGAAATACTGGGTTGTGTGCCGATCGGACGCGTTTGGGTCATCGAACGAATAGGCGAAGCTGATGCCCTCGATGGGCTGCTGCTGAATGCCGTCCACGAACGCCGGCGCTGGGATCTTCGCCGCCTCAAGAATGGTCGGCACAACATCGATCACGTGGCAAAATTGATTGCGTAATTCGCCCTTTGCCTTGATGACCGCGGGCCAGGAAACGATCATGCCGTTGCGCGTGCCGCCCCAATGGGAAGCGACCTGCTTCGTCCATTGGTAGGGCGTGTCCATCGCGTGCGCCCACCCGACAGGGTAGTGGCAATGCGTCATCGGACCGCCGATCTCGTCGAGGTGCGGCAGGATTTGCTCCGTGGTCTGCACAATCCCGTTCAGCGCCGCGATTTCGTTGAGTGCGCCGTAGGGGCCGCCTTCGCCGCTCGCCCCGTTGTCCCCCAGAATGTAAAGGAACACGGTGTTATCCAGAGCGTCCATTGCCTGCAGCGCGTCCACCATGCGCCCGACCTGGGCGTCGGTATGCTCCGCGAAACCCGCGTAGGTCTCCATCAAGCGTGCCGCTACGCGTTTTTGATCGGTGGACAGCGAGTCCCAAGCCGGAATTTCCTCCGGCCGTTTCGTCAATTGCGCGTCCTGCGGAATGACGCCGAGCTGCTTCTGCCGGGCAAACGTCTGCTCGCGCTGCCGGTCCCAGCCCAGGTCGAATTTGCCGCGATACTTGTCGATATATGGCTGGGGCACATGGAACGGCGAGTGGGCTGCGCCAAACGCCATATAGACGAAGAACGGCTTATCGGGGGTCATCGCCTTCTGCTCGCGCATGTAGGCGATCGCGCGTGCGGCGAGGTCCGCGCTCAAATGGTATCCGGGCTCGTCCGGCGTCGGCACCGCTTCTGTCCCGTCGACCAAGTTCGGCTGCCACTGGTTGGTTTCGCCGCCAAGAAACCCGTAGAACCGTTCGAAGCCGTCACCGGTTGGCCACCGATCGAAGGGCCCAGAGGCGCTGGTTTCCCACACCGGAGTTTGGTGCATCTTGCCGAAGGCGGCGGTGTTGTAGCCGTTGAGCTTGAGTACTTGAGCAATCGTGGCGGCACTGTCCGGCCGCACCGATGTGTAGCCCGGAAAGCCCGTGGCCATTTCGGTGATCGATGCCATGTTGACGGAATGATGGTTGCGTCCAGTCAGCATGGCCTGGCGCGTGGGCGAACAGAGCGCGGTCGTATGAAACCGCGTGTACGTCAGCCCTCCCTGCGCGAGCCGTTCCGTAGTGGGCATGTTACACGGGCCGCCGTAGGCACTGGATGCGCCGAAGCCCATGTCATCGATCAGTACGATCACGATGTTGGGTGCTCCCTGCGGCGCGCGCAACGGCTGGATGGTCGGCGCCTGCGCGTTGCGGGCATCGAGAACCGGAGGAGATGAAATTCTGGCCTGCGGAATTGGCAACACCGTGCGGCTGTCGATCGGCGTCTGTGCTCGCGCGCCGGTGATCGTGCCGAATGCGGCAAGGATCGCGGTCCGGGCGGTCGTCAAAAGCAGGTTGCGTCGATTTATGAGAGGCCTCCATCAGACGTCATCGGGCCGTTTATCCCGCCTGCGCAGGACGCGAATGGCTCGTTGGCTAATCGGCATAGTGCGCTGCCAGGCGGTTGGGGGCGGCCGCATGAGTTCGGAGCGCGCATATGCGCGCTGCTTTCGATGATTTTATGGGGAATTTTGATCGACTGCCGGCAGCGGTCGCATAACGGCCTTCCTCGCGACCGCCGCGCGGATTTTCCGGAATACCACCCGCCTTGGGCACATCGACACGCACGGCACCCTCTCCGAATATGCGACCACCCGGATGGAGCGCGGAGGGCGGCGGCCGAACGGCATCGGCTCCAACCGCAACATCGTCAGCGGCGGATCAGTGCTCTCCGAAAGTTGCGACCATGTGGCACGACCGCGCCGCGGCGCGCCAGTAACGCCTCGCCTCCCAACTAAGTTCCCTTAGTCGAAGCGCATCTGCCGATCTGGCACGATGGTAAGATCTCGCCGCGGATGCGGTGAAGCAAGGCATCGTTGCATGTTCGCCAGTCTCACCCGCGAACGCCGCCGGCATCATCGGCGCGGGCCAAAGGTGCGTCGGCGTCTGCCTTTCGGCTTCCTGTTCAGCACGAGAAGCTTATTCCCTGGCTGTCACCGTTTGCTGGCCTTTGCCTCTGTGACGGTTGAGCGTGTCGAGCAGGGCCGCGTTCGTGCAGTCGGATGCTGGGTGCTTTCGTGCCGTAGGCCGTCTATCACGCGCACAGTTGGGCCAGCCCGCGTCTGATTCTCTGATGTATCAATATCCAGCGGATGACGGCGACCGCGCAAAGCAGTGGCGGCCGGGCGGCTCGGATCAGCGACGCGAATTCCCCGCGTCGCTGCGGAGAGCTCTCGTCGTCGCTCGTATTTGCCTCGGGCGCTCGGCACGTTGCGATCAAGCTTTAGATGTTCGGGTAATTCCTCGCCACGCTCGATATCGAATAGTTCCTCGCGGCGCCGGATCACCCTGACGGAGCCATCACGGCAGATCAGAACTACGGCCGGCCGCAGCGCGATAAATTGCATCGACTGCGTCAGGTTGTAGGCGCCGACCGGATGCAGTACGAGCCGGTCGCCAACTTCGAGCGGCGGCAGTTCGACCGCTTCGCGAATAACATCGACGTTCATGCACAAAGAACCATAGAGCTTGACCACATTGTCCGGCAGGCGGCTCGCTCGCGCCGGGGTCACGCCAATTCTGAACCAGGTGGCGGTGTAGAGAATATTGACGCCGGCATCGACGATATAGCTGCCGCGGCCATGCTCGCCGAGCAAGAAATCCGCTTTTGTGGTGACAGCCGCCAGATCAGCGCCTTTGACCGCGATAACCGACGTGATTAAGAAGCCCGCGTCATCAATTAAATATCGACCGGTTTCCAGACGAAGCTGCGGTCTTTGTCGGCGCGGCAGCTCAGTGAGCACGCTGGCGATTGCCGCGGCATAGTTCTCAATCGGCGGCACCACCAGTTCCACTGGACCACTCATGCCGTGCAGCAAGCTAAGCGACGGAAATCCGCCACCAAGATTGACGCAAGGGACGAGATGGCCTGTTGCGCTGCGCAGCATCTCGCGCAGCGCGATAAGGCGGTTTGCCGCTACCGCATACGCGCGCGGATCAAGAACATGGGTGCCGATGTGAATATGCAGCGTATGCAGCATCAATCGCGGATTGGCGAGGACCCGCAAGGCCGCTCGCCCGGCCTCGCCGTTGGCTAACGCAAAGCCGAACTTGGACCAGACGGGCGCCAGGCCCGTGTCGAGCCAAACACGGATGCCCACGTTCACGCGATGCTGCATCGTCGCAGCGATTTGTTCGATCAGACCCAGCTCATCCCAGTTGTCGATTTGTACGAGGGCGCCTTGCGCCAACGCGAGCTCAAGGCTTGCCCGGGATTTGTGCGGGCCATTATAAATGATGTCGCGCCCGGCAATGCCGGCCTGCTCAGCCTTGCGATATTCAAATTCGGAAACGACTTCGGCGATCCAACCTTCCTGATGAAAGATGTTGCAGATCCCTTTGAGGTAGTTGGTCTTATACGACCAAGCGAACGTGACGTCGGGATAAACCGCATTGAACGCCCTGCGCGCACGGCGCGCGGCTGCGCGCACCGCATGTTCCGAGAATACAAAAAGCGGTGAGCCGAATCTTTGCACCAGTTGCTCGACATCGATTTTATCGATCGCCGCACAGACCCGCGCCTCTGGGTGCTGTGCAAAAGCGTTGCGCGCCACCGTGGCCCCGCCGAAGCGGCCAAGCTCACCGGTGATGACCGGGGGCGTATATCTCATGGCAAAACCTCCGAAGGCTTGCTTCTCGCGCCGGTCACCGACAGGTCCGCAAATTGAACGATATCGCCGGCAAGGTCGACGCAATGACGAATGAACATGCGGCCGGCCTTGCAAGGCGCGATCGGTACCCGCGTGCGCGAGATCAGCGTTGCCACCAACGCGGCCGGGAGGTTGCAGCCTATCTGCGAGGGAAAATCGACCCAGGCCGGGAAGCGCGGGTTCATTTCGATTAGCGCGTGACCATGCGCGCCTTTTACAAACTCAAGTTCAAACGGTCCGCGCCAGCGCAGCGTCTTAATGATCCGTTCCACTTGCGCCTGTAACAGCGGGTCAGTGACGACCACGCCGGAGAACGCCTTGCCGTTGTCGGTCAGCATCATCTTACGAATGGCGCAGCAGCCAACGAGGCCGCCCTTGCCGTCACCTAGGCCAACCACGTCGTATTCCTCACCGGCGACCGGCGCTTGCGCGATCGCCGGAGCGCCCCAGACTGCCGTGAGCTGATGAAAAGCTCTCGCCAATTCGGCCGGACTGGTGACGTAACGAGCCTCGCACAGGGGGCCTTTCAGGTACAGCGGATAGCCTATTCGCACGCACGCAACCCGGAGCGAATGCAAATCGCTCGCGACGATTGTCGGCGGCACCGTGACGGCGGCGTCCCTGCCAAGCCGTGTCAGGCTCGCCTTGCTGCGCCGAGCAAAGGCGTTGGCGGTCGGCAGCGCCACCCTGATCCTGCGCATTTTCAATTCGGCAGCGAGCGCGAAGTAATTGGGTATCTCCGCATCAAGGCAGGGAATGACAATATCGAGGTGATACGCTCGGTGGATTTCATCGAGCCGGCGAATGAGCGCGTTCGCGCCGGCGGCCGGAAACGGCATTAAGTATGCGGCATCGACCGCGTCGAGACCGCAGCTGAAAAGCCCGCTCTCCATTGGATCGTATGAC
This sequence comes from uncultured Alphaproteobacteria bacterium, assembly GCA_963835195.1. GTDB lineage: Bacteria > Pseudomonadota > Alphaproteobacteria > Rhizobiales > Xanthobacteraceae > BOG-931. The sequence goes on from CAWIEY010000009.1 coordinate 68,962, forward strand.
AGCCCGATTACCATCGCCGAGGGATAGCAGCGCCTTATGCTGTGAATCACCGCGGGACCCGGTTGAGGATTATTGCCGCGATGCAAACCACTTACCGCGATAACCAGGCGTTTGGACATCGGCTTCATTTGCTCAAATCATTCAGAAACAGTTCGACATCACGCTCGGCGATGGCCGGCGATATGTCGTAGCGCTTCGCATACGCGGAAACGAGCACAGCCAGCGGCGTCTGGCGCTGCAACTCGGCGAGGATGAACGCCGCCGTCTCGCTGAGCCGATGGAATGTGCCGGAGCAAACATCCAACACGAAGCGATCGTTGATGATCCGTAGATTGCCGAGGTTCACGGTTCGCGCCGCACCGAATGCGTCCCCGTTCGCGGCATTGTGGGCCTTGCGTTTTGTTGCCATCTCCACAACCGACCGGTTCGAAACACCGTCACGGCGCGCGCGGCGCAGGTGCAGGCGCAGGTTGAGGGCGTAGAGCTGCTGGCACTCCGGCCCAGCGCTCATTTAGGCCGTTGCTTCCTTCACTTCGGCCCATCTTCAGCTCGGCAAACGCGGCCTTATCGCTTCGGCCGGAACTTCACGTTCGCCAGGGTGGCTTTTATTTTGGCGACAGCACCACCGACTTGATCGCCCGAGCTGACGAGCTTTGCGTCGCCTTTGTAGACATTTCCGCGCAGCGGCCCGCGCGTGACGCGGGTCCAGTCGGCGCCACCGTCGGTGAACCAGGCATAACACGATCGATAGGGCCGAGATCGCGAGGTCAATCTGCTGCGCCAGCGCGTTTCCATGCACATTTCATTGTCCGCGACGTGCCAGCGGCCCGCGCCGATGCTGCTGCCGTCCTCCGCATAGGCGGCGATGGTGTAGTTCGGCGCGAAATAAAATTTGAAGCCCCCGGTCTTGGCGTCCGGAAACTTCACTGTTTTATTTGCATAGAGCGCTGTGACCGCTTGTGCCTCGAGTGGTCGAACGCCCACTGGCAACTCGGTGTCACTCTTCGCGCTGGCTTGCCCGGCTAGGCACAACGCAGAAAGGATCACGAACGCCGCGAAAGTTCCGCTGTTCATATTTCCCTCCCACTATATTTCCCTCCCACTACCCGGCTGTCATGCACCGTGGCTGTTGATCAAGCGCTCAGTGATGCTCTCGTCGCCCTGAGTGCTACCCACAGCAGCAGCACCACCCCCGGCCTTGTTAAAGAGTGGCGCGCAGATGATCTGTCCATTGATGCGGCGTGGAATGCAAAACCTCTGGCCCTCGATTTCCTCGTTCTGGGCGTCGAACGTGCCGAGGTACGCTACCGGGAATTCATCGCCCGCTAGCAAGTCCGTGTCGCGAGTGCTGGGCTCGCTATAATTTGTTGCTGGGATAGATGCTAATGCGGTCGCTGGGCCTGCGATTGATAGTATGCCCGCGGCGCCGATGGCCTGAGCGGCTTTGCTCGTTCTGCGCTTTCGCTTCATTGTTTACGCTCCTGTTTACATTAGTTAGGCTCCTATTTTCGTCTCATTAAATCTTGTTGCCCTAACGTTGTTCCGATGCCTGGCAGATTGCTCCTGGATCACATTCGCGTGCTTAACTTTTCGGTGAATGGCAACAAGCTGACACGGATCGGGCAGCAGAAGATGAATTAAATCATTGCCCGACTTAAGAAGACGGGCCGGCTCCGCAGCAGTTTGGTATTACGCGTCCGCGAAGAATTTAGGATCATCAGAAACTGAACAAGATATTTTGTCTTGCGCCAGCGTTGGCAAAAAGGGGCCGGTACCCCGCGACCTTAATCAATCAGCTCGGCCCGCGTTAGCGCCGCGCTTAATGACCGAAACAGCGGTCTCGATATTGCCGTGGCCGGAAATCCTCACGATGGGCAGGTCTGGGTGCTCCTGCTTGGGCGCGTTGATTTCCGCGCCCATAATGTTTTAACCCCGACTCTTCTCTGTAGTTTTGAATTCCGGTTTGCCCATAATAGGCCTAGACTTTAGTTAGCACCGACAGAGAACACGACACCAAACGCAGAGGCTGCGCGGGCGGTAAGCGTAAAAGCGCGCCCGTAAGGGCCGTTCAGCGCCCCTCGCGCGCCCAGGTCCCGGCGAGACTTCCGAGCAGCAGAAGCAAGCCAAGCAATCCGGCGAATACCGGCAGCACCCCGATGCCGCGCACGACGCTGGCGTCGCGCATTTTCAAGCCGATCCAGTCGCCGCCTTTATAGGTGTCGCCGGAGCGCACGGCGAGAATACGGGGCACGTTCACGCCGCTGCCCTCGTCGAGCCGGCGCGAATCGCCGCCGGTCGCTGCGGTGATTGGCGCGAGCACATCCGTGGTCGAGGTGACTTCGGCAAATTCCCGAGGATTGGCCGGCCCGATATTGACCAGCGCGTTGAGCTTGCCGTCGGTCGCGCGCCACAAGCCAAGTTCGTTTGCCGTGACGGTCGCTTCCCAAACTCCCGCCTCGGTCGGCCTCAGTTTCAACGTCCGGTTCGCTCCGGAGGGCGAGGTCAGCGTGACCTCCGACACTTCGTCCGCCATCGTCTGCCGCCGCACCAGCAGTTCGTGACCGTGCACCGTGAGCCGGAGCGCCTCTTCTTCCAGATCAGGTTGCTTCATCAGCCAATGCGAGAGCCTGCGCAGCAGATCGAGATGGGGGCCGCCACCTTCGAATCCGCGCGCCCATAGCCAGAGTTGGTCGGACAACAGCAAGGCCACGCGGCCTTCGCCTTGACGCGCCAAGACCAGCAGCGGCTCGTTGTCTGGGCCTTGCATCACGGTTGTGCCAGTCGGATTTCGCGTATCAACCACGCGGAACCAATGGCTCCAATGCGGCGGGTCGCTTTCGGAGCCTTCGAGATCGCGCGTGACCGGATGACGCTTGCCGAGTTCGGTCAGTTCGGGGCGAAAAGCGCGTTCGGTCACGTTGCCGTCCGGCTCGGCGGGCAGAATGGAATCGAGCGGGGTGCGCCAAAGGCTGGTCGAACTGGCGTAATCGGGGCCCGCGTCCACCAGCACCGCGCCGCCGTCGCGGACATAGCGGGCGATGTTGTCGAAATAGATCATGGGCAATACGCCCTGGCGGGCGTAACGGTCGAAAATAATGAGCTGGAACTCTCCGATCTTTTGCTGGAACAGCTCGCGCGTCGGAAAGGCAATGAGCGACAGCTCGTTGATGGGAGTGCCGTCCTGCTTCTCCGGCGGACGCAAAATCGTGAAATGAACGAGATCGACCGATGCGTCGGATTTAAGAAGGTTGCGCCACGTGCGTTCTCCGGGATTGGGTTCCCCGGAAACAAGGAGAACGCGCAGCTTGTCGCGCACTCCGTCGATGGCAACCACGGCGCGGTTGTTGACGGGAGTAAGTTCGCCGGCGAGCGGCGAGGCTTCGATTTCGACGAGATTCTGGCCAGCGTGTGGAATTGCGATGTCCGCGCGCTGCGGCACCCCGACACGAACATCGCGCGTTTCCAGAACATCGCCATCGCGCCGCACGGTGACGGTCGCGGTCGGCTCGTTGCCTCCTTGATCATCGACCTCGTAAGTGACGGTTTGCGATTGACCGACAATGCCGAAGCGGGGGGCCGCGATAAGTTTGACGCGGCGGTCGCGTTCATTCTTGCTGCCGGTGATCAGGGCGTGAACGGGCGCGGCAAAGCCGAGCGCGCTCGCGTCCGCCGGCACATCATGCACGCGGCCGTCGGTAATCATGATGGCGCCGGCGACACGATCGGGAGGCACGTCGGCAAGTGCCGTACCAAGCGCATTAAACAACCGCGTGCCGTCGGTTTCGCCGTCCGATTGGCCGGCTTCGACCACCCGCACTTCGAGGCCGGGAACATGGCTTAGCCGTGCCGTGACCGCAGCCCGCGCCGCTTCCGTCTGTTTGGCGCGATCGCCGAAGTTCTGGCTCGGGCTCTTATCGACCACAACGACGGCGATCGACGAAAGCGGGTCGCGATCCTCGCGCGTGAATGACGGATTGGCGAGCGCCAGCACGATGAGCGCCAATCCGAGCACGCGAACGACGGCGCTGCGGCTGCGCGCAATGAAAAGGAGCAGCGACAGGACGACGGCCACGCCGCCGGCGGCCCAGAGAATCCCGGGGCCGACAAGGGGAGCAAACGCGACACCTAGATTCAATCGGCCCTCCTATTGGCCGAGCCGTTCGAGCAGAGCCGGCACGTGCACCTGATCGGCCTTGTAATTGCCGGTGAGCGTGTACATCACGATGTTCACGCCGGCGCGGAAGGCGAGTTCGCGCTGGCGCGGCTCGCCCTCGACCATCGGCAGCATCGGTTGGCCGTCGGGCTGCATGGCCCAGGCGCCTGCGAAATCGTTCGACGTAATCAGAATGGAAGAAACGCCGTCGCCTCCTCTGGCGGGACGGCGCGAGGCGTCGTCGTCGTCATTGACGGCCGGCAACGCTTCCACCCACAGTTGACCGGTGCTGAAGCGGCCCGGGAAGTCGCGCAAAAGGTAGAAGGTCTTGGTCAGAACGTGATCGCGGGGCACCGGCTCAAGCTCGGGAATATCGAGCGAGGAGAGGATTTTGCGCAGTTCAAGCATCCCGGCGCTTTGCGTCGTGCCACCCGGCCCAGGCGGCGCAACAACCGCATCGCGGGTGTCGAACAGGACGGTGCCGCCCTGTTTCATGTAAGAATCAATGCGCTTGAGGGCCTGCTCGGGCGGGCGGGCGGCGCCTGGAACGATCGGCCAGTAGATCAGCGGATAGAACGCAAGCTCGTCGCGCGCGATGTCCAACCCGACCGGTTCGCCGGCTTCAAGCGCGGTCCGTTGCGCGAGGAAAAGGGTGAGGCCGCCGAGGCCGGCCTTGCTGATGGAATCGACGTCCTGGTTGCCGGTGACCACATAGGCGAGCTTCGTTTCGAGCGCGGCAGCCGGGACGCCGTTCGGCAAATCTTGCGCGTCGCCGCGCGGCATGGCGAGCGCCAGGGCGCCGATCACGAGCACAATCGCCGCGCCGGCACGCGATAGACGAGGCACAAGTCGCGTCAAGCCGCCGCCCAGGTAGAGCACCACCAAAGAGTCCAGCAGGAACAGGGCAAGCGCGGCGAGCAAGATGGGCCCCCGCAGATCGCGGGGTTCAGTCTTGCGATATATTTCATGATTGGCGTGAACGAGCGCTGAGAAATCGAGCGGCGCCAACCGGTCCGCTGCCGCCAACGTATTGATCGCCAGCGGACTTTCCGGCGGCCCGTAGAATCCGGGCGGATGTTCCGCGCTGGCGCTGCCGGAAAAATCCTTGGGCACCGGCCGCGCCGTCGATGGCGGCGGGATGAAACTGCCAAAGCCGTCGAGCACGCGGGTCGGCGGGGCTACATCTTGAACATGCTTTGGCGCGTTCGAAGCTTTGGCTACCGTTGTGGTGCTGGCGAGCGCGACAATGCGTTTGAGCATGTCAACAAAGGTGCCGGACAGGGGCAAATCCGACCAGCGCGTGTCGCCGGTAACGTGAAACAATACGATCAGACCCTTGCCGCGCCGCGCCGCGGTCACCAAGGGTGTGCCGTCGGCGAGCGTCGCCCAGGTATTTTCGGTCAATGCCGCATCGGGTTCGGCCAGCACTTGGCGTTTGACCGTCACATCGTTGGGAACGCTCAAACCGTTGAATGGGCTCTCATGCGAAAACGCCGCCAGCGGTTGCGGCTTGTCCCAACTCAAGCTGCCGCCCAAAATGCGGCCGCCGCGGCGCAACCGCACCGGCACCAGATCATCGTCGGAAGCGGCGAGCCGGGGACCGGCGAACCGCACGAGCACGCCGCCATCTTCGATCCAGCGCGCAAGCCGGTCGTGCGCGTCTCCCGCCACGGTGCCCACGTCGGCGAGAATGAGGACCGGCAAGTTTTGATCGAGGAAATGCCCGACGGCGTCGGCCGGCAACTCCCCTTGGGCGAGACGGACGTCGGCGAACGGGCCGAGCGCGCGGGTGATGTAATAACTCGACGACAAGAGCGGCTGCGACGTATCGGTGGTGGCGCCGGACACGACGCCCACGGTGCGTCGATTGGAGCGCTTATCGAGCAGTTGCACCGCTCCGGACGAGCGCTCTCCCGAGATCTCCAGGTCGCGCGATGTCGTTGCGGATTTCCACCGGCAACTCGAGACGCGCCTCGGTTTCCCGGTCGGCGGGCTTTAAGGCAAACGGTGCTTCGCCGAGCGTCAGCCCCTTCAGATCGAGCGCCCGGACGGTTCCATTCGCGGCCGCGCCGGACGTCGCGCGCAAAACTTTCACGCTGAGCGCGCCGGCGGCATTGTCTGCCGCCGTCAGCGCCAGCGGTTGCGGGGTCCCGCCGGCGACGATGGTCATCGGACGGTTGCCGATGGCCTGAGCGAGACTCTTCACAAAGTCGGCGCCACGGCCGAGATCGACGCCATCGGACAGCCAGACCAATTCGACGTCATGAACGTTGCCAAGGAAGCGCTTGATGGCGGGGAGCGCGTCGCTGCGGTCGAGCGTGTACGGCTTGGGCACGATCTGATGCAGGCGAACGCGCACGGAGCCGGCGGTCGCAAATGAAATATCGCGGGTGCCTTCGGACAGCGGAATGAGCGCGACCGGGCGGTGGTCGTTTTCCGCTCGCGCCAGAATATCGTCGGCCGTGCGCAGCCGCGCATTCCAATTGCTGGCCGCCGTCCAGCCGTCGTCGATCATGAGCGCGATCGGCGCCTTGCTCTTTGTTGCCGCCAGCGGCGGATTCCATAGCGGACCGGCTGCGGCGATGATGACAAGCGCGGCAAGTGCGAGCCGCATCAGCGTGAGCCACCAAGGCGCGCGGGCAGGGGTTTCCTCTCGCGGCGCGATTTCCAGGAGCAGGCGCGTTGGCGGGAAGTTCACCCGACGCGGCCGCGGCGGAATGAGCCGCAACAGCCACCACAGCACCGGCAATGTCAGCAATCCGACCAACACGAGAGGTTCGGCGAATCCGAGCGCCATTGCGCCAATCATGCCGAAATCCTCGCTGTGGCCCGGACCGGTAAATGCGAGTCATCAGCACGAAACGCAGCGCCGATCCGTGCGTGCAGCGCCAGCAGCAACTCGGCTACGGCGTGGTCGGTGCGGTGAATAATGAAACTCCAGGCCAGGCGGTCGGTCTCGGCGCGGATTTGCGTGCGGTGACGTTGCACGCGTTCCCGGTAATCGTCGCGCCAGACTTGCGCCCGGCCGGCGGTCACGCGTCCGCCGCCTTCCGGCTCGATAAACTCGATGCGTCCCCAATAAGGGAAAGTTTCTTCCGCGGGATCGACGACTTGAACGACATGACCGCGCGCCCCGCTGCCCGAAAGTTGCGTGAGTGTTTGCCGGACGTCGGCAAAAGCGCTCCACAAATCCGACAGCAAAACCACCTCAGCCAGCGGGGAGGGGGAAAAGCTCGGCGGCAGACTCGCGCGCGCCGCGCGGTCATGGACGATCGCCTGTGCCATCCGATCGATGACGTTGCGGCTGCCGGTCGGACGCATCAAGCCAGGGATGCCAACGCGCTCGCCGCCCTCGACTAGGATCTCGGCGAGAGCCAGCGCGATCACCAGCGTGCGGTAGAGCTTGGTCTCTTGCGCGAGCGACGAGACAAATATCATTGAAGGCGATCGGTCGGGCCAAATCCAAACGGTGTGCGCCGCTTCCCATTCCTGCTCACGGACATAAAGGTGGTCATCGCGGGCCGAGCGGCGCCAATCGACCCGCGACGCCGGTTCTCCGGATACGAAGCGGCGGTATTGCCAAAAATTCTCTCCGGAACCCACACGGCGGCGGCCGTGCAGACCGTGCAGCACGGTGGCTGCCACGCGTCTCGCGTCTAAAATCAACCGCGGCATCACCGCCGCAAGCGTGCGACCCTCGCCGGCGGCGCGTTGCACCACCGCATGATCGAGTTGGGATGCCGCTTTGCGTCGATCGCCATCCGTTCATCCAATGCGCGATTTCAAGCGGCCGATCACGCTGTCGATGGTTTCGCCTTCAGCTCTGGCGGTAAAGGTCAGCGCCATGCGGTGCTTGAGCACCGCGAGTGGCGAGGTCGAGCACGTCGTCGATGGACGGCGCAAACCGCTGATCAAGAAGCGCCCGCGCGCGGACTGCGAGCATCAGCGCTTGGCTGGCGCGCGGCGATGGTCCCCAGGAAATCAGTTTGGCGGCCTCGCCGCCTTCCGGGCCAGGCCGTGCCGAGCGCACCAGCGCCAGAATGGCTTCGACGACGGATTCGCCGACCGGGAGCCGGCGCACAAGCCGTTGCGCGGCCAGCAAATCCTCGGCATTCATCGCCGGTTTGGCGCGTGTCTCCTCGGCGCCCGTCGTATCGAAAAGGATGCGCCGCTCGGCGGCGCGGTCTGGATAATCGACGTCGATTTCCATCAAAAAGCGATCGAGTTGCGCTTCCGGCAACGGATACGTGCCTTCCTGCTCGATGGGATTTTGCGTCGCCAGAACGTGAAAGGGCTTGGGCAAATCGTGACGGGCGCCAGCTACGGTGACGTGCTGCTCTTGCATGGCTTGCAGGAGCGCCGATTGGGTGCGCGGGCTGGCGCGGTTGATTTCGTCGGCCATGAGAAGCTGGGCAAAAACCGGCCCCGAGATGAAGCGGAAATTGCGCTTTCCGGTTTGACTTTCCTCCAGCACCTCGGTGCCCAGAATGTCAGATGGCATCAGGTCCGGCGTGAACTGAATGCGCCGGGCGTCGAGCCCGAGTACGACGCCCATGGTCTCGACGAGCTTGGTCTTGGCGAGACCCGGGACGCCGACCAGAAGACCGTGGCCGCCGCAAAGAACGGTGATCAGCGCCTGCTCGATAACCGCATCTTGGCCGAATATCACGTTGCCGATGCGCAGCTTTGGCCGCGCGCACGTGCTCGGCGCTGGTTTCGGCGGCGCGCACAATCATATCTTCGAGCTTTTCGAGCCCGTCTCCACCGATAGCGGCCATAGCCAACTCCTTCTTTGCCTCGTCCGCAGCGAATCAAATTCGGCGCCGTTGAACGATTGCAAGCGTTCGACTGTGCACCGGTAATTTGCAATGCAATGGCAGTGAAAAGCGACTGAGGCTGATTCTTACATTCACCGGGACGACAACTTACCTTTGCCGCGGCGCGATGGCCGCGTGGCAATCACGTTCCCGCGAGCTATGTTGCCCCCACGACTTAACGTCGGGGCGCGCAAGTTCAAGGTAAACAGTGGCAAAGACAGGGCATTCGGGATTAGAGGGGATCACAAAGGCGCTAGGCCCCGCGGCCGGTGCAGGCAAAGGATTGCCGCCGGTCGAACGCTGGAATCCGCCGTTCTGTGGCGATCTTGATATGCGCATCGCCGCCGACGGGACGTGGTTCTACGCGAAAACCCCGATCGGCCGCCCGGCCTTGGTCAAGCTCTTTGCATCGGTGCTCAAGCGCGAAGGCGACAAGTACTTTCTGGTCACGCCGGCGGAGAAGTGCGGCATCCAGGTCGACGATGCGCCGTTTCTCGCCGTCGAACTCGACGTCAAAGAATCATCGGCGGGGCGGGTCCTCAATTTCCGCACCAATGTCGATGACTGGGTGCAATGCGGACCGGAGCACGCGTTGCGCTTCGAACCCGAGAGCGGGACCGATGGTCTCAAACCGTACCTTCACGTGCGCCGCGACCTGTGGGCAAAAGTGAGGCGTGCGCTGTTCTTCGATCTCGTTGAGCTGGGCGAGGAGCGCGAGTTTGAGGGCAAAGCCATGTTTGGCGTAACCTCCAGGGGGGCCTTCTTCCCGATGGCGCCGGCGGAAGAGGTGCGGAAATTTGCGTGAGCACGCGGCGTCAGCCCTTGCGGGCAAAGCGAACGACAGCTTCTTCGAACGGGCGCGCGCGCGCCTGACGTTGGAGGTACCGCCGTCGCTCCTCGATCCGCTGGCGCAGGGTGCTCGCGGCGACCTCGATCTCAATCCCACCATGTGGGAGACTGCGGGGGTCAGCGCGACCAAGCCCGCCGCCGTGCTGGTGCCGATCATCGACCGCAGCGAGCCGACGGTTCTGTTTACAGTCCGCACCCAAGGACTGGCGAGCCATGCCGGGCAAGTGGCTTTTCCGGGCGGCAAAATCGACCCCGAGGATGAAAGTCCGGTGGCGGCGGCTTTGCGTGAGGCCAAGGAGGAGATCGGCCTTGCTCCCACCCTCATCGAGCCGCTGGGCTACCTCGACCTTTATTTGACCTTTTCCGGCTTTCGCATTCTACCGACGGTGGCGCGGATACGGCCGGACTTCGCCCTCATCCTCAATCCGCCCGAAGTCACCGAGATATTCGAGGTGCCGCTGTCCTTTCTGATGACACCCGCCAATCTCCAGCGTCGCAGCCGCGAGTGGAAGGGCATCAGCCGCGAGTACTATGCCATCCCATTCGGCGACCGCTACATCTGGGGTATAACGGCTGGAATTGTGCGGAATCTGTACGATCGCGTCTGCGCATGATCAGGCCAATCGCCACCGAAGTCGTACTGTTTCTCATCCCGTTCGCCGTCTATGCAGCCTTTCTGCTGGCGACGCGCGCCGGCGTTTTCCTGCCGAAAGCGTGGACCTTGCCGCGCGTCGCCGGCTTGATCATCGCGTCGCTGGTTTTGATGGCCGGCAGCTTTTTCGCGCTCGCCCAATTTTCCGGCGCCCCTCCGGGGTCAACCTATGTGCTCGCGCATATTGAAGGCGGCAAGTTCGTGCCGGGGACCACCCGGTGAGCGAAGCTCCACTCCTCGCTGATGCGGCGTGGCTGAAAGAGGGTGAAGTCGCCCGCTTGCTTGCCGTCCTCGACGGCAATGGCGAGGAAGCGCGTGTTGTCGGCGGCGCCGTCCGCAATGCCCTCTTGCGGCTTCCGGTCGGCGAAATCGATGTCGCGACGACGGCGCCGCCCGCGGAGGTCATGCGGCGGGTAACGGCCGCAGGCGGCAGAGCGGTCCCGACCGGTATCGCGCACGGCACGATTACGGCGATCATCGACCATCACCCGGTCGAGGTGACGACCCTGCGCGAGGATATCGAGACCTTTGGGCGCAAGGCGCGCGTCGTCTTCGGCCGCGATTGGCGGGCCGACGCCGAGCGCCGCGATTTCACCATCAATGCGCTGTCCGCAACGGCCGATGGCGCGGTCTACGACTATGTCGGCGGCATTGATGACATAGCGGCGCGCCGCGTTCGTTTCATCGGCGAGCCACGGCGGCGCATAGAAGAAGATTATTTGCGCATTCTGCGCTTCTTTCGTTTTCACGCGAATTTTGCCGAAGGCCCACCAGACAGCGCCGCTTTGCACGCTTGCATCGGGGCGCGCGCCGGCCTCGAGACGCTGTCGCGCGAGCGCGTGCGCGTAGAACTACTGAAACTTTTGCTGGCGCCGCACGCAACGGCGACGCTCGCCATCATGGCCGAGACCGGTTTGCTCGGCATGATTCTCGGCGGCGTTGCGTTTCTCGCCAGCTTCGAGAATACGGTCAAAGCCGAGGCGGCGGTCGGCGCCGAAGCGGACGCCGTGCGCCGGCTTGGGGCACTCGGGGTTTGGGTTACCGAGGATGCCGAACGGCTGACGCATCGGCTGCGATTGTCCGGCGCCGAATCCGAAAGGCTTCTCGCCCTCGAAGATTGGTGGCGGGTGGCGCCGGATCCTGACGCTCAATCGGCGCACGCGCTGCTTTATGGGCTAAAACCGCAATCGTTTCTCGATCGCGTCCTGGTCGCGTGGGCACGATCTCCGGAAGGCGTTGCTGACGTGCGTTGGCGGCAACTCGCGAGCTTGCCGCAACGTTGGCCAGTGCCGGATTTCCCACTCAAAGCGGCGGATTTTGTGCGGCGCGGTGTTCCGGCTGGCCCGCCGCTTGGCGTTTCGCTTCGCGCCGCCGAGCGGGCCTGGATTGCAGCGGACTTTCCGTCCAACGCTTCGGCGTTGAGCCAGATCGCGGACGAGGTGGCGCGGGGAGGGGGCGGCGTCTGACTAACCGTCCGTGCGCATCAGTACGCGCCCCGCAGTTTAATTGGATTTGCCGGATCGCCGGTTTTCGAGGAGGATATTTCCCGGGGACTTTTAGAAAAAGCAGGATTTTCTTGTCTGAATTTAGAAGTTGACTTGCCCCCATGTTACTCAAAGGTATGTGCTGATTAAGCGTTGCGTGAAACACCGGTTCACGCGGTCAACAGTATGGAGGGTACCTATGGCCGAAGTTAAAGCCGCCGTCGATAACGGCGTAAATACCGCTGCCCTACTTGCCGCCCGCGAAGCGCTCAGCAAGGCGCCGCAGGCCGCGCAATTCAAATGGCGCGCACAATGTGAATGGAAAGACGGCACCCACAGCCACTCCACGGTCGAGGGCTATTACGGCCTCGGTCAGGAACAGCATCACAAAAGAACCTTCACTTTCGATGCCGATCATCCGGAAGTGTTCGCGGCTGAGGACAACGGCGCCACGCCGGTCGAATACGTCCTGGTCGGTTTGGCGAGTTGCCTGACCGCCGGTATCGCCGCCGTTGCGCAGCATCGCAACATTCAACTGCGCTCGGTCACCGCGACCATTGAAGGCGACATGGACATCCAGGGCATCCTCGGTGCGGACAGCGACATCCGCAATGGCTTTGGCGGCATCAAGGTGACCTACAACATCGACGCCGACGCCAAGAAGGACGAGATCGAGGCGCTCGTGGCGCAATCGCAGAAGCGCTCGGCGGTGTACGACATCGTTACCAACCCGACGAATGTCACCGTGGTTGTTAACTGAAGTGGTTCGCGTTTTTTATTTGATCCGACCGGGCGCCAAGTCGATGGAACCGGGTACGGTCGCGCCGTAGGGGAGCGGCCTCAAATTCGTACGGTCACCACGGTCATTATCGGGGCCGGACACGCCGGCCTTGCCATGAGCCGCTGTCTCGCCGAACGCTCAATCGACCATGTGGTCCTCGAGCGCGGCGAGGTCGCGCATTCGTGGCGCACGGAGCGCTGGGATTCGCTACGGCTGCTCACGCCGAACTGGCAGAGCCGTTTGCCCGGATATCGCTACGCCGGAAATGATCCCGACGGTTATCGGACCTTGTCCGAGACCATCGAGCTTATTGCCAATTATGCCAAAACCATCGGCGCGCCGGTGCGCACGCATACCCGAGTGATTTCGCTGCGCAGCACCGATACCGGCTATCGGGTGCGTACGGATCGCGGCGATTGGCAAAGCCGGACGGTCGTCCTCGCCGCCGGAGCGTGCAACATCGCCGACATTCCCGGAATTGCCTATCGCCTGCCGCCGGCGATCACGACGATTACGGCGCAGAGCTACCGCAATCCCGATCAGCTTCCCGCCGGCGGCGTGGTGGTCGTCGGCGCCTCTTCGAGCGGCACGCAGATCGCCGCCGAGGTGCACCGCTCGGGCCGTCCGGTGACGCTGTCGGTGGGCGAGCATATCCGGGCGCCGCGCGTTTATCGCGGCAGGGACCTCGAGTGGTGGATGGATGCGGCCGGTGTCCTCGACGAGCGCTACGACCAGCTCGAAGACATCACGCGGGCGCGCCGGGTTCCTTCCCTGCAACTCGCCGGTACGCCGGATCGCTCCACGCTCGACCTCAACGCACTCACCGCCAACGGCGTGAAGCTTGTCGGCCGCCTCGCCGGCATTACTGAAGACGGCAAGGCGCAGTTTGCCGGGTCGTTGCGCAATATGTGCGCGCTGTCCGATCTCAAAATGGGTCGGCTGCTCGACTTGCTTGACGACTGGGCGCGCGCCAACGGTTTGGATGATGCCGTCGAACCGCCGCACCGGTTGCCGCCGACCCGGGTCGATGAGTTTCCGCCGCTCGGTCTCGACCTCATGCGCGGAGAAATCCGCACGGTCATTTGGGCGACCGGCTACCGGCCCGATTATTCCTGGCTGGAAGTCCCCGTCCTCGACCGCAAAGGAATGGTCGTCCACGACGGCGGCGTTGTTTCCGCGCCGGGCCTGTACCTCATGGGCATGCAGTTCCTGCGCCGCCGAAAATCCGCGCTCATTGACGGTGCGGGCGATGACGCCCGCGAACTGAGCGCGCATCTCGCATCTTATTTGGACAGCCGAGCTGTGCGAGTCAGCGCTTAAGCTCCTAGCACCGCCATTCGCTCGCTCGCGCCGCCACGAGCAAGGTTGCGGCGGTCATTACTCATTAATGTCTGTATCGCGTCGTGCCGTCACGACATCCGCTCGCGCAGCGCCCGCAGCCGGCGCCGTGTCCCCGGCGCCAGCGTTGCGAGCCGCGGCCGCAGGAGCGCCATCATCTCTCGCGGCCGTCTTTGTTCGACGCGCATCTCATTGCCGCGCCATGCGAAGTTGTCGCCGCTTAGCGCTTTGACGAACAAGACCGGCAATAAAAGATCGCGCAGGAGGCAGCAGAACGGATAACTCAGCGATAGGTGCCAGCCAGCTATCGCGGCGAGGAGCAATTCGCCGCCATACCAAAGAATTGCAAGTGATAGGGCGCTCGGCGCCTGTGGCAGGCCGAGAGCGGGGGCGACGGCGGCGAGTAAGACGATCGGCAACAGCCCGCCTGAGAGCGCCTCGGGCAGGAAACAGGCGAAGAAGCTGGCGCGCCGCAGTCGCGCCCAGCGCAATTGCCGATTCCACACTTCAGTTGCGCTGCGGCAGCCGAGCGGCTGCGGGAACGGTCGCGCCGCAAGCCGGACCCTGCGGCCGGCTGCACGCACAATCTTGGTCGCGGCGGCGTCTTCCGCCACTTCCTTTGCCAGCGCCTCAATGCCGCCGGCGCGCTCGAGGTCGGCGCGCCGCCAGAGCATGGTCTTGCCCTGCGCGAATCCGAACCCAAAAGTGTCGGCGACGTATTGCCAGCGCGCCTGATAGGTGTTGAGGAACGCGCATTCGATTTCGGCGCAAATTCCGCGCGGCCGGGAGCCGATGGGCGGCGAAGCGACGAGTCCGGTGTCCGCACGCCAGCGTGCAAACAGCGAAGAGAGGTAGTCCGGCGGCATCAGCACGTTTGCATCGGCAAGCACGATCCATTCGTGTCGCGCGGCACGCCAGCCCTTGAGCACATTATTAAGCTTCGGATTGTTGCTCACGCGCTCGTCGCCGATGAGGAGGCGCGCGCCAGCCTCGGGATGTGCGGCGATCAGCGCGCGGGCCAAGGGCACGACCGGATCGTTTGCCGAGGCAACGCAGAACAGAATTTCCCATTGCGGATAATCGAGCTCGAACGTCGAACCCAAAGTATCGGCGGCGTGATTGTCAATTCCGCATAACGGCCGCACCAGGCTGACGGGAGGTAACGTTTGCCGGGGAGTGGGATGGCGCGGAGCGCGCCGGCACAAGCGAGCCGACACAACGACAATGCTAAACACATGGATGGCTGTGGCTGCGAGGCAGACCGACGCTGCGGCAAGAATCGGCGCTGTCATTGCGATGCAGGTAGCGCAGCGTCGTGACAGGGTTGTGACTCGGACTGCGCTGGCAAAAACGAGCTACACGCGCGTGCGCGCGGCGTTAAGCGAGCTTAAAGTCTCCTGTCATGCCGCTGCAATGGAATCCACTTATACGCAACGCCATGCCGAACGGGCGAGAGATCAGACATCGCAATGCTTGAGCGCGGCACCCGCGTGTTCCGTACTCTGTTCATTTCTGATGTTCATCTCGGCGCACGCGGCTGCCAAGCCGAACGCCTCCTTGATTTCCTCCGCTGGCATGACGCCGGTACGATTTATCTCGTCGGCGACATCGTCGACGGCTGGCAATTGCGCTCGGGCTGGTATTGGCCGCAGCCGCACAATGACGTCGTGCAGAAGCTTCTGCGCAAGGCGCGCAAGGGTGCGCGGCTGATCTACTTGCCCGGCAATCACGATGAATTTCTGCGCGACTATTACGGCACTCATTTCGGCGGTATCGAAGTGGTCGAGACGGCGACGCATGAAGCCGCCGACGGCCGACGTTATCTGGTGGTCCACGGCGACATCTTCGATCTCGTGGTCAAACATGCGCGCTGGCTGGCGCTCCTTGGCGATACCGCCTACGATTTCGCCATTCTGGTCAATCGCTATTTCAATATCGCCCGCCGCAAGCTCGGCTTTTCCTACTGGTCGCTGTCGCAATGGGCGAAACACAAGGTCAAGAACGCGGTCAATTACATCGGCGCCTTCGAAGAGACGCTGGCGGCGGAAGCGCAGCGCCGCCATGTCGACGGCGTGATTTGCGGCCACATCCACCACGCCGTCATCCACGACAAATTCGGCATCCGCTACATGAATTGCGGCGACTGGGTCGAGAGCTGCACGGCATTGGCCGAACACGCCGACGGCCGCTTCGAGATCATCACCTGGTTCGAAACCGCCGATAATCGGCCGTTGTCCGGGCCCGCAATTCTCCCGGAAGACGAGGAGCACGAGATCGCCGCTTAGCGCCGGCCGCGTTATTTCACCGGACGGGCACTTGAGACCGCCGACAAAGCGCGATCATACTGCGCTTCGCATGCAATTGTCCGCACGCATAGAGCACTGGCCGCTGGCCGAGACGTTTACCATCAGCCGCGGCAGCAAGACCGAAGCGGTTGTCGTCGTCGCCGAGCTCGACGACGGGGTCCACCGCGGCCGCGGCGAGGCCGTTCCCTACGCGCGTTACGGCGAAATTCCGCAGCGCGTCCTCGAAACAATCCAAGCCTTAAGGCCCGCCATTGCGCGCGGCCTCGACCGCGCGGCGCTCCAGACCGCGTTGCCGGCCGGCGCCGCGCGCAATGCACTCGACTGCGCGTTCTGGGACCTTGCCGCCAAACAATCGCGCCGCCGCGCCTACACATTGGCCGGCCTCCGCGCGCCGGAGCCGGTTACTACCGCTTATACGATCTCGCTCGGTTCAGTCGCGGAAATGGCCGCAGCGGCCGAGGGTGCCGCTTGGCGCCCATTGCTCAAAGTCAAGCTCGGCGGCGAAGGCGACGCTCAACGCATTGCCGCGGTTCGCCGGGCCGCGCCGCACGCCGAGCTGATTGTCGATGCCAATGAAGGTTGGTCTGCGGGCAACCTCGCCGCCAATCTTGCCGCCTGCGCCGACGCCGGCGTCATCCTCGTCGAACAGCCATTGCCGCAGGGTGACGACGCGCCGCTCCTCGGTTGTAAACGGCCGATGCCGGTCTGCGCCGACGAGAGCGTCCACGATCGCGCCTCGCTCGCCGAACTCGAAGGCAAATACGATGCGGTCAACATCAAGCTCGATAAGAGCGGCGGCTTGACAGAGGCATTGGCGCTTGCCGCCGAAGCGGAACGCCGCGGCCTCCTCATCATGATCGGCTGCATGGTGGCGACTTCGCTGGCCATGGCGCCGGCGGTGCTGCTCGCGCAACGTGCGGGCTTCGTCGATCTCGATGGCCCGCTGCTGCTGGCGCGCGATCGCGCGGAGGGACTGCGCTACGCGGGCAGCCTCGTGTACCCCCCGGCGCCGGCGCTTTGGGGATGAGTGCAGCCGGACCGCTGAAATCGGGCCTTATTCACCGCGCCGGATTGCGGCTGCGGCGTTTGTGCTATTGAATTGTTTGACGGGAGTCATAATGCCCAAAAATCCCCGGCCCGTGCAAAATTCTCGCGAACTGTCGCGCGACCCGCAATACGACGCCATCTACGCTGAGATCGTCTCGACCCACCATGGCCGGCGCTTTCTCACCGAGTACGCAAGGCGTCATGACTGCACGGCTCCGCAGAGCCTCGCCGGAACGATTGCGCGCATCGAATCTGTCGTTCCGAGACCTGCCTCCGACGCAGGCGCCGGCCTCGCTGATTCGCAGCCTCGTCGAGTTGGCCGAGGCGATCGAGCAGCTGGAGGCGGCAGTTGCCGTGCAACGCGCCGCTGACGGCCCACACGAGACGGAAGCGCTCTTGTGTGCCGCGCTCGACGCTGCCACGCGGGAAATCAATGCCGTCATCGAGGGCAGCAATGCCTCATCCGTGCGCAACATGCACGGCGTGGCATTGCTGCGTGACGTCAAGCGCCGGGTCGGCCATATGGTTGCGCTGTTGATTGCGATCATGACGCCCGACTTGGCAACGGCAAATAGCGAAGCCAATGTGCCGGACGCACAAATCGAAGAAAAAGCCGAACGGCGGCCGCCTCAACTGGCAAGCCGTGACGCGCTAGCCCCGCTCTTGGCCTTGAGCGAAGATGAACTGGTCGCGCTCTTTAGCTAGCTGTGGAGCCTCAATAGGTTGTTTCTAGCCAAGCTGAGTCTGCTGATGGGCGGTTTTGATCCGATGCTGCCATGAGGCCTGTGCCAATTGTAGCGGTGAAGCCATCTTGGCAATTCGGCGGTTCGTTCGTGTGAGGTGTTGTAGGCCCGAGCATAAGCCCATTCGCGCAAGCTGGTCTGGATGAAGCGCTCGGCCTTGCCGTTGGTTTTTGGGGTATACGGCCTGGTGAAGATGAGCTTGAGGCCAAGCCGTTTGCAAGCTCGACCGAAAGCTCTGGAACGATAGCACGATCCGTTGTCAGTCATGACGCGCTCGATCTTCACGCCCAGGCTGGCATAGTAAGCGACGGCTGCTTTGAGGAAGGCGACAGCGCTTTCCTTTCTCTCGTCCTTCATCACGCGGCTGAAGGCGATGCGGGAGGCATCGTCGATGCAGACGTGAACGAACTCCCAGCCGATACCAAGATGGCGGTTGACCATGCCAGTTCGGCGTCCGGTGATGCGATGCCCGATGGAGCCGATTTTGCCGAGCTTTTTGATATCGAGGTGGATGAGTTCGCCCGGCTTCTCGCGTTCGTAGCGTCGAACCGGCTCAGCCGGCTCCATGGCGCTCAGCTTGTTCAGCCCTAACCGGCGTAAAATGCGGCTCACCGTGGCCTCCGAGACGCCGACCTCGGCCGCGATCGCCTTGCCCGTCAGTCGCTGACGCCGAAGCGCCTCAACGCGTTCGACAACCGGCTGCGGTGTCGGCCGATGCAAGCGATGAGGTCGCGAGCTGCGGTCCTGCAGCCCGGCGATACCCTCGCTGTCATATCGTTTTAGCCATTTGCGCACTGTTCGCGGGCAGACGCCTACGGCTACGCTGACGGCCTTCGGCGTCTGCCCGTTCGCAACCAGTTCCACGATCCGCTCTCGACCGCGTGGCGTCAGCCGGGCATTCTTGTGCATGTTCATCCGGTCCTCCTGGGTTGCTGAGGCTTCGACAACTTCAGCTTCTCTCGGCAAGGGCCGGATGGACAACCTATGGAAAGCTCACAGCTAGCGCGCTCCTTCGCTATCCTCTCCGATTCGCATGATCGACGGCAATCGGTTTTCTGCATGTCGTTCTTATTAAGAATTTGTTAAGCACGCATGTCTTGCCATAAGTCGATTCGGCAACCGGTACGGAAGTTGCTTTTTTGACGAGGTGATGCGGCTCAACAACTAAAGACCCGGCGTGTTGTCTCCAAGGTTGCTGGACCTTTTCTGGTTGGTCCGCATGCAAAGAACTTGTGGAGGCCATGATGCACAGATTCACCGGTCCGTTAGTGGCAGTTGTGGTGTTGTGCATGAGTGGGTTCGCACCCGGCAGCGTTTCCGCACGTGACGATGGCCGGTATGCCAACGAACCGTTGCATGCCTGGTTCGACCAGCTCGCCAGCGGCAAAGGGTTATGCTGCTCGTTCGCCGACGGTGTGAAAGTCGAGGATGTCGATTGGGATACTCAGGACGGCCGCTATCGTGTCCGCCTGCAAGGCCAATGGGTCCTCGTTCCCGATGCGGCATTGGTGACGGAGCCAAACCGCTTCGGTCCCGCGGTGGTGTGGCCGTATCGGGACGCGGACGGGGGGACGCAAATCCGCTGCTTCCTGCCCGGCGCGGGAGCGTAAGCGTAAGCTTACGCGACCAACCGGGAGAACACCTCCGGATCGACGTTGCCGCCGGAGAGAACCGCCACGGCGACTTTCCCGGCGACGTTGACCTTTCCCGTCATCACCGCGGCGAGCGCCACGGCGCCTCCCGGCTCGACCACGAGCTTGAGCTCGGCAAAGGCAAAGGCGACCGCGGCCGCCACTTCGTCGTCGCTCACCACGACGCCGGCTGCGACCAGCGATTGGTTGATGGCGAATGTGAGCTTTCCCGGGGTGCGCGCCATCAGTGCATCGCAGATGGTGCCGCTTAACTCGGCATTCTCTTCGCGGCGGCCGCTGCGAAACGAGCGGGCGTGGTCGTCGAAGCCCTGCGGCTCGGCGGTGTATAGCGCGGCGTTGGGAGCGCGCGCGCGAACGGCGAGCGCGATGCCGGCGATCAGGCCGCCGCCGGATGCAGTCACGACCACAATATCGGGCGTGAGACCGAGAGCACTTAAATCGTCGACGATTTCGCGACCGGCCGTGCCTTGTCCGGCAATGATCAGAGCGTCGTCATAGGGCGGGACCAGGACCGCGCCGCGCCGCGATGCTATCGCGCTGGCAATGGCTTCGCGATCTTCGCGGGTGCGATCATACAAAACGATCTCGGCGCCCAGTGCCTTGGTGCGTTCGCGCTTCGCGCGTGGCGCATCGCGCGGCATCACGATCACGCAAGGCATGCCGAGGAGCTGGGCCGCCGCGGCAACTCCCTGGGCATGATTGCCCGATGAGTAGGCCACGACGCCGCCGCCGCGCTGCTCCGGGGGGATGGCGGCGACCTTGTTGTAAGCGCCACGAAACTTGAACGAGCCGGTGCGCTGCAAGGTTTCCGCCTTGAGAAAGACGCGCCCGCCGGTCATGGCGTCGAGCGAACCGCAAGTGAGCAGGGGAGTGTGCAAGGCGACGCCGGCGAGCCGGCGGGCGGCCTCGTCGACATCTGCCGCGGTCGGCAAGGAAAGAGGGCCATCCATGGGGCAACGGTAGCGCCGCTAGCGCGCCGTAAGCAAGGCCGCCTTCGCCGGATTTAAGGCGCGCCGGCGGGGCTCTTTGCTCGCGATAACCGATCCGCGGGCGATAACGGATCGCCCGGTGAGCGGCCGCCTTACTGGTCGAACCGTCCGGCGGCGTGCGCCAGCATGGTGTAGACCTTGCCGGTGTCCGACGTCAGATAGGTGCGCGCCACCGCGCCGCCGCGCTCGCCGCGCGACACGTCTTCGAGCAGCCGCTCGAATTCCTGGATGTACTGTTCCACCGTCTGGCGGAATTCGGAATCGCCGCGATACTTGCGGCGGATTTCGTCGAACGCGCGCTGTCCTTGCGGAGTGTAAATGCGCCGATGGAATAACCCGCGTTCGCCGCGCTTGTAGCGTTCCCACAGCTCGGCGGCGGCGCCGTTGTCGATCATGCTGGCGACATCGACGGCAAGCGTCTCCAGCGGGTCGGCACTTTCGCGGTGCGGCCGCTCGTCGTTGCGCGCGGACTCACGTGCGGCCGGCGGCGGCGCGATCGGCGGACTATCCTCGCGCGAAGCCCGGGTCAGAAGGTCGCTGAGCCAGCCGCCGCTGCGGGTGCCGCCGCCATTTTGCTGCGGGCCCGGCGCGGAGGGGCGCAGCGGCGCGCCGGTAATGTCGCCACGGCCGCTCGTCGGCGGGCCCGACGTGATGTCGCCGCGCTGCGGCCGCGGGGGGCTGCTCCGCCCGGCGCCGGTATAGGCCGGCTCGGGTTCGCGTCGCGCCGGTTCGGGACGCGTCGGCTCGGCGGTGTCGAGCGAGCGCCCGTGACGGGCGACAATGCGGTTAAGCTCGGCCAACGCTTCGATCTGATCGACGATCACACGGCGCATTTGCGCGGCGCTTTCGGCCGTCTCTTGCGGCAGTTCGAAGATGCCGCGGCGAAGCTCCGCCCGGGTGGCCTCGAGTTCCTGCTGCATCTCCGCCGCCATTTGCTTCAGCCCCTGCATGATTTCCGTGAAGCGCTGGGCGGATTGGTGGAACAGGGAATTCACCTGGGTGCTGGCTTCCTCGTAAATGGAATTCATCGTCTCGCTGGTGCGTCGGCGTTCTTCTTCCGAAGTGTTGCGCACTATCTCGAACTGCTGCTCGATCGTCCGCACGCTGTCGTTGCTGGTTTGGGCAACGACGCCGGCGATTTCGCTCGCCCGGGTCGCCGCCGCGTCAAGCGACTCGTCGAGCACGGTCGAGAAGCTCCGCAGCCGCTGTCCGAAATCTTCGGCGCGTGAGTCGAGCGAAGTGACCAGCGTCTCGATGCTGCTGCGCCGCGCCGACACCGATTCCTCGGCGCGGCGATTGCTCTTATCGAGCAGCTCCACCGCTTCGGCGAGCGAGCGGCCATGAGAGCTGAATTGGCCGGCAAGTTCGGTAAGCTCGCGGAGCGCCTTGCCGGTTACGGCGTTGAACGTGCCGGCGTGGCGTTCCATCATGCTGGTGGAGGCGTCGCTCTTGGCGTTGAGGTCGTTCATGGCGGCGACGAACTCGGACACGCGCGTCACCATCGTGCGCTCCAGCGAGCTCATGTTTTCGTGGGCGCCGCTGAGCACTTCCTGCAAGAGAATGTTCGCCTCGCGCAGCCGCTCGAACAAGCCGGTGGTGTCCGATCGCAACATGCCCTGGGTCTCGAGCATGTCGGCCAAAGTGGCCGATGCGGACTGTTTGGATTGTTCGATCGCCGACTTGGTCGCGGTATGCAAGTCCTCGAGCGTGCGCGTGACCGTCGTTCGCGCCTGTTCGCTCACCCCCTGAGCGCCCTCCTGCAATTGTCCCAGCGTGCGGGTCATGGCGACGGTCGCATTTTCGCTCGCCTCGTTGATGAGCCGGGCGATCTCCTCGCTGTTGTCCATCATCGTCTGGGTGAAGACGAAGCTCTTGGCCTCGATTGACTTCACCGCCTGGTCGGTAATGCGGCTGACGTCGCCGGCAAAAGCCTCGCCTTTTCCGGACAGCGCCGCCAGCAGGCTGTTCGACTTTTCGTCGAGGATGCGCGACATCTCGCCGAGATGCCGCGAGACGTTGGCGGTAAATTCTTCCGCCCTGCCGGTCACGTTGCGCGCGACGTCGGCGCTGATGCTGGTAAGCGTGCGCTCGGCATCGGCGGCGCTGCGGGTGATCGACTCGCTGGTCTGCGCTGCGGTGCGGGAAACGCCTGAGCTTATTCCGGAGAGGCTGCGCTCGGCATCGGCGGCGCTGCGGCCAATCGCTTCCGTGGTGGCCGCCGCAGTGCGCGAAATCAGCTGCGTCGCCGTTGCCGTCGTAGCCCCGATCGATTCGTTGGCTGCCGTGGCGCTTTGAGTGATCGTATTACTCAGCGCGCCGGCGCTGCGGTTGAGCGACACGGTCGCCTCGGCGGCGCTGCGATTGAGCGCCTCGGTTGCGGCCGCGCCCGCGGCCGCGCTTTTGCCTAACGCATCGACGGTTTTGGCGGCCAATTCGCTGAGCGCGGTCTCGGCGCTTCCGGCATTGGTTTTGATCGCGGTGGCGAGCTCTTCCAGCCGCGAGTTGAGCAGATCGGCGGCGGCGCGACTGCGCACGTCGATTTCTTGCGTGACGGCCTGCGCGCGTCCGACCAGCAGTTGTTCCAAATGGGCGATGCGGCTGTCGAGCGTGTTGGCGACGCGCAGCGCCTGCGTTCCCAATGTCTTGTCGATTTCGGCGGCGCGTCCGCTGATGGCTTCGGTGAGCTGGGCGCCGCGCGTGTCGATGACGTTCGTCACTTCGGTGGCGCGCTCGCTGATCGCAGCCGTCAGTTTTTCGCCGCGCGAATCGATGACGCCGGTGACGTCGGCAATGCGCTTGTCCACGGCGTTGACAACCTCGCGGCCGCCGTCGGTCAGCGTCTTGGCGATGTCGAGGACGCGGGCGGATAACGCCTCGGTCAAAGTCACGGTACGGCCGTCGAGGGTCTCTTGGAACTGGGTCAACCGCGATTCGAGCCCGGCGGCGATTTCGCTCGCCTTGGCGGTTACGCGGTTGTCGAAGCTGTCGACGTAACTGCGCATCGACTCGGAGACATCTTGCGTGCGCGCGCCGAGCCGTTCGACCAGTTCGGAGCCGTAGGTCTTCACCGTCCGGTCGAATTCGGCGAGATGCCGGGTAATCAGATTGCCGAGCGTCGATGAATCACGGGTGATCTTTTCGCCCAGCTCGGAACCGGAATGGCTCAGCATTTCCTCGAACGCCGTCAGCCGCGTCGACAACAATTCGCGCAATTGATCACTGTGCGTGGTGACGACTTTTGCGACGTGCTCGGCGCTTTCCTGCAGCGTATCGGTGATGGCGGCGCTGCGTGAATTGAGCGATTCGGATACGCTTGCGGCGCTCGTTTGCAACGCGTTGGTAACCTCGGTGCCGCGCGAAACTAGCTCGTTGGCGAGCCGATTGCCGGATTCCTCCAGCCGCTGCGCTACTTCGCTGGTGCGCTGATTGAGATCGATGATGAGCGAATCGCCGGACGCCTTCAGCGTCGAGTTGACCGCATCGGCGCTGGTGGCGATGGTATCGGCAAGCTGGCTCGAGGTGTTGACGATGGTGTCGGTCAGCTCCTGCGAGCGTCCGACCATCATATCGACGATGGCGAGCGATTTTTCCGAGAAGCCGTCGGTGACCTGATCGAGCCGCGAAGTCATCATGTCTTCGAGGCCGCGCGCGATCTGCGCGAATTCTTCGCCGACGTGATCGGTCTTGAAGTTCAGCCCGGCGGTGAGCTGATCGGCCGCCGCAGTAATGGCGGTTGCGGTGTCGTCGCTGGCCGTCTCCAGCCGCACGAGCAGATCTTCGCCGCGCTCGCTGAGCTGCTGAATCATATTGTCGCCGATCTGACCGAGCGCCATGGTGATGTGCTCGCCTTTTTCGGCCAATGACTGGGTAATTCGCTCGGCGGCAGCGTTGACCTGCTGGCCCACGAGATCGCTGATGGTGGAGAGGTCCTGCGTCAGATCGATATGGACGTTGCTGACCGCGGAACGCACCTGTTCGGCTTGTCCGACCAGCGTGTCGCGCTGGTTGGCGAGCTCTTGGAGCAGGCCGCGAATGCGCACTTCGTTGTCGCTGTAGGTGCGCTCGAGCGCGGCAACCTCGTTGTGCACGAGCGCTTCGAGTTCGCTGGCGCGCGCGAGCGCGCGCTCGACGCCGTCGCCCATGGCCGCGACCTCGCGGCGAACGGCCTGTCCCACGGTCACGACCGAATCGCGGGCGATCCCTTCGGGCTCGCCGAGCTTCAGGGCGACCTTCGCCATCGATTGCGCAATCACCCGCAATTCCTGCGCGCGCCAAGCCATATGGGCGACGCCGAAAAAGAAGATGATCGGCAGGAGCGCGGCGGCGCCAAGCGCGACAATCAGTGCGGCGGGCGAGTGGCCGGGCGCCAGCGTGCTGCTTAAGTCCGAAAAATAGAACCACGCCAAGGCCGCGCACCCGACCAGCCAGGCCGCGGAAAACAGCGAGGCGACGACAAACGAAGTACGCGCCGGGCGCTGCTGGAGAAGCTGCAGGACCTGGCCGATTGATTGTTGATCGTCGTTGGCCGGGAATGCGTTGGGGTTGCTGCTGCGGGCCCCGATTTCCTCGGCGTCGAGCACCTTCTTGCCAAGCGAGGCGTTTGGCTTATCCCAGCGGTCGGAATCGGCGGCGGAGACGTTGGGGATGCTGTCGTTGCGCTTTCCCGGGTCCCCCTCATCATCGCGAACTTTGAGCGCTTCCTGAATCGCCGACAGCGCCGCTTCGGTGGGATCCACTACCTTTTTGGTGATATTGGCCATGTGCGTCGTCGCCTCGCATGTTACGCCGCACCCTTTCGGCCCAAGCAAAGCTTGGGCCGCCCCAAGGCGCGCGATCGCTTAAATCCTCATCGGCCACACACTCGGGCGGCCCCCGCCCTCACGTCATGCTGCCGTAGCCCATCCTATCGGTCTGGCGGATCAAAAGAAACCGGAATGGTAACGACCTTTTAATCATCGTTAACGATTTAGTTACCATGATTTTATCGCCCTTAAGCAATCCCTCCGCATGTCATTTTGTGGCCAAGAATAAGGCTCGTGTGAGGCTTTACCGACGGGTTCCGTCCGCGCCGCCGTGGGGCGGCCGCTCGCGCTGTTAAGCCTAGGCGCCCGGTTTGAAGCCGTTTTCGGCTAACGGGGTAAGACGTTACTCACCATCGAAGCGAAACAAGGCCGCTCCATCCCCATCCGCGACGCCGGATTTACCCGACTTTCGGAACTCCAATCGCATGGTCGCGGCACGCAAGGTCAAAAACGAAAAAAGTGGGCGGGGGAGAGGGTGTCATGGCCAAGCCACAGAGGGCGGCTGATTTTAGCCCGACGGACGGGGTTCTTGACGAGGGTCACCTCCGACGGATGACGCTGGGCGATCAAAGCCTCGAGCGAGAGGTTTTGCAGGTTTTTGTCCGCCAAATCTCGCTGATGCTGAAACGGATTGCGGGCGCCGACCCAGGTCACGCGGCCGCGGCAGCGCATACGCTCAAAGGCTCGGCGCGCGGGCTCGGCGCCTGGCGGGTCGCACATGCCGCCGAACGGGTAGAGGAGGCCGCCGCCGGCTCAAGCGATTTGCGCAAGGCCGTCGCGGAACTCGAGGCTGCAAGCGGTGAAGTGCGGGGCGCCATTGAGGCGCGTTTGCGAAAACCCGCCGCCGAGGTTCATGCGTTATACGGCCGCGCGAGGGGCCGTCCCAGCTAGAGAGGCGCAGCTGGATGAGGATTGCGGCTGGCGCGCCGTCGCGGGACTCGATAGAAGACGCCCGCCGGCCTTTCATCTTCAGGTCTTCAGGTTCTTGCCCCGGCATTCTCTGCCATCGTTATGGTCAAAATCACTTTCATCGACGCTGCAGGCGTTGCCCGAACAGTTGACGGCGAGGTCGGATCGACCGTCATGGAGACGGCTATCAATAACGGGGTTCCCGGAATTGAGGCCGAGTGTGGCGGCGCGTGCGCCTGTTCGACCTGCCACGTTTATATCGAGCCTGATTGGCGCGAGAAGGTTGGAGGACCGTCACCTATGGAAGAGGACATGCTCGATTTCGCGTACGGCTTGCAGCCGAGCTCGCGATTGTCGTGTCAGATTAAAGTGAGCGAAGAGCTCGATGGCCTTGTGGTGCGCACGCCGGAACGCCAAGCCTAGTGGCGCGGTTCTAACATTCGCATCCCCTTCGGCAGGCTCTCATGCGAATGTCAGAAGCAAAGGACCACTGGCACGTGAAAGGGTTCGTGGAGCTTTGGATTTGATATTCGCTTCATGCGTTCGCGGCCCGGTGCGTAGCGAATGTCGGATCCGCTCCACGAGCTGGTACGAATCCGCAACCGCTGGCCAAAATGCGGCCGCTCGCGCCCGCAACCATTGTGGTTCGTTGGCACTTCCCCCGATCCGCTGAGCAAGCTAGACACACGCCGACACTGCGGACTTAAAATCGTCCGCCGACTTAACTCCAACCATCCAACGAGCGATTTTCGGATTACATTATGAGTGAGACCATCAAAACGGACGTTGTGATTATTGGCGCGGGTCCCATCGGACTATTCGCGGTGTTCGAGCTCGGATTGCTCGACATGAAAGCGCATTTGATCGACATTCTCGACAAGATCGGCGGGCAATGTGCCGAGCTTTATCCGGAAAAACCGATCTACGACATTCCCGGCATTCCCTTTACGAGCGCGCAAGGCCTTGTTGACGCCCTGCTGCAGCAAATCAAACCCTTCAATGCGCAGTTTCACCTCGGCGAGATGGTCGACAAAGTCGAAAAGATCGGTGATCCGCTGTTTCGCATCACCACCGACCAAGGCAAAGTGTTCGAATGCAAGGTGGTGGTGATCGCTGCGGGGGGCGGCTCGTTCCAGCCCAAGCGCCCGCCGATTCCCGGCGTCGAACCGTACGAGGGCAAATCGATTTTCTACGCGGTGCGTAAAATGGACGCGTTCCGCGGCAAGCGCCTGCTCGTGGTCGGCGGCGGCGACAGCGCGCTCGACTGGACGCTCAATCTTGCGCCGATCGCCGGGCACCTTACGCTCCTGCACCGGCGCACCGAGTTTCGCGCGTCGCCCGACAGCGTCAATAAGATGATGGCGTTGGTCGGCGAGGGCAAAATCGATTTCTTGCTCGGGCAAGTGACCGCGCTGCACGGAGATAATGGTCAACTGAGCAAGGCCACGATCAAAACCAACGACGGGTCCATCATGGAACTGGCCTGCGACGCGCTGTTGCCGTTCTTCGGCTTGACCATGAAGCTAGGCCCGGTCGCCAAGTGGGGTTTCGAACTCAAAAACAACGAACTCATTCCGGTGGAGACGGCGAGTTTTGAGACTTCGACGCCGGGTATCTTCGCCATCGGCGACATCAACTGGTATCCGGGGAAGCTCAAGCTGATCTTGTCGGGTTTCCACGAAGCGGCGCTCATGGCGCAGAAGGCGTACCACTACTGCTATCCGGAGAAGCGGCTGGTGTTTCAGTACACCACGTCGTCCACGAGCCTGCAGAAGAAACTTGGCGTGGCGCCCGAGCCCAAAGCGAAACAACCAGCTTAAAGCGTCTGCCGCGATTTTATCGCATCGCCGGCGCAGCGTGAGAGCCAGCAATGCCCGACGCGCCGATCACGACCACATGCTGCATTGCCGGCGGCGGACCGGCGGGGATGATGTTCGGCTTTCTGCTGGCGCGCGCCGGAATAGCCGTGGTCGTTTTGGAAAAGCACGCCGACTTCTTTCGCGATTTCCGCGGCGACACCATTCATCCTTCGACGCTCGAGCTGATGCACGAACTCGGCTTGCTCGATCGATTTCTCAAACTGCCGCATCAGAGACTCGAACGGCTGAGCATTCAGGTTGGCGATGAGCAGCTGCGGATGATCGACCTCACGCATCTGCCGACGCATTGCAAATACGTCGCGATGATGCCGCAGTGGGATTTCTTGAACTTTGTTGCCGCGTGCGCCAAGCGTTATCCGAGTTTCGATTTGCGCATGCAGACGGAGGCGACCGACCTGATCGAGGAGAACGCTCGCGTCGTCGGTGTTCGCGCTCGCGGTCCTGGCGGCGAATTGACGATCCGCGCCGATCTGGTCGTCGCCGCCGATGGGCGGCATTCGACGCTCCGTACGCGCGCCGGGCTGCAGAGCGACGATTACGGCGCGCCCATGGACGTGCTCTGGTTCCGGCTCCCGCGCCGTCAAAGCGACGAGGGGGAAACGTTCGGCCACATCGAGATGGGTGTGATGCTCATCATGCTCGACCGCGGCGATTACTGGCAATGCGCCTTCGTCATTCCCAAGGGCGGCATTGAGCGGATAAAGGCGGAGGGACTCGAGGCCTTTCGCGAGCGCATTGTCAATCTGTCGCCTTATCTTTCCGACCGGGTGGCCGAGTTGAAGACTTGGGACGACATCAAGCTTCTGAGCGTCACCGTCGACCGGCTGCGCCAGTGGTGGCGGCCGGGCCTTCTCTGCATCGGCGACGCCGCGCACGCCATGTCGCCGATCGGCGGGGTCGGCATCAATCTTGCCATCCAGGACGCGGTTGCCGCCGCCAACCGGCTGGCGATCCCGCTGAAAAACGGGGCGGTGAGCCTCAACGACCTGCGGGCCATTCAAGATCGGCGTACGCTGCCGGTACGTCTGACGCAGTTGCTGCAGCTCGCAATACAGAACCGCGTCATCAGTCCGGCGCTGACCGGCGTGGCGAAGCCGCACCCGCCGCTCATGTTCAGGCTGTTCAATGCGATCCCGGTTTTGCGGCGTATTCCGGCCCGCTTTATCGGGCTCGGCATTCGGCCCGAACATATTCACACACCGGACGTATTGGCCGCGTCCTGATCGACGGGCAAATCATCAGGCCGAAGATTCGGCCGGGCCTTGAACGGCCAGCGCGGTCACGCCATTTCCCGAGCAAGAACTTGAAAACCGGAATTGCGCCGGGGGTACTTGCATGACCACAACTGAGGAGAAGAAGCCGGACAGCCGGCCGTTCGAAGCCGATGTCGCCAAGCTGCTACAGCTCATGGTGCATTCGGTCTATTCGGAAAAAACGGTCTTCCTTCGTGAATTGATAGCCAACGCCGCCGACGCCTGTGAACGCTTGCGCTATGAGGCGATCGCAGCCCCGGCGCTGCTCGGCGACGATCCGAAGCCGCGTGTCACCATCTCGCTGGACGCCGACAAACGGCAATTGACGGTCGAGGACAACGGCATTGGCATGGCCGGGGAGGAGATGGCCGAAGCGCTCGGCACCATCGCCCGCTCCGGCACCAAGGCGTTTTTGGACCGGATCGAGGCCGGGCAGGCTGAGGAGGATTCTGCGCTGATCGGCCGCTTCGGCGTTGGCTTCTATTCGGCGTTCATGGTGGCGGAGCGGGTCGAGGTGATCTCCCGCCGGGCCGGTGCCGAGGTCGCTAATCTTTGGTCATCGGATGGGAAGGGAAGCTTCTCCATCGTTCCGGTCGATCCGACCGCGATGGAAGCGCCGCGACGCGGGACCCGCGTCGTGCTGCACCTCCTGGAAGACGCCAAGGAGTACACCGAGCGGCCGACGATCGAGCGCCTCGTCCGGGCGCAATCGGGTCATGTGCCGGTGCCGATTACGATCATTGAAAAGCCGGGTGCAGAGCCGGCGGAAATCACCGACGGTGCCGCGCTGTGGGCGAAGCCGAAAGCTTCGATCTCGGCCGCCGACTACACCGATTTTTATCGCAGCATGGCCGGTCAATTCGACGAGCCGGCGCTGACCATTCATTTTCACGCTGAAGGGCGGCACGACTACACCTCGCTGTTCTTTATTCCGGGTTCACGGCCGTTCGATTTGTTCGATCCCGACCGCAAAGGCCGGGTGAAGCTCTATGTCAAGCGCGTCTTCATCACTGACGACGCCGACATCCTGCCGCGCTACCTGCGCTTCGTTCGCGGTCTGGTCGACAGCGCCGATCTGCCGCTGAATGTCTCGCGCGAAAAGATTCAGGAGAGCCCGCTGCTCGCCGCCATCAGAAAAGGCGCGACCAGCCGCGTGCTCGGCGAATTGGAGAGGGTCGCGGAGAAGGAGCCGGAAACCTACACCAAGATTTGGGACACGTTCGGGGCGGTGCTCAAGGAGGGACTTTACGAGGATTTCGAGCGCCGCGATGCGCTGTTGGCGCTGGCGCGGTTCAAGACGACCGGTGCGGACGCATGGCGCAGCCTGAAGGATTATGTCGGCGCGCTCAAGACCAACCAGACGGCGATCTATTACGTCGCCGGCGACGACATCGAGCGGCTGAAATCGTCGCCGCATCTTGAGGGCTTTCGCGCCCGCGGCATCGAGGTGCTGCTGTTGCCCGATCCGGTCGACACGTTCTGGGTGATGGCGTCAACCGGCTACGACGGCAAGCCGTTCAAATCGGTGACGCAGGGCGCGGCGGATTTGGCGCTCGTTCCGCTCGCCGACGCCAAGGAACAGGCGGCGCCGGAACTGCGGGACGCGGTCAAGACGTTTCTAGCGTTCGTGAGTAACACGCTCGGCGATGCGGTAGCCGAAGTGCGCGCCTCGGAACGGCTCACCGACAGCGCGGTTTGCCTGGTGGCGTCCGACAAGGGCCCCGATCGGGCGCTGGAAAAGCTGCTCGCGGGAGCGGGACGGCTTTCGGCTGCGTCGAAGCCGATTCTGGAGGTCAATCCGCGGCATGATCTGGTGGTGGCGCTGGCGGCGCTTGGCGACGATCGACGCACCTTGAAAGAGGATGCGGCGCATCTTTTGCTCGACGAGGCGCGCGTGCTCGAAGGCGATCGCCCGGCCGATCCGAAACTTTTTTCCGAGCGGCTCGCGCGGGTGCTGGCAGGCAGTGCCGGCAAATCATCCGTCCCCGCGTAACGGAGCGAAGCGGGGGAGGGTTTTGTTCAATGAAAATCCCGGCTCTTGAGGAGTTTTGTGTCGAGCGGATGTGCGGACGGCAACGGGCTCGGAAATAGTTTACCGTTGTCGCCGGGCGCATCCGGCGGCAGCGGGCCGCCGGAAAGTTTCGGCGAGAACAGATCGCCGGCGTCGCGCAGCCGATCTTCACGTAACATTGGCAGCTCGCCGGAAAGATCGACAAAGTTTTCGGCGACGATGTGGATCACGAGACCGGCGCGCTGCAGGCGGCCGCGCACCGCGAGAAAGCGCGCCGTCATCACGATGCGGCGATTGTTTTCGAAGGCTTTCGGCCAGACGATGATGTTGGCGATGTCGGTCTCATCCTCGAGCGTCATGAAGATAACGCCTTTGGCCGTACCCGGGCGCTGCCGCACCAGCACCAGGCCGGCGACGGTCACGCGGGAATCCTGGCGCAAATCTTTGCCGCGCAGCTTGACGTTTTCGATGGCGCCAAGGGCGGCGAGTCGCTCGCGGAAGAAGCGGACCGGATGTGCCTTCAGCGAAAGCCCGGTCGCGACGTAATCCTCCACGACGTGCTCGGAGAGCGGCATGGGGGGAAGCGCGACGTGAGCTTCCGGGAAAAGCTCGTCGCTCATGTGCGGCGTCAACAGCGGCAGGGCATCCTTTCTTTCGTCACCCTGAGGTGCTCGGCGCGTTAGCGCCGAGCCTCGAAGGGCGGCGGTCTCAGATAGTCCAGGCCGCTCATCCTTCGAGGGCCGCTGCGCGGCCGCCTCAGGATGACGGTTCAGAACAGTTGGCGCGATGCCGATCATATCAAGCCGCCGTGCCGCCCACAGCGCAGCGCGGCGTTCGAGACCCATGGAGCGAAACGCATCCGCTTCGGCGAGCCGCTCGATGGTGAAGCGGGAAATGCCGGCGATGGCGGCGAGCCGCTCGATCGAGGAGTAGCCGTTGCCGCGTGCGGCAATAAGTTTTTTCAGCTCCTCTTCGCCGAGCCCCTGGATCAGGCGAAAGCCGAGGCGGACGGCGTGCGGCTCCTCCGCTCGTCCCCGCGAAAGCGGGGACCCAGCAGAATTTGCCGGGCTGTGGAAGTCTTGCGCTGGATTCCCGCTTGCGCGGGAATGAGCGGGAGAACTGTCAGGCTCCAGCGTGCAATCCCAATCGCTGAAGTTCACGTCGACGGCGCGGATTTCAACATTGTGCTGACGCGCATCGCGCACGAGCTGCGCCGGCTGATAAAACCCCATCGGCTGGCTGTTGAGGATGGCGGCACAGAACACGTCCGGATAGCGGCATTTGATCCAGGCCGAGGCATAAACGAGAAGCGCAAAACTCGCGGCATGGCTCTCGGGAAATCCGTATTCGCCGAACCCCTCGATCTGGCTGAAACAGTTTTCGGCAAAATCAGGGTCGTAGCCGCGGCTGACCATGCCGTTGATGAATTTATCGCGAAACAAATGAACCGTGCCGTTGTGCCGGAAAGTGGCCATGGCGCGGCGCAAGCCGTCGGCCTCATCGGGCGTAAATTTGGCCGCGGTGATGGCGATCTGCATCGCTTGCTCCTGGAACAGCGGCACGCCGAGCGTGCGCTTGAGCACGTCCTTTAATTCGTCTTTGTCGCCTTGGGCCGGATGCGGCGAAGGATAATCGGGCTCCTTTCCGGTTTTCAGTTCGTCGCGCCGGCGCAGATAGGGATGCACCATGTCGCCCTGGATCGGTCCGGGCCGCACAATCGCCACTTCGATGACGAGGTCGTAAAAGCAGCGCGGCTTTAACCGCGGCAGCATCGACATTTGTGCGCGGCTTTCGACCTGGAAGACGCCGACTGAATCGGCGCGCGAAAGCATGTCGTAGACGGCGGGATCGTCCTGCGGCAACGTGGCGAGCGAATAATCCCTGCCGTAATGCTGTTTCAATAGGTCAAGCCCGCGACGGATGCAGCTGAGCATGCCGAGCGCGAGTACGTCGACCTTCATCAGGCTAAGCGTGTCGATGTCGTCCTTGTCCCATTCGATGAAGGTGCGCTCGTCCATGGCGGCGTTGCCGATCGGCACCGTCTCGTCGAGCGGCGCGCGGGTGAGCACGAAGCCGCCGACGTGCTGCGAGAGGTGGCGCGGGAAACCGATCAGCTCGTCGGCAAGCTGCACGGCCTGGCGGAGCAGCGGATTGAAGGGATCGAGGCCGGCCTGACGGATGTGCGCGTCGGGCAGGCCGTCGCTGTAGCCCCAAACGGTCTTCGCCAGCGCCGCGGTCACGTCTTCGGTCAATCCCATCGCCTTGCCGACTTCGCGAATGGCGCGCCGCGAAC
Organism: uncultured Alphaproteobacteria bacterium; assembly: GCA_963835195.1. Taxonomy (GTDB): domain Bacteria; phylum Pseudomonadota; class Alphaproteobacteria; order Rhizobiales; family Xanthobacteraceae; genus BOG-931. Next base: position 102,921 of record CAWIEY010000009.1, read on the forward strand.
GGTAGTGCACGACGGTTGCGCAGATTGCCGCGCGGTCGCGTCCATAGCGCTGGTAGATGTATTGGATGACTTCTTCGCGCCGCTCGTGCTCGAAATCGACGTCGATGTCGGGCGGCTCGCCGCGGTTCTCGGAAATAAAGCGCGCGAACAGAAGATTGCTCTTGTCCGGATTCACCGAGGTGATGCCGAGGCAGAAGCATACGGCGCTGTTGGCCGCCGAGCCGCGGCCCTGGCAGAGGATTTCCTTTTCCTGCCGGCGGGCGAAAGCGACCACGTCATGGACGGTGAGGAAGTAGCGCGCGTAGTCGAGCTTGGCGATGAGCGCAAGCTCATCGCGCAATCGCGTCTCGACGTCGGTCGGAACGCCGTCCGGGTATTTGTCTTTGGGGTAGCGTTCCTGCGCGCCCGCGAAAGTCAGATCTTCGAGATGCGCTTGCGCGGTTTTTCCTTCCGGCACCGGCTCGTCGGGATATTCGTATTTCAGTTCGCCGAGCGAGAAGTTGCAGGCTTTGGCGATGGCGACGGTGCGGGCGATCGCGTCGGGAAAATTTTTGAACAGCCGCGCCATTTCCGCCGGCGCTTTGAGATGGCGTTCGGCATTGACGGCAAGACGCAAGCCCGCTTCGGGGAGCGTGCATTTCTCCCGCACGCAGGTGAGCACATCGATGAGCGGCCGGCGCTCCGGAACGTGATAGGAGACGTCATTGGCGGCGACGAGCGGAGCGCCGAGACGCTCGCCGACCTCGGCCAATAACCCGAGACGGCGCGGTTCATCGCCGCGATGATAGTGAATGCCGGCGAGGAATGTACGTCCCGGCGCCGCGCGCGCGAGCGCGGAGAGGCGGGACGGAAAATCGATTGCTCTCCGCTCATTCCCGCGTAAGCGGGAATCCAGTTCCGGACGTAGTGGAAGAAACTGGGTCCCCGCTTTCGCGGGGACGAGCGGATTGAGCAAATATTTCCAGCGGCGGGATGGCGATCAGAATCTGGCCTTCGCTGGCGCTGAGAATTTGCTCGAAGGTCAGATGGCATTCGCCTTTCTTGGCTTTGAGATTTCCCGCAGTGATGAGCTTGCAAAGCCGGCCATAAGCGGGACGATCGGTCGGATAGGCAACGGCTTCGAAACCGTCGATGGTGACGAGCCGCGTTCCGACCAAGAGCTTTATTTTTCGATTCCGCGCCTCATCAAAAGCGCGCACCGTACCGGCAAACGAATTGCGGTCGGCGATGCCGATGGCACAGCAGCCAAGTTCGTCGGCCGTGGCCACCATTTCCGGCGGATGCGAAGCCCCGCGCAGAAAGGAAAAATTAGTTGTTGCAAGAAGTTCGGCATAGTCGATCATCTGCATTCTCACACGAAAAAACTCACGCAAACAGGCCGTGCACGAACCAGCGGGCCGTGGCCGTCTCGCGTTCGTAGAGGCCGTCGCGGTAAAGCCAGAAGCGGTGACCGTCGGCGTCCTCGACGAGGTAATAATCGCGCGTCGGTTCAACCGACTGGTGGCCGGTGTGATTGCGCCACCATTCGCTGGCTATGCGCTCCGGACCTTGTGCGCCGGTGACTTCATAAGTCGCGCCGCGCCAGCGAAAGCGCCGCGGCGGCCCGTCGGGAATGAGCGCGACAACTTCCGTCGGCTCGGCATGCGGCAGCAAGAGAAGCGGGCGCGGGTTTTCCTCTGCCGGGTCTGCCCCGGCGATCGGTTTGCGTTTCGTTGCTTCCCGCTCATTTGACACAGCGATCGGCAGCAACGCCTCGGCGCGCTCCGGAATGTGGCTGGCGACAGGTACAAAGCAGCGCACGCTCTGCGGTCCGAGCCGCTGGCGCAGCGTATCGATCAAGGCCGCGCATCGTTCAATGTCCTCGTCATCGCGGATCTCAGGCTGATGATGAATGGCAAATTCAGTCTGTTGCGCCGGCATGGGTTCCGCGCGGATGACGGCAAGGCCGATGGCTTCAAAGCCGAAGCCGGCGTCGCGCATGGCCGCTTGGGCCTCGAGCTTGAGATCAAGAAGGCGCGCCACATGAGCGACGTTGCGCGTCGGCAGCGTCAGCGCGACGTCGATCGTTTCCACCTCTCCATCGACGCGATAAAGCGAAAGCCGTAATGCCCGCGCGCCGACGTCGTCGCGCGTCAGCACCTGCGTCAGCGTTTGCATCAGCCGCCGCGCCAGCGCGACGACGGCTTCCTGGGTGATGATCGGCTCGATGAGATAACGCAGAGAGTGATAGACCGGCGGCGCGATGACCGGGACGAGCGGTTCGTCGCGGCGGCCGAGCGCTTGATCGAGACGGCAAAGAAGTTCTGCGGGAAAACGCGCGGCAAAAGGGGCGCGCGGCTTGTCGAGAAGAGCGCCGACGGTTTTGAAGCCGAGGCGGCGCAGCGTCGCGCAAATCTCCGGCGAAAGCCGCAAAGCTTCGATCGGCAGCGGGGTCAGCGCTTGCGCTTCGCGTCCGCTGGGAAGGATAGAGCCGCGCGCGGGATGAAAGCGCGACAGCGCCCAGGCCGCGCCGGGCGTGGCGGCGACGGCGACCCGCGCCGGCAGGCCGAAATTTTCCAGCCGGGCAGCGAGGTCGGCAAGCAGTTCTGCCTCGCCGCCGAACAAATGCGCGGCGCCCTCGATGTCGAGGAAAAAACCGTCGGTGCCGTTCTCCGCGTTCCAAGGCGACGCGGTCGGCGTATAGCGCGTCGCCCACAATGCCAAGCGGCGCAACGCGGCGTGGTCGCCGGCAGGTTCGACGGCATGCGCCTGCACGTCGCCCGCTTTCGCGCGTGCATCGGTCAACGGTTCGCCGGGCATAAGCCCCGCGGCTTCGGCCGCCTCGTTCAAGGCGGCGATGCGCGGCCCCTTGCCGCCGCTATCGATCAGAACAAACGGCCGGTCCGGATCAACCGGCTTGCCGGATGGATTTTTCGTTTGCGTCGCGAGGAAGCGCAGAATCGGCCAGCGCGGCAGCCAAACTGAAACGATGCGCGACATGATCGTACTCCACCATCCACTCACCGGCGCGGCCATTGCGGCAGCGTTCCAGCATCAGCCGCCAGCGCGCGCGCGCGATCAAGCCGAAGCGGTCGCGCGCGGCAGGAAGCGCGGCGACGCGCCAGCGCGTCGCCGCGGCGCTCGATTGCAAAATCTCCGCAGACCGCAACAGGAAAAGCGGCAGGCCCGCATCGGTGGCGGCGAGCTGCAACCTTTGACTTAGCCGCAAGTCGAGTTTGTCGATTAAGCCGACGACGGCGGCGGGCGCGCGCGAATGCAAAGCTTCCTCGATCGCCCACAGAGTGTCTTGGCGCTGCGCCGTCTCCACCAGGATAAGGCGGCTTGGATTAAGGCCCAGCGCGCATACGCCGTGGCCGTACAGCCGGCCGTAACGGCGATGCCCGTAAGCCGGGATGACGAAGAAGAGCGTACGAACGGGGGCAAGACGGGCCAGCAGCGCCACCACAAAACCAAAGGCGGCGGAGACATTTTGGTCGGGCACAATTTCATGCAAAGCGCCGCCGGCAAGACCGCCCTGCGGCAGATAATGGTCGATGGCCGCAAGGCCGAAGGGGATCGGCGGGGCCTTCCTAACCCCTTCCATCTTCGGCAATAAGCGGCGCAATTCCTCCGCTACGGCTGCGCGGTTACGCACTACGGAAAAAGCAAACCCAAGCGGCATGTCGCGTTTCCTTCGAGGGGAAAAGCGATCCTAGAACAAAACAGGAACATTGCCAAGAGGCCCGGGATTATCCCCTTGACACACGTACGCAGATGTTCTAGTATGGCGACTATCGAGGGATGGTTGTCATGTCAAAAGACGCGCAATTTCAAAAGCTTGGCAGGCTTACGGTAGGCGAGTTTTTCGCCCGTTTCCCGGATGAGGACGCCTGCCTAAACCACATCATGGAAGTGCGTTATGGCGTGCGGCACGTTTGCGCGGCCTGTGGCGTCGAAGGGACGTTCCACAAGCTGGCGAGCCGCCGCGCCTTTTCATGCGCCCATTGCGGCCATCACGTTTACCCGACTGCCAAGACGGTCTTTCAGGACACCCGTACGCCGCTGCAAATTTGGTTCTACGCAATCTATCTGTTCGTGACGACACGCCACGGCGTGAGCGGCAAAGAGCTAGAGCGCGCGCTTGGTGTGACCTACAAGACCGCTTGGCGGATGGGCCAGCAAATTCGTGTGCTCATGGCGAAAGCCGATGGCTTTGAAGTCCTGCAAGGCCACATCGAGATTGACGAAGCCTACATTGGCGGCGAGCGCCACGGCTTCGGTCCGGGCCCGGCTGGCACAGGCAAAACTATCGTCATGGGTATGGTCGAGCGCGGCGGCCGTACGGTTGCGCAGTCTGTGCCGAACCTGAAAATGGAGTCTGTTCGCCCGTTCATTTACAAGAATGTCAAGGCCGGTTCGCTGGTTTCTACCGACGAGTCGAATATCTATAAGTTACTAAAGAGCGCAGGCTACGAGCATAAGTCGGTCAATCATTCCAAAAAGCAGTGGCGGAAATTCAATTACCGTCACGGCGAATATCACCATACAAACAGCGTCGAAAGTTTTTGGAATTTGTTCAAGAACTCGATTCGCTGACGCATATTCACGTCAGCGAAAAGTACATGGACCGCTACCTGAAAGAGTTCACTTTTCGCGCGAACCACCGCCAGATGACGAACGCGATGTTCGATCTTTTGATTTCAGCGGTATAGTCGCTAATCGCTTAATCTCCCTGTCGAGTTCCTTGCGCTCGACAGGTCCGATGCCACGGGCCTCCTCTTGCGCAATAAACTCGCGTAATTGCCCCGTTTTTATTGCTCTGGATAATGTTAGCATCGCGCCAAGTATAACATTTTGGGCGCGCTATGTCACACCCCCTCGAGGATGCCGGGCCAAGATCGAGCGGGCCAAACAGCAAATCCACGATCTCAATATTGAGATCACCGCTCTTTTGACAAGTGGCATCTACTCCGTTGTCGGAGAGTGTCAGGCGGAACGTAACCGATATGTTTTTAAGCTCATCGGGCCGCCAGTCCCTTTGCGTATTTCCGTGATTGCCGGTGAGATCATTCACCATTTCAGGTCTTGCTTCGATCACGTGATCTGGGCTCTCGCCCGCATTAACGGGTTGCCAGACACTGAGGTCGTAAACTTCCCCGTCTGTGACAGCCCGGACAAATTCAAAAAGGCCGTTGGGAACGGAATAATAAAGGGCGTTTCCCGCGACTTTCGACCTCTGATCGAAGCTTTGCAACCATACCGGATTCCTGATCCACGCAATTCTATTCTGCAAATAATTCACGACCTCGACATTGCAGATAAACACAGGCTTCTCACTGTCGTTTCCCATACCCTCGTTTTGGGAAATTCCATTTTGATCACCAAGAATGGCCCCGGTAGCAGTCCCGGTTTCGGAATAGAGCTTCCCGGGACGATTCCCGGCACCAATCCGCCTGTGATGCAATATCAGTGGACTATAGAGGACGGTGTAGAGACGCACTGGATTCCGTTGCGCGGCACTCCGGGCCCGGAATTTGAGATAAAAAATGAATTCGTCCATCCAGGTAGCGATTGAGCAAGTCGGGACGAGCAAAAGAGAAACGCTCATCCCAACGCTTGTTCATCTCTGCTATTATACGGAGACCTCTATCAACACTTTCAACGACTGCTTTTGAAGCATCGGCCTGTCGGGCCATGACTTACCTCTTCGCATACGTGTGTCAAGGGGATAGACGCGAAGAGGCCGAGCGGCTTTGATGGCGTCCTAATTTGCTGGTCGCCCTAGCCTAATTTAGACTTCTGGTAGAGGAAGCCGATAGGGGCCGCGTATGCGTGCATCAGTGGGGTGCATCGCCATGGCGCTTGCCATTGGCTTATGGCTTTTGGGCGCTGGCATTTATTTGCTCACACTGTATTTCGCTTACTTGACCAGTTTCCTGACGCTTCTATTTACGCTCATTTTCCCAATCATCGCCCAACTGGTTTGGATCTATTGGATTTGGAGCGCGACAGGAGTTTTCTTCAATCTACTAACAATTCTGTGCCTAGCGTGGATTGGGCTCGCAATTCTGTTAGCTGTTATGAGTAGTGTTGCGACGAGCAAAACTGCATAGGCCGCCTTAGTTGGCCGCCTCGTCTAAACAAATATGGGCGCATTCGTGTACATGCTTCAGTGTGTCGATGGCTCGTACTATGTCGGAAGTGCGACTGGAGACGATTTGTGGAAGCGTGTGGCAGAACATGAAGCGGGGGTTTACTGCGGATATACGTATACACGTCGTCCAGTACGGCTTGTTTGGTCAGAACACTTTTGGCAGATCACCGACGCGATTGCCGCAGAAAGACAAATTAAGGGATGGAGTCGTGTAAAAAAGGAAGCCTTGATCAAAGGCGATTGGAACGAAATCAAACTGCGCGCCAAGCGACGATCGGGCAAACCCAAACCGTCATCCTGAGGTGCGAGCGTAGCGAGCCTCGAAGGATGAGCGGCCAAGGCACTTGGATCACCACCCTTCGAGGCTCGGCGCGTTGCGCCGAGCACCTCAGGGTGACGTTTAAAATAAACTTGCCGGCGCCAATGTCATGACGCATACGCTCATGCGAACTCATCACCGAAGGCGCGCGCTGTAAAGAGGAGCCCATGCCGGAAGTCGACAAGGAAGGAGAACGCTACGCGACCGACCAGCCGCAGCAGACGGCAGGATTTTACCTCAAAGGCTCCCATCAGCTCGATTGGGGAATGAAAAACCGTCTAGCCCGCGTGTTTTCTCCCGCCACCGGCCGCACCGTGATGCTCGCGATCGATCACGGCTACTTTCAGGGGCCGACCACCGGGCTCGAGCGCATCGATCTCTCTATCATGCCGCTCTTGCCGTCCTGCGACGCGCTGTTCTGCACCCGCGGCATCCTGCGCTCGCTTATTCCGGCGGACTCAACCAAGCCCATGGTGCTGCGCGCAAGCGGCGGCCCGAGCATTCTGCGCGAGGAGCTTTCCGACGAACAGATCGCCATGGAGATGGACGACGCGGTGCGCCTAAACGCCGCCGGCGTGGGTATCCAGGTCTTCATCGGCGGCGAATTCGAGACGCGTTCCGTTCATAACATGACCAAGCTGGTCGACGCCGGGCTGCGCGCCGGCATCCCGGTCATGGGCGTCACCGCCGTCGGCAAGGCCATGGTGCGCGACGCCAAATATTTTCGTCTTGCCTGCCGCATCATCGCCGAGCTTGGCGCGCAATACGTGAAGACCTACTACGTCGAAGACGGCTTCGACACCGTCACCGCCTCGTGTCCGGTGCCGATCGTGATGGCGGGCGGCAAGAAACTTCCCGAACTCGATGCGCTGACCATGGCTTACAACGCCGTGCAGCAGGGTGCGGCCGGCGTCGACATGGGACGCAACATTTTCCAATCGGAAGCGCCGAAAGCGATGCTCGCCGCCGTCAATGCCGTCGTGCATCAAAATGTAACGCCGAAAGAGGCGTATGGGCTGTTTAGCTCGCTAAAACCGAACGGATGAACTTTTCATTCGTTGGTCCGCAGCGGCGCGGAGCCGATGAGAAACCAGGCGAGCGATCCCGCGGCGACGGCGCCGGCGGCCGCCGCCATCACTTGCGCGATCCAACCCGGGCTACCGACCGTGGCCTTGTCGGCGTGCGGGTGTGGGGCAGGGGCCGCTTTGAGGGAAGCGGTCGCGGCCGGCGACGGGGAGGCGGCTTTGATGGAATCGGATTTTGCTACGCTGTCGCTGAGAGCGGCAACGACCGTTGCGGACATTGACGCGGCGGTGTCGCTCGGCGCGGCATCATCTGGCTTGGTATTTTCTGCCGATGCACTGCTTTGCGGCGCGTTCGCCGACCCGGTGGCCGCGGTGTTGGCGTTGGCGGCAAGGTCGAGCTCATTGACGTCAGACTGCGAGGCGACGGCGACGGGCTGATCGCCGAGAACCAGGCGTCCCATGACCGGTTCGCTCGGCGATGGCAGCGGCTGAGCGGCCGGGTCCGCCGCGGCAACGTTGACCGGCGCAGCCGTGTCGGTGTTCTCAGGGCGGAGCGTGGAGGCCGCCGCGTTTTCAGCCGCGCGCTCGCTCCGTTCGAGCTTGGCTTTGGCGACAGCGAGGTGGCGTCGGCTTCTCGCGACAAGCGATCGGTGTAGTGCAGCGGTCGCGTGGTGGATTTCAGATCGGTGGGTTTCAGCCCGGTCTCGGTCCCGGTCCCGGTCCCGGTGTAGGTCAGACCGACGCATTTCAGATCGGTGGATCTTGCTGTGCCCGACCGGATGCTCCGGTGCTTCGACAATGCGCAAGAGTTCCATCGGTCTACCCGGCATGTCGGTTGCGTCCTGGGCGGCCGCCCGGCCCACCGCCGCACCCGAAATAAGCAAAAAGGCCGCGCCACCGGCGACAATGCGCAAGCTCAGCATTGCGTTCTCCGAAGCTGATACACCCGCCGCATAGGGGCCAGATCGGCGTGACCCGAGCGTGACCCAATTGCGGATTTTTTCGCGCAAAGCGCGGACCAAAATCGGCCGACCTTAACCATCATTGCCAGGCCGGGCGCGCCCTCGCGGGCGCTCCGCGCCGTGGTATCTTGGCTGGGAACCCGCCAATACCTCGACCTTAGCGCTGAACGAAACCGACATGATCGAGCTCAAAAACGACAACGGAATCGCCACGGTCACCATAGCCCACGGCAAGGCCAACGCGCTTGACATGGAACTGTGCGAAGAACTGGCGCGGTGCCTCGATCAAAAGCCGAATCGGCGGCCCGCGCCATCATCGTCACCGGCCAGGGCCGGATATTTTCGGCCGGCGTCGACCTTGTCCGCTTAAGTGCCGGCGGGGCGGACTACGTACGCAAGTTCCTTCCGGCGCTGCACCGGCTCTTTGATGCGGCGTTCTTTTGCCCCAAGCCGGTCGTCGCCGCCATCAACGGTCACGCCGTCGCCGGCGGCTGTGTCCTCGCCTGTTGTGCCGACCGGCGCATCATGGCGCGGGCGAATGGCCGCATCGGCGTCACCGAATTGTTGGTCGGGGTGCCGTTTCCGGCATTGGCCTTCGAGGTCATGCAATTCGCGGTGCCGGCCCGGCACCTGCCGGAGCTTCTCTTCGGCGGGGCCACTTACGAGGTCGATGCCGCACTGGGACGCGGCTTGGTCGACGCCATCGTGCCGGCCGACGAACTGATGCCGAGCGCAATTTCAGCGGCGGAAAAGCTTGCGTCGCTGTCGCCGGCGGCTTTCGCCCAGACCAAGGCCCAGCTCCGCGCCGAGGCGCGTGAACGCCTGGCGCGCACCGGGGCGGCGACCGACAAGATCGCGACCGACATATGGGCGGCGGAGCCAACGCTGGCTTACGTCCGCGATTACGTGGGGCGCACGCTGAAAAAAGGCTAGGCCGCGCATCAGTAATCCGGCCCGATGTCCGCTTTGGTTCAATGGCGACTCAATTGATGCGACGCAGCAGACTGACGCGATGTGCCAATAGCGAAGTTTCTTAGTCTAGACACCCAGCAGGTTGGCAGATGGGGTGAAGATACCCGCTTGCGGAGTGATCAGACCGAACACGTTTCCGCCTACGTCGGGTCACTAGCGTCCTTGCCTGGCAGGGAACCGAGGCCGGAAGGCTGCTTCCGGCGAGAAACGCCTCCAAGCGTGTTGGTTTAATTTTAATTTCCTTAAATGATTTGGTGGGCATGATCGCGACCTTGGAGAAGCGAGATGAGTTGCGTCGATGTCGCCATTGTCGGCGGCGGCCTCGCGGGCTCGACCGCAGCGGCAATGCTCGGCCGAGCTGGTATCAGCGCGGCGCTGATCGATGTGCATCAAGCATATCCGGCGGACGTCCGCGCCGAGAAGATCCTCAATTCCCAGATTCCACTTCTGAACGGCACCGGCGTCTCGAAGGCGGTGTTAAGCGCGGCGACCGCTGATGAAGAGGTTTGGATCGCCCGTTTGTAGCGGTAGCACCGTGGCGCTGGGGTCCGGTTTTCAGCAAGATGTTCGCCACGTCTCATCGCCCGTGAAACAGCTCGGTGTGGTTTTTTTGCAACGGCTGCAATTTTACCTTCGGTCCAGATAACTACGTATTGCAATCGCGCTTTAGCAGCAGGACCGTAGACTGACGGAAGGCGGGGATTTCTCTTGAGAGCAATAATCATTGCAGCCGGTGGAGTGCTGGTGGTGAGCATCCTCAACGCGAGCGCGGCGGACATCGATCAGAAGCCGCTGTTGACCAAGGCGCCACCCGTACAATCGGCCCCTGTCAGCCCCGTTTACAACTGGACCGGGTTCTATATCGGCGGCAACGTCGGCTATGGCTGGTCACATCGTGACTTTACTAACACCATCTCTGGGACGTTCGGTCCCGTTCAGAATAGTGCGATTAATAACGGCACTGATGACGGAAAGGGATGGCTCGGGGGCGGCCAGATTGGCTTTAATTACCAGTTTCTGACTCACTGGGTAGCGGGCATCGAGGCTGACATCGATGGGGCACACATCGCCTCGTCGGCGACCGCCTGCTCTACAGCGCTTGTCGGCATTGTGACTTGCGGCGCTCGCAACACCGAAGTTCATGACTTCGGCACTGTGCGGGGGCGACTAGGCTATGTCTTCAACAACCTACTACTTTACGGCACCGGCGGTTGGGCATGGGGCCAGGGCAACAACACAACAACGATTAATTGCATTGGGCCTGGATGTCCCGGCACGTCGGCAGTGCCGCCGACATCACCAGCACCAGCCAGCGTCGATGTAAATCCAAATGGCTGGGCGGCAGGCGGGGGTGTCGAGTGGGCTTTCTTTCAAAATTGGACGTTACGGGTGGAGTACCTCCATTTGCAATTTGATGGGGTCACAGAAGATCGCAGCAAATCCGGCGCCTTTCCGGGTCTATTCATTGCCTCCCACGTATCGTCGAATGTTGGCATAGATCTCGCACGCGTGGGCTTTAACTATCAATTCCACTGATCTGGTTATGGCTCCCGCCATTGGTCGGGGCCGTAACGCCTCGCCGATCGCAGCAAAAATAAATGGCATTCATTTCTACTTGCGTCAGCTTTCTTGCCAGGCTGGTGAGTACGCGAGCAGCGTCCTCCAATATTCGATGCTCCAGACGGTAGCGCGAAGGCGAATCGAGGCAGTGGGCTCGATAGACCGGATCGCGATTGCTGACTACATTGGAAAAAACACCTTCAATACGTTGTCGGGCGAGGTGAAGATCGCCTGGGTCGTGGGTTACGGCGATCCACGCTCGTTTCGGAAGGTCTTTCACAAAGTAATGGATCTAGCGCCTGCCGAAATGGATCTAGCGCCTGCCGAATATCGGAGACGTTTCGCCGTTGGCAACAAATGAGGTCCGCTTCCGGCTACGTCCGCTAAGGGTCATTTTCGACCAATTCAGCGTAGCTTCGGGACGCGAGTTGTGCCCCAGGAAGCGGGCATCGGGATGGCTGGCGTCGTATGACTATACGCCTTGTCTAGCGTCAGCCGAGCTCGGTGATGATTTCGGGAAACTGGTGGAGCCGCTCGCCGGGACCGTTGGCCTCGATCAAATAATTGTCGCAGACCCAGGAGAGCACGCCACCACGGATGTAGGTCGGGTGCACGACAATGTTCATGTCTTTCATGATTGACATTGGTTCGTCGTGCCGGATCAGGGGGCGTTCGACCAGGTCGTAGCCTTGGCCGTGGCAGTGCAGCCGTTTTTCCTCCGGCCGGCCGTTTTTGCGCATGAAATCGTTGTAGGCGGCAAAAATCTCCTTGGCAGGGCGCACCGGGCTTGAGCAGGCCGAGATTGAATTTGCGCGCCTCGAGCGCAAAGGCGAACTCGTCTTTCAGTTCGGCGGAGGCCTTGCCGACGACGCACGTGCGGCCGAGTTCGGTATACATGCCGCCGGGGCCGGAATCCTCGACGAGCAGGGCGACGGTATCGCCTTCCTTGATGATGCGGTTCTGAAAGTGGCGCTGGCTGAACTGCTCCGGTTTGTTTGCCGGCATTGAGGCGCACAAATAGATGCCGTTTTCGCTGCCGTGGCGCTGGCTGTAGCACTGGGCGATGGCGGCGATGTCGCGGTCGCGCATGCCCGGCTCGACCGCGGCAAACGCCGCGCGCATGGCGCCGTCCTGCATGCGCGCCGCGCGGCGCACGAGCTCGCGTTCCTCGGCGCTCTTGATCACCTTGAGGCGATCGACGAGATCGGAGGCGTCGACGAAACGCGCGTTGGAGAATCGGCCTTTTTGCAGATGATCGACCAGCGCGAACGACATCTGATAGGTGCCGAGAAGTCCGATGCTGCCGCCGGCGTAAGGAGCCAGCGCTTTGGCGGCGAGTTCAGGGTCATAGCCTGACGTATAGAAGCAGGAAGCGAAGCTTGGGGTGGTGAACCACTGCTTGACGCCGCGTGCGCGGCCGTCGCCATTCGCGGTCGGCGCGCCGCCGCCATCGAACGGTCCCATGCTCACCATTGTCATGAGATCGTCGCGCGGAAATACGACCGTTAAGGGATATCCGTTGGTTGCCGGCAGATCGGTGAAGTATTTAACGTAGCCGCCCATGTGATCGTTGTTATTCTGCATCAGCAGCACATCGATCTTTTCCCGCTCCATGGCGGCGCGCACCGCGGCCCAACGGCGTTCGAGTTCCGCAGTCGAGATCGGCGTCTGCAGGCGTTCGGAAAGCTGTTCCATTGGCTCTTTCTTCCAAGTCCGGGATAGCAAGGCGCTACTATCACACTTAGCTGGGGAAGAGGTGAGAAGCGAGAAGCGAGCCGTCGCGCTCCAGTGTAAGCTCGATTAGACTAAGCCGGATCGTCTTTGCCTTGATGACAGAGGAGCGGGACCAATGCCTATTGATTTGTCGACCGTTAATTGGACTTTCGTGGGCTTGATGGCGGTGCTGGCCTTCGTCGCCGCGTTGCTTGGCAGCCTCATTGCATTCAGGAACCGTTTTCTGGGCGCCATTCTTGCGGCGATATTATTCGCCATAGGTTTTGTGGCTTGGAACTACTATCCGCACAACTTTGGGCTGCCGGTCATCAAAACCATCGGGCTGGACGGCGTTGCCGTCTAGTGGTCCGAGTCTGACATTCGCATCCCGTCTCGGCGCGCGCGTTCAAATCCGCTCCACTAGCCAATGTTAGGGCTGGTGGAGCTTTGGATTTGACATTGGCTTCATGAAATGGCGGTTTGGCGGGCAGCGGATGTCAAATCCGCCCCGCCAGTTGACCTTTCCGCCGGGGCGGCTATGCCTAAACTGCCTACTCCCTGGCAAAAAATGGAGCCTTCATGAATAAGGTCTATGCGGACGCGCATTCCGCGTTGGCCGGTTTGCTCAAAGACGGCATGATGATCATGGCCGGCGGCTTTGGCCTGTGCGGCATTCCCGAAACCTTGATCTATGCCATCCGCGATTCCGGAGTGAAAAACCTCACCCTCGTCTCCAACAATTGCGGCGTCGACAGCAAGGGGCTCGGCATTTTGCTCGACACCCGGCAGATCAAGAAAATGATCGCGTCCTATGTCGGGGAAAACAAGACGTTCGCCCAGCAATTCCTCGCCAATGAACTGGAAATCGAATTCAATCCGCAGGGCACTCTGGCCGAGCGCATTCGCGCCGGCGGCGCCGGAATCCCGGCATTCTTCACCCGGACCGGCGTCGGTACGCAGATTGCGAAAGGCAAGGACGAGCACGAATTCGACGGCCAGCGCTATGTCATGGAGCGCGGCCTGGTTGCCGACCTTTCCATTGTGCACGCCTACATGGCCGATACCGAAGGCAATCTCGTTTATCGGAAGACCGCGCGCAACTTCAATCCGGTGATGGCAACCGCCGGCAAGGTGACCGTCGCCGAGGTCGAGAATCTCGTCCAGCCTGGCGACATAAACCCGGATCACATCATCACGCCCGGCATTTACGTGCAGCGCATTATTCACGTTCCCGATGCCGTCAAGCACATCGAGCAGCGCACCGTCCGCAAGCGCGAGACAGCCGACGCGCCGGCCGGAACGGGGGAGGAAGTCTGATTGCCAACCGTTTCCTCCGCTCGTCCCCGCGGAAGCGGGGACCCAGCGGCGCCGTCATCGAATTGGTGCTTCCGACTGGATTCCCGCTTGCGCGGGAATGAGCGACAATTCGACCAACTAATCGGAGTTTGATCTGATGCCCTGGACTCGCGAACAGATGGCGGCGCGCGCCGCCAAGGAATTGCATGACGGTTTCTACGTCAATCTCGGCATCGGCATTCCGACGCTGGTGTCGAACTACATTCCGCCGGGCGTCAGTGTGCAACTGCAATCGGAGAATGGCATGCTCGGCACCGGCCCATTCCCGTTCGCGGGCGATGAGGACGCCGATCTTATCAACGCCGGCAAACAGACCGTGACGGAATTGCCCACCACGAGCTTTTTCAGCTCCGCCAATTCGTTCGCCATGATTCGCGGCGGGCATATCGACATCGCCATCCTCGGCGCGATGCAGGTTGCGGAAAACGGCGATCTGGCCAACTGGATGATCCCCGGCAAGATGGTCAAGGGCATGGGCGGCGCCATGGATCTCGTCGGCGGCGTCAAAAAGGTCGTCGTCGTCATGGAGCATTCGGCGAAGAACGAGCCAAAGCTCTTGCATCGCTGTACGCTACCGTTGACCGGCGCCGGCGTCGTCGACATGGTGATCACCGATCTCGGCGTGTTCACGCTCGACCGCCATGGCGGCGGCGGAATGACGTTGGTCGAACTCGCGCCCGACGTGAGCCTGGACGAAATCAAGGGCAAGACCGAAGCCAGTTTCAAGGTGGCCAAAACGCTCAAGCACTAGCGGCGGCGCAAAAGCCGCCGCCGGGCGGCGTGCACCGAACAGCAGCTCGCTCAACTAAGCACCACGTTCGCTGGCGCTTATTCCAAATCTTGGTCCGCCAGGCGCGAATGTGCCCTCGACGGCGTCGGCGCTCGCCGAAGTAGAGATCGAGTCGGATAGCTAACCTCAAACGGCCAAGGACTGCCGCTGGGCCCCGACTTCTGCCAAGCGCCGCACTTGCCGGCGCGGTTGCAGGACCGAGCTTTCCGCAGCAAGCTTTTCGGCGGCCGCTACCGGCGCGGCCCCGCGGTTTTCCGCAGGCACGTAACGAGAGCGGACCTTGAGAATGCTGCCAAGGATGGCAAGCGTCGCGGCAGGCGAGCTGCTCACGTCGGCGGCGGTGTTGAGGCCCAACGTAAAGAGTTTGCTGATCAGCAAGTCGCGCTCGATCGACTGGGGCAGATCGAATTGCAAAGCGAGGAACCTGCCGTTCTGCCGTACCACGCGCCCCGGAACGAATCCGACTTCCCTGACGAATACCCGGACGAATTCGCCGGCCTGCGTGACGATCTCCGCGTCTTCGTCGACCACGATCGCCACACCCGATAATGAGATATCGCGGATGCAGCCGGTGGAAACATTGCCGTCCGCTCCGAATATCCCGATCGCCTCGTCGAGCGTGAAACGCTCTTCGGAGCGCAGCGCCGGCGCCTGCAGCGACATCATGCACACGAGAAAGAGAACTGTCGTGTTAATGAGGCCCCAGATCGCCATGACGGGAAGCAGAGACGTCTGATCGATGACCCGCAATTCAGGTATCGAATTGATGACCAATCCGCCGACTGTCAGGAAAATCAACGCGGCCGCGGACCAGAAAATCCTGCGCTCGTAGCTTGAGCGCCTGGCATCGCGGCCCTTCGGCGTGACTTTGAAGGCGTGTCCGAAGGGTTTTATCAAAGTGATGAGTACGGTCGGCAAGATTTTGAAACTCTGAAAGCTGCCGAGCACTTGCGAAGCGAATGGGAAATACTTTCCCGGCGCGAAGATTTGTAGCCCGCCGATGAGCGCCAGGATCATCGGCACGATGTAGTTCAGAACTGAGTCAGCGGTGACGTTGACCAGGGGAGAGAGGCCAGTCAACAGAAAGACCAGGGGCGTTATAACCGTTAGCATCGTGGTACAGCTTTGCGACAGCCAATGCGACGGTAAAAACAACAGCCGGTGCATTAAGCCGAGGCCGGGTCCAAGCGGGCCTTCCGGCAGGTACAGGATCTGCGTGCCGCCGCGCGCCCAACGCTGCCGCTGCACAAAGAATGCCTCGATGTTTTCCGGCGCAAGGCCGAAAGCCAGGCGCTCACACAAGTAGCGGGTAATGTATCCTTTCCGGAGCAGCACCAAAGTAAGCAGCATATCCTCGGTGATCGAGCCAGTCGGCAAGGCGTCACCGACGCTACGCAGCGCCGCTCGTCGCGTGACCGAGTTGGAGCCGCAACAAAAAGCGGCGTCCCAGCCATCGCGGCTGGGCATGATGGCCTCGAAGAAAAACCGCTGGTCATCCGGGAAAGTCTTCCGCAACGCGAGGTTAGTTTGCATCGGATCGCTGTTGTAGAAGGCATGCGGCGTTTGCACGATGGCAATTTTTGGATCGGCGAAAAAGCCCATGGTCCGCATCAGAAAATTCTGCTGCGGAATGAAATCGGCGTCGAAAATCGCTACAAACGGCGCGTCCGTTTTGGTCAGAGCATGGTTGATGTTGCCGGCTTTGGCGTGGGCATTGTCGGGCCGCGTGAGATAACCGACGCCTTTGTCGCGGCAGAATTCTTTCAACCATGGACGGCGGCCATCGTCGAGAACCCAAACCTGGAAGTTTGGGTAATCCAAACACAACGCGCCGGTAATGGTCTTCTCCAGCACGTCCATGGGCTCATTATAGGTTGGTATGTAGATATCGACGTTGGGCAATTGCGCCGGCGGAGTAGCGCGCAGGCGCATCTCATGGACGTCGGCTTCAGCACGCCGGTCCGTGCTGCGCAAAAAGGTGAGGTAAAGTATCAACGCGTCGCCGGTCGCGAACAGCTCGACGAGGTAGCAGAACCAAACCCACCCGACTTCGTACCAATTGCCGTGGGCAGGCAGAACCGTTACGAACAGCCGCCAGACTTGGTAACGCCCGACAATCAGCCAGACAGTGCAGAAAACAAAGATACGTGCCCAAGAGCGAGTGATCGGAAGAGTCGGCCCAAGCGCATAAATCGCGCCCGCTACAAATATGGTCGGGGCCAGCAGCTGGAAAATCGTTACGGTGTCCGAATCCACGTCAGCGGCCTGGCATGGTATTCGCCGCCGTTTGCCTGTTTGGCGTGCCGGTCAGCCAATGCCATCCGACCCGGACAAGCTTTCCAACGTCGAAGAAGGGTCGCGGAAAGCGCACTTCGGCGAGCCGCCCGATACCGCAAAAACTCGCGCCGTCGCTCTGACCGTCGTCTTGCGGCAGCGATACCTCGACCGTGATGGTGGCGGGACCTGGACTTGGTATTTGCGCTGCGAACAGGCGATCGTCGGCGCGCGCCGCTGAACCGCGGATTTGCCGCACACGGCCCTCCCGCCACCCGGTACCTCCGACCAGGCGAACAGCGGCAACGTCGCCCATCTTGATCTGCTCGAAATCGCGTTCCGGAAGCTCGACAGCCACGAAACGGTGCTCGCAATCGGCGAGGTCGAGGATGGTTTGCCCTTCGGTCACCGCCGATCCAGGGCTGGCCGTCGTCGACCATACCACATACCCGGCCGGCAGGGCCGCCCGATAATTGTCCAGTTGCGCGATGCGTTCACGCTCCGCCGCGATGTCGGCGGCGAGCTGCGTGGAACGTGCTGATTCCTGCAGCGCTTGAGTTTGCAGTTCTTGCCGGCGGAGCATGAGGCGCTCCCGCTGCTGTTGCGAATATGGAACGTCGCTTGTGCCATCATGCAGGAATACGCCGTTACGCGCGGCTTCCAGCTCGAGCTTTAGCCGCTCCACGCGCGCGGCAGCCACTGCGCAACGGGTCGAGGTCACTCGTGCCGTGGCGTGTGCTTCGGCGGAACGAATCTGCGAAGCCAATTTGGACTCGGTCAATGTCTCCATTCGCAAGCCGATGTCGTCTCGGTATTTTAGCTCCTCGATGCATCCGGCCCGTTCGGCTTCAGCCTCCGCGTCCTCCTGAGTGATCTGATTAACAAGGGCGAGTCGATAAGCGTCGGTACGTTTGGCAAGTTCGGCATCGAGAGAGACGATTTCCTGCAATTGCCGTTGGGCGAGTTCGCCGGTCTTCTTTGCGAGCGCGTATTGCAACTGAAGATCGAACAGGTGACGCCGATCCGGCGATAAGGCTTCGATCAGATTCAACGATTTTGTGCGATCGATGAAATCGCCCTGCCGCGGCAGTGCGTTAGTGAGCCGGCCGGGAAATGGCGCGGTGACCCGCACAAGTTCCGAATTGACGAACGCCGAAGCCGCTACCCGATGCGTCACATAAGGCAGGAATGCCCAGCCGGCCGTCGCCATTAGCAGTAGCGCCAATGCCAGCCGCGCGAACCGCATGCGGATAAAACGTTCTGCGAACACAACCGACGCCCCGTCCAACCCCGCGTCTGCCCCGGCTTCAGGAATACCGGGCCTTGATGAGCCTCTGATTAAGCTTGATGGTTAAAATTAACTCGCCGATGGACGCCTCGCCTTTGTCCCATAGGCACACTGGCGAATTATCCAAGCCATTGGCGGTAAGCCGCGTGCCAAGAGAGGGCTACGATCTTCGCCAGTGGGACGCGCAAAATTTACGCAGTCATCGGGAGCGCGAGCGGCGGCGGCGCCGATTCGCGGCCTCTGGTCCCATTGAGAGATGCCGAATTGCTAGGTTCGGCTAGCTTGCGAATAATTGTCGGGACTGCGGAAGCCGGGCGCGGGGGGCTAATTAGATATCCCTGGATCTGGCTGCAGCCCTCATCTTCGAGACAGCGGAGCTGCTCCATGGTCTCGACACCTTCGGCCACCGTCGCCATTCCGAAGCTGCGGCCCAGATGGGTGACCGCCCGAACGATCTTCAAGCTGTCGTTGCCCTCTATGAGATCGCCGATGAATGCCCGGTCAATCTTAACTTTGTCAAATCGGAAAGTGCGGAGATAACTCAGACTGGAATATCCGGTGCCAAAATCATCGAGCGAAATGGCGACACCGAGCTCCCGCAGACCTTCCAGTATCGCAAGATTGGTTTCTGCTCTGTCCAGAAGGACCAATTCAGTGATCTCGAGCTCGAGGCGATGCGCGGGCAATCCCGAGCTCGCAAGCGCGTCCGCGACGTTCTGCACTATGCCGCCGTACTTGAACTGAGCGGGCGAAAGGTTGACCGCAACGTTCACATGTTCCGGCCAATTCGCCGCCTCCCTACAAGCTTGCCGCAGCACCCACTCCCCCAGTGTCACGATCAATCCGATTTCCTCGGCGAGGGGAATGAACTGCGAAGCAGCAAGAAAGCCTTTTTCCGGATGTCGCCAACGCAGAAGGGCCTCAAGACACGCCACCGTTTTCTTCGTCACGTCGACAAGCGGCTGATAATAAACCTCGAAAGCTTTCTCAATATCGGCCGTTCGCAACGACAATTCCATGGAGCGGCGGGCGCTAGCCGTGGCTTCCATGTGCGGCTCAAAGAACCGATACCTGCCGCGTCCTTCGGCCTTGGCGCTGTACATGGCGAGATCCGCCATTCTGAGCAGATCCTCGGGGTTATTGTTCGCTTCCGATGCAACCGCGATCCCGATGCTTGCACCAATACTGAGCTGGTTGCCCTCAACTTGGTGCGGGCGGCCAATAACCTCGATTAGTCGGTCAGCAAGGATCGCTGCCTCTCGCGGCTGCTCCGCGTCCAATTGAATGATGGCAAATTCGTCACCGCCCAGACGCGCGATTTTGTCGCCATCGCGAACGCTTCGCGTTAGTCGGTTGGCAACGCACCTTAACAAGCCGTCGCCGGTCGAGTGTCCGAGCGTGTCGTTGATGGTCTTGAATCCATCCAGGTCTAAGAAGAGGACGGCTAAGCTTCCTTGCGCTGCTTCTGCAAGAGCCTGCTCGAGCTGCTCGCGGACCAGCACGCGATTGGCGAGTCCCGTAAGACTGTCATGGTGCGCCAGATATTGAATCTCGGCCTGCGAGCGCTCGCGGTCGGCAATTTCCTTTTTTAGCTCTTCGTTCATGCGAACGAGTTCGGCCATGCGGTCAGCAATTCGCTGTTCTAACGTTCCATGCATCGCCTGCAGCGCATCATTGGCCTGCTCCAGCTCGCGCTTTGCCCGGTTTCGCTCAAGCTGCGTCTTTATTCGGGCCAACGTGGCGATAAAGTCGACCGGCTTGGTAACGTAGTCATTAGCGCCGGCCTCGATCAATTCCGCGACATCGGAGCCATCCGCCCTGGCCGTCACCATAATCACTGGCAGCTGGGTGGCCGCATGTTTTTCGCGGATGCGCTTTAGCACCTCGACGCCATTCAGGCCCGGCATCATGACGTCGAGTAGCACGAGATCAAAGTGCCTCTGGGTTATTAATTCTAGCGCGAGGCCCCCCGACTCAGCCTCGACGGTTGCGAAACCGTGACGTCCCAGGCGTCGCGCCAGCAACGCACGATTCGCCGCTATGTCGTCGACGATCAGCAGGGTCGGCTTATTTTCCATCTTGGTGTCTCTGTTAAAATAATGCGCCGGTGCGTTTACGCGCAAGGACAAAAATGCCGGTGATTGAAAATGACGAAATGCCCCAATCCCGCCGCTGCAACATAATTGCCGCGGGTTAACACGCCCTTGTTCGGCGATAGCTGCCAACCGCGGCGAGATCGAACACTTAAAATGCGCCGTTATGCTTGATCGGACGGGCAGTGCAACCGTCAGCCCTTAACAACGATTCGGCCGGCCTGTCATTCGCCCGATTTTCAGACGCGAAGCAGCAACGTGCAAACTTCTAAATGTGCCAGTCCCGGAAATGAAAAGGTCGCCAATCGCGGCGCAAATCTCTGTAATCTAGTCTTAACCACTTACAAAAAAATCAAACTCACAATTGCCAGTGAATGGAACTGTTTTTTGGCGTTGTTTCTGCTTTTCATGAAACGCGAACTAAGCGGCTGGGTCGAAGTCCGAACTTGGCTGCGGCGTTTGACTTTGGGGACAGCAGACGAGCGATTTCGCCTGCATCAAACAGAACGGGGATGGGTGTCACCATGATCAAGATAAATACTCTCTCGATGGCAGTCTTCGCGATTTTCGTGAATACCAGTGTGCTGCTTTCGTTCTCGGCGTAAATCCGCGGGGGCGCGGCTCGCGAGAATCTGCGTGACCGTGCTTGCTGCGGCTGACAGTTTCTTCAACCGCACCGACCAGCCAACGCGATCGCGTAGACCCTTGGGTGTGCGCGATCGCGTATAGGATCCGGCTTACGACCTTTTTGCAAAACAGCAATTCTAAAATCCGTACGCCGCAAGGGGTTATTCACGTCGATTTGGCGGTGCTCGCGTCAGGTCCATTCATACCCCGATAACCGACCTGACAACGGACATCGCAAACTGACGCGTTGTGCCAGGAGCGGCCGTGAGCAGGCGCGGCAGACGAGCCTATTCGATCACCTCACAGGCGCGAATAAATTGTCTTTGCGAATGTCCGAGGGCTGTCGCGCCGTAGCGCTGTCGGAAAAGATGATTGAAATTGGACAGGTCGCCAAATCCCGCCTTATAGGCAATGGAGCTGATGGACAGGTTGGCAAGGCGCGCGTCAGTCAGCATGCGATAGGCAAGCGCCAAACGCTCACTGCGCAGGTATTCTGCAAAGGTGACACCCTCGCTTTCGAAGAGTTTGTGCACATAACGCGGCGTGATGCCTTGGCGTTCTGCGACGGAAGCAATGTTCAAGTCGCAGTCCCGTAGTTTCGCCCTGACGTCGTACTTGATCTGATACAGTCGTGCGGCACGCACGCCCCCGGCTCTCTGCGATCATTGCGCCACTCGATGTCGGGCCAATCGCTAGCGCAACCAGATCATAAATGTGCGTCGCGAATGCTCGGCGCCGTTTCGCGGTCAAGCGATTTGTTATCGGTTGCGACGCCTGTGACGTATTTCGTCAGCAGCCTGAGCGCAGGCGTTTCGCGCGATATGGCGCGTAAAGACGCGGCGTCGAAGTCGCCAACCAATGGGCAGAGTTTAGCCGTGGCATGCGCATGCCGATAAAGCGCACGCGGTCGGGGCTAAAGATAGTAAAGCCGGTGCGGCCGCGGCTCGTTACGACGGCATGGCCGCTTGAATTGTAAGCTCCTCACCGCGCCGGCAAACCGTGCTCGTGCCTGAAATGCTCAGCCAAAGAAAAAGCTCGTCGTGCCCGGTATGCGGCGCGCCTTCCGGTCGTGCCGTTTGGCACACCCCGCCGAGGAAGCCTGTGACGAATTCCAGTTCGGGCAGCGCTCGCTTCGCGATATCGACAGAAGGAAGCTGACCGGCTAGCGGTTCCAGAGGCTCGATTTTGCCCGGAAAGGGAATGCGCTCGTAAAGTTGCCGTATGGCGTCGCCGCGTTGGCTCGGCGGCAATGCCGCAGTCGTGAAACGGAAAGGCGTGCAGTCATCGGCTAAGGGGATCATGTGCGCCTCGCATTGTGACGGCTCTCATCTATATTAGGCGGATAAGCTTGCAACATCTATTGGTAATGCCGGGAATCGCATTTCTGGGCGTCGGTTCTCTCCCAGCCAAAAATGTGTTCGCTGCTGCCCAAGCCACTGAAACAAAAGCGCGGTATGGGTACGCAGGAGCATTTGGATGGTAAAATGGCGAGCGCCGAGAACGTGCTTATTGTCGGCGGTGGAATTGCCGGGCTCACTTTAGCTACCGCGCTGCACCGGCAAGGCTGCAAAGTCGAGCTCATCGAACGCAACACGGCGTGGCATGACGCCGGAGCTGGGATCGCAGTGCAGGCGAACGGATTGCGGGCGCTCCGCTCGCTTGGTTTAAGCGAGGCAATCGAGCGCGCTGGAGCGCCGCTGCGCCATTGGCAATTCTGTGATCCGCACGGAGCTGTCCTTTGTAGTATCGATTTGCAGGAGGTCTGGGGTCACGTAGGGCAGTGCATCGGTATCGAACGTGCAAAACTTCAAGAGGTGCTGCTCGACGGCGCAGCCGCCGTACCTATTCGCCTCGGCACTTCGATTACATGCCTCACGCAAAGTGAGCGTCGCGTCGCCGTGAAATTCACCGATGGTTCGGCTGGCGAGTACGACCTCCTCGTCGGCGCCGATGGCATCGCATCGACCGTGCGCGAATTGGCCCTGGGTAGGACGCCGCTGCAGAGTGCGGGGCACGTCGGCTGGCGCAGCCTTGTCCCGCGCCGGCCGCGGGCCTTACAGCACCTGCAGTTCTTTCTTGGCGACGGTTGTTTTTTTGGCCTTTGTCCTGTGGCCAACGGAGCCTATGGCTTCGGCCACGTCAATGATCCGACCATACGCGATCAGGTGCAAGGCAGACTGCAGCGGCTGCGGGCCCGCTTTGCCGAATTCGGTAGGTCGGTGCCGGAGTACCTGGCGGCCCTCGATCGCGACGAACAAATCCATTGCTCGACCATCCAGTGGATAGATCAAGATCAATGGCACGCGGGCCGCGTGTTGCTCATCGGCGACGCCGCGCATGCAAGTTCGCCAATCCTCGGCCAAGGCGGGTGCCTGGCGATGGAGGACGCGCTGGTTCTGGCCGAGATCCTCCAGGCCGGGCACAGTATCTCTGATGCGCTCTCAGCCTACGAGAGCCGGCGTAAACCGCGCGTTAAATGGATCCAGCAGCAAAGCTTGGCTTTGTTTGCGAAAATGCGCCAAGAGTCCGGCTCTTCGCAATTCGTTCTTGCGCGAAAAGGGTGAAAAGACGTTGCGAGATTGTTTCCAGCCGCTGATCGCGGCACCCTAATATATTTTGCGGGGCTGCAATTTTGAGCGGCCGAGGCGACTGATCGCCGCGATCAGCGGCACGTGTCGCCGGCGGTGACGCGGGAGGCCGAAGAGGATAGGTCGTGAAGCTGCCGAGAACTCGAGGTGCATAGCAGCCCTAAAACAAGCCTGATGGCGGTGCTCGCACCAGGTCTTGGGCATCGGCGTAACAGCCACGCGCCATGCTCGCGACGCCATCTTCATTGGCGCCCAGTCTTATTGCGAAGGCTGCGCCCAATCTGATCAATTCACCTGCCAAAATCAGATTTATCGACGGCCGGCCGAGCGACATCGCAAGGGCCTTGGCAACGCAGGCCTGTGTGGCGTCCTCAAATTTGGATCTGGCAATGTTACGAAATCGCTGCTTATCAGTTGAAGAGTCAGCCGTTGAAATGCCTCCCTATACGTTAGGCTGTCTTCGCTCACCGGTGCACGGCAATTGCATCAGTTCTCTGATCGCCACGCAGCACCGGTCGCGGTGGTTCCGCCGGCGGCAATGGCGGTCGAGTGGCATTGGCTTTGGTTTAGTCGAGGCAGTTGGGCGACCCTGATTTTCCTCTTGTGCACTCGATAGCACGACGGGCAGCTTCCTATTGCCACCGGACCGCGACCAGCGGCTCGTGTTAGCGAGCCACACATTTTCGGTCTAAAACTGAGGCCAGATCTGCACCACCAATAGCGACCTCGCCGACGCCGAAAGTGTGGGTGCTAAAGTCTATTTTCCCGACCTTCGTGTTGGGATTGCTCGTCCATTTGCCATCGGAATTTTTCTGAAAGTCTTGACACCTAATTTTACGCGCTAGAGTTTCTTCCGGTGTAGGTGACTTCTTTGGTTGTGCATGCGCAAGGTCGGCCGGCATGATCGCAATAATACATCCGCCGATCATGTAAGCTTTGACTGAAATAAACCGACGCCGCGGCATGCTTTGAGCCTTTGGCTGAACTCCCACAGCCTAGCACACGGTCACTGAGTGCGTAATTGTGCACCACAGCAATATCGATCGCCCGAAGACCGCTATTAGGTCATTTTCGACCAGTTGCCGTAATCCGTGGCAAGTCGGTTTTGCTCCCATCAACGGAAATGAAAGCGGACATGCGAAATCGACGCTTCGTGCCAAGCGGCGCCGCTTCTATTCGATCGCCTCGTCGGCCTGGGCGAGCACAGATGGAGGGATTACGATACCGAGTGTCTTGGCGGTCTTGAGGTTGATCACTTAAGCTCGATTTGGTCGGCTCCTGGACGGGCAGGTCCGTAGGCTTGGTGGCGCCGCCCAGCAGAAAAATGAACTCGGCAAGCTGGCGACAGGCCATTTTTTGCGAGATACCATCGCGCCAAGCCAACGGAGAATGCTTTGTGAGCACGCCCGATGACCGAGCATCATTTGAGCAGAAGAACCGAGCGCAGGCGGTCGCGCTCGGCCGCGACCCTAAATTGTTCGCCGCCGCCACCGAGCTTCTGATCGCGGCCGACAAGTACGACTACGACTATCTATGGAGCTGGCTCGGCGTTCCGATCATTCAATTGCCGGCCGACGTCATGGCAACCCAAGAAGTCATCTGGGCGACCAAGCCGGATATCATCATCGAGACCGGCGTCGCCCGTGGCGGCTCGCTCCTGTTCATGGCATCGCTGCTCGAAATAATCGGCAAAGGAACCGTGATCGGCGTCGACGTCAACATCCGCCCGCACAACCGCGACTCGATCGAGCGCCACCCGATGGCCAAGCGCGTGCGGCTCGTCGAGGGTCCGTCGACCGATCAGGGGGTCATCGAAAAGATGCGCGGCTACATCCCGGAGCGTGCTTCGGTGATGGTATTGCTCGATTCCGATCACAGCCACGACCACGTGCTGGCCGAGTTGCGCGCTTACGGCCCGCTGGTCACCCCCGGCTGCTACCTCGTCGTCGCCGACACAATACTCGGGCATCTCACGCCCGAGCAGACGCCGCGCAATCGCGCCCGCGTCGTTTTCAAGGGCAATGATCCGCTCGCCGCGCTCGAAGTCTACCTGCGAGAGACCGATCGCTTCGAGGTCGATCCGGTGATCAACGGTAAGCTCATCCTGGCAAGCTCGCCCGGCGGATACCTTCGGTGCCGCCGCAGCTGATCGTCGGATGCCGCTCCGACGTTCCTACTCGCCAGCACCGCGGGCACCGAGCCGAAACCAAATGGAAAGCCGCGGCAAACGGCGAGATTTTGTCGCGAAACAAAATTCGCAGAGCTGAACGAAACTACTCAGCAGCCAACGCGCGCGACGCGGTGGCCGCCGCTCCGAGAGGGACGACTTCACCAAGCATGCCGGCGCCCTTATGAAACTTAGCGAACTCATCGCCGGGTTTGTCGAAATGGGCTAGCACCCGAGGCAGGTTGCGCGCGGCGTCGGCGATATCGCGACCACCGAACAGCCGCATGTCCACGTAGGTGGTGTCGCCCGAGACCCAGTGCCTTCCGAGCGGATTGCGCCAAGTTTCGCGAAATAGCCGCCAAGTGCTTTGTTTGCTCGCGGCGTCCGCATTGCGCCAAAAATCCATCAGCCCCACCCTGGCGTCGTCGGAATTGCGGATGCACGGAGGGGGTTCTTGCTTTTCCTTTTCGCGCAGCCTCTGCATGCATTGGTCGCGGTAGGCGAAAACCTCGGCAGCATCCGGAGGCGGTAGTGACTTGACGAATGCGTCAAACTCACAAAAGAACGCGGGGTTGTCGTCCCAAGGCATCGTGCGGTCAACGTAGAGATCGTCGATCGTGCGCAATGCCAGGGTCTTTGGATCGAAATCGTAGGCACGGAAATATTCCGGCATGACTGTTTTCGCCTGCGAGATCGTCGCCGCGAGCGAGTTCGTCATACCGTCAAATTTTGGCTCGTGGTGTGGGAAAAGATCCTGGCCGTGGTGTTCCGCAATGAACTCCTGTATTTTCTGGTTGGCTTTGCCATGCGACAGGTGCGCAGCCAAATTGCAGTCGCGCGAGCGACCGGTGATACCCCCAAAGGCGTCATAAAAGGCATAAGCGCCTGGCCGGATGGTCCCGAGCGTGAGATAACTCATAGTAATGTCAGGATTTGGCGCCCAAAAAAAACGCCCCGCGCGCTTCCGCACTTTGTCCGCGTCCGCTTTGCGGAACAAAAAATTGAGTAAGCAGGGAAAGCAGCCGTACAGCCGAAGAGTTTGGCAAAACGAACGTAACACAGCCGCTGGGTCACACTGATAAAGCTGCTGGGTCGTGCCGGCACCAATGCCGAGGATGTTACCGCGGTTCGGCCATGGATCGTAGGTAACATTCCAGTCGGGATGAAAATATATGCACGGCCGCCAGGACAACACATCGAGATCGTGATCGCGAATGGCGGCATCGGCGAATTTGAGAATGTCGGGATGCAGCGCATTGTCATCGCCGAGATACATGACGAACTCGCCGCCAACGTTGTCCCAGATAAATTCCCAGTGGTCAGCAATCGGCAACCGGCGATCGGTGCGGATCACAGTCAGGCGCTTGTCGCTAAAACCGGACAGGATTTCGGCCGCCGGTTGCTTGCAGAAATTGTCGGAAACGATCAACTCGAAATCGTCAAAATGCGTCTCCAAAACGGCGCGCACGCCGGGCGCGAGCAGGTTCGGCCGGTCGCATGTGCTGACAACAATGGAGAAGCGGCGCATCGGGAGTCCCGCACAACCCGCCGATGGCCGCGGGCGGCGAACCTATAGCCTCAGCCGAAGGGACTGCCAAGGCGGCGAGCGCCGACATGGCGGCATCTGCGCCAATGGGGACACGGCATTGTATGTTGTCGGCCCTGGGCGGTAAGCTTAAAGCATGACAGCTGACGTGACGGCATACCGCCATGGTTGCTGCTTTTTTTTGATCCACCCCGAGCGCAGATGTCGACCGATTGGATTCCAGTCGCCGGGCCCTGGGTGACCGAGAAAGAGGTCCGTTATGCGGCGGACGCTGCCGCAAACGGCTGGTTCGAGAACCACTGGGTTTACGCCGATCGCTTCGAGAAAAGGTTTGCCGCCTATATCGGCGTCAAACACGCGATCGCGTTGCCGTCCTGCACCTCGGCGCTGCATCTGGCGCTTACCGGCCTAAAGATCGGGCCCGGCGACGAGGTTATCATCCCTGACGCCACCTGGATCGCGAGTGCAGCACCCATTTCCTATGTTGGCGCTAAACCGGTCTTCGCGGATGTTGACGGGGCTTCGTGGTGCCTCGACGCGTCAGCTTTACAGCAGGCCATCACCCCACGCACCAAGGCGGTCATTGTCGTCGACCTCTACGGCAATATGGCGGACATGGATGCGGTTACGGCGGTGGCGAAGCGGCGCGGCGTCGCTGTTATCGAGGATGCCGCCGAGGCAATCGGCTCCGAATATCGCGGGTGCAAGGCCGGCTCCTTCGGAGAGGTTGGCACGTTTAGTTTCCACGGCTCAAAGACGCTGACGACCGGCGAAGGTGGTATGCTGGTGACGTCAAACGATGAGTTGTACGCCCGGGCGCAGCTTCTCCGCGACCATGGGCGCAAGCCGGGCTCGTTCTACAATTACGAAATTGCCTTCAAGTACCGAATGACCGCGATGCAGGCAGCGTTCGGCCTGGCGCAGCTTGAGCGGATCGAAGAACTCGTCGCGCGCAAGCGCGAGATCTTCGGCTGGTACGCAATGCATCTGAGCGGCGTCGACGGTGTGACCCTCAATCGCGAGGCGCCGACCACCAAGAACAGCTACTGGATGGTCATTGCAGTGTTCGACGCTGGCTTAGGACTGAAGAACGATCAGATTATCGACGAGCTGAAGCGCCGCAACATCAACTCGCGGCCGTTCTTCTATCCGCTGACGTCGCTGCCGGCCTATCGCGAATTCGGCGGTGCCGAACACTGGCAGCCGCGCAATCCAGTGAGCTATGATGTTGCGCGTCGCGCTGTTAACCTGCCTTCCGGGTTCAACATGACAGAAGCACTGGTTGAGCGCGTGGCGAAAGCGGTCAGGGACATTGTACGCGCGGCGAGTTTCGCGCCCGACTGTGCTTAAAGATTTCAGAGGTGATCCGCAGGACACTCGCTGTATGGCGGAGGCATCACTTGCTGGCAATGGGCAAAAAGGTGCCGATCGTCGAAAATGCTGCAAATAAAATTCTTCCCCAACACCGATCGAAGAAATGGTTGCTGTCGGCAGAAGCAAAAAGCCAAACCTTATGGTCGTGACCGCGGGATCTGCTCAGATCCCACTTGTCAGGAAAGCAAAGGCGCTCGGCTACGAGGTTCTGGCTACCGACATTAACGCGAACGCGCCGGCGCTGACTCTGGCCGACCATTCGGCGATCGTAGACGCCTCCAATCAAGTTGAGCTCTTGCGTATCGCTAGGGCGTTCCAACCACAGGCCATCGTGACGGAGCAAAGTGACGCCGCAGTCGCGAGTGTAGCGGCGGTCGCGGCTGAGCTTGGTCTACCGGGAATCAGTCCTTCAGCGGCGGTTCGGGCTACAGATAAATGGCACCTTCGTGAGTCCTGTCGGCGTGCCGGTATTAAGACGCACGCTTATCGCTTGGCGACGTCAAAATGCGAAGCGATAAAGGCGGCGCGGGAGATTGGCTTGCCTGTGATCATCAAGCCAACTGACAATCAGGCCAGTCGCGGCGTTACCAAGGTTTACTGCGAGTCCGATTTGCCGCCGGCGGCACTACGCGGGCTGGCAGCGTCGCGTTCGGGACGGCTCATGGTGGAGGAGTTGCTGTCGGGTCAGGAGTGTACGGTGGAATCGTTCGTCGCGAACGGCAAAGTGCACGTCCTGGCCATAAGCGAAAGAACCGTTTGTCGGCCACCTTTTTCCTACGGTTTGCAACAAGTCTACCCGGCCGAATATGCTGAACCGATGGTGGATGCGCTTTGGCGGCTTAACGAAAGCGCAATCCGCGCCGTCGGTATCACAATGGGATTCGCGCACGCCGAAATGATCATTACACGCGATGGCGCGCGTCTCATTGAAATTGCCGCGCGTGGATGCGGTGCGCGTGTTGCGACTGAATTGTTGCCGCGGATGACAGGGGTTGATCTACTCGCCCTGCGCCTGCGACAGGCGACGGGAGAGGCCGTAGTTCTGCCAGAGGCGCGTGAAAATCGCGCCGGGATGATTCGCTTCTTCGAGTTGCCTGACGGCATTGTTCATGGCGTGGATGGTATCGGCGATGCCGCGGCTCTCCAAGGTGTGATCCATGTCGAATTCAATCCGCGCTTGGGAAGCCAAGTCATGGCGCCGGTGAGCGGAGATGAACGGCCTGGTTACATACTCGCGGTCGCGCCGACGCGGCCTGATGTCGTTGCGCTCATGCAAAAAGCAATGAGCCTTGTTAAAATCGAGATTGCTTGACATATTGCTAAACGCTCACTGGCGGCCAGCCTACCAGTTATGTCCGAAATTGCGCTGTTCAATTCGCTGTCGCACCCCACCTTGACCGGCAAATGGTTGGGGAATGTTGAAGCCTCGTTCGACGCCTTTGTACAAGAGTTGCACCACGCAGGCTATGCGCGCGCTTGTGCTGTTGGGATCGCCGATCATGATGGCTACCAACATGGAGCCTTTGCCGAACGATGCAAAAAATATCCGGAGCTTGTTCCAGTTGCGGGGGTAACGCCGAAGGCAGTGGGCCACATTGATAAGGAACTAGACGAGATCAAAGAGCTTGGATATCGCGGCATCAAACTACACCCCCGCTATTCGAATTTTTCCTACACGGATGAGCGGCTGGTCGATACCTTTCAAGCTGCGGCGCGACGAAGTTTACCGGTGTTTATTTGCACTTATTTCCACACGACCGTCGAGCGATACCCCGAGGTCGATCCGCTCTATTGCATCGCTAAAATTTTGAAGGCGTCCCCTGAAACGCGTGTGGTCTTTGTTCACGGAGGATGCGTCGAGCTGATGCGCTGGATGCAACTGGCACGTCATAATCCGAATGTCTTGCTGGATATTTCGCTGACCATGATGCGCTATCGAGGCTCGGCGCTTGACCTGGACTTGCGGTTTCTATTTTCCAGTTTTCACGACCGTACGTGTATGGGAACGGATTATCCAGATTTCAGACCAGCGGAGGTTCGTGGGCGCTTCGTCGAATTGTCGCAGGGTGCTTCGTTAGACGCAAAACGAAAAATCGGCGGGCTGAACCTTGCACGTTTTTTGGGTGTGGATCTTGCGTGATATGCGTGCGAATGAAATAGCCGCTACGCTGAAGCGTTATTCGGATAGACTTGCCCGATTTGGCCCGACGAATGCCGCCCTGGGCTGGACTAAGCCGAAGCAGTCGCTTCGCTACCGGATCTTGCTCGAGTATTGGCTGTCGCCGCCTTCGCAGCAACCGCTGCGCGTGTTGGATTTCGGCTGCGGTTTCGGCGATCTCTTCGGTTACGCGCGCCGCCGCGGTTTAATGCTCGACTACACTGGTGTCGATATAAATGAGGATTTCATTCGAATAGCGCGCGAGCGCTATCCACAGGCATGTTTTGTCTGTCGTGATTTCCTCTCTGAGACGGTCGACGAGTCGTATGACGTGGTTCTTTCCTCCGGGGTTCACAATTTTCGTCTTTCGGACAATCGGACCTATATCGAGCAGACATTTGACGTGTTCAAACGGCTGGCGCGTTTAGGAGTCGCCGCAAATTTTCTTTCGACTCGCGTGAACTACAGGAACGAAGACAATTATTATGCTGCGCCTGAGGAAATAATGACGCTCGGTTTGCGCTATTCGCCGCGAGTTTTGCTGCGTCACGATTACATGCCGTTCGAGTTCACAATTTTTGTGGATTTCCGATACGCGATACACGAACCCCTTGGGGTATTCGATCCCTTCGTGGCGGATTGCACTGACTAGGGTCGGGACTCGGTAAATCCAGCATAACGATGACTCCATCGCCGGTCGCTTGACGACCCGCCCATTGAATACCGCGATAGTCGGGTCGATCGGATCGCTGCGCAGCGCGCGCAGCCGAGCAAGTATGCGGTTCACGTCCGATCCTGCAAGGCGGCCATATCCGACCACGATCGCTGCGAGGTTTCGCGATTGCTCGTCGCGCGTATCCCCTCCGCTTACCGCGTAATGTCATAAGGAACAGGCAGACCGTGTCAGCATTTTACTGGCTGGCGATGCCAGCGATGGGTCACGAGCGTTGTTTTGGGCGCTTGGACCGAATGTCGGCTATTCCCTCGATAGCGTAGAGAAAGGAACTCCGGCGAGGAATCCTCACTCGATCACCTCGTCCGCGATGGCGAGCAGCGTTGGCGGAATTGTCAGACTGAGCGCTTTCGCGGCCTTCAGATTGATGATCAACTCGAATTTCGTCGGCGCCTGTACCGGCAGGCCGTTCGGCTTCTCACCGTGAAGAACGCGATCGATATACCCCGCCGCGCCGCGTACCTGATTTATTATCACGCTATTATACGACATCAAGCCGCCATCCTTGGCGAATTGAGGCGTAAACGAGATCGCCGGCACGTTATTGCGGGCAGTCGCCGATATGACCGTTCGGTAATGAACCGCCATGAAGATATCGTCCCCCATAACAAGGCCGCCTCCTTTCTCGCCAAGTGAGACGATTCCCGCCTCGATCTCGGCGTCAGTCCGCACTGGCAATACGACTGGCTCGATAGCAACGGAACGCGCGGCCGCGTCAAACGAAGTCGTGAAAAATTTCCCCTGACCGGGCGCCGTATCAGGGTTGAACATAACGGCTACACGCTTGAGACGGGGCACGGCTTCCCTAAGGAGGCTGAGCCACTTGCCGCCCAAAGCCGGATCGGATTCCGAGTAGCCGGTAATGTTACCGCCAGGGCGCGGCAGACTGGCGACGAGACCAGCGCCCACGGGATCACTGACCAGCATAAAGACGATCGGTATCGTGCTGGTCTCCCGATGCAGTGCTGCCGTCACTGGCGTGGTCGAAGACAAAATGACATCCGGTCGAAGCGCGATTAGCTCGGTCGCCAACGCGCTGATGCGCTTGTTGTCACCGTTGGTCCAGCGCTGTTCGATCCTGGCAGTGCGGCCGTCATTCCAGCCCAGTTTCGCCAGTTCGTCGATGAATGCGTTGAAGAAGGATCGATGCTCCGGGTTGTTTTCAGATAAGCCCATCAGCACGCCAATCACTGGCATGCGGGCCGCGGCGGGGCGCGAGGTGAGCGGTAATGCGAAGGCGGCGCTGCCGAGCAGAGAGATGAACTCGCGCCGCCGCATTTTGTTGATCCTCTACCCTCGGGAGGGCCAGCCTAGCATGTTGCTATGCCAAGAGAGGGCAGTGCGACAACGCGACAGCGCCCATGTCCGTCGGGGGTCACGAGCGTTGTTTTGGATGCGAGTCTGGCTGGAAATGCGTCAAAAATTTCGCCCAAAGTCTCCCTTTTTCAAGCTTATCATTGCCTCAAACGGCTGTTTGAATTTCATTCGACCGTTTGAAAAAAGGGATGATCACCAGGTGCGTCGAACGCTGCTAACCATCGGGCTTTTCACCACTATCTGTAGTGGACTTTATGGCCAACCTACTCGCGCGGTCGAGCCGTTAAGCGCCAAAATGAATGCGAACGCCGCAACCGCGTCCACTCCAGTAAAGGTAAAGGTCTACGTTTTGCTCGGCGGTTTGGTCGGAATGGACGGCTATGCCACGTCGGCCGGCATGTTTCAGCTTGCCAAAATGCTGCGATCCCTCCCGAACACCTCGGTCACGACTTTCACTTGGGACAAATGGAGAGAAGCCTACCGGGTCATCCTGGCAAACGAAGGAAAGGCGAAGATCGTTGTCATCGGTTACAGCGGTGGCGGCTCGCGCGCGACTTGGCTGGCGAACACGCGACCACGGCCAAAAATCGATTTGTTGATCTCCTACGACCCATCACCCAAATGGCAGATAAAGCCGATCGGCGCGAATGTAAAAATGGCTTTGTGTTATCATAATACCAGGGCGATGTGGCTCCCCGGCTTCGGTAATTTTGGCGGCGGTCGATTGATCAACGGGGTCCGTGGCAACGCTGACAGCCAGATCGAGGGGCCTAAAATCGAAAATTTCAATGTCGCTGAACAGCACATGCTCGTGCAATTCGACCAATCGCTTCACCGGCAGACGATTGACGCAGTGCGGTCGCTGGAACGATCGACGCCGGGACGAAACTCCAAATTAGCTTCCTTGCCGCGGGCGATAACCGCTACTGAGCAACCTAAGACACCATTGAAGCATTTATCTCTAAGCCAAAACACCGAATGAGGCGCCGGCTTACATTTGACGTGCTGCGGTTTAGCGGAGGTGGAAATCAAGCCCCGATGGACGAGCCAGGGCGCATGAACTTCAGGTGTCGGGCTGCCCATACAATGTTGAGCGACCACCTCAGCGAACTTTAGCGGGGCGGAGAAGTTTTGAATGGCGCGGCATCGCTTAAAGTTTAGCAAAAAGCCGCGTGCTCTCTGTCGATGTAGATCAACTGGTCGTTGATGTTTCGCGCTAACGATATCCCGCCCGGGTCAGGTCAGAAAAGAATTTTTGGTCAGATTTGGCAACGAAGCTAGTTAGGCGATACGCCGGCAGTTCCCGAGGGATTTAATGCTTAACGGCGATGGGTTCGCGAGGTAAAATTGGCGGCAGAAGATGACCGGTGCATGAAAATCTCCTTCTCGGTGAAATGACGCTCAACCGAGAAGAAGCACCGGTAAACTGGCGAGCTTCGAAGGATCAAAGAAATGCGCGGGTCTTTCGCATCTGCCGTTGCAATGGTTACGATCGTGCCGTCAATTGTGTTGGCGCGTTCTGCTGAAATTCCTACTTTGGACCTGCGGCCGGTCTGTAGCGGAATTGCCAAACAATCGACACACCAGAATGCGGGGAAGAAAGGTCAGGCGGAGACTTTTCGAAGATGTATGGAGAGCGAGAAAGGTGTTCGTGAACAATTAAAGAATGTATGGCTCGCTTTCTCGCCGGCAGATAAGGAACATTGCATTGCGTTGGCGAAGAGTGGCGGGTTACCGAGTTATACTGAGCTCATCACTTGTCTGGAAATGGTGCGAGACGTGCGAACTCTGAGGTCTGCGCAGGCCGCTTCGTCGGCGGCGGATGCGACTAAACCTGCGTCGCCAAGTGCTGAACCAAGTGCTGAATCCGCTTCCCCGCCAACCGCGGCTAAGGAGCCTGCGAAAGCGGAATCGGATGTGATGAGGACGGAACTCGAACAAGCCAGAACGGAAGTTCAAACCGCGAAGGCATCTGAGGCATTGGTCCAGCGCAAACTCGCCGAGGTGGAAGCCATGCTACGGGGAGCAAAGGACAATGCGGGCCAGGCAACGGCGGAAGCGGAACAAGCAAAAGCGGATGCGCAAGCTGCAAGGCGGTCTGAGGCGGCGGTGAAACGCAAACTCGCCGAAGTTGAAGCAGCCCGGGAAGCGGACGAAAAAGCCTGCCTTAGCTCCGCCCGACCAGGTTTCGGAACCCGATTGCGAGAGTTGTTCAAGCGGTCTAATTCCAAACAGCCCTAAACCACGTCGGTTGCTTCTTTGTTAGGTCAGACCGCGAGCCCTTGTTCTTGATCTTGCGATGGAACGCAAGCACTTGCGCCCAAATACCAAAAAGCGTCGAACGCTAGGGTGGCGGTGTGCCGAATCTAAAAGACACGAGACTACCGCCACCGCGCTCGCTTAACATTGACGCCTTTTGCGCAGACGGCTCACGTCGGCGTCACCGCCGAAAGCGCAGTTTATTACTCAACGCACTCACAACTGGGCGCGCGCCGCCAAATGCAAGGCGGCGCGCTCGCCCAACGTGACGATTTCAGTAGCAAGAATGATAGGGATAGTGACCGCAGCGCGCGCTGTTATAGTACGCGCCGGCGGCCGCGCCGTAATAAGCGCGGCGATGCATTCTCCGATTAACTCCTGCAACGCTCATGGGTGTTCCGGGTCGGCCGATACGGGCTTCCGCCGTGTTTACGGAGACGAAGCTTGGCTTGGCGGCGGACCATTGGATTGAAATCGGTGTCGTCGACAAAAGCGCTGCACCAAGAGCGGCACTGAGGAGACTAAGCTTACTCATGGTCTTCTCCCGATCGCGTTGTTAACCCACCCACCTCCTTCTCGAGAACAGGCAGAAGCATCTGCCGACGTAGGCTGTAATCCAAGACGAAATCGCCACCGTCCCGATGAAATGTGCGTGAACACCTCGTCTGGATGACAAAAAGCGCACGGTGAAAGAGACTTACTATGTTGCTTGACCTATTGCGCCGCGCGGATCTGGGTTTCGACAACAGTTGCAGAAATCTCACTGTTTTCGATCCTGTTTAAAGGTTGTGGAGTCATTCATCCGTCGCTGCACAACACCTCGAATGGCTGTTGCATAAAAAAGCCGGTCCGGAAGCGAAACCGAGGTCAAGAGGTGCTGCGCTGGATAGCCGCGTGATCGCGCTAGAACGTCGGCGCGAGACACTTCATCACGATGGAGCTCGACACATGAGAACGATTTTCAGAACTCAGAAGATCAAGTGTGCGGTGCCCGCTTTGTTCATGACGGCAAGTCGGGCCATCGCAACGTCTGTTGCCTCTACGCCTGCTGAAGCGCGACCATAGCCCCAGCGGCCGCCGATACCCGGGGCATTGGCGCAGCCGCGCACACCAAGGCCCACGCGGCCAACACCGAGTCCAGGCCGGTAACGCAATCCGCGGCATGTCCATTCTGGCTCGATCGGAGTCACAGCGGACGTGGAGAGTGGATGTTGAGCTAAAACCAGACCTCACATAGCGACCGTGCGGTTGAATATTACAAATGGAATGACGTCGTTACCTGTTCTTCAATAGCTGTGGACGCAATGTGACACGAGAGGGGCGCGCTCTGTGGAGGACGAAATGCAAGAGCGTCGCCGATCACCCCGTTACAGTTGCCACCTGCGTGGTCGTATCTATTTTGACGACGGCCGCGCGTCGGTGTCGTGTCTGATACAAGATGTTTCATACGAAGGCGCCCGGATCACCCTATTCGATCGGATTGACATTCCGAGCGAAATTAAGCTCTGCATCCCAGAGAAGAATCGGATGGTGCGCGCCAGTGTGCGTTGGCGCCACGATAATAGGATAGGGCTCGCTTTCTCTGAGGTTCAGCCGGACGTCATCGGGCAACCACCGCGGCCACACGTTTATGGCGTGCGTGTGCTGCGCTGACCAAATCGATCAGCGCCAAGCCATTGTCAGCACACTGCGTCGTTGTCCCGACGCCGAATTTCCGATTGCCTTGTCGGGCCGACGGAAGACTGCATATCCGGCTGCCCCGTCGGTTTCCGGACCCGATCGCTAATTATCTGGTCACCACCACCCGGGTGCCGACGTTCACCCGGCTGTACAAATCCATAATGTCCTCGTTGTACATCCGAATGCAGCCGTGCGAGACGAAGCCGCCGATCGTGCCCGGCGCGTTGGTACCGTGGATGGCATATTCACCGCCGCCGGACAGCGTCATTGCCGCCGCCCCCATCGGGTTACCCGATGAGCCGCCCGGCACGACGTATGGCAGCTTGCGGTAATCGCTTCTGATCGAGCCCGGCGCCGTCCAGGCCGGCCTGATATATTTACCGTCGATGTAAACGGTGCCCGCCCATTGCATGCCCGCGCGCCCGACGCCGACCGGATAGCGGATCGCCTCCCCGGAGCCGGTGAAATAATAAAGCCGGCGTTCGCCGGTGCGGATAAGAATGGTGCCGGGCGAATAGCTGTCCTTCACTGACACCTCAACGCCGTGCGCTTGAGCGGACGTCACTACGAAACCGAGTGCTACCACGGCCAAACCGGCCGAAAGTGAAATTTTTGCTCGCATTCGTTTCCTCCTGTCTAGCGGCCTGCAAACAGCGAAGACGCCTGCGGCCGTCGGCGATCCAGCATTTGATGATGAAGTGGTCAGCCGGCGTTTGGCCAATGAGGAGAAGCCGGCACGGATCTTTCTATAAGTGCAATTATTTCTTCGCGGCGTTTGTGATCGGGTATCCGACGGAACGCGCGGATAAGCCGCCAGCCTTCATCGGAAGTGACTTGGCGCCCTCGCACTGGTGCAATGCGCCGTTTAGGAAAGCTAATAACGCTGCAGTCCGACACCGCGATGCCCTTTTCGAACGAGTAGCCCGCCCCTTATAAAGCATAGGGAACTTACTCGAAGGCCTGCGGCTCGGAGCAACTTTGATTAAAATGCGATGTCGATCAAATGCGCAGGTTTAGGGCTGGCAGAGCCGGAAGAAACCTGCCCTCAAGCCGCTGGTCCGACGACGGAGACGAGCACGCTGTGACGATGTCCGTTTCGCCCGATCGCAGCGATCTTTCCTACCCGTGGATTGTTTCGCCACGCTCGAGCATGGCTACGAATTCCGCAATCTTGCGCGCTCTCGTCTCGGCTTTTTTGACGTTGCCGATTCGGTAGAGGATGGCGTAGCGATTCCGGCTGTTCAATCTTGCAAAGAATGCGGACGCCTTCGGGTTGTCGTCCAGGGCCTTCCGGAGGTCGACGGGCGCTTCGGCCCGGCTCGCCGGGGCGTAGGCGCGCTCCCACCGACCATCTGCCTTGGCGGCTTCGATTTGCGCGAAGCCCGCAGGTCTCATGCGGCCCTCCTTGATGAGCGTCAGCGCTCGGTTCCGGTTCAACGCCGACCACTTGCTGCGCGATTTCCGTGGCGTGAAGCGAACAAGCCAGTGCTGGTCATCATACTTTTCCAGCTTTCCGTCGATCCATCCGTGACAGAGCGCAGCGTCAATCGCTATTGCTTTCGTCAGTTTCGCTCTTGTCGCCGCCTTCTTGGCGAACTTGATCCAAACGCCAACCGCATCAGGTGGTTGAGCCGCGAGCCATCTTTCGAGCGACCTTTGATCGGCGAAGCCAAGAACCGGCAAACCTGATCGCATTTCCGTCATAAAGAGCCCTGCGTTTCTATCGACCGGGACCGATACTGCCCGAATCCGTACACAGGTCCACACGCGCAATTGTCGTCTCCGCCCGCTGAGGCCGCATCGTCGCTCAACGAGATGACCTGGAGAGCCGGTACGCGACACCCCCGATCAAGTCTGGCATTAGGACTCGGCCGGGCTCAGTCAACGGTAGAGCAAGCAAGACCAAGGTGACGTCGCAAAAAGGCAGTTGTGCCGGAGGAGGGGCCCCAGACCCCCAATGCTCGATCTTTCCGATGCGGTCCTTGTGGATCTCGCATTTGGGATTGGCGTACCCTTTGGGGCGGTCATCAATCCGGAAACTCAGTCAATAGCTGTTTGAGTGCCTTTTTACCCGCTCGGCTAGCGGCATCGACCGTTTCATAAAGGACCGATGAGCATTCTATCGGAGTCTTCCGACCAGCCCGATAAATCTCCCATCTCCATGGTCTTGGAGGCGCTGCGCGGTTCTTGACGACGACCGAAAAGTCGGTTTGATCCAGGAGGTTGCCCATGGGCTTGCAGTATAGGCCTGCCAGGCATCGGAATACCAACGGCGTTAGCGGCCGCTCATAATCCTTGTGGCTGTCGGGCGCGACGCTTAAGGTGCGCCCTGAAAAGTGGAGATTGGTAATGCCTACAGGTACCGTGAAGTGGTTCAATCCGACAAAGGGCTATGGGTTCATTCAGCCTTCTGGCGGCGGCAAGGACGTGTTCGTCCACATCTCAGCGGTTGAGCGAGCGGGCTTAAACTCACTGAACGAAGGACAAACCGTCGAGTACGAGATTGAGAGCAATCGGGGGAAAGAGTCCGCGGTCAATCTCAAGACCAAATGACCGTTTTGCCCGCACAACTGGCCGCGATTAACGTCTTGGAATGTCGAACCTGCGGTGCGTGCTGCTCCTTCTCATCGGAGTGGCCGCGGTTCTCATTGGAAAATGACGCTGATCTCGACAGAATTCCCCAGGCCTACATCGATGACAACCTAGGTCGCATGCGATGCGATGGCGATCGCTGTGCTGCGCTCGTGGGTGAGGTAGGCATATCGACGGCATGCGCAATCTATACCGAGAGGCCTGCCGTGTGCAGAACGTGCTTGCCAGGCGACAACTCTTGCAAAATGGCGCGCCGGCATTTCGACCTTTAAGCGAATGAGCATTAGTCCGGTCTTTTAGCCAGGCCAGATCCGACGACCCGGACGGGCGGTCGGGCGGTCACGACCCGGATAAGTCTTGCCCCCGAGCCTTTTTGCTCAAGCGAAAAAGCTGAAAGCCGCGGGTATTTATCGCCGCCTCGATCACATCGCGCGAAAGTTTGTACGGAGGGTCCCGATCGGGCGCGATGGCACCTACTGCGCGCCACGGCTTGAACTGACTAGGTAATTTGAGGCCGGCGAGATCACCGCTAAACGCACAGAGATCAGGGTTTGCGTCGGATTTGAAGATGAAAATCCGCATCGCAACGCCTCGGTTTGCCGGGAGTCCGTGGTCATTATGCGGCACACTATCAACCATGGGCAGGTCATCGCCTCCGGAATTGCTGACGCTGCGGCGGCCGGCGCGGCGGTCCAACGCGTTCGTCCTTGTGGCGGAAGATCAGCCGCCCCTTTTCCAAATCGTAGGGTGATACTTCGACCGTCACGCGATCCCCGGCCAGGGTTTTGATGCGATTCTTTTTCATTCTTCCCGCCGTGTAGGCGACGAGCTCATGGCCGTTATCGAGCTGAACACGATAACGGGCGTCCGGCAATATCTCGGTTACGAGCCCCTCGAATTGCAATAATTCTTCCTTGGGCATCTTACGATCCTTGTGAAGAATCGGACCAACCCGGTGCACGCGGGCCACGATCGCGGGGTGGCCGTTGTCTCCCACGCATGAAGGCAACAGAAGCCATACCGCGCGGCGCCTCGTTTGCCCAGCCACCATGGCTTTGCTTCGGCGTCGCCCTGTTGCGACGGCCACGCCGCTCCTTGGTATTGCGCAGCGACTTGCTAAAGGTGTTCGTCGGCGCGTCAGGTTTTGCGTCCTGTTGATCAGCCGCTTTGCCGCTCACCGGAATAGTCATGCGAATGAGCTTCTCGATATCGCGCAGCAAGACCGCCTCCTCGCTGTCGCACAGCGAGATGGCGACGCCTTCCGCGCCGGCCCGGGCCGTGCGGCCGATACGGTGCACGTAGGTTTCCGGCACGTTCGGCAGATCGAAATTCACCACATGGCTGATGCCATCCACATCGATTCCGCGCGCGGCGATATCGGTCGCAACCAGCGTCCTAACTTCGCCTTTACGAAAGGCGGCGAGGACGCGCTCGCGCTGGTTTTGCGATTTATTGCCATGGATCGCGTCGGCGCCGATGCCGGCCCGCATCAAGCCGCGCACGACCTTGTCGGCCCCATGCTTCGTCCTGGTGAAGATCAAGGCCCGGTCGATGGTTTCCCGCCGCAACACGTCGATCAGGACCGCCGGCTTTGCGGCGCGTTCGACACGAATGACACTTTGCGCGACGCGTTCAACCGTCGAAGCGACCGGCGCTACCGCGACCTTGATCGGGTCGCGCAGCATGTGCGCAGCGAGTTCGGCGATGGCACGCGGCATGGTCGCAGAAAACATTAGAGTCTGACGCTGGGCCGGAAGCTTGGCCACAATCTTACGGATATCATGGATAAATCCCATGTCGAGCATCCGGTCGGCCTCGTCGAGGACCAGGCATTCGACCTCGTCCAATCGGAGCGCGTTGCTTTTGACCAGGTCCAGGAGCCGGCCCGGTGTGGCGACGAGAACATCGACCCCATTGAGCAGTGCGCGAACTTGGGCACCCATCGATACGCCGCCGATCGCCAGCGCGGCTCTGATGCGCAGATGGCGGCCGTACGCGCGGAAGCTATCGAGGATTTGGCCGGACAACTCGCGGGTCGGGCTGAGCACCAGGATTCGGCAGCTCTTGCGTTCCGGCGGACGCCGGCCGGCGGCAAGACGGTGCAGGATCGGTAGCGCGAATGCAGCGGTTTTGCCGGTTCCGGTTTGGGCAATTCCGATGACGTCGCGGCCCGACATGACGGTCGGAATCGTCTGCGTCTGAATCGGAGTTGGAGCGTGGTATTTTTCTTCGGCCAGTGCGCGTGTGATTGCGTCGCTAAGACCGAAATCGTGAAAAGAAGTCAATGAAGAAACTTTCTTGTATATGCATGTTTGCAAGGGCGCTGCGTGATGCTGCGCGGCCTGCACTGCGGGTGAAAAAGACACCCCGCGCGATCTGGGCTGTCGGTGAAGATAGAGGAGCGAGCTAGAAGCCGTCTGATCGGTCCCGCACACGCGGCTCGCCGCTGGCCAAAAGGCAGCCCACATCATATGGGCGCTCGATGTGTTCGCTTCAAGGCAGCGAGTGGTTAACCGCCGTGCGCCCGGTCGGCCGCTTCTTTCGCCAGCCGAAGAGCCCTTAATCGCTCCGTCTTCTCACGAACGAGCCGGCCGTGGGCTTGGTATTCCATCATAGCCTTTGCGCCTTCTTTGGCTCGCTCTTCCTTTCTGAAACTTGCTTCAGCGCGAGCCCGGGCGTTCTCAGTCGATCGAGTTGTCAATGTCATTTTCCTCTTTCGCACGCCAATATCGTTTGCGCGTTCAACGGCGTAACGTTCAGACGCGCTCGTTAATATATGGTGAGTTTGAAAGAATTGAACCCACGGGAATTCGCCAAGTGACGCTGCTGATGACCTACGGATGCCCTTGGGCGATCTCGACAGGTCTGTTGCTGGCGCGCCGAATGTGCTTGACGCCGGCCAATCCGAGTGCCCAAACGTGAAGGATGACGGTAATAGACTATAAGGGGTATCGGATTGAGGTCGGCCGTGTAGGGAAGGGATGGAGAGCATCTATCTTTTCGCCAGGATCAACCTCTCCTTGGTCAAATAGTCCGGTCAACCTTGAAAAAAGTGACAGCGAGGAGATTATTGCCGAAGCTAAGCGCATCATCGAAGTGCGTCTGGGTCCGCGGTCGTTATAGATTTGCCCGCACGATTACGACCGTCGCTTGGGTGTTACTCAGTTCGGCGCTGCAGAGGGTATCGTATACTTATAAATCGGCCATGTCGCTTTTACCCCCAAAGGCGACATCGCCGGGTGACAGCGGCATGTCCGTTTTGTGCCATTAACGACCAAAGTGCGGCGCAGCAAACTGTTAGACAAACTCACCACGTGTGGCGGAGCGTTCCGGTGCCGGCGTAGGTCGAGCGGCCTTGGGCTGGAGTCAGGATGCACCTTACTTGCCCGGTCTCGATCCCTCTGGTCTCAAATAGCCGATTAGACAACAGATGCACATTCCAAGGCCAAACAGCGGAAATCATCGTTGGCATTACCGATAAGGTCGGTTTTTTCGCGATTTCCATCTCCAGTGAAACGCTGAGAAACGTGCGGATTCCCACCACTGCAGCCAACAGCCCGACACTATCAAATGTAAGCGGGGCGGTGATGGTTGCGATAATGTCGGCGCCGACGAGGAGTTCAAGTCCGAGCAAGATCCCACGTCCGATGTCGGCACGGTAATGAGGATAAGCAGATCGCCAGTCTTTGGTGCGCAAGCCATCGCGCAGCAACGCTACTGTGGCAACAATAACGCTGCAGAGGATGATCGTCCCTCCAGTAAGTTTGAGCACTTTGGAAAACTGATCAACAATGACGTGAGCTTGCTCGGTCAGCACTGTTAGTCTCCTCGCCCTTTGAGCCAAAAATAATTCGCGAAGAAACCTTCTTGGTGAACCGAATTCGCATGAGGAGCTTATGCACGTTTTGGTTAGGTGCGCGCGAGGCGTTCTCGCACAAATCGCTGATCCCAGAAGTCGCCGATAGCCATCGCGATATCTTCGCTGTGCGTCTCCAGCGCAAAGTGACCGGTGTCGAAAAAGCGGATCACCGCTTGAGGAATATCGCGCTTGAACGCCTCGGCACCGGGCGGAAGGAAGAACGGGTCGTTCTTGCCCCACACCGCTAAAAACGCCGGCTTGTGCGTCCGGAAGTATTGCTGGAATGACGGGTAAAGCGCAACATTGCTCTTATAGTCGCCGAAGAGGTCGAGTTGCACTTCATCCGCACCGGGACGGGCCAAATAAAAGTTGTCGAGGTTCTGACCGTCCGGCGACACCAGCATCGGGTCAGGTACGCCATGCGTGTACTGCCAACGAGTTGTTTCCGGCGTCATGAAAGCCCGAAGCGCGTTTCGATTCGCCTGCGATGGGTCTTCCCAGTAGGCTCGAATTGGAGTCCAACCATCGCTGAGCCCTTCCTCATAGGCGTTGCCGTTCTGCGAGATGATGGCTGTGATCCGTTCAGGATGGCGAACGGCGAGCCGGAAGCCCGTCGGCGCGCCATAATCAAAAACGTAAATCGCGAAGCGATCGTATTTAATGACTTCGGTAAAGCGTTCGATCACGCGAGCTACGTTGTCAAACGTGTAATTGAATTTCTCCCGCGACGGCATGTCGGACTGCCCGAATCCGGGAAGGTCCGGGGCGACCATGTGAAATCTGTCAGCAAGCAGCGGAATCAGATCGCGGAACATATGACCCGCGCTCGGAAAACCGTGCAGCAGTAGCAGCTTCGGCGCAGCCGTGTTTCCAGCCTCGCGATAGAACACGTTGAAGCCGTCGGCCTCAGCTGTGCGGTATCTGATAGGCGTCATCAAGTCCACCTCTGCTTGCAACTCGATCTCTGCGATCTGCTTTCATCGTGTGAGCAGCGACTGTCGATCACTTGCAGCCACGGCAACATACCTCACTTGCCCGCGACGGATTGGACCGCCTCACGGATGATGTCGACGACCGGTTCTGGCGCGGTGACGATCGGCGTGTGATCGACGGCATGCGGCTTGATCTTCGCCCTCATGCGCTCGGCCATGAAGTGTTGGGTGGCCGGCACGATCATGTGATCATGCTCGGCGACCAGGTACCAGGTCGGAACTTTCTTCCACAGCACAGGCCCCGCCGTCGGGACTGTCATGCAGGAGAACCGCAGTGGCCGCTGCGTGGCCTTAAGCACGGTCAGATCTTCCGCAGATGCGTTCTGTGCGAACGCTTTTGGGAAGGCGTCATCGGGGAGCCAGAGCAGGTTGGCGTTGTCCGGC
Organism: uncultured Alphaproteobacteria bacterium; assembly: GCA_963835195.1. GTDB lineage: Bacteria > Pseudomonadota > Alphaproteobacteria > Rhizobiales > Xanthobacteraceae > BOG-931. The sequence goes on from CAWIEY010000009.1 coordinate 147,682, forward strand.
GAGAGCTTCGGCGCCTGCGGATGCGGCTCGGTACGAAAGAACAGGTCAGTGAGCTTTTCGCCGTCATCGGGCGCGAACGAGGTCACGTAGACCAACGCCTTCACACGCTCGGGGCGCGCAAGCCCGATGACCGCGCCCGCGTAGGCGTGAGCCGCCAAGACGACCGGCCCCGGCACGCGCTCGATGCTGCGGTTGAGCGCGTCTACATCGTCGGCCAGCTCGGTCAGTGGCAGCGGCGCCGCGACCGCCTTAATGCCGTAGGCCGCGAGTCCCGTAATGACACGCGCCCAGCTTGATCCGTCCGCCCAGCCCCCGTGGGCCAACACAACACTCACATCGTTCATTGCCGTTTGGTTCCTCTGATCCCGGGTTTCCGCATCGCCTCGGTCAACTCAACGTCTTCATCCAGCCGGCAACGGCTTGCCCGATCTCGTCCGGTGAATCTTCCTGGACGAAATGAATTCCCTTCACCGTCACTTCAGTCTGCGCCGGAAAGCTTCGGGCTTGTTCGAGAACCTTGCCGCCGGCCAGGATTTCCACCGGGCTCGGCCTTTAGAAATAGCTTGGGCACGTTGCTCGTCTTCAGCCAGCCCGCGTAGGCATCCACGATGGCGGTTACGTCAGCAGGATCGCCTTCGATGGGGATCTCCCGGGGTAACGTCAAAGTCGGCCGTCGGCTCTCGCCGGGCTCGACGAAGGGCCTGCGGTACTCCGCCATCTCCTCGTCCGAGAGCTTCCGCATTATGGCGCCGGGCAGAACCTTCTCGATGAAGAAATTGTCTTGCAGGACCATCTGCTCGCCGGCCTCGGAACGTAGCGCTTTCAAGACCGGGCGCATTCCGAACCTGTCCCAGTGGTCCCAATATTGTCGGCCCACCATCGCCTCCATATACGCGATGCCCTTCATCGCATCGCGGTGGCGATTGGCCCAGTCGAAGCCGAGAGTTCGAACCCCAGTCATGGATGACCAAGGTGACGCGCTCGCGCACATTCAGGGCTTCGAGCAGAGCATCGAGGTAACGCCGCAGCTCAACGAACCGATATGAGCCAGGCCCACTGTTGGGCAGCTTGTCGGAGTCTCCCATGCCGATGTGGTCGGGGGCAATGCAGCGGCCTAGCGGCTGTAGGTGCGGTATGACGTTGCGCCACAGGTACGACGAGGTGGGATTGCCGTGGAGGAGTACGATAGGGTCGCCCTCTCCGACCTCCACGTAGGCCATCTCCATGCCGAGTACCCGCTTTCGCTTCTTTTGGTACGGGAATGCCGCAGAGATCTTATTCGCTCCGCCTGCAGCGGCCGATCGGTCGGCTAAAGGCCTGTTTATACTCATGATCTAATCCTCAAGAGGTGTTACGTTCCAGGTAGCCCGACGATGCCTCAGATCACTCTCCGAGATGGGAGCATAGGAGGCCGTCGTTGGAGTGAGCGTTGGAGCAACCATGGAAACGGCGAGCCGGTCGACCGACCACTTACTCTTGCTGGGACCGTTGCAAGTCATTCAGAACGGAACCCAGCGGCCCCTTCCGCCCTCGCGTAAGGCACGGGCGCTCCTCGCCTATCTCGCGATGGCACCGCAGCCTGTCACTCGCGAAAAGCTTTGTGAGCTATTTTGGGATGTCGCCGACGACCCGAAAAGCGAGTTGCGCTGGTGCCTTTCTAAGCTCCGGCCCCTGGTCAACGGGCGAACAAACACACGCCTCGTCGCCAACCGCGAGCAGGTCTGGATCAGTGCCAATTCGCTCGACATTGATGCCATCTCGGTCATGTGCAGTGTACAGAAGACGCTGACTGGCGGCTCTCCGAGGGACCTTCGGGCGCTGTTAGCATCGTTTCGCGGCGACTTTCTTGAGGGTCTTTCCGTCGACACGGCTCCGTCGTTCGAGAACTGGCTCGCTGGCCAACGGCACCGATTCCGTCAATTGAATCAACAATTGCTTGAGCGATTGAGTGCCCTCTTACCGCTGGACGATCGTATTGAAGTACTGCGGGAACTCATCGAAGTCGCGTCATTTGATGAAGCGGCTCATATCGGGCTCGTCCGTGCGCTGCTTCGCAGCGGGCTTTATACCGAGGCCGAACGCCAGATCGACGCATCCCTAGCGCGCTTTCAGAGGGAAGGCATTGATCCCACGCCGCTCAAATCCGTCTTTGCGGCGGCGCAACAGTCAGCTTCAAATCCGGCCAGGTTGACCGTCGTCGACCTCGTCCATCTCGATACTCCGTGTGCCCAACAAGCGGCGCGTACACGTAAGCCGACAATCCTGGTGATGCCATTCACGGCCGCGACACCGGAGGCTGTCGAAGACGCCGAGAGCATTACGAGCGACATTATCTTTGGTGTCGCGAAATTGCGAAGCATCAGTATCATTGCCCAAAGCACAGCTTTCTCGTTACGCACCCGACCAACCGCTGCCGCGGCGGCCCTTGTGAATGCGCAATATGTCGCCTCCGGTCATCTTCGTCGCGACGCCAGGAAATATCTTGTTTCCGTCGAACTCGCCGAGCCAAATAGCGGTCGCCTCCTTTGGTCGGATGAATTCTGCTGCAATGCCGACGATTCCTTTTCCGCGCCAGCGTCCTTGACCGCGCGGATCGTGTCGGGTCTTGATACTGAAATTCACGTCATCGAACGCAATCGAGCGCTGCTGATGCCGCCGGCTTCGCTTGATGCATGGCAGGCCTACCATCGCGGCCTCGCTCACATGTTTCGCTTTACCAGCGACAACATTCGTGAAGCACAGCAATTCTTCACCAGAGCAATCGCTCTCGACCCAACCTTCTCACGAAGCTACGCCGGCTTGTCGTTCACACATTTTCAAAAAGCATTCCTCCAGCAAACGCACGAGCGGGAACGGGAGGTCTCCCTGGCATTTGAGGCTGCCGGAAAAGGGCTGGAGGCCGATCCGAGCGATCCAGCCGCGCATTGGGCCATGGGTCGAGCTCTCTGGCTTCGGCGAGAGCACGAAGGTGCCATCAGCGCGCTTGAGCAATCCGTCCGTTTAAGCCCCAGCTATGCATTGGCTCATTACACCCTCGCAATGTTGCATTGTCAGACAGGTGATCCCGCGCGCGCCATAGAGGCGGCCGACGTGGCAGCTCATCTTAGCCCGCTCGATCCGATGCTGTTTGCTATACATGGGGCGCGGACGTTCGCGTTGCTGCGGCTTGGCAGAGTCGAGGAGGCCGCCGAATTCTCCATCCTTGGCGGACAGCAACCGAACGCTCATGTCCATGCACATGCAATTGCAGCATTGACGCTCGCGGCTGCCGGGCGAATCGAGGAAGCACAGGCCGAACGCAAGCGCATCATCAGTTTGCGACCGGATTACAATTTCGAGCAATTCAAAGGGGCATTTCATTTACTGGACGATCTTAGGGACATTTATCAAAGGGCCGCGAAGTTAGTGCAAATCCCGGAATGAAAGGACGCCGAGCTTTTTTGGCGCCTTTATCTGACAAACCGTCTAATTCACCGTCACGGTCACACGTAAGAACGTGACCGGGATCAGAGTGGCGTGCCCAAGTGTGCTAGCATTTTGACGCTCGAACAGCGCTTCTAATTCCTTCCTCAAATCCTCGGCGCGGCCATTTTTCTCGGCGACTTCAAATGCGTCCATAGTTTCACCGTGGTAGCGTCGGAATTCATCGACGAGCTTGGCCGGCGGCTCCGGGAAATTGAAATTATATGTCTCCCGACGAAAAGACACGTCGTCGTGCGGAATACCACAGCTTGCAAATCGCTCGATCACGTTGGCCTCAATTCCCCAGGTCAGCGGGCTGACTAAACCTTCCGGCGGGGGCGCGAAAGCTGACCGGATTCTAAATATCTGAGCAATCAAGTTCGGGTCGTTGGGAATCCAATTTCCCATCAAAATCCACCCACCAGGTCGGGTCACTCGCACCATCTCCTTGGCTGCATCGAACGGTCTCGAAGCGAACATGGCGCCAAACAAGCTGAGGACGAGGTCGAACGTTTTGTCCTGCAAGCTAGTTAGATCAGTCGCGTGGCCTTCTTGGAACCGCAGGTTCGTGAGACTCTCCTCTTGGGCATGCCTATTTGCAGCTTCGAGCAGGTTGCGTGCGACATCTACGCCCAATACGTGCGCACCAAGCTTTGCCGCCGGCAGGGCTGTCGTAGTACCGTCGCCGCATCCGAGGTCCAGAACCCTGAGCCCTTTCTTTATCCCAAGCGATTTGACAAGCGCTTCGCCGCTCTCGCGCATAGTTGCGGCAATGCGCGTGTAGTCGCCTTTTTCCCAAAATGCCCTGTCCGGATTATTCATTGCGAAGAATGGAAAGCCTTGTTCAATGTTCCGCTGACGACATTCATCACAGCTGAGATTTGCGACCATTTTGCGGAGCAGCAATTCATCGGACGAATTGTCGCGATGGGTCATTTTCGACCGATTCAACGTGGCATTCCGATGTTCGGTTATTCGGAAGCGGACTTCGGAACAGCGGATTTTATGAGTAAACGCCTTAGTGTGGCGGTTCAGAAGTGCGTATCATTTTTGCCGCACACGCGTTATGCGGACTTCTGAACCAAAGCCACACTAGATCAATACGTTGTTAGTGTCCCTTTGATTCCGAAGTTCGCAAACCAGGACGCCGCATAATCATGCGAACTTCGGAATCGGGACACTAGTCGCCGGTGATCGCGACCCCGATTTTTTTGCCAGGCACGCTGCTGAGCTGAACGACAAATGGCGCGGGTGCGAGATTGAACTTGACGCTCTTGCGGATTCCGGCGCAGCCCATGGCTCCGGTGTGCGGGCCGGATTTCAGCAAATGTCCGTCTTGCACGACATCGATCCAGGCGTCCGAAGACAGCGTGATCTTGTAGCTGCCGGGTTGTGCCGGCGCCGGCATGGAAATGAATCCGGCAAACGAATCCGGATTGCCGGGCGGACGCTCGGGCGCCATCGGCAATTTCGCGTCCGCAAATGGCAACAACTCAACAGTCACCGCGACGGGAAGCGGTAGGGCGAGCTTCATGCCGGAGGCAACGGTAACGCTGTCGGCGCTGGTGAGCATGGTCCGTTCTTTGTCGAGCGGCCATGCGAATTTATCGCAACCGACCGGCTCGTCGGCCAGCGCCGGTGCGGTCAAGGCGCAGCAGGTCAAGACAATGATTGCAGCTTTCATGGCGCGAGCCCGATCAAACATGCGGCCTAATCGACCGCGATCATCACTTCCGAAGCCTTGATCACCGCAAACGCCGTCATGCCGGCTTTCAATCCGAGCTCGTCGACGGCCTCGTTGGTAATCGACGAGGTGATGACCTGGCCGGGGCCGATCTCCAGGCGAACATGGGCCGTGGTGGCGCCTTTCTTGACTTCCAAGACCTTTCCTTTGAGCTGATTGCGTGCACTGATTTTCATGGCGTTGCTCCGTCATAAGCCGCGCGGCAACCGCGCGACCGGAATGAATGACCCTGGCGCTTAAGGACGGTCCGGAAGTACGTTCCGGTTGGCATCGAGCGCTTACGGCGCATCAGCCTTGAGGCGAAGTATAGCGAATGCCGGTTGCGCGCAAAATGCCGCGCCGGCGGTTAACGCGCATTTGTACTCTTTACGCCAGTGCGGAAGCCGCGGAAAATGCCCGCCGGGAGGTAAGGGTGGCCGAAGATCCGATACTGGTAACCGAGGATTTGACCAAGGAATTCGCCGGGTTTTTGGCAGTGCGTTCGGTCAATCTGAGCGTTCGGCGCGGCAGCATCCACGCTTTGATCGGGCCGAACGGCGCCGGCAAGACGACGTGTTTCAACCTGCTTACTAAATTTTTATCGCCGACGCGGGGGCGCATTCTCTTTGCCGGGAGGGACATAACCGCGCTCCGGCCCGCCGACGTGGCCCGGCTGGGTTTGGGCCGATCATTCCAAATTTCGGCGGTGTTCCCGCATCTGACGGTGCTGGAAAACGTGCGCATTGCCTTGCAGCGCCGCCGCGGACATTCGTTCGATTTTTGGCGTTCGAAGCGCGCGCTGCGCGCGCTCGGTGATCAGGCGGAGGCGCTCATCGCCGACGTCGGCCTCGCTCCCTATCTGGAGTCGCTCGCGGTGGAACTGCCCTACGGCCGCAAACGCGCGCTCGAGTTCGCGACCACGCTCGCGCTTTCACCGGCCCTTTTGCTGCTCGACGAACCGATGGCCGGCATGGGCCGGGAGGACATTGTGCGCATCAGCGCGCTCATCCGCGCGGCGGCCACAAGCTGCACCGTGCTCATGGTCGAGCACAATCTGAGCGTCGTCGCCGATCTCTGCGACCGCATCACCGTCCTCACCCGCGGCCGGATCCTGGCCGAGGGCGATTATCGAACCGTGTCGGCCGATCCGGCGGTGCGCGAAGCCTATCTTGGGACCGGCCATGCCTGAGATCGCTGCGCTGCTTACGGTCAAGGACCTGCAAGCCTGGTATGGCGAGTCGCACGTGCTGCACGGCGTCGATTTCGAGGTCCGTCCCGGCGAGGTGGTGACCCTGCTCGGCCGCAATGGGGTGGGCAAGACCACGACCCTCAAGGCGATCATGGGCATCATCGATAACCGCACCGGCTCGGTGCGTTTTGACGGCGCGGAATTGATCAACCGCTCCTCCGACGTGATTGCGCGTGCCGGCATCGCCTTTTGTCCCGAGGAGCGCGGCATCTTTGCCAGCCTCGACGTCAAGGAGAATTTGCTGCTGCCGCCGCAAGTGCGGCCCGGAGGCCTCGATCTCGAGCGGATTTTCGCGCTGTTTCCCAATTTGCGCGAACGGCTGTTCAGTCAGGGTACGAAGCTGTCGGGCGGCGAGCAGCAGATGCTGGCTATTGCCCGCATTTTGCGCACCGGAGCGCGCCTACTGCTGCTCGATGAGCCTACCGAGGGTCTGGCTCCGGTGATCATCAACCAAATCGGCACCACCATCGGCAGTTTGAAAGCGCAAGGTTTTACGATTTTGTTGGTGGAGCAGAACTTCCATTTTGCCGCGACGCTGGCCGACCGCTACTACGTCATGGAACACGGGCGCATCGTCGACCATTTTGCCGCGGCGGAACTTAAGGCCAACACCGAAAAGCTCCACGACTATCTCGGGGTTTGATAGTAGGAATGCATAGCGCGGACGCCAATCTCCCCGAGGCCGAATTGCTTGATCGCAGGCCGGTCCTCCTGCAGGGGCGGTAATCAGGGAATTGCATGTTCGAAATTTTCGGCATCCCCTCGCAGGCGCTATTCGGACAATTGCTGCTCGGGCTGATCAACGGCTCGTTCTATGCGCTGCTGAGCCTGGGCCTCGCCGTCATTTTCGGCATGCTCAACATCATCAATTTTACCCACGGCGCCCAGTACATGATGGGCGCGTTCGCCGCCTATCTGCTGCTGCAATATGCCGGCATCAATTATTGGCTGGCGCTGATCGTGGCGCCGATCCTGATCGGCTTAACCGGCATCGTCATCGAGCGGCTTTTCCTGCAGCATCTCCGCAAGCTCGACCCGCTGTACGGGCTGCTTCTGACCTTCGGGCTGGCGCTCGTGATCGAAGGCCTGTTCCGCAACTATTATGGCTCGTCCGGCCTGCCATATCAGGTGCCCGATGCGCTGCGCGGCGGCCGCAATCTCGGGTTTATGTTTCTTCCCAATTATCGCGGCTGGGTGATCGTGCTGTCGCTGGCGGTGTGCTTCGCCACCTGGTTTGCGATTGAACGCACCCGGCTCGGCTCGTATTTGCGCGCCGCCACCGAGAATCCGGTTCTGGTGCGCGCCTTCGGCATCAACGTGCCGCGCATGGTGACGCTCACCTATGGATTCGGCGTCGGATTGGCGGCGCTGGCCGGGGTGATGGCGGCACCGATCTACAATGTTTCTCCGCAGATGGGTTCCGATCTCATTATCGTCGTGTTCGCAGTCGTTGTCATCGGCGGCATGGGCTCGATCATGGGCGCCATCGTCACCGGCTTCGCGCTCGGGATCGTCGAGGGGCTGACCAAAGTCTTCTATCCGGAGGCGTCGAACACCGTGATTTTTGTCATCATGGCCATTGTGTTGCTCGTTCGTCCGGCCGGACTGTTTGGTCGAACCGCGTGATGGAGCGCGTCCTCGAGCCGCCGGTAATCGCGCGTCGTCGCGAAAGGGACGCAAGTCTCGGCATTGCGATGGCGGTGATGGTGGCGCTGTTCATCGCCGCGCCGTTCGTCGTCTATCCGATCTTTCTCATGAAGGCGCTGTGCTTTGCGCTGTTCGCCTGCGCCTTTAATTTGCTGATCGGCTATGTCGGCTTGGCCTCCTTCGGCCATGCGCTGTTTTTCGGCTGGGCGAGCTATGTCACCGCTTACGCCGCCAAAACCTGGGGGTTGCCGCCGGAGCTTGCGGTCGTTTTGGGCACCATCGCCGCCGCCGGGCTTGGCGCCATCGCCGGCACGGTCGCCATCCGCCGGCAGGGAATTTATTTCGCCATGATCACGCTGGCGCTGGCGCAGATGATGTATTTTTTCGCCCTGGAAGCGAAATTCACCGGCGGCGAGGACGGCATCCAGGGCGTGCCGCGCGGCCGCTTGTTCGGATTTTTCGATTTGTCACATGAAATGACCATGTACGCCTTCGTCCTCGTGGTCGTGGTCGCCGGTATTTTTTTCATCTATCGCATCATCAATTCGCCCTTCGGCGAGGTGCTCAAGGCGATACGCGAAAACGAGCAGCGCTGCGTGTCGCTCGGCTTTCACACCGAGCGCTATAAGCTGCTCGCCTTCATCTTGTCGGCGACTTTGGCGGGGCTTGCGGGCTCGATGAAATCTCTGGTGTTTCAGCTTGCTTCGCTGACCGACGTGCATTGGACCATGTCGGGCGATGTGCTGTTGATGACGCTCCTCGGTGGGCTCGGCACCATGCTCGGGCCGGTGGTCGGCGCCTACGTGGTCATCGCCATGCAGAATTATCTGGCGCCGTTCGGCCAATGGGTGCTGGTAATTCAGGGCGCAATTTTCGTCGTCTGCGTGCTGGTATTCCGGCGCGGAATCGTCGGCGAACTGGCGCATCTTTTGCGCGTGCGGCTGTGATTTTTTCTCTCGCCGCAAAGCCATTGCGGGACACGGCATTGGCGCGGATATAAGATTGCATGACCAACGCGCTTTTTTCGCCGTTCCGGCTCGCAGACCTTAATCTTGCCAACCGGATCGTCGTCTCGCCGATGTGCCAATACAGCGCCGACGACGGCGTCGCCACCGATTGGCATATGACGCATCTCGGCATGCTGGCGAATTCCGGCGCCGGGCTCCTTGTCGTCGAATCCACCCATGTGGAGCGTTCCGGCCGCATTACCCACGGCTGTCTCGGGCTTTACTCCGACGCGTGCGAGGCGGCGCTCGATCGCATTGTGGCGCATTGCCGGCGGATCGGCGGGGCCAAGCTCGGGATTCAGCTCTCGCATGCCGGGCGCAAGGCGTCGGCGCAGCGGCCGTGGGAGGGCGGCAAGGCTTTGCCGGCGGGCGAAGATCCTTGGCCGACGATGGCGCCGTCCGCGATACCGTTCGGTCCCGGCTGGCACGTCCCGCGCGCCATGAGCGAAGATGACATGGCGCACGTCCGGCGCGCGTTCGTCGAGGCGGCACGGCGCGCCGTGCGCATCGGCTTCGATGCCATCGAATTGCACATGGCGCACGGTTATTTGCTGCACGGCTTTTTCTCGCCGATCTCCAATCGCCGCAACGACGAATGGGGAGGTTCGCTGGAAGGCCGCATGCGCTTTCCGCTCGAAGTCGCGCGCGAGGTGCGCGACGTGGTTCCGCGCGGAACGCCGCTCGGCGCCCGCTTGACCGGCAGCGATTGGCTCGATGGCGGGCTGACGGCCGGCGACGCCGTCGCGCTCGCTCAAATGCTCAAACAAGCCGGGCTCGACTACGTCGACGTGTCCTCCGGCGGCATCAGCGCGCAAGGGCAGGCGGCGGTGCCGGCCGAGCCCGGCTATAACGTTCCGTTTGCCCGGCAAATTCGCCGCGACGCCGGCGTTCCGACGCGGGTCGTCGGCCTGATCGTCGATCCCAAACAGGCGGAAGCCATCGTCGCCGAAGGCTCTGCCGACATGGTGGCGATGGCACGCGCATTTCTCGACGATCCGCATTGGGCCTGGCACGCGGCGCAAATATTAGGCGGAGAGGTGGCGCATCCGCCGCAATACCGCCGTGCCGCTCCCGGGCTCTGGCCCGGCGCTAGTGGTCGATTCTAACATTCGCATCCCGGTTCGGCGGGCTATCATGCGAATGTTAGAATCAAAGGACCACTAGCCGATATAAGTGATAGTGGAGCTTTGGATTTGACATTCGCTTCGCGAGTTCGCGGCGCAGTGGGTAGCGAATGTCAAATCCGCTCCACTAGAGTGCGCGCCTCCACATGAGCGATCCGATTCTCGTTGAAGTGCTGCGCGGCAGTCTGGTGGAAAGTCGGCATCGCGGCGCGGTCGCGCTGGTCGATGCTGACGGCGCGACGGTCTTTGCCGCGGGCGACGTGACGCGATCAATTTTCCCCCGCTCGGCGGTAAAGCCGCTGCAGGCGCTGCCCGTCGTGGAGTCGGGCGCCGCCGAGCAATTCCGGCTGAGCGAGGAGGAGCTCGCGCTCTGCTGCGCGTCGCACAGCGGCGAGCCGGGGCACGTCCGCGGCGTCGAACGCATTCTGACGAAAGCGGGCTTCGATGTCGCGGCGTTGGCCTGCGGCACGCACTGGCCGGCCTCGCAATCGGCGGCGATGGCGCTGGCAAAAACCGGCGCGCCTTCCGCGCTTCACAACAATTGCTCCGGCAAACACGCCGGCTTTCTGTGCGTCGCGCGGGCGATCGCGGTCGATCACCAAGGCTATTGGCGGCCCGAACACCCGGTCCAGATGCGGGTGCGCGCGGTGCTGGAGGATTTGGCCGAAGTCAAGCTGCCGCCGGAGCGCTGCGCCATCGACGGATGTTCGGTCCCGACCTGGGCGATGCCGCTGCACAATCTCGCCTTGGCGTTCGCCAAATTCGGCAGCGGCCGCGGGCTCAGTGTGGAGCGCGCCGCCGCTGCCGCGCGGTTGCGTGCGGCTTGCGTGAGCGAGCCGTGGTCCGTGGCCGGTAGCGGCCGGTTCTGCACGGAGATCATGCAGCTTCTCGGCTCGCAAGCTTTGGTGAAAACCGGCGCCGAAGGCGTTCTGTGCGGCGCGTTGCCGGCGCTCGGTCTCGGCATTGCCGTCAAGTGCGACGATGGCGCCGGCCGCGCCGCGGAGGTTTTGCTGGCGGCAATGCTGATGCGATTGCTCACGCCCGACGATCGGCAGCATGCTGCGCTCGCGCGCTTCGCCCAGCCGAAGCTGCGCAATTGGAACGGCATCGAAGTCGGCGAAATCCGTGTCGTCGGCGAGATCGGCCAACTTGCCGCTGCCCGCTAACGCAAAGCGGTTTTAAGCTGAATCGATCACTTTACCTCTCCCCGCGTGCGGGGAGAGGTCGGCAAAGCATCGCAGATGCGAGCCGGGTGAGGGGGCCACGCAGCTTTGTTTAGCCTCGAAGGCTCTGCCGTGCGTTCGCGCCCCCTCACCAGATTTGCTTCGCGCAAGACGCTCGCAAATCGTCCTCTCCCCGCCTGCGGGGAGAGGAAATGCAAATCGCTTCGACCTAAAACAAAAACGCTCTGAGCTCATCGGCTGTGCCCTCGGCGATGGGCAGCCATCAAGGCGATGAGCAGATTTTCTGCGGCCGCCAGCGCGACGCGCAACGACGGCGAACGGTATTTTCGCGCTCGCTTGCGGCGAGGCTCGAAGGCGAGGCGCGGAATATGAATGAACTGGACGAGTGGGCCGCTTTGCCAGCCGGCAAGCGCGAGCGCGCGCCAGTAGCTGTAATTGCAGACGTATCGCCCGGCGTCGCGTGACAAACGCGAAGGCATTCGGGTTGCTCGCGTAGCCGCAAGCAAACGGGCGAATGGTGCCGCGCCGCGCTGCGCCGTGCGTTCTCCCGGGGCAATGAGGCTTTTAGCCGGCCGGTAGCCGCGTACGTCCGCAAACAGTACGGAGACGGCGTTGCGCGCTTGTGTCTCAATACAAAGATGCCGCCTGCGCGCGGCAAGCCCGAACATGAGAACGATGTCCGGTTTGCCGGTGAACAATTTTGCCAGGTCGGCATCGACCGCCGCGTAAGCGGTGGCGAAGACGTGGGCGGTTCGCATCGTGGCCGCGAGCGCCGGGCGCCGCCGGCGGGCCAGCCGTTTGACCAAGACGGCACTGGGATTGCGACGTGCGCCGGGGAACGGACCAAAGCCGAGAAGCAGGACACGCATTAGCGCATGATCCCGAAAAAAGCCCGTAGGATGGGTTGAGCGCTTGCGAAACCCATCATCGCTCGCCGAAGCCCGAAGTGATGTCGGCCGCGTCCCCGGCCCAATCTGGCGGATACACACCGAGCCGGACCATCCGCCGAAATGATGAATGGCGCCAGTCGCGGACGCGGCGCACATACCCGTGCTTCACCGGATTGTAGTGGATGTAATCGGTGTGCCGCGCAAAGTCGTCTTCGTCGCGCAACGTGTGCTCCCAATAGCGTCGCTGCCAGACGCCGCGCTCGCCCTTGCCTGCACGGCTCGGCGAAATCCGTTCGCCTTTCGCCAGGCTTCGAGAGAAAGCGGATTTAATCAGCCGCCAGCGTAGCGCATAGTCGCTGTCGTTTTCGGGCAACGTCCAAATCGCGTGCAAGTGATCGGGCAGGACCACAATCGCTTCGATATGGAATGGATGGCGGCGCCGGACGTAACGGAAGGCTTCGCGCAAAAGGTCGACGTGGTCGACAAGGAGGCGCCATCGCCGGTCAGCCAGATTGACGGTAAAGAAGTAGCTGCCGCCACGGACGAAGTTGCGTCGATAATTCGTCACCGGGCGAGCCTAGCACAACAAAAATGCAATGGGTTTCGCGGAGCTTGTAGCTTGTAGGACGGGTTGATCGGCAGCGAAGCCCATCGACGAACCACGAAGACCGCGTGATGGGTTTCGTTTCACTCAACCCATCCTACGGGCTACGCCGGGAAATCGCCCGAAGCCGAGAAGCAGGACGCGCATTAGCGCATGATCCGGAAAAGTGGGAACCGGTTTTCGGAAAAGATCATGCGCGAATTAAAAAGCATGATCCCGAAAAGCACGCCCTTGGACACTTGATCCGAGGGTGGACGCCGGTTTTCGGAAAAGATCATGCGCCAAGAATAATTCAGCGTCGACGCTCGATCATGTCGAGAATTTCCTCGACCGCTGCGTTCGGCGCCAGGCGGCTCGCGGCGACCTCGGCTTCGATGCGCGGCAACGCCGCTTTGAGCGACCGCTCCGAGCGGAGCGGCGCGAGGAGGCGTTCTTCCAGCATGTCCCACATCCATTTCACCTGCTGCTCGCCGCGCCGGGAGGAAAGTTCGCCCGCAGCCGTCAGCTTGTCGCGATGGTCGAGAACGAGCCTCCACATGTCCGCGATGCCGTCCCCGCTCAACGCCGAACAGGTGATGACCGGCGGCGACCAGTTCGGCGAGCGCGGCGAGAGAATATGCAGCGCCGCGCGGTACTCGGCCGCGGCGGCTTTGGCGCGCGCAACATTGTCACCGTCGGCCTTGTTGACGGCGATCATGTCGGCAAGCTCGACGACGCCTTTTTTCAGTCCCTGCAACTCGTCGCCGGCGCCGGGCAGCATCAGCAAAAGAAAGAAGTCGGTCATGTCGGCGACCGCAATTTCCGACTGCCCGACCCCGACCGTCTCGACCAGGATAACGTCGTAGCCGGCGGCTTCGCACAGCAACATGGTCTCCCGCGTTCTCGCGGCGACACCGCCGAGCGTTCCGGACGCGGGCGACGGCCGGATGAAAGCGTTGGCGTCGTTGGCAAGGTGCGCCATGCGCGTCTTGTCCGCGAGTATCGACCCTCCGGTGCGCCGCGAAGAAGGATCCACGGCGAGCACCGCGACCTTGTGGCCTTGGCCGGTTAGCATAGTGCCCAGCGCGTCGATGATGCTCGATTTGCCGACGCCCGGCGCGCCGGTAATTCCGACCCTGGTCGCCTTGCCGGTCGCGTCCAGGAGCGCCTGCGTGAGCGCGGCGGCGCTGCGCCGGTGATCGGCGCGCTTACTCTCCGTCAGCGTGATCGCGCGCGAGAGCAGGCTGCGATCGCCCTTGCGAATGGCTTGCGCAAGCCGGCCGACTTCGGCTGAGGGAGGGGAGGGGGCCATGGTCTAACGGTCCGATTCTAACATTCGCATCCCGTTTCGGCACGCCCTCAATGACGAACTGAATCATCCGCTCCCGTGAAACGGGGAAGGGGGACCATGCGAGCCGACCGACCGGCGCGAAGTCGCGCGGTCCGATAATAGACGCGAGCATGGTGGGGGGGCGTTGCATCGTCATTGCGAGGAGCCAAAGGCGACGAAGCAATCCAGTCCTTAAGTCAGCGCTGGATTGCTTCGCGGAGTTTATCATCGGGCCGGCCACTTCGGGCCGGACCCGTTGGCTCGCAATGACGAGACCATCTTGCATTGTCATCATCCGCGCAGGCGGATGATCCAGTAATCGCCGCCGGCCACCAGGACTACTGGATGCTCCGCTTGAGCTTGTCATCGGGCCGGTCACTTCGGGCCGGACCCGTTGGCTTGACCCATCCTACGGGCTTCACCGTTCCGGGAAATCGAACCTGCCATCGATGAGGTGTGACTTTCCTGCCACGTCATGAATGTTCGTCTCACCATCGCCATCCGTCTTGGGCTGACTTCAGTCCTTTGTGGGCGAATCTTTATTTGCTCAGCTGTCGCAAAGAGGAGTTTTTCATTGCATCTTGATCAAAAGAATTGCTGCATCTTCAAGCCCTTATGGACCATCCGCCATGACGCAGTTTGGAAACGTCGATTTTGACGGGCGCATTTTTATCTGTTTCGGAAATACACAGCTCAGATCGAATTTTGAAAAAGCTGATATGAACCAATTGGTTATTCGCTGCGCAACGGGGCAGCCAGAGGTAAAAAAACGCTGTTTGCGATTTTTGCGCGGTTGACGGTCCGGCAAATTGTGGTTCCTTCAACCTTGGTCGCACCGAAAATTTTTGGTGAGAGGTGCGACGGTGAATAACCTGAAATCCCTTTTGAACGCGCTTGTTTGGTTGGGAGCGGCGGCTCTCCTTTGGCTGGCGATCAAAGGCCATACTCTGATAGTCCCAATCGTCGTACTTCCTCGATCGACTGAACGCCCAGATATACCGCGCCCGCACTCTCGACGTGCGCCAGAAAATCTTTCTGCTGCGCCGACTGTTAAGAAGCGGACCTCTTCACTTCCAAAAAGTGAGCGCACCTGACGAGCAAAAGGATGAGGTCGGATGTTTACATATCCGCTGATTGGCGGATTACGCTTCGCTAACCCGGTCTACGAGCTCAACTGCCGCCTTTGGGGTGGGTCGCGGGTGAACTCTCGCATTTCCCGGTAGTCGCGTTCGCTCTCTGGCTTCGCTGCATCGGCAATTTTCAGGTACTTACCGAGCGTCGTCGCAACGTCATTTGGTGAAGCGTCCTTCGGAGTAGCGGCGTCCACAGGGACTGCCCCAACACCCGGCTGAAACATTGAAAGAAGTGTCCACCCGACTTCTACGTAGTTTCGCATCTCGGCAGTCGGAGCCATTTTCCACGCTGCCTTGAATACGAGCCGCATTTGCTCCTTAGGAGCAGGAAGCCAGCTCTCGTCCATGTAAGCGGTAGGGTACTTTTCTAGTAGCTCGCCGTACCTGGATATAATGTCCGCAACATCGCGGGCCGTGAGGTCAGGCGGCTTCTTTGGCTGAGACGGCTTGAACCAGCCGAACATTTTCGGCATCGCTTCGGAGGAAGACGGACCGCACAAGTCTCTCAATGATCTGTTTGGAAAGCAATACCCCGCACTCCCACGCCGCCATGATGACCTTGCATGGCGATTGACCTCATCCTAAAGCGGGAGCAGCGAACGGTCCTCGAAGGATCGCCGACCCTTCATTATTCGCGCTTGCGCCGCCGCAATAAAGGGACCGAAGTCGGGAACACCGCATAATAGTTGATTATCTGTCCCAGATTGCCTCATATACCCCGCACAGGTTGATGAGCAAATTATAGCGTCCCAATGGAAGTTTATTTTAAACGAGCGCTCGCGAATGTAATTAAGCATGGTGATACCGACATATTTCCTTTCCCAATCGAGAATCATTTGTTCTTTGACAAGCAATCGGAAGTCGTCGCACTTCTCCATGACATTCATAGCGATTTTGAAGGCAGCCTAAGCAAGTATCCGCCAGCGCACGAAGCAGCGCTGGCGCCCGTAACCGCCGCCGTCTCGCTCTTCTAAGGGACGTCAACCGGTAGACGCCGACTGACGAGAGCGCGATGCGGTGCCCGCGCGCGGGGGCTTGTCACTCCCGCTCCCGGGCGGCTTCGGGTCCCCGGTCGACCGGCATGAAGACCGGTCCGCACGGAGCGTGCTTAACCGCGGCATCTTTTGCGCGAAGCGGGCAAAACACCTGCCAGCCAACGCCGCGGGAAACCCGGTTCTGGAGCTGAGCCATCGGGTGGAACCGGTGGCGAGTGCCGCAAGCGTGGGCGCCGAAAGGCGGGTGCGCAACGACCCCCCTCCCTAACCCTCCCCCACAAGGGGGGAGGGAAAGATGGGGAAGCGCGCAGCCGCGCTTGGCGCGGACATTGGCTTAACAATGCGCCTTTCGGCGCTCCGCTTTCCTTCTTTTCTGCGCGTGATCTTGTCCGAAAACCGCAAATGCACTTTTCGGGATCACGCGCTGAGCCGGAAGCGAATTCTAAAAGATTCGCTCCGTGGTTTCGTCTTGGTGGTTCGCAAAACTCGGGTGCGCCGGCATTGCGAGAACGAGTTTTGTTATCCGTCATCCTGAGGAGCGACCCCCGGCTTGATCGGGGGGAGCCTCGAAGGACGACGGCCCGGATGCTTCAGCTTGCATCCTTCGAGGGCCGCTGCGCGGCCACCTCAGGATGACGAATCAAAGGTGCCGCGAGAACAACTACTTTCACCTCTCCCCGGCGGGGAGAGGTCGTAGGGGCAGTTATGGCTGACTAACCATTACGCCACAAGGCTTTGACTGTCGCAGATATATGTCGCAATATGCCTGTCGAGATTGACTGTCGCATCTCCAAGCGAGAGGCAACCATGAAGTACTTGTTTCAACGTTCCGGCTCGCAGAACTACTGGATCAGATTGCTGTCCCCCGACAAGCGCATTGAGAAGAGCCTAGCAGCCTGTCGGACTGAAGTTTATAGCATGATCGCCAACGACGGTTTTGCCGGCTCGAACTGTCATCGGACGCTCGGTCGCATCCAGAGAGCTTTGTTGCGGTCCGTATCGCGCTTGCGTCCGGCCATTTTGGGCTGCATCTGACCGCACTTGGGCTTCGTCAGGCGGGGTTGAGGACGAACATTCGCTTGATATTCCAAGCCATGGTCACAAGGCTCCACTCGCCACGCACTTTTTCGAGACCGCGCAACGAAAATTGACGGAATCCGAGCACGGCTTTGATGATGCCGAACACCGGTTCCGGGGTCTGCTTGCGCAGGGCATAGAGCGTCCTGCCCTGCGGCGTCTTCAACCGATGCGCCATCGCCGCGACCGGCGTTGGATTTTCTGGCGCGGGAGGCGCCGTCTCGAAGCGTTCTTGCAACGGTGGATGATGCGGTTGACGGCCCATGGCAATCAGCGGTTCGATCCCCGCCTTCTCGCAAGTCTCGACATTCGCCGTGCTGAAATAACCCGTGTCCGCCAACAGCGTTTCGGCTTCGCCCAATTCTTCGGACAAGGCGCCGATCTTGCCGAGCATGGGCTCAAGCTGCTGCTTGTCGTTTGGCGCCTGAACAACATCGATAGCAACCACCAGCATGCTTCCCACCGCCACGGCGGCCTGCGCGTTATAACACTGCTCAAAGCCGCCGCCGGCCACCGGCATGATGCGCGACTCTTCGTCGGTGAGATTGATCTGATCGCTCGGCTGCGGTCCTTCGGTCGGCGGCGGCGGCGGCTTGCCGCCTGGCTTCTTGCCCGTGGCCGCAACCTTGGCCTCGCGCGCCGCGAGTTTGGCTTCATGCTCCGCCAGTTCGCGCGCGTAACGCTCCTTGGCACGGGCTTCGATCTTCGCGCGCGCTTCGGCAAGCTTGCGCAAGCGCTCCTCGCGGAGCGCCAGCTCGTCAGGTATCGACATGCCGTCGGGAATATCCGCTGTATCCGCAGCCTCGGCTTTGGCCATCAGATCGGCGACTTCGGCTTTCAATTGCGCCTCGATCTTGCCCGCATGTTCATAAGACAGTGCGCTATGCCGGCTGGCATTGGCGTGGATTTTTGTGCCGTCCAGCCCGATCGTTCCGATCTTCAGCAGGCCCATCTCGCGCGCCAACTGCAACACCTCAACGAACAGCGCCTCGATCTCTTTCAGAAACCGCCGCCGGAACGCCGCGATCGTGTCGTGGTCAGGATGATCGTTGGCCGCTATGAAGCGGAACGCTACCGAGTCATAGCTCGCCCGTTCAAGCTTGCGGCTCGAAAACACCCCCGTCGCGTAGCCATAAACCAAAAGGCCGAGCAGCATTCGGGGATGATAGGATGCAGAGCCGGAGCCGCGATAACTGCCGCTCATCGCCCGAAGGTCGAGCCCGTCGATCACCTCCACAATGAAGCGCGCCAGATGCTTCTCAGGAAGCCACTCGTCCACAGAGGGCGGCAACAAGAATCCAGTCTGCCGATCAATCGAGCGGAAGTTGCTCATCAGAAGCCGGCCCTTGCCATGCGAGAATCAACTGGGCGATTCTAACGCATATCGTTATCGTGCCAGCGTTAAGTCCGACAGGCTGCTAGGCACGCCCGACCGCCATCAAGCCGAGCTACTCGCCTTGCCGTTGATCGCCGAGCACAAGGCCGCGTTACAGGCGCGGCGGCCACGCCTTGAAGCCGCGTGGGGATACCGGCTTGAACCCGGCCGCGAGCACATCGGCGCGGACGGCCAGCGCATCATTGCCACCGAGCGCGAACTGTTGATCCTCGATGGCGCTGGCCGCATTGTCGGGCGAGAGCCGAACGGCGGCCCGGCACTGCGCATGGTGCCTGATCTAGCATCGTTCCCGGAGGGCAAGGAAGCCGAGCGGGACGCGACCCTATGGCGATTGCTTCGCGAGCGCGAGTCGCGCCCGACCGTCGCGCGCAAGAGCGACGATGATGCGATCTTTGAGACCTACCTCAGGCATGCTGGCATCACGGGCGCGAATGAGCGGGAGGCGCGCAAGTCGTGGGAGCTGTTTCGCATGCTCACCGCCGGCAAGGCGCTGCGCGATTGCACCCGAGAGGATGGCCGCACCCTGGTCGGGCACATGCTCGAACTCAGGTCTGAAATCGACCAGCGTCAAGCGCAAACTGGCCGCCCTCAATGCCGCCTGCAATCTTGCCATCGGCGATGGCAAGATACGCTTCAACCCCTTCGCGGGCGTCATCCCCAAGCGTGACGACGCCATGCGCAGGTTGCCGCTTGGCGACGATGACATGGCCGCCTGCCGTGCTCGCCTCAACACGCTGTCGGCGGCTGACGCCTTACTGTGGAAACTGTTGGCCGCAACCGGGATGCGCTTGAGCGAGGCATTCCAGATCGACCGTGAGCAGCGCGAAGACGGTCACCGCTTTGTCGTGATCGGAACCAAGACCGCCAACTCCAAGCGCCGCGTGCCGCTTCCCGATTTCGTGCCGCCGGTCAAGGGGGCGCTGTTCGCTGGCGCGCCCAACGTCGCCGGTCATCGCCTTGGCGATTTCATCCGCGCCTGTGGCATCGCCGACAAGCGCAAGACACTCCATTGCCTGCGCCATCGGGCCGCCGACCGCCTGCGGGCTGCTGGGTGCCCTGAGGGCATTCGGCACGAATTGCTGGGCCATGAAAAGCGCACGATTGCGGACGGCTATGGCAAAGGGTCGCCGGTCCGACTGTTGCGGGAATGGCAGGAGCGGATCGGCTGCTAAATAATCGGCGCCGGCAGCATGCACGGTAACTCACAAAATGATGCTGAAGCTGCCTGCCGCCGCTTGATGACCATACCGGGGTGGGAGCTATTACGGCCATGACCTTTATGACGACGATTAATGATCCGGGTCGCTTCCATCGGCGTGACGTTAGCGCTCATTTGGGTCTAACGCCGAAGAAATACGCCTCGGGGGAGGCGGAGAGGAATTGCAACATTTCCAAGTGCGGCGACGCGGCGATGCGCGCGGTCCTCTACCAATCGGCTCTCTCGCTTCTCTAAAAAGTATTGCCATCCGGGTTTGCGGACTCGGCATTGCGAAGCGTCGCGGCCTTCGCCGAACGGCCGTCGCAGTCTCACGCAAGCTTGCGGTACTCATGCACCGTTATTTGGGCCGATGGCACGAAATATCGCTGGCAGCGAGCGGCGGCGCTCGAAGCAGAGCGATAACGGCCGGAGGAAACTGAGCTAAACGGAGCCCGCCCGCCGGCGGAATGGTGTCCCGCAAGGACGTTGAAGTGACTGCGTTGCAAGGATTGTGCGCAAGCACGCATTTATAGATTACCAGCCTTCAGCTTTCGGACCACCATCTTGCGGCGACCACCGCGTCGACCTCGTAGACAAGAGCGAGCCTAGCGGGCTACTGTGGGGAGACCGAGTATGTTTCCTTCGCAATAGACAAGGGTCCTTGCACAATCCAATTGCTGATGCGTAGTCGTCCTTTTGGAATTGGACTCCTTGAGACGGAGCTTAAGGAAGGCGATTGGTTGGCAGTCGCCTTGTTCTCTATTATTGCGCGCGCGTTAAAGCGCAGCGAGCAGAGACAAGAGTGCCCCTTTCAGAAGCAAATTCAATGCGCTCGCGCTCGGACTGTTCCGGCACCCTCATGTCGAGCGCGAGCACATCCGAAGCCCACGCCCATGTTGTCGCGATCCGCTGCTGGCGGCGAAGACCCCATAGGTCGAGCCGCCTCACGCCGGCGCCGCGGCCAAAGCCGTCGAGATCTTTTCGCAAAAAAGGAATCGGCGCTGGCTCACAGCTCGGCTGAGACCCATCGCGCTGCGCTCGCCGCCGCCTCGCGCGCGCGCGTTAAAGCGCAGCGAGCAGAGACAAGAGTGCCCCTTTCAGAAGCAAATTCAATGCGCTCGCGATCGACTGTCGATGTTGTCGCGATCCGCTGCTGGCGGCGAAGACCCCCATAGGTCGAGCCGCCTCACGCCGGCGCCGCGGCCAAAGCCGTCGAGATCTTTTCGCAAAAAAGGAATCGGCGCTGGCTCACAGCTCGGCTGAGACCCATCGCGCTGCGCTCGCCGCCGCCTCGCGCGCGCGCGTTAAAGCGCAGCGAGCAGAGACAAGAGTGCCCCTTTCAGAAGCAAATTCAATGCGCTCGCGCTCGGACTGTTCCGGCACCCTCATGTCGAGCGCGAGCACATCCGAAGCCCACGCCCATGTTGTCGCGATCCGCTGCTGGCGGCGAAGACCCCATAGGTCGAGCCGCCTCACGCCGGCGCCGCGGCCAAAGCCGTCGAGATCTTTTCGCAAAAAAGGAATCGGCGCTGGCTCACAGCTCGGCTGAGACCCATCGCGCTGCGCTCGCCGCCGCCTCGCGCGCGCGCGTTAAAGCGCAGCGAGCAGAGACAAGAGTGACCACGCCCATGTTGTCGCGATCCGCTGCTGGCGGCGAAGACCCCATAGGTCGAGCCGCCTCACGCCGGCGCCGCGGCCAAAGCCGTCGAGATCTTTTCGCAAAAAAGGAATCGGCGCTGGCTCACAGCTCGGCTGAGACCCATCGCGCTGCGCTCGCCGCCGCCTCGCGCGCGCGCGTTAAAGCGCAGCGAGCAGAGACAAGAGTGCCCCTTTCAGAAGCAAATTCAATGCGCTCGCGCTCGGACTGTTCCGGCACCCTCATGTCGAGCGCGAGCACATCCGAAGCCCACGCCCATGTTGTCGCGATCCGCTGCTGGCGGCGAAGACCCCCTCACATGGGGCTTAGAGGTGTCAAGCAGTTTATTTGATCATCGACGATCTTTCGCTGTTAGCGGATCCAAGGTCCGAGCCCGTTGCGTGACGCGGTCTGCACGGCAGACCTCATCAACCTCACATCCGGTCGCCGTTAGGACGGCTGCACCAACATCCCGCTTGCGGGCGGTCTGGGCTCAGGGGACGAAACCATTCTAGCTATCGGCGTTGCGGCCAAGGGGGTCGTGCGGTTCGTCGACCTGAATCCGGCAGGTCTGCGAGCGCCTGCGGATAGGTATATCGTGGCTGTTCAACTCGAAAAGACCGCGCCCTCGATTTCCACGCCGGCGTTGATGTATTTCCACAGGGCAACGAGAAGCTTTCGAGCCAGAGCGACAATTGTGGACTTGCGCAACCGTCCGCCATTGCGGGCGACACGCGCCTCGAACCAGCGGGCCAAAGCCGATTTCGATTGATGCTGAAGCCACAGCCAGCTCAGTTGGATGAGAGCGACCCGCAGCCGAGGATTGCCAGATTTGGAGACGCCTTGCTCACGGTCGATCCTGCCGCTTTGCCAAGGGGTCGGGGCCAAGCCAGCATAGGCTGCAACCTGGCGTCGATTATCAAAGTGACGGAACAGGCCCTCCGACCAGAGAATGGCCGCGAACTCGGGGCCGATACCCTTCAGCTTTAGGAGCATGCCAGCCGGCGCCTTGGCATCGGCCCGCTCGCGAGAGAGCAGAGCGTCTCGCTCGGCCTCCACCGCCTTGAGGTGCTCGAGTAGTAGCTCGAGACAATCGAGCTCGCGGGAGATCTGCGCCTTCAGGTGCGCCGGCAGCTCGCGGCCGTCGCCGGTGCGCAACGCCGCAAGCCGCGCGCGTCGATCCCGGCGCAGCGGATCATAATTGCTGATCCCTTGCGCAAACAGCAGCCCTTTGATCCGATTGCTGTGGCGGATGCGTTCGGTGATCAGCGCCTTGCGTTCGCGTACCAGCCGACGACGGTCTTCCTCTTCTGGACTGGGCGGCCTGACCATCGAGCAGACCCGCGGTTCGCCACGCTTGTACGCCAGGAGCGCCCGTACCAGCGCCTCGCCGTCGATGCGGTCCGTCTTGGCTCGCCTCTTCCGCCGTGAAGTCGCAATCGAGGCCGGGTCGACCACATGGCTTTCGATTCCTCTTCTCCAAGGCGCGGTGGATCCAGAAGCCATGGAGACCCGCCTCCTGGATGACGACGATCCGATAGCTGTGGCCCGTCCTCGCCTGCGCCTTCGCCTGCAGCGCGGCAAACAGATCAACAACCGGTACAAGTCGCCGCCGGCCACCACATGCTTCGACATCTTCTTCCCGCCGCCTGGCGACAGGGAGGTGATCAGCCACTTCGATCGACTCAGTTCCATTGAAACGAAAATCGCGCCAAGATCGACGCGGATAGCGGCCGGACGCTCAGAGACTGTTGTTGCAGAAGACATGGTCCCCTCCAGGTGAGGTTTGTTAGCGCCCTCACTCTGGCAAAGCTCCGGGCGCTATCCACGTCCCATGGGATCTAGCTCCCGCCGTCGAATATTATCGCAAAAAAGAATCGGCGCCGGCCCGCAGCTCGGCTGAGACCCATCGCCGCCGCCTCGTGCGCGCGTAAAGCAGCGCGAACAGAGTCAAGAGTGACTAGTAGATCGAGACGATCCAATAACTGAAATGGTCGCGGCCGCCATCGTGAGCATTACCAGCAGGGGCGAACACAACCCTACGACAATCAAAAATCGGACATTGAATGTGCTTGGTGCTAGCAGATTTAGTGCCAACGCTGCCTCTGTCCTTCTAGAACATGGCTACGCTCCGGCCCACGTCTGCGGGACGCGTCACCCCCTCAAATGGGTCCCTCCAGAGCCTTTCGACCGGACGAAGCCAAGCCGGGACGCAGGCCGTTAACGTAGGCTGCGAGTTCTCATCGTGGCGAGGTGATGCCTAATTCTGTTTTCCACAGACGGCAGCGCGGCCATTTGATTTGTGCTTGGAAGCCAAGTTTTCTTCCTCCTGGAGAGTCAATAATTCCTTGGGTAATCTAAAAGCGGCGTGCACGTTTGGTGGCTTTCGATGAAACACTCTCAATTGTGCTCCTCCTGACTGCCGAAGATAAAGCCGAGCCTGTTCTTTTCCCCGGGTCGCCATTCACGTCGCAAAAATTTTGGTGAGGTTTCGACAATCAGATACTCACCTTCGTGGTCACAGTTGACCCATCCGGCAATATTGCACTCGACCTCATCGAAATTCGAAACCTCGAATTGCTTTAGTATTTCCGTCACAGTGTGTCGTTGAAGGCGCAATGTTCCAGTTATGTCGGGCGACTTTTCCTTCGTCTTCTCTGCCGTTCGTAATTTTCCAAGTGACCTTTTGTTTTTAGTTGGTTCGTCTAGATCCATTCGTTTTTCTCCTTTTGTTCTTTTTGATTATTTATGCGCACACGATGTTCAACAAGCAGCGCTCGAGTTTCCCACAATCGCAGTTGCTAAAATCGGCGACATTATCTATACAGCCGCGTCGTTCCTTTTTTTGGAGATCCTGATCGTGACGAAGAACTCTAAAAGACGTACCTGGACTGCCAGTGACTTGAGAACGCTTAAATCTCTTGCTCGAAAGAAGACAAAAGCTGGCAAGATTGCAAAGTCTCTGAAGCGCACCGAGGGAGCAACCCGGCAAAAGGCCTTCAGCATTGGTGTTTCGCTGGACGCTCGCGTGTAGGGGGTAAACCTTAAATGAATGAAGGAGCAGTAGCATAATGGTGCTGCTCCTTTTCTTTGAAACAGGGTAGCAAGTTACATTGAATTTGCCGGTTGGAGGTCGGACCGATTTCGTATGACAACAATCGTCGCGTTGTCGCAGTCTGACCCGGTGCGATCACAGGGGTTGTCCATCCCCAATCAGCGATAATCTATCCTGTCACTCATCGTGCGTCCCCATATAATAGATGGTCAATGGCACCGAGCCGGCGTCTCAGTGCGGCGACGATGGGAACTGATTCATTGGGAGTAGATCGATGGCTAAAGGTACGGTGAAGTGGTTCAATTCGCAAAAGGGCTATGGATTTATTCAGCCGCAGTCTGGCGGCAAAGATGTTTTCGTCCATATCTCGGCGGTCGAGAGAGCAGGCCTCAGCGGACTAAATGAAGGGCAAGTCGTCGAATACGAGGAGGTCGCGAACAAGGGCAAAACGTCAGCAGATAACCTCAAGGTTCAGCGGTGATTTCGGCCGGGCACCCGCCACCCAAGCACTGTGGCTTCGATGCGCTTGTCAGTATCAAGATTTTGTCACGCGCCGTTGCGCCATCGGCACAGGAAGGAATAACATAGGGATCGACGCGGTCCTCACAGAGGAGCTAAAGCGGCCGGTCTGTCGGCGGTACGCCACCATGAATAAAAGCGTCGAGGCGTTCTTGCCGCGTAGTCATAGCCATCCACCCAAATAATCTCATCCCGCCACGTACGCAAGAAAATCCAACTCTAGCTACTTTCCGGCGCAAAAATGAATGTTTTCAGCGCCGGCGGTCAACGAAGCAGATAAGGCAAGACGCGCCCGGGTTGACGGGCGGGTCTGACGGGGTGATCAATCGATTGGAGGCGGACTATGGCGCGGCGTGCTTTTGCATTGCGCGGCCGACATTGATGAGGTTGTCGGCAATCACGCCGAGGCCGACCCAACGCTGCATTCCGGCATCGCCTTTATACCTGCAGCGCCCAAGCCCGTGGCGCCGCTTGACCACACTGATGCGGCCTTCGCACCCGGTGCGCCATTTCTGGCCGTTGCGGAACCAGCGCTTTCTTTGCTCGCGCTTGCGTTCCGGGCTCTTGGTGGAGCGGTTGGGAATGCAGACACGTTTGACTCCCATCGCTTTGGCAGCGGTCTCGTTCTTGGCGGAGTAGAATGCGGCGTCCGCCGCCACCAGGCGCGGTGCGCGACCCAGCATGGCTTGATGCTTTTCGATGGCGGCAATCAGCAGGTCTGAATCATTGGGCCGCCGCGGGTAAACTTCATAGTCGACCACGATCTGGTTTTCGGCTTCCTGCAGCTTGACCATCTTCCCGAACTCGTTGGGCTTTGCCGCCTTGCCCTTGCGAATGATTTCCGTCGATGGCTCGAACAGGCTGAGGAGCTTGGCCTCGAAGCGGGTATCGCCACGAAAGATGCGTGCTCTGGTCTGCTTCATCACTTGCTTGACGAGCGGAACCATCGCCTCAATCTCCTGGCGGAGCCCTTCCAGCACAAGCTGATCCATAATGTCCTTCGGTCGCTTCACGCCTTTGGCGATCTCTTTGGAGAACCGCCGCGCCTGTCCCACGACCCTGCTGGTCGAGTTGAGCAATCGGCCGTAAGCGCGCGTGAGCCTCTCTTGATGCGGCTTGCCTTTGGCGCGCGCGGCCCGCGCGATGTCCAGCACCCGAAGCTTGACGCTGCGGCTGCGGTCGCACAGCTTGGCGCCTGTCGCGCCTGCAATCTTGGTGATCTTCTTCATAGTGCGGATCAGCACTCGCACCCCGTCCCCCAACAAGCTCGAAATCGGTCGGATAGTGGATGTTGGTCTCGACCACCGTGGTGTCCACACGCATCTTGCGGCCTTGCGCTACCCCGTTGTCCCGCGCGATCGACACCACTCTCTCGTGGATCTGTTTGATCACGTCGGGGCCCAGCGCCACACCCCAGCGTCCCATGGTCTTGGCATCAGGCACTTTCGTGCTGCCCACGCGGGTAAACTCGCGATACACCAGATTGGCGCGGACCTCGCGCTCCAGCACCGCATAGCTCCAGTTGCGGACATGCTTCAGAACCAACAAGCGCAGCACCACTTCGGCCGGCGTCCCCAGCCGGCCACGGCGGCGGCTCTTGGGATGCCGCTTCGCCAGGGCTTCGTATACCGCCGCCACGATCTGCTCGTCCGACAGCACTTGATCGGCGTGCACGATCCACTCTTCACGCAGATCGCTCACCTCCTCAGTAATCAGACCATCGCCGAAGCTGAGCTGTGCCCGTCGCATCTTGATCATGCCGTCCCCCGTCAGCGCCTGCGATGTGGCTCCGGGCGCACCAATTCATGATTAAGTTCGCAAATCGCCTCGATCGCGTCTTTCAGCTTCTGGTAATTGGCCAGCCAGCGCCGAACCTCGACCACCCGCTCGCGGCGCACACTGAATTGCCGGTTACGTCCGCCGGCGTACGTCACCGTCAAAACGAATACCCGATGGCCCTCGCCACGCGCGCATTTGGGACAGCCCTTGGTGTGGCGGACGGTCCGCTCCAACAGCGAGCCACGCAGCAACTCTCCGGTCACCGGGAGCTTGCCGATAAGCTTCTCACGCGTCCGCAGGGCTCGGCTCTGATTCATCCATAAGAAGGAATCAAAGCCGACCGCTCACGTCAACCTCAAATCCGTACGGCCTTGCAGTTCTCCGCGCCAAGGCCGATTCTGCGGCATGGCTCCGCGCGATCATTTTTGCGCCGGAAAGTAGCTAAGCGATCACGTCCGCACCGCTACACCGGACGGGCTGTTGCTCAAACGCATTTATGCAAATCAAAGATGCGCAGCTTCGGCGCAAATGGTGCACCTAGCACGACCTCAGCGAGCAATACTCTCTCAAGATTTGAGGGTTAGCCAGCGTTAGGGACACAATCGGTTGGCGCCCAGGTCGTTTAGCGTGATGCTGGCCTTAGTCCAAACTGAGACACTACCGAGGATCCGTTGGACAATAAGGTCCGCGCGAACCAATTCCCGCGTTCGGTTAGTCGCGCTGAACCATTTCGGTCTTTTACCGTCAGCATCAGCATTCCATCGCGTGCGAGATCGGCGGTTGTCATTCCTGATATTGGTTTGCTGCCTGGTGCTCCGTGCCAAGCTCCGTCTTTCTTGTTTAGGCCGCCCGCATTGAAGCACGCCACCAACGCGCTCCTTTTGCTCGGAGAAAGCTCCTCGATCGGCGCCTGCCGTTCCCCCGGGGCGAGAACCGAGACAGGCGAAGGAGCGAGCGCCTCACTTCGAAAAGTAGGCTGCTCGGCAATACGTTTAAGTGCCGTCATTTCACCTCCTTTAGATGGACAAAAGTTCCAGGCTGCCTAGGCACAATAATAATAAAGCTGGAAGCTCCGCGACGGTGAGTTGCAAAAATGCCAGTTCAACAGAAAAGAAACATCACTCACAGGTCATCAACAGATATGAACAGTAAGCATTGTACTGGAGACCCTTATCGGGCGAGGCGATGCCACGATGCGTGCGGCCAAGTAGGCCCTTCAGCGTGGCTTTCATACGAACGGTTCGGGATGATTGCCCGGAACAGTCTCATCAAGACGGTTTAAATTGGGGAGCAGGTCAAGATATTTATCATCGTAAGACGGGTCAGACGGGATTGAGATGACCGCGCAGATCGCGAGCTCGACGTAACGTTAATTTCAATACGTCATGGAATGTCGCCGGGCGACGTGCTCGCTTATCAGGGGCAGCGCATCTTTGTTTTTGCGTCCCAATGCGCTCGCCCTGGGCCCCGAGCG
Organism: uncultured Alphaproteobacteria bacterium; assembly: GCA_963835195.1. GTDB lineage: Bacteria > Pseudomonadota > Alphaproteobacteria > Rhizobiales > Xanthobacteraceae > BOG-931. The sequence goes on from CAWIEY010000009.1 coordinate 176,143, forward strand.
GCGAGCCCATTCCGCTTGGGGTTTCTTTTAACGCCAAAGCGCGGCACTGGGAGCTCGAACAGCAACGGCCTGGACATCATCGCCCGACGCGGTCGAAGGAGGTGTGCGGCTTCGATTTTGCCATTCCTGCCCCGCGGCGTATTCGATGACGCCCCTACAAAGGCTATGGGCGCGGCGTTCGACGCTGCGTGTAAGGCGCTTCATCCTACCGGGCCGACTCGAACCAGTGGTGCAGGACACTGTAGCTCGGCGGATTATCGCTGCCGCTCGTAAGGGTGAGCGCGACGCAAGGCGACCTCGTAACGCTGCGTTAGCCAGCCTTGCGAGACCCGCCGTGGACGAATAGTCGCGCGGTCGGTTAAAGCGAAAAGCAGCGAAGGTCAGGTGTTGTTGCCGCGAAACTGCTGGAAGCGCGCGCTCACTGCGACCCCTACTTTAGTTCCTGGCGCCAGCCGCCGCCCTCGTCCTGGTTGCGCGCATCGTCAAGCCGCAGGAACGGCTTGAACACCTCTTCGCGCAGCGTCGCCGGAATGCCTGGGCCGTCGGGGAGCGGGGTGGGGATAACCTCGGCGCCGCGCATTTGCGTGCTACAATGAAAAGACACCGGGCATCTCGGAGCACTTGCTACTAATAGAAACTGTCAAAACGAAAGCGGCGCGAGAACGCAAGAAAAGCTACCCGCGCGAGGCGGCATAGATAATTTTCAAAGGATCAGCAAGTGTTTGCCTACATTCGCTTTCGGAGACAGCTCTCGAAAATCAAACGCCGACAGAAACGCGATGAACACCCGATAAAGGCTGCGATCACGGACGCAAAGACCAAAGAATTCCCCATTGATGAAATTAGGAAACTGGAGAGTGATTACTCCCATATACAGGTCCAATATCTTGAAGAGATTCTCCGACTTCACACTGAGTACTTAATCCGGGAATCGAGCCGGCTCGTCGTTCCGTACCCGGCCACTAGCGAGCCTGGGATGTGGGAACGAGACGACGAGGGATATGTCCGTATGACGGAAGCGGGTATTAGCAAACTAATGGCTGATATCAGAGTTGAAAAAAGAGCACGCCTTGAGCGCGTCATAATGTGGATGCCAGGTGTGGTGGGCATTTTGGGTGCATTGATCGGACTTGCTTCGATACTCGGAGCGAACAAATAGACAATACTTCTCAATTCCCCAGCCCGCTATCCTTTCTCTTCCACTGCACCGCGCTCCCTCGGCAAACTTCGCCCGCGTTATCCGCACATTGGCCTCGAAGCGCTTGGCGATATGTTCGCGTTGCACGCAACGCCCATGCTTTTCTGCCGGCATTCGGTGATAAAGGCGGTGCGATGCTCTTTTTGCTCCTTATTAGTGAACGTCATTCGGCTTTGCGGTGCGGGCCACATATCGGACGATAGGATTTGACTTCAGTCGGCGGATTTCGGTAGGCATTCGGACAGCATAGAAGCCGGAGCATGGGGCTTCTAGAGGCCGTTACGCCAAATCGATCGGACGGAATTTACGCCCTTCCTTCCGGAGAAGCCTCGGCAAGCACATTATCTATGAAGAGGTCCCGGTCGAAATCGATGTTCTAACCGGCTCATCGTCCTCCAAAGAAAGTGGGGTGATAGCGGCGGCGCGAAACAGTGCCTGATGCACGAGCTTAAACCTTTTCCCCTTACGATGAACGACCCAGCCTGAACGTTTATGTTCATGGATAAACTTCGCAAGCGCCATGAGGCGATAATTCAGCGCTATGATTATCTCGGCATCGAGGCGACCGTTGAAGTGGGCAATCATTTTAATCGTTGGGTCTGCGCCACGCTTGCCATTCGAAATTGCATCGTCGGCTTCCATAAGGAGCGCGGGATCTACCCCCTGGACGGTGTGCAACATGTCGAGTCGCCTTTGGTTAGCTCCGGTCAGACCCTCAGCGTAGCCACTATCGAAAAATCAGTAGATCGTAATATCACGGGTCGGTCGACGCTGTCCCGTTCTTCGAAGAACTTATGGGATGCCTGTTCTTCGATTGCCTCGCGCAGCCGCATAAATTGATCCACGCGCTGATGTGGCTTCACGTCATGCTTCCCTTCAAGATCGTCCATTGCCGCGGTGCTGATCGCACACTGAACCACCTTTTCCTGATTGAGCATCGTAAACTCAACGACCATGCGATTAAAATCGTAACCCTGCACCTCTCCTCGCCGCAGCAACATCGGGAATTCTCCATGGTTTGATTGTCCCACGTGATCGATTGATCGTTTTCAATTTGCCCGTCAGAATGAACAGCCGAATGTGATCCAAGCTTTCGGCACTCCTTGATGGGGTCAAACTAACAGGTCTCCGATAGATCTGGAAAGTTAAGCTTTGTGGCAATTAGACCGTCATAGTAACCGGTATGAGGATCGCGGTGCCCGCTCATCCGGCTGGGACAGCTTTGGTCCTGGCGTATGGTGCGACCATCCGGGACGAGGGGCACCGGGAGCACGTCAGTGGGCAGGCCGATCCAATACCATGAGCCGAGAGCTCGCGTTAGTAGCTGGCCGCCCCTGCGACCCACCCGGTTGCGCCGTGAGCGCGGATCCGTAGTTGTCGTGTGGCCCACTGCTCCCGTCGAACCACAAGAGAGGAGCAGCAGATGAAACGTGTGATCGGCATGGACATCCACCGCACTTTCGCGGAGGTGGTTTTCTGGGAGACAGGCCGACTTTGTCCCGCCGGCCGGATTGACATGACCCGCTCGGGACTTGAGGGATTTGGTCGGAGTTTAAGCAAAGAAGACGAGGTCGTTGTCGAAGCAACCGGCAACGCGATGGCGGTGGTGCGGGTGCTCAGCCCGTATGTTGCGCGCGTAATTGTAGCCAATCCGCTGCAAGTGAAGGCGATCGCCCATGCTCACGTCAAGACAGACAAAATCGACGCCGGCGTGCTGGCGTCGCTGCGGGCAGCGGGCTTCCTGCCAGAGGTGTGGCTGCCCGATGCGGAGACCGAACTCAGGCGCCGACTGGTGGCTCGCCGCAACCAGGTCGTTCGGCATCGGACCCGGATCAAGAATGAGGTGCATGCCATCCTGCAGGCGCATCTTATCCCGCCGTGCCCGCATGCCGACTTATTCGGCCGGCTGGGCCGAAGCTGGCTCGGACGGCAAGAACTACCGGACGACGAGCGGGCCGCAATCGAGCGGCATTTGCGCGAGCTCGACCGGCTCGGCGAGGATCTCGAGCTTCTCGACCGCGAGATCGCCGAGCAGATGATCGAGGATCCGGCAGTCAAGCGCCTGCTGACCATTACCGGCGTCAATGTCAACGTGGCGGCAGGCCTCGTCGCCGCGATTGGCGACATCCGACGCTTCTCCTCGCCGCAGAAACTGGTGAGCTATGTCGGGCTCAATCCGCGTGTGCGCCAATCGGGTCTCGGTCTGGCGCAGCACGGCCGCATCAGCAAGCGCGGTCGGAGCCACGCACGCGCCATGCTGGTCGAGGCGGCGTGGGCTGCCTCCAAGGCACCAGGCCCGTTGCGCTCGTTCTTTCTGCGTATCCGAGCCCGGCGTGGTCACCAGGTCGCAGCGGTCGCCGTGGCACGCAAGCTCGCCGTGCTCTGCTGGCATCTGCTGACCAAGGATGCCGACTACCAATGGGCGCGTCCCGCGCTGGTCGCCCACAAGATACGCGCGATGCAGCTACAGGCTGGACAGCCGGAGAAAAAGGGCAACAAGCGTGGCGCGGCCTATGCCTACAATATCAAGGAACTGCGCAGTCGCGAGATCGATGTCGCGCGCCACGCCGAACATGCCTACGAACAGTTCGTCAGCCGATGGCAGCGGCGTGGTCCTGGAAAACAGCGCACGGGTGCCGCAAATGAGGAGCGACGGTAACGGCTGCGCGGCCGGGCTGACATCCTCGAGCCCGACTCTTTGCCACGCGGTCACCCGTGCTCCTCCAGAATAGCAGATCGCGCAGCAGAAAAAACTTGTCGATCTCATCCGTGGCTGTAATGGGGATTTTGTTCTCGTTGGGGCCGTGGTCATGCGGCTTTGAGGCCGACGGCGCGGATGAGCGCGTCGAGATCATCGACGACGCGTTGATAGAGGCGGTCGAGCTGAGATCGGCTTTGTTGGCTGGAGCTTGGCGTCGGCGCTGACGGGCGGAGAGGAGGCCGGCGGTGAGCGGCGCATAGACGCGTTCGAAGAGCTTCAGGAAGACGAGGCAGATCGAATAGCCGTGCGGGAGGAGCCGATAGCGGCGGGACCTGCGGCAGCTTTTCGACGAGGCCCTTTGGCGCGAAGTTTGGAGAGATCGTAGCGCAGCGAGGCGAGGGTGTAGCGATCGGCGGCGCGGCCGAGGGCGGCGAGGACGCTGCGGGTGGAGTTCCGCGGTGGTGAAGCTGTTGCCGGCGGCGATATGGCTGAAGCGCACGAGGGCGTGCATGAGGGCGAGTTGCCGCGGATTGTCGAGCTTGAGGCCGGGGATGCGCTTTCCCGTCGGCGGTGATCGTCGGCTGCGCCAGCTTGCGCAATTGCCCGCGATCAATGAAGGTTTCGAGAATGTCTTGTTGTACGTTCAGATAGTTGTCGTTGATCGCCGACAAGCGTGGTGCGGAGAGCCGGCAGATTGTCGACGGCTTTGTTGACGCCGTAGTCGGTGACGTTGTTGCTCGCAGCCTCGGTGCGCAGGATGAGGTGATCGCGGACGTATTGCTTGATGAAGCCGTTGCGATAGTGGCTGCGAATGACCGGGTTCGGCAGGTCCATGTGCTCGATCTCGGTTTGCAGCTTGCCACGATAGATGCTTGCTGATCCTTGCGGCCGAAGATCGTCGGTGATCTTGTTCGGCTGGCCGATCGTGCGATTGGCGTCGAGAAGCCGCTCGCCGAGTTTGTCCAGCGCGGCGCGGCGATGGAAGACGAGATTGTCGCAGAACTCGGTCTGGGCGAAGAACAGCCGATGCCGGCAGCCGGCTTCCTCCCGTTCGCTGGCGGTAAAGAACGGCGTGAAGCAGCGCCAGCCATTTCTGGCCGCAGCATGACGAGATCGCGCAGGGGTTAGCTCGTCGGCCAGTTCCTGCAGGCGTTCTGGCTTGGCGCACTGCATGAAGGCGTTCGCAGCATTGCCTGAAAGTCGATGCCCTCCTCGCGCATGCGGTTGGCCAGCCAATGATGCTGGTTGAGGCAGACCCGCGCCGAGAACGGCAGGTATGGACACATGCGCACGAACATGCGGCCCCATCGCCCGTCGTTGACATAGAAGTTGTATTGCACGACCCAGCGCTCGGCGATTTGCAGGTGCCAGCGGTTGGCTTGCTGTCGCCGACGCCGATCATGATGCGCGCCGGTTCGCGCGCCTTCAGAAGCGGCGACAGCATCGGCGGGCTTGGCGCCTTTGAAATAGGGTTCGACGAACTCGTCGCGGCGACCTTTCGGCGCCTCCAGAATCGGAACGTTGCGCTTCTCCGACCACTGCTTCAGCCACTGCTGAAAGCGATCGGCAATGCCCTGCAGCGTGTCCCGGCTCACCGGGTAAAGCTGCCGGTAGGTGTCGAAAAAGCCGACGACCCTCTCTGGCTGCTGGAACGGCTGGATCAAGCCATTGAGCAGGATCCGGTCGAAGCAGCGATAGTGCAAGCGAATGCTGTCCCTGTGGTGCTCATAGAAGGAGTTCATGGGCGGCCCCCGAGGTGACCTCGTCAGCCCCGACAAGCCGCTCATCCTCCGCCCTCTCGCAACCCGCAGGACGAAGGGATATCAAGGGCAAAGCCCTTGGCTATTTAGTTTCCTAAAGAAAGGCATTATTCAAGCGAGTTTCACTCGCTAGCTCGCGGGGCTTCGTCCCTCTCGACGCTTTATCAAATTTTATTGCCCAAGTTGGGATTCCTAATCAGCCAATTAACTAGCGCGTCGACTACAACAGTTCTAATATAAGGTCACAAGGCTAAAACGCGAGTCTCTGGACGATTGCCAGGCACCGCAAGCGCTGGGTAGCCAATGACCGCAAAAAGCAACCACACGTCGGAGCATGAGCTTTACAGTCCGAGTTATACAGACATCGACGGTCGTCGGCTCAATCCTGGATTGGTTAGAATCGAATGCCGCTGCGGCTGGCGTATAACGCATTCGCGGTCGATTGCGCAGAAGATGGCGCGTCGGCATCTTTATGACACGCGTTTTCAAACTATCAGCTCTGGACCGGCGAAGGTGTAAGCGCCGGAGCGAAAATCCCTCACTGGAGGCGTCCGGATAGTCCGGGCGCGCCGGAGTAAAATTCCGGCAGGCGCAAGCTCTCTGCCTCGATTCGGCAGAGGTGAGGGATGAAGAACGTGGAGCTTTACGCGAAGGTACGCTATGCGGTTCGGATTGAGGGCTTAAGCAAGCGGGCGGTGGCGCGGCGGTTTGGGATCGACCCCCGGACGGTCGACAAGATGTTGGAATTCTCAGTGCCGCCGGGCTACCGGCGGTCGAAGCCGCCGGCGAAGCCGAAGCTGGGACCGTTCATTGCGATTATTGACGGCATTCTCGCCGGCGACAAAGGCCGGCCGAAGAAGCAGCGGCACACATCGAAGCGGATATTCGAGCGGCTCCGCGATGAGCATGGCTTTTCGGGCGGCGTCACGATCGTGAAGGACTACGTGGCCGGCTGGCGTCAGCGGTCGCGCGAGGTTGTTCGTGCCGCTCGTGCATGCTCCGGGACATGCTCAGGTCGACTTTGGAGAAGCCATTGGGCTCATCGGCGGGGCGGAGCGGAAGATCCATTTTTTTGCGTTTGACCTGCCGCATTCGGACGGCTGCTTTGTGGTGGCCTATCCGGCGGAGACGACGGAGGCCTTTTGCGACGGCCACGTCCGGGCATTTGCATTTTTTGGCGGCGTCCCGCGATCGATTTTGTACGACAACACCAAGATCGCGGTGGCTCGCATCCTCGGCGACGGCCGGCGGCAACGCACGCGGGTGTTCAGCGAACTGCAATCGCATTATCTGTTTGAGGATCGCTTCGGCCGTCCCGGCAAGGGCAACGACAAGGGCAAGGTCGAAGGGCTGGTTGGTTACCCGCGGCGGAACTTCCTGGTGCCGCTGCCGGTGTTCGAAAGCTTTGAGGTTCTCAACGGCCATCTTCTGAACTGCTGCCGAAAACGTCTGAGTGATCGCCTGCGCGGTCACAGCGAGACGATTGGCGAGCGACTGGAGCGGGATGTGGCTGCCTTTGTGACGCCGCTTCCGCCGGCTTACCAGGCCTGCGAAAAGCTCGCGACGACCGTCTCTTCGCTGTCGCTGGTGCGCTATCGGCGTAATGATTACTCGGTCCCGACGAGCTTCGGCCATCGCGAGGTGATCGTGCGCGGCTACGTGCATGAGGTGCTGATCTCGTGCGGCACGCAGGTGATCGCGCGCCACCCGCGCTCCTACGAGCGCGAGGATTTTGTGTTCGATCCTCTGCATTACCTCGCCCTGATCGAGCAGAAGATCAATGCACTCGACCAGGCTGCCCCCCTGGCCGGCTGGCCTCTGCCCGAGGCGTTTGCAACCTTGCGCCGCCTGCTGGAGGCGCGCTGCAAGCAAGGCAAGCGGCAGTTCGTCAAGGTCTTGCGCTTGATGGAGGCCTTCAAGATCGAGGAGGTCACCGCCGCCGTGCGCGAGGCCATTGCGCGCGGCGCCATTGGCTTCGACGCCGTGAAGCATCTGGTGTTGTGCCGGATGGAGCGGCGGCCGCCCCGCCTTGACATGACGATCTACCCCTATCTGCCGAGAGCCGTCGTCGCGACAACATCGGCCAGGGCCTACATGGATCTGTGAAGCGGAGCGGCGGCATGAGCGAGGCACCGCAAGTTCTTCTGGCGCACCACCTCAAGTGTAAGGTTCGGGGACATCGTTTCAATCTCTAATGCCCTCCGTCAGCTGTTGCTGCACACTTGTGGAGCTGTGGGCAGCGCTATCGCGCTGTCCATCAGATCCACAGTGTGGAGGAAGCTTGGGTGGAAAGATCGCGAGCGCGTCTTCGATGGGTTCGTCTGTATGAACAGACTGGAGATGCCGGTCTGGTTTGTCGGCGGTGTGGCATCTCTCGTCCGACTTTGCGCAAATGGTGGGCCCGTTATCAATCGAGCGACGAAGAAGGGCTGATAAGCCGCAGCCGACGTCCGCTTCACTCGCCCAATCAAAAGGTATTCGCGCTCGAGGAGAGCTTGATTTTGCAGCTGCGCCGAGAACGTGGCCTTGGCGTGAAGCAACTTCGGAACGAGCTAATACGCCATCACGATCTGCGGCTTTCGTTAGATACGATTTATCGTGTACTTGTTCGCCATGGCGTTCAAATTCTCAAGCGACCACGTCGGTGGCTAAAGGGAACCAAACGATATACTCGACCGGTTCCTGGCGATCGCGTCCAAATGGACGTCTGCAAGATCGCGCCAGCCGTGTACCAGTACACCGCGATTGATGACTGTAGCCGTTATAAGGTGTTGGCCATTTATCGCAGGCGTACGGCCGACAATACGCTCGATTTCCTCGACCGCGTAATTGAGGAAATGCCTTTTGCCATCGAACATATTCAGACCGATCGCGGTCTTGAATTTTTTGCGGAGCCTGTACAGCGCCGGTTAATGGATTACGCTATCAAATTTCGACCTCTGCCGCCCCGTTCTCCTCACCTGAACGGAAAAGTAGAGCGAACGCAGCGGGCTGATCTCGATGAGTTCTGGGCGACTATCGATCCAAAACGACACGACATCGAGGCACGCTCCGCCGCACGTTTCCATCACCGCGAAAAGGATTGTTCCGATGCTTTTCCGCTTATTAGCAATGCCAAATCGGTTGAAGTGTAGCAAGGTGGCGTCCCTAATCGCTTGATCACAGCGGCGCAGCACCGGCCGCGGTGATCGATATGGGGAACCAAATCATCGTCACGCTTGCGCGCGGTCGGCGCTAGAGAGCGCGCTAGCAGCCTGTCGGACTGAAGTTTATAGCATGATCGCCAACGACGGTTTTGCCGACTCGAACTGTCATCGGACGCTCGGTCGCATCCAGCGAGCTTTGTTGCGGTCCGTATCGCGCTTGCGTCCGGCCATTTTAGGCTGCATTTGAGCGCACTTGGGCTTCGTCAGGCGGGGTTGAGGGCGAACATTCGCTTCATATTCCAAGCCATGGTCACAAGGCTCCACTCGCCACGCACTTTTTCGAGACCGCGCAACGAAAATTGACGGAATCCGAGCACGGATTTGATGATGCCGAACACCGGTTCCGGGGTCTGCTTGCGCAGGGCATAGAGCGTCCTGCCCTGCGGCGTCTTCAGCCGATGCGCCATCGCCGCGACCGGCGTTGGATTTTCTGGCGCGGGAGGCGCCGTCTCCAATCGTTCTTGCAACGGTGGATGATGCGGTTGACGGCCCATGGCAATCAGCGGTTCGATACCCGCCTTCTCGCAAGTCTCGACATTCGCCGTGCTGAAATAACCCCTGTCCGCCAACAGCGTTTCGGCTTCGCCCAATTCTTCGGACAAGGCGCCGATCTTGCCGAGCATGGGCTCAAGCTGCTGCTTGTCGTTTGGCGCCTGAACGACATCGATAGCAACCACCAGCATGCTTCCCACCGCCACGGCGGCCTGCGCGTTATAACACTGCTCAAAGCCGCCGCCGGCCACCGGCATGATGCGCGACTCTTCGTCGGTGAGATTGATCTGATCGCTCGGCTGCGGTCCGTCGGTCGGCGGCGGCGGCGGCTTGCCGCCTGGCTTCTTGCCCGTGACCGCAACCTTGGCCTCGCGCGCCGCGAGTTTGGCTTCATGCTCCGCCAGTTCGCGCGCGTAACGCTCCTTAGCACGGGCTTCGATCTTCGCGCGCGCTTCGGCAAGCTTGCGCAAGCGCTCCTCGCGGAGCGCCAGCTCTTCAGGTATCGACATGCTGTCGGGAATATCCGCTGTATCCGCAGCCTCGGCTTTGGCCATCAGATCGGCGACTTCGGCCTTCAATTGTGCCTCGATCTTGCCCGCATGTTCATAAGACAGTGCGCTATGCCGGCTGGCATTAGCGTGGATTTTTGTGCCGTCCAGCCCGATCGTTCCGATCTTCAGCAGGCCCATCTCGCGCGCCAACTGCAACACCTCAACGAACAGCGCCTCAATCTCTTTCAGAAACCGCCGCCGGAACGCCGCGATCGTGTCGTGGTCAGGATGATCGTTGGCCGCTATGAAGCGGAACGCTACCGAGTTCATAGCTCGCCCGTTCTAGCTTGCGGCTCGAATACACCCCCGTCGCGTAGCCATAAACCAAAAGGCCGAGCAGCATGCGGGGATGATAGGATGCAGAGCCGGAGCCGCGATAACTGCCGCTCATCGCCCGAAGGTCGAGCCCGTCAATCACCTCCACAATGAAGCGCGCCAGATGCTTCTCAGGAAGCCACTCATCCACACACGGCGGCAACAAGAATCCAGTCTGCCTATCAATCGAGCGGAAGTTGCTCATCAGAAGCCGGCCCCTGCCATGCGAGAATCAACTCGGCGATTCTAACCCATATCGTTATCGTGCCAGCGTTAAGTCCGACAGGCTGCTAGGTTCTCTATAAATCGGCAATCTCGGGCTTCAAATCGTTTTCGGCCAAGCGCCGAGGGACGGTTTCCCGCGAGATGCTGGCACGTTCGGTGAGGCGGACCAGTTCACCGGCCAAGAGTTCGAGCGTCCAGCGCGCGCGCCCGGCGGGTGGCTTGGAACAGGCGGTCGCGACCAGCAGCGCTTGCTCCTTGCCGGACAGCTTTCGCTTGGCCCCCGGCCGCGGCGCTTCGCTGAGCGCCGCCGCCAAGTTGCCGCGCACGAAGCGGCGCTTGGTCCGGTAAGGGAGCCGACGCCGATGCTCCTGGCAATCTCTTCATCGCTGGCGCCGCCATCCGCCGCCAGCAGAATCTGCGCGCGCTTGAGCTTGCGTGCCGCACGCTTGCCGCCGCTCAGCAGTGCGCTCAGTTCTCGCGTTCACGTTGGTTGAGTTCCACCCGATAGCGTACATTCATCCGTGCCTCCTCGTCCTGAGGCACGGATCAGCAACTGAATCGGATGGTCAGATTGAGTCGCCCAGCAAAAACCTTCACGCCAAAGCAGGGCCAGTATTTGGCGTTTATCCACCTCTACATGCGCCTGCACCGCCGATCCCCGGCCGAAACCGACATGCAGCAATACTTCCGCGTCAGCCCGCCCTCCGTTCACCAGATGGTGTTAACCCTCGAACGCATGGGCTTCATCCAAAGACAGCCAAGAACAGCCCGCAGCATCGAACTGCTCGTTGATCCCAAACAGCTCCCCGACCTACTTTGACCGCCATTCAACTGGTCAAAACCACTGTGCAGAGGTACTAGGCGCCGTCTGGCATTCATCGCGTCCGCGCAAAGCTGCGCGCCTTCACTGATTAGATCGTCGCTCAAGGCGTCGGTGCCGTTGAGCGACAACGCCATCTAGAGCTGTGCTTGTGCATCAGCCATCTTTCATCGAGGATGCGCTGGTCGCCAAGGGAATGGAGATAAAAGAGCGGGCACTGCCGGTAATCAAGTCGCTGTGGCCGCAGACCATCGGCAATCCGCTGGGCTCGCCGCGCTTAAAGCCCGGGCCTGGGGGTTTGCCTGATCATCGCAGGAAATTGGGAATAAGACCGGCGCCAGTGACGACGGCGCGGAGCTTGCTCGTGACAGGGGTAGTCGCGCGCGGATCGATCGCCGGCGCTCCAGGGAAGCGATAGCCGCCGACAACATTAACCGCAATGTGATGCCGCTAAATCAGGCACCTCGCAGCGTGTTCGGCGAAATGCTCACGCAGCCGCATTACGTTGCGCCCTTAGATGCGCCGGTATGCGCCGCGTTCCCACCGGCCGTTCGGACCATCGGGAACAGTGGCGCCGCGCAGTTGATCTGCCGTCAGTTCCGGGCCGGCAATGATGCGCCATGCTCGCTCGTCTTCGATAGGACGTTCCGGCCCCTTTATTTACGGACTTTTTTGCAGGGCTAATCGCGTCAGACGATGATAGGCAGCGGCCCAGGCCACAGCGAGCCGCCAAAGCGCTGCGGCACTTGCGTTTGTCGCAAACCAGCTGGCGCTCGGTCTTGCGCTCCATCGCTGTTCGCAAATCAGGCAGCGTGGCGGTAGAAGCTCTTAAAACAGCCGCGACAGCAAAAAGCCTCTCGCTCGTTGCTGACCGGCTCTGGTTCATGCGGCACTTCGGGTAGCCCAGAGTTCCGGCATCGCCGCCACGTCCTCGGCAACGGCTCTTTCCAGCCATAGCAGCGCAACTCGGCTTTAGCCGACGCTGCCGCGCGTGATCCCGGCATCGCGGAATTTTACCGCTTCTACGTCGAACGCCGCGCACAGGAGGTGAAAGCAGCGACCAATGATGAGCGCAAACGCAAAAAGCTGGAAGATGACTTCACCCCACGGCTCGATCTCACGATTGTGGCGCTCGAAGGCAAAATGCACCGCGAGGTGACGATGGTAGCGCAGTGTCGGGATACGCCTCCGTATACCAGCAACGTCATTGTGGTGCCTCACACCGGCGAACAGCTGGAAACGCCTGAAATTGTCCGCTGCGAAAGCACTGGCCAGACCGCACCCAAGGAGTGTCTCGCCCGCTGCGAAATGACAGGCACCAAGGTGTTACGCCATCTGCTGGTGCCGTCTCAGGTGAGTGCCCGCTGCGCCTTGGCCGAGCACACACTCCTCTGCAGCCTGAGCGGCAAGCGTATTCTCATGGACGAGGCAGAGCTTTCGGCCGTAACCGGAAATCCGGTCGCGCGGTCTTTGCTAAAGACCTGCGCCATTACGGGCAAACGTGCCGAGCCAGAGTATCTCGGGATTTGCGCTTTCACCCAGGCCGAGCTCGACGTCAGCGACGTCTCCGGCAAACATTACCGTTTGGATCAACAATGCGCTCGGCCGTTTCCGGTAAAGCCGGGCACAAAAGAGGAATTCTTATTCTGCCATGAGACCCGGCATCCGATTATTCCTGAGGAAGCTGAACAGTGCGTGGTAACAAAAAAATTGGTGCGCAAAGGAGTGTTGGAGAAATGCGCGCAAACTAACAAGTCCGTCCTACCTTCTCTACTGGAACGATGCACCATCAGCGACAGAGGCGTTCTAAAGACTATATTGGTGAGCAGTAGCATCTCAGGTGCTCGGCTTGAGCGGCATCTGGCCGTACGCTCAATCGCGGGCAAGTTCTGCACGCCATCGGAAGCATGTGGAGCGGACGACGCTCGCATCCCGACGATCTTCGAATATGCAGTTTGACCGGCATCCCATTGCACGTCGAGTTCGCGGCATTGGAGGATCAGCCTTATCTACAGCCGCTTGGCGATCTACTTCATGGGGTGTGCCACACCGCTGACGTGCCCGAGTGCTGGGATGATGTTACCTCCAAAGCTTCAACAACGCTCGGCAGCCGCTGCCGCGTCGAGACCGCGCATGTCTCGCCCGACAAGCGACACCTTGCGATCTGTTCGGAGATCCTCACTCTGCTGGGATTACGCATTCAGCAAGCCGGCCTCCTCTATTCGATCAATGATGCCTTGATCGTGGGCCGCATCGCCATTGGCAAGCGAACTGCTAAGGGTTGGATCGGGATTGACCGGTAGCGCAGTCCTAGACCGCTAGTTTTCGAATGCCGTCCAGCGGATTGGAGTTTGTCGCGTTCCGTTGCGCTCTACGCGCGCGCGAGGGAGCTGTTCAATACCTCGCCGGGAATGTTCGACGGCAGGTGCCCGAAGTGCCGCAAGCGTCATCTTGCGCTTTGGAACTTAGCCCGTGCAATGCTTACCGCCGCGGCGTCCTTGGCGCGCGTCAAATTCACGCAATCGGAAGGTGCATCGTCCGGATACCGGATTGTGAACAATCGCAGCCAAGTAGGCTTACTCGATTACTTCGTCGGCGAGCGCGAGCACATTCGGCGGGATAATCAGGTGAAGTGTTTTGGCGGTCTTGAGATTGATAAGCAGCTCGAACTTGGACAACTGCATGATCGGTAAATCGGCCGGCTTCTCGCCCTTGAGAATGCGGCCGATATAATTGGCGCATTTCCGATAGGCCTCGGCGACATCAGTGCCATAACTCATTAGTCCGCCCGTGGCTGGAAAATAGCGGGAAAAATACGCCGCTGGGAGGGCGTAGCGCGCAGCAAACGCGACGATTTCTCGGCGAATGCTACTGAAATATGGGTCGTTGATGAGGAATAACGCGCTGGCGCCATGCTGAATGAGTGTCTCGAAGGCAGCATCAAGGTCACCTTGGGTCCGTGCGCTTGCGACCGCGGTTTTGCATTCGACAGAAGCGGCGGCGTCCTGCACCTCTCGAATTTGGAGCTCGGCATCGGGGTAGCCCGGATTGAATAGCACGCCGATTGTCTTGGCCTCGGGGACGAGCTGGTGAAGCAATTCAAATCTCTTCGCCAGGACCGCAGTTTGGGCGATGCTGATGCCGGTGATGTTGCCGCCAGGCCGATTGATGCTGGCGACAAGACCGGCTTGCACCGGGTCGCCGCCGCCGCTTTCAAAGACAATTGGAATTGTGGTGGTCGCGGCCTTGGCCGCCAACGCTGGTCCGTTGCCGCCAGTCGCGAAGATTGCGGCAACGTGCCGATGAACCAGCTCCGCCGCAAGTCCGGGCAACCGGTCGTAGTGACCTTCCGCGTAGCGATAATCGATTACTACGTTCTGGCCATCGACAAACCCCAGCTCCTTCAAGCCTTGGTTGAATGCTGCGTTGTTCCGCTTATTTGCTGAAAAGCTGCTCAGCAAACCTACCACCGGCGTCGCCGATTGTTGAGCCCGGGCAGTGATCGGCCACACCGCCGCGGCGCCGCCGATCAACCTAATGAAGTCGCGTCGTCTCATCCTCTCATCCTTACTTCGTATCGGATAAAACTAGCCAGTCGGGAGTAGTCAGATCGACACAGGGGAGTGTCGCATATTGGGGATGCCCGCTATTGCCCCTTTAGCGACCGGACGGTGGGTTCACAAGGCAAACGCTGTGTCCCATTAGCGAACTCGGGGTCAAAGCCCGGTAATAACCAGGGCGTCACTCGATCACGTGATCAGCGGTCGCTAGCAATGTAGCCGGAATGTGAAGGCCAAGTGTCGCGGCCACTTTGAGATTAATGACCAATGCGTATTGGGTCGGCTCCTGTACCGGCAGGTCTCCGGGTTTCTCTCCGCTCAAAATACGAGCGACGTACACACCGGCTTTGCCGACTTGCTCCTGATAGCTGGCGCCATACGAGGCCAAACCGCCTTGTGCGGCAAACGATGCAAGGCCATAGATAGCAGGCAGCTTGTCCCGCGCAGCAAGTTCGATGATCAGGTTGCGATGATTGAGCAGGAAGCCGTCAGGCGGCACGATCAATCCGCCCCCCGGCTCGCGTGCCAGCGTCGCCATGGCGGTTTCAATGTCCGTGGCGCCATGAACCCCAGCCAATGCCACCGCAATGCCGTGGTCTTTTCCGGCCGCTTCTGCGGCAGGGTAGAGCTGCAGCGGACCGGGATTGGAAGGATTGCACATATAGGCGACGCGAGCGAGACCGGGCGCCATCTCCGAAAGCAGCCCCAGCCATTTCGCTCCGATCGAGGCCTCCACCGCCGTGAAGCCGGTGGCATTGCCGCCGGGGTGCGCGAGACTTTGGACGAAGCCTTGGGCGACGGGTTCATAGATCATCGCGAACACGAGCGGTATCGTAGGGGTCGCCCGTAGCAGCGCTGCGACGGTTTGGCTGGTGTCAGCGACAACGACGTCAGGCGGGTGTTTCTGCAACTCGGCGATTGCCGCCTTGACCTTGTCGGCGTTGTCGATGGCCCATCGCCAGTCAATACGAACGTTGCGGCCACTTCTCCATCCCCGCTGCGCGAGGCCTTTCTCGAAAGTCGTCGAAATTGCGCTGGTATCCGGATCGTTTTCGCCAACCGGCATCAAGACGACGATGCGGTGCTCAGATTGCTGCGCATGCGTGGTGAGAGGCCACGCTGTCGCAGCGCCGCCGAGAAGCATGATGAACTCCCGCCGCTTCATAAGCGTCGTTCCGCCCCAGCTCTTGAAAGCGCATCATAGCGTAGCTCGGAGACTCTGCGAGTTCTTACGCCAGCCGAAATGTCGCATAGCGTCAAGAACGTCGTCTCCGGCCATACGCCTTAAACGTCTGCTTCTCGCCCGATACCGACCGCTGACCAGACATCGTGCGAGGTCTTGAAAAGGAGAATTGTTTTGGCGCGTGAAGTGACCAGGCTGGCCCGCACCAAGACAAGTCCGTCCAGTAAGATCGCTCGCTCGAGTTACGTTCCAATGACAAATAAGTTATTTTTTGACGCCGGCCGTCGAAGCCGTCAAATGCCTGATGAACTGAAATGGCCGCGGTTGTGAAGCGTCGCGCGGGGACGCTCGCCTATCGCCGCCCTGACGGCTTAACCTTAATTCCAAAGCATCCTAGCTAACAGGTCCCCGTGCGGGCCCGTCACGGGGCCGCTGGTTTCGGCGCTTCGGAGAGTTCCTTGATACGATAGCCTACGCCATACAGCGTCTCGATCATATCGAAGTCGACGTCGCTAGCCTTGAATTTCTTGCGCAGCCGCTTGACGTGGCTGTCGATGGTTCGGTCGTCGACATACACTTGGTCGTCATAGGCAGCGTCCATTAGAGCGTTGCGGCTTTTCACGATCCCCGGCCGACTGACCAGCGCCTGCAGTATGAGAAATTCAGTGACTGTGAGCTGTACCGGCGCGTTTTTCCAAGTGCAGGTGTGGCGCTCAGGGTCCATGCGCAGTAATCCGCGCTCCAAAACTTCGTTGTTGGCATCCTTCGGTGCGGCGCCGTCCCTAGGCGCAGCGCGACGCAGTACGGCCTTGACCCGCTCGATCAAGAGACGTTGAGAAAACGGCTTACGGATGAAGTCGTCGGCACCCATTTTCAGGCCGAACAATTCGTCGATCTGATCATCCTTCGAGGTGAGAAAGATCACCGGCAGGTCGGATTTATGGCGCAACCTGCGCAGCGTTTCCATTCCGTCCATGCGGGGCATCTTGATATCGAGGATGGCAAGGTCAGGTAAGACGGTCTTGAAACCGTCGAGCGCGGAGACGCCATCGGTATACGTCATGACGCGGTAGCCTTCAGCCCCGAGCGCGATTGCCACCGAGGTCAGGATATTGTGGTCGTCGTCGACGAGAGCGATTGTTGGCATGGCGGCCTCTTAACACGAACCGGCCGCAGCATGATTAGCCCGACCCGAAAGCCTTTGGACGTGCAAGTAAGGGCGGAAATGTGACCGGATAGGGTAAAACCGGGGCAATTGCTGTAGAATGCGTGACGCCCATTACTTCGTCGGCGCGCTCGACCTCACGGCGCGCAAAAGCGCCTCCAAGGTTTATTTTCGGAGCGCGGGAACCTCAAAGCCGTAGCGCCCTTATGTTCCTTGGTCAGGTGTCGAGCCTTTACTGCGAAAGAAGCCTGTCAGGCCGCCCCCGGCAAAAAGCCCCGCGCCCGCACAGGCTGTGTGGAAACGAGAAGCTCTGGTAATTCCGGGGCCTCTTTTCGTTTCAGGCGGTCGCGGCCTGGATGCTGATTGCTCGGAGGATGTTATAGGCGAGGACTGAGAGGGCCATCTCGGTCCTGGTTCCTTTGAGGCTCCTGGTCAGGAATCTTGCGCCTGCCATCATCCGCTTGATCGTTCCAAACGGATGCTCGGCGGCGCAACGCCGTCTCGCCATAAGTTCGGGAGTGGCTCTGGCATTCATGCGGGTGAGCACCTCCTCATCCAGATGGCGTTTGAGGAAACGGCGCTCCGCCGTAGTGCATTGCGGCTTGAGAGCGCAGCCGGCGCAATCGGACGACACGTAAGCCACGTTGCGCTTACGCCTGTGCATTGCTTGCGCACAAGCGACCGGCCAGCCGGACAGCGGTAGCTGCAGATAAAAGCGCTGCGGTCGAACAGTTTGCCATTGCCCCGGTTGTTGACGGCGCGGTTGGCTGGCGCGCATGCGAGGATGCCGTCTCGTTCGCAAGCGCTGGCATGGGCACCATTGGAGTAGCCGGCGTCAGCCACCACGGTCAGGCGTTGTCGCTCCAGCACCTGCTTTGTGGCCATGGCCATCGGGTGAAGCAGGCGGTTATCGGTCACCTCGTCTGTCACATCGTGATGAACGATCACGCCGGTATCGGCATCGACCGCCGTCTGGACATTGTAGGAGGGCGGCTTGGGACCATTGCCTCTGCCCATCGGCCTGGCATCCTCTTCGCCCTCGACGATTGTCGAGCGGCCTTCAGCATCGAGTTTGGTGGCAAGGCGGTCGAGTTCAGCGCGGCGGGCTTGCAAAGCCGCCAGTGCCGCAGACGCCGCATCCGGCCGATCATTGGGTTCAACCGCATCGGTTTGATCGAGCTCGCCGAGATAGTTCGCGATCTGGCGGTCGAGGCGGGCAGCCTGCTCAGCAATCTCGGCAGCCCCGATGACCTTTTTGCCGCTCGCCACCGCCCGGAACTTCGAGCCATCAAGCGCAATCAGCCGCGCCGTGAACAGGCCCGCATCCCGGCACAGCATCACGAAAATCCGACACGCCCCAACAATCGCAGCGCCGTTGTCCCGACGGAAGTCGGCGATGGTCTTGAAATCCGGACTGAGCCGTCGCAAAAGCCACATCGCCTCGACATTGCGACGGCATTCCCGCTCCAGGCGCCGCGACGAGCGGACCTCATTGAAATAGCCCCAAATGTAGAGCTTCAGAAGGTCCCGCGGATCGTAAGGCGGTCGTCCTGTCGCCGCCGGTATCGAGCGGCCAAACCCCAGTTCACCGACATTCAGTCCGTCCACAAATGCGTCGATCACCCGAACCGGCGCATCCACCGCCACATAATCCTCAATCGCCGCTGGCAGCAGCGCTGCCTGACCACGATCCTCACCCTGAATGTAGCTCATGAAAAAGGCCGCATCGTTGTCGATGCGGCCTGCTTAGCTGACTCGCCCCAGTTCTCACACAGCCTGCCGCAACGCGGGGCTTTGGTTTCCTCGTTTGGCGGCACACGTCCACAAAGGACTCCATCACTTCCGTGATCACGCCAAGCCCATTGAGCTGACTGAGCGCATGGCCGCTTTGACCCGTCAAGCCAAGATGTAAATTGTCCTTGGCTCACGATACGGGGGTACGGGAGCCAAGCGGCCTTGACCGACCTTCAATGGCTCCGGTCTTGGCCGCTTCATTTAAGGTGATCTGGCGCTTTCCTCTCCCGCGCTGAAAACCAGACGAGCCGCGCAGGACCTTGCCGCCTAACGTGCCGATGTCCCATTCGTGAACCCGGGCGATTTTCAAGTAAGAAGGCGGATTAGGAACATGGGTCCGCTAGATTCCAGCATAATGCCCCTCCTGCGGGCGATCAATGATACTGCGTCGCGAAATTGAAGTGCGGGGGCAAGAGCCTAACCTTGTTTTTGAGTGCACTTTCGCATCGTAGGGCATAACGGAACTCGTTTTCTGCACAAGTTGATCAGATGTTGCCGCGTCGTTGCCTCTTGGCGATCCAGAGGACATGAAAGAGGCCGCCAACTGACGCGGCCTATCCGGTTTTTCGCCAGCCCTTAAGGGCGGCAATGGCGATACTGCATAGATGCCGCGGGTCGCGCTCCCCCCGCTTCGCGGCTTCAATGATCCGCTCCGCGATTATCTCGCGAGCAAGATTTGTCAGACGGGTGTCTTGGGACTTAGCGCAGGCCGCGTCGAATGCCAGGCCCATGATCCGAGTTGTTGAATTGTCAAAAGCCGTTTCGAGTTGGGTAAAAGGCAAAATGGCCGCCATGGAAAACTCCATGCGTATCTGGCCTTCTGTCAAATTTTGTTGCCTCTTTTTTCCCGGTCAAGAACGGTACCGTACAAAACACAAAAAAAATTGTGATCCCAAAAGGGACCGGTTGAAAAATCAAAAGGGACCACCCTGATTGGAAAGGGGCAAGTACCGCGGCCGGGCACTGTCCTACTTCCGAGCCGTTTGTCCTAATTCGCATTTTCGGCTGTCCTAATTTCATTTTTAGTAATTGGGTTGAACGTCCTTAAAGTAGCCTCCCGTATGGTCGCGCCCCGTCTTTTGAGGGAGCGTATAGGTATGTCCCAACTTCTCGCGCGATTCTGGAAGGATCAATCGGGAGCGACGGCTATCGAATATGGTTTGATCGCCGCTGACATCTCGGTCGTCATTATCCACTATCATCAAACGGCCGACCGAGGATAGGCCAAGCAAAATTCCGGGAGGGAGAGATTTGCCGGTAAAGAACGGCTTCAGGACGCGCTGCGAAAGCGCGAAGCCGTCAACCGAAAAAGGCCAGAAGATACGCGGCGAGAACCAGCGCAAGCACGACCAATCCGGCGAGCAAGACCAGGAATAGAATTGGACCGCCGATCTTCCTCGGCGGTCTCCAATAGGGACCGGGGCTTTGCTCGTGGCTGGATTCTGTGATGAGGAATCAGCTCCTCCGACACGAATTTTCAGAGAGCTGATAGCCAAGGAAAGTGGACCAAACTGCTCCAGCACAACACCACATGACATTCTAGGAATGATGGACCTGATCAAAAGGCCACTGACGGATAACGCTGCAAAGAAGGATTGAATCCGATTAGCCAACGCCTCGCTTCAATCTCGTGATTTCAATTGTAGCTCGTTCGCCGCAATGAATGCTCGAACCTCGTCAGATTGGTCCAACAGCCTCAACCACTGTTCCTTGTAAAGGGTTACGGGAAAGCGGCCCAAACCATAGACCGATACCCCTCCCTTCTCACTGACCTTCATTCCTAGACCACCGGAGGCTCCCTTCTTCAGGGACGCATTCTCTGCACGAAGGCGTTCAAGCTCGGCTTTCAGATTGTCGTCTGACATTGATCCCTCACTAATTTAGCCTCGCCACAACTTGGTCCACTGAACAGCGGCCCAGCAGGATGGCGTACTTGGGTTTCCGACCCGCAATATACCGGCGCAGCCCCCGAAATTGCACGAGCACCTCCGGCGCATCCTTGAGGTAGCCATTTGGAATAAATCGCGTCGTGTGTCCGATCCTCCCACGCGCGGGCGCCAATCATGACCTGTCACGCATACCTTGACCGCGAATGCGCCTAACGTGCGCATTCCAGACCCGCCGGTGAGCGCGCATAATACGCTGACGCTCCCCATCACGGCTGAGCCTCGCGGCGCATGTGAGGTCATCCCGGGGCTTGCCGGATATTCCAGCCCGATGAAAATCCTGCCGTTCAATCACGGCCGTATGTTTGCGTGGTGGAAACTCGGGCATGCATTCGCGACTTTCTCGTCGACGTCAGCGAGAGTGATGTGGCTGCCCTGGTGGCCAGGAAGCTACTTGCCCGACGAAGCGAGCCATGACCCAGCAGCAATCAAGTCTGCCATTGAGGGCCTCGTAGCCGACGCGGTGTTCGAATTAGAGGCCGCAAGGTCCACCCGCAATCGACTCGGGAAACGCGTCACCACCTCACACCGTGACCCGTGATGCCGCGCGTCAGTTTTCGCATTGAAGCCGCTGCCTAATTAGGAACGGCGGACTTGGGATCCGGCGGGAAGGCGGAATCGGTGACGGCGCCACGCAGAAGGTCGAGTGCCTCCTTGAGCGCCT
Organism: uncultured Alphaproteobacteria bacterium; assembly: GCA_963835195.1. Lineage (GTDB taxonomy): Bacteria > Pseudomonadota > Alphaproteobacteria > Rhizobiales > Xanthobacteraceae > BOG-931. The sequence goes on from CAWIEY010000009.1 coordinate 197,723, forward strand.
TGTCGTCCTTTTCATCCGGTGGAACGTAGGATTGCGAGCCTTTCTCTTCGGCTCCTTCAGCGATGAGGTGACCGCGCAGCGACGCTTCGCCCTTGAGCTCAGTCTGCGATATAAGATCGTCCGGCACATCTTGGAGCACCTCGATGTCCGGTGTGATGCCTTTCGCCTGGATGGAGCGGCCTGTGGGCGTGAAGTAACGCGCCGTCGTCAGCCGCAATGCGCCATTGTCGCCGCCTAGCGGAATGATCGTTTGCACAGAGCCCTTGCCGAAAGAGCGGGTGCCAATCAGGGTCGCGCGCTTGTTATCCTGCAATGCGCCGGCGACGATTTCGGAAGCCGATGCCGAACCGCCATTGATGAGCACGATGAGCGGCTTGCCCGTGGTCAGATCCCCGGGGCGGGCATTGAAACGGTTCGTTTCTTCCGCGTTTCGGCCGCGGGTGGAAACGATGTTGCCCTTGTCCAGAAAGGCGTCCGACACAGAGATTGCCTCGTCCACCAGTCCGCCGGGATTGTTGCGCAGATCGATTATGAAGCCCTTGATCTTATCGGCTCCAAGCTGCGCAGTCAGCGCGCTGATCGCGTTCTTTAAACCCTCTGCCGTCTGCTCGTTGAACTGCGTGATGCGGATATAGCCGACGTCGTCGCCTTCGCTATGCGAGCGTACCGATTTCACGTGGATTACTTCGCGCACGATGGTTACTTCGATCGGATTGTCGTGGCCCTTGCGCAAGATAGTGAGTTTTATCTTGGTTTTCGCCGGGCCGCGCATCTTCTCGACCGCCTGATTGAGAGTAAGGCCGTGAAGCTGCTCATCGTTGACCTTCACGATAATGTCGTTGGCCATGACGCCGGCCGTTGCCGCCGGCGTGTCATCGATCGGGGCAACAACCTTGATCAAACCGTCTTCCATGGTGACCTCGACGCCCATCCCCCCGAATTCTCCGCGAGTCTGCACCTCCATGTTGTGGAAGGTTTTTGAATCCATGTATCCAGAATGTGGGTCGAGTCCGGTGAGCATGCCGTTTATTGCGGATTCGATCAGCTTGCTGTCATCTGGCTTCTCGACGTAATCGGCGCGTACGCGCTGGAAAACGTCACCAAACAGATTTAGTTGCCGGTATCTATCGGATGCAGCCGCTTTTGCAATCGGCCCGACGAGAACGCCGTGTGGCTGCCTCGCCAGCATCAGGAGGCAGGCCCCGATGACCGCGCCAAGGAGAACGAATGAAGTTCTGCGCATCCCCCGCGAACCTTTTTATCTTCGTCCAACCAAGGGGCTAGGTTCGGTGGGACTAGCGCCTCTGTGCACTGACATAGTGGCGTCTTTGAGGTTTGCTCGAACGTGGCGCGTCTTTGATTTGTACATAGATGTCGGCTCGTTCGCAACGAAGCCACACGCACGGTGTTGTGACGTGTAGATAGCCCAAAGCCATTTTTGCTGAAGATTAAGCCGCAGGGACGACCTTCAGCGCCCGCGGATCATACCAAACCAGCTTGCGGCTGCCCTGAAGGATTGACACCAAAAAAGCTTCGGAGTTCGCGAAAACTGATAAGACGGTGCGCGGCCTCATCCCACAGCACCAAACGCACGCACAAAAGACTCTGAGCTAGCGAAAGACGGCCGACGTTCGTCAGATGCGGATGATTGCGCAAGACGAGAGGCAATCGGTAATACGGAATTCGGCTGCACAGGTGATGGATGTGGTGCACGCCGATGTTCGCGGTGAACCAGCGAAGCACGGCTGGAAGATCGTAATGCGAACTGCCGCGAAGGGCAGCTTCACGACAAGCGAGCCCAAAACGTGTGCTCGAACTGGTGCTGGACATAGAATAGCCAGACCCCGAGAGAGGCGCCGATGAGTAAGATCGGCAACTGCACAAGCAGGAATGGTCCGATACCAACCGCCCAGATCACGACGGCTCCGAGCAGCCCGATAGCAAGATTGGTTGCCATAGTGCTCAGCCACGGCCGCGAACCGCCGCGCATCAGTCCGACCGGCAGGCGCTGCTGCAAAAAGAACAGATAGGCCGGGCCGACACCGAACATCACCAGCGGGTGACGGTAGAGCCGATAGCGGAGCCGCCCCCAGCGCGAGCGCGACAGATATTCATTGACCGTCAGAGTATCGACGTCGCCGATGCCCCGCTTATCGAGATTGCCCGAGGTCGCGTGGTGAAGGGCATGCGTCCGTTGCCAGAAATCGTACGGCGTCAATGTCAGCACACCGATCACACGTCCCACCCAGTCGTTGGCGAGTCGATGCCGGAAGAACGCGCCATGACCGCAATCGTGCTGGATCATGAACAGACGAACAAGAAAGCCGGCGGCCGGCACCGCCAACAGCAAATAGAGACAATATCCGATATGGAGCGCGAACCACATCGATAGCCACAAAAGAACCAACGGGATGATGGTTATCAGAATTTCGAAAATGCTGCGTCCATGGTTCGGATCCCGGTAGCGGGCGAGAGCCTGGGCCAGGGCACGCACGTTGATCGCGGCAGGATCCACGTCCGTTTTGATTTTGCCGTTCAACATTTTCTCCACAGCCGGCGCATCGCGGAAGAGCAACGTAGCTGCCGCTCCACCAATCGATTTCAGGATATTGCACAGGAAGAGACGCGCCTGATATCGCCTACAGCGCGCGAACGAACCACCTGAAAGCGCTTCTTTCAGCGTTCAGCGACGGATTTTTCCTGTTTCACGTCCACTTATACCGAGCGCTTCTCCGTTTCACAACAAAAAAGCAATGCCTAACCGCTTTTTCGTCATGATCGAGCGCCGCGGCGTTCACGAGCATCGCAGGATGGCGGCGCAAAAGGCCACCGAACTTCGTCGCCTCCTGGCCAATGTGAAAGCAAACGAGAACGAACCGCGCCGTCGTCACATTTGACCATATTCTCTATCCATTCGCGCGCGCGAGACGCGCCGATCCAGTGAGCTCTGCGGCAGACCGACCTGCTCGAGCCGCCTGGTCGGTGCTGCGGCTGGTGGTCGACGGCGCCATTTATTTCTCTTAGATCGCGGATTGTTGTTGGCCGATTCCGGTTTGGGGCCGACGATTGAGCGGGCGGTCGATCTGACGTCGGCCTCGCCGGCAGCGGCGACGGTGCCGGTCGAGCTCAAGCGAGCTAAGGAGTCATCGACTATAGATCGCAAATTCTGCAGCACCGACAGAAGAATGTCTTCATCCGTTACTCACTGCGACCTGCGCCGCGCCCAACGAAGTCGGCGTGAGCCGGCGTCAATTCCTTTTTCTGTTGAAGGTGGAGCTCGGGCGGCTGCGGCGATGAGGTAAGCGGGCGCCGGCGGCAGCTACGGGACGTCGCCGAGCGAAAATCTACGCCGCCCGCCTATGAGCGAGAGTAAAACCGGCCCTATAAACTGGTAGCGACGGATTTTTGACGGTCCGGCGCGCTTGGGTAAAGGCTCGGCTTGCTACCCTTCGTCTGAATGGCGTCCGAAATCGGCCAGCACGGCGGCAATCAGCTTTTGGCGCTGCGGGTCTTCTGCGGCGAGTGTCGCCGAAAACAGCTTGAGCAGGTAGCGCGCTTTTTCAGCAGCGTCGGGCCAATTCCTCGCCGATGCCGCCAGCAAATGAGTTTCCAATTCCTCCTGCCGAGCGCGCAATGTTTTCTCGTTTACCTCCACGTCAGCCAATAGGCGACGAAGATTCTTAGCCTTTTGGGAACCCATCCCGCGATGCTGATCGAGATCGACGGTTTGGTCGGTCATGATTGTGATCCCGACGGGTCAGAGGATATTCGGCTCCTTGGTACGAGCGGCGGATATCGTCACTCCGGTATCTCCGCTCATCAATGCGCCGGCGAGACATTCCGGCGGTAGGTCCTCGATGGCGAAACGGATGGCTTGTGAGGCTTGTGCAAAACGCCTGTACCCGAATTTTTGGCGACCCCGAGAGCGTCGCCGGGCCGGAAAGAGTTCAGTAGCCGCGCGATAATCGAACTCAACCATCGACCAGAATCAATTAAACTGATCTTATAACGATTACTATGAATACAGCCCAAGAGGTTTTCCTCGAGATCATGGCCGAGGCAGCTGCTCGGGACAGGCGGGCGCTTAGTCTATTGCTGAGCGAGCATTTCGACTGAGAAGTTTCGTTTGTTCGGACGGGATGAGCGCTCATTATCAGATTATGAACCAACTGAATAGAAATGGAGATTTTGAAGCACGCCCAGATCGAAATAATTTGTAATGCAGTTGGGAATTGAACTCAGGGTATGAGGGTCCATAGCCGCGGCGGCTCACCGGCAAAAAATTTCAGCGCCATTCCGATTGCGGAGGTAGCCGCACCCAATCCCAGCGCGGGCTCATGTCCAACTTTAGCTAATCTTCTGGTGAGCCCTTAATTTGCCGTCGGTAATGTGAGCGCCAGTTCACGCGCGCAAAACAACAAATAGTATAAAGGCTATTCGGAATGAGTTTCGGAACGCGCGTTTCAATTCGCGGGCCCGGCCCTGCGCCGATTAAGAAAGAGACCTGCATCCGCTGTTATGGCATCGGCTGGGTTCGGGAGCGCGGAAGTAAGATTGTCTGCAAATCGTGCAAAGGCACCGGCAGGGTTGATGCCAAGACGGCACGCGCCTCCTGATCGGCCCGTACGCCGACTAATACCAACTCCATAACGGCTTGAATTGAGGTTTGGAAGACGCTGAGGACACGGCTGGTGTCCTTGGCGACGCTGTGATTCGCTGTTCCATCTGATTCGGGGGAACAGATGCCCAAATGCAGCAAAGCCGAGGTGCGGCGGCTGAAAACTGCGCTGCGGTGGAAAATACCGGCAGCGCAGCGCCAACGCATCCAGATGGTACTGTTGCGTGAGAGTGGCATGGCGCAGCCAGCGATTGCGTCGGCAATGGGCGTGTCGCTGAGCACGGTGAACCGCGCGCACATGGCCTTTGACCACGGCGGCATCGCCGCGCTCAAGCCTAGGCCGAATGGCGGACGCAAACACGAGAACATGACGGTGGCCGAGGAAAAGGCCTTGCTGGCGCGCTTTGCCAGAGCCGCCGGTGCTGGCGAGATGCTGAATATCCATGATCTCAAGGCCGCCTACGAGAAAGCGATCGGACACGCCACCAGCGACAGCACGGTCTACAACCTGCTGCACCGGCACGACTGGCGTAAGCTGATGCCACGCCCGTTTCATCCCAAGCGCGACCTCGCGGCGCAGCATGCTTTTAAAAAACCCGCTTTCCTGATGCTGTAAGGAAGGCGCGGGCCGCCGCTCGGCGTGGGCGGCGGCTGCGCATCATGTTTGCCGATGAAGCACGCTTCGGCCGTATGAACCGCATCCGACCCTGCTGGACGCCGCTTGGCACGCGGCCCGCTGTGGCCGCGCAGCTCATCCGCCAATACATCTATCTCTACGGCGCGGTCTCGCCCAAGGACGGCACTTGCGTCTATTTGATCATGCCGACCTCGAATACGGCTAGCTTCCAGGCCTTCCTTCAAGTGCTGGCGCGCAGGTTTGTTCGGCAAGACATCCTGCTGGTTCTCGACGGCGCGCCCAACCACCGATGCGGTGACCTCAACGTTCCCCGCAACATCACGCTCCTGTATCTTCCGCCCTATTCGCCCGAGCTCAATCCGAAAGAAAACATCTGGGATGAAATCCGCGAAAAAATCTTCAAGAACTACGCGCTCAAATCCATGGATGCCGTCCGCGTCAAGCTCCAACGTGCCATCCTCTACCTCGAGCGGAATCCCAAACTCGTTCGCTCCATCACCTCGTTCCCCTATATCGTCAACTCACTCTGATGTAGAATTGGTATAAGCTTCCTTTTCCGGAAACCTGCCTTCACCCTCTATCACGGCAGTCCGGCTGCCTTGAATGATCTGATCAAAATTTACTGAACATCTGGGCAGAGCAGAGCCACTAACAACGGCGAAGCACCTAACCCGTATTATGCAGCGCTTTGAGCTTCGTGCCGCTTGCGGTGCGGTTTTCGGATGATGCGACCGCGAGTTCTCGGTCGCGCGGACGCGCATTTTCGTCACCGGCGGCATGGCCAGGGTTCGAAGCGGAAGGGTTTGTGGGTTGACGGGACAGGTTTGGTTTTCGGGGCATCATCCCCCGCCGCTCAGGTGGCGAGACGCGGGATTTTTTCGAGCGCGGAGCGCGGCCAGGCGTTCGGCGACGCGAAGACGTTGCTCGACCTCGCGCAAAACCAGCACGCCGGCGTCCGACGATAACAACCCGCCGTCGAATTGGGCGATGATCTTCTTGGCCCGACAGGTGACAAGCCGGGCAGCGGCAGCATAGGATCGGTCACGGCGGGTGCAGCCCTTCTGAAATCGCGTTGATTGGCCCAACAACAAAATCATACACGAAATCAGCTTGTTAAGCTGCATCCGCCTACTTGCGCTGCAACCCTGATCATTGTCTTCATCTCGACGACGCGCGCCGCGATCTTGATCAGCCGCAGGCGCAGCGTGTCGAACTGGGCGACGCGCCACATGGATCGCCGCGGCATTGACTGGCGCAAGCCCCACATCAACCAGTACGCGCCGGCGTGCAGGAACAAACGCAGCTGATTGACGCTGGCCTTCATGCAGGACGTGCGGTCCGCCGCCAGATGCGGGCCGGCGCCGTCGAACACGACGATCGGCTGAAGCCGCAAGATGTCCTGTCCGCAACACGATGTCGGCAAGTGACATAATGCGGGCTAAGTCGAAAGTGCTGCTGGCACGGCTGCGTCCAGGCCGAGTGGGTGAGCCTCGACCATTCCCGGAGAGGTTTTTCCGAAATTGAAAGAACCGGCAAAGCCTGGGCCTAGGCGAGTAGCCGGACCGATTGGGCGTCGATGAGAACTGCTCTTGCGCCATGAGGGTCGACCACCACTCTTGCCGCCGAAATCCCTGAATGCATCCGCGAGTTCGAATTCGCCCACAAACATTATGGAAATGCACGCTATGCTTTCCTTCGGCACATCTTTCCGAGACAGGTAGAATACATTGCCGGGCCACGCGCTGCCGCCGGAGTTATAGACGCGACGCGCTGCCACGTCTGCGTGGCGCGGTATTCGGCTAGCAAATGCCGGCGCACCAGCGCCCGCACGTCCTCGAGCATGGTAGGCGAAATGCCGTTGTGCAGTCGGGGGGTACGCTGTGAAATGTTTTCAAGTGTGTGTACCTCGTTCTTAAATGAAATCAGCCAAGTTGTTCGAAACGGTCGGCTCAGGACGACGCCGCGCTACGTATTTGGGCGAAATTTCGACGCTCGCATATGCCTGTCCAGTCGCGTCGATGTTGCGCCAACTCGCCAGGCAACATTCGAGTTCGCTGGCGCCGCTCTCTTGGAATTGCTTGGCAAAAGTTTCCAACGTGTGACGCTGGAGTTTCAGTGTGCCCACGTAGTCAGGCGAGCGATCCTTGGTCTTGTTGATCGCCGGCCGCAGAGATCCAAGTGATCGCTTGGCTGGGGTAGGTCCGTCGAATGCCATCGTTTACTCCTTCTTTTTTTGTGCCTTTCTCCTGTATTATTTATACCGGTCGCATACTTAGACGAGCCTAGATATTGCCTGGTGTGGCGAAAAGGTTTCCGCGAATATGAGTGTTGGTTCGACCTGATCTATCTGGAATTATATTTTTTACCAGCTATTCGGGAAGCGATGAGATTGGTTGATCTGGCATTCAATAGGTCTTGCGGGGAATCAATTATCGGCGGTGCGTGGATGGCGGCCCCGATGCACCGAGTGGCGCGGCTGCCCTAAACAGACCCGACCGGGCTGCTCGCACAATGGCTTGCGCTTCCATGTCACAGCCCCGCGCCAAGTTCGCGACGCCATCTTCATTGGCGCCTAGTTTTATTGCGAAGGCTGCGCCCAATCTGATCAATTCGCCTGCTAAAATCAGATTGAGCGATGGTTGCCCGAGCGACATCGCGTGGCCCTTGTCAATGCAGGCTCGCGTAGCGTCCTCGAACTGGGATCTGGCAATCTTACGAAACCGTTCCTTATCGGTTGAAGAGTTTGCCATTGAAAATACTCCTCGATGAGGCGACTGCAGTGGCGCCTTGCCTTACGTCGGCGACTCGCGCCGTCGTTGTCGCTTTCGATTTTCGATTAGCCGGCATAGGTACCGGGCGCCACCGCGATAGGTTTGGTCCATTTTCAGCGCGAGTATATCCTCATTCCGACCGCGTCTCCTTACACAAAATCGAAAGAATGGCGTCGGGCAGCGGATCAGCAAGAGTGCCGACCTCGCGGCAGACTTCGCTGACTGGGTAAAACCTGCCGCGAAGCTTTACTCTTGGCTCGTCAACTCCACTCTTCCAATCTCTAAGAGCCCATCCGGGATGTTTGGATTTATGACGAGGCATTTGCAGCAAGTCCGAGCATGATGCGGATCATGGCGAGGCGAGCGAACGCAGCGACAGTTGTTGCGTAGCGCTCAAAGTCGCGAGCCAAACGACGGTTGCGACTGATCCATGCGAACGTCCTCTCGACAATCCACCGTTTTGGCGGAACCTCGGACCCAGCAATGTCAGACCGCTTGACGGCGAAATTTTTTCTCCGCGGTGAAGATCTCGCGAGCTATCTCGAGGTCATTGCCGGCGTAAAGAAGCTCGGAGACGTGCAGCCCATCCTTGGTCAACCGCTCGACCTTGTAGAAATTGCGCTTGTCGGCATAGACCGGACTTTCGGTCGTTTCGTGTGACCCGTCCGACATCTCTAGCGGCAATCTTCCGCCGAGAGCGCGGCCAGCCAGGCTTGAACCGCTGCCTTACCCTCGTCGATGCTGGTTTGGTCGAGGCGTCTTAGCTCAATCAGACGGCAGACCACATTGAGCGACTTCGCCGCGTGCGATCTCAATTCGTTGAGCGATTGCCGGCTCTCGATCCGCTGATATGTGGCGGTAGTCGCAACGTTAGCTGCAGACCGCAGCACAAAGAGAATGTGGTCAGAGGGCGCGCTTGCGGCTGTCAGCGCGCCAAGGACGCCCATGGCGCCCATCGCAGCTTCGCGCTCTGCCTTGCGCTTTGTGATACGTACCTTCATCGCGCTGTTTGGCGACGCATCTGTTCTAATGAAAGACTGGAAAAAGCTGTCTCATATAGGCCACGAATACCAGCGCGATTAAGGCCAGCAGGACCGCCGCCAATACTTCGGTCCGCCACCACCACGGCGGCCGGCGCTGTCTGCGTTCGTCTAGCATGTCTTACTCTGCCAAAGATGTTTTCTAGTTGGGCGTTGCGTCGCGCGTTCTCGATGTAAGCGCCGGGGAAGCGGCGCAGCGTCATTGCGGCGGCAGGCGATGCATCACGACTGCCTCGCATAGCACGCCAACCGCCACCCCGAAGAGAAAGACGGCCACGCGGGCGCGACCAATCGGGCCGGGACAACGCAACACCTCACGCAACGAGCACTGACGGAATACCGTCAAATAATCGTCGGCCCGGCGAGAGTCGAGTCGGCGACACAAAAGCGAACCCCCGGGCGGGGCAAGTCGCTCGGGGGTTCTTGCCATTGACGTCTGCCCGACCGGATAAAAATGCAGGGGGTCTGAAAAAGCCTGGTCGGCACCCCTCCAATTCGCCCCCCGCAAATTTGTTCCTGCGCGCGGGCTGGCAACCTTGAACGGGTCACGAAACGACACCGGACGCGGTGTCGCAAGTTGCCTTTCTGAAAGTCGACCCCCGCGCTGCCCGGCCTGAAGAGTCCGCGCCCGCATACATCAAATTGTAATTAGAACAGCACTGGCATGAATGAAAGAGGCCTCAAGTTGCCAGCGTCACCAACACGGTGCGTTATGCGGCAATGTCACCGGAGCCGTTCAAGGACTTGGTGCGATGAGCGCCAAGAAATAAAAGCCCCGCGACCGAAAGCGGGGCTTAGACGGCCCCGTTGAGGGTGAGGGACTGGGGGCAAGAGGACCGTCCGACGGCAAAATTCACCAAATATGATTTCGTTCCAATGCTGACGTGCTTCGCAAACAGAGCCCAGGTGGTGACACCGGGCCTCGTCCGAGAGGGAGCGTTCCCGCTGGGTGGTGGTCTCTGGGATGGACACCGCCCCGGCCGCTCCCGCTCCACGACCTCATAACAGCAAAAGCTGCCCGCTTGTGTCCGGTCTTCGACTTTTGGATCATGTAATCCAGCAGTCGCACGCTGGGCGGCACGCCGACGGCCGACGGACGCACCACACGGCACGAAGGCTACCGAAAATGCCGGGCGATGATCGAATGCATCTTCGGCCGGGGCAAGCAACACGGCACAATGCGCAAGACCAAACATCGTGGTAGAGCCAGGGTCGCTACCGACTTCATGCTCAATCTGATCGCCCACAATCTGATCCGCATTCCCAAACTGCTGGCGGCGTAAGCTGGGTTCGCTCACAACACCACCGTCCCCCCCAAACCTCAAGCCGGGGAACGAGTACTCTCAGGATTCAGTCGCCTCTATGAAACCGCGTGCCACAAAGAGCGTCCCATCGGCGACAGAATCGAAATCAGAACGATGGGCTACCTCACTCGCCAAAAGGCGCAACACGTCAACCGACTTCTTAAAGAGACCGAAACGCCCAACGCCGAGCTGATCATCCGCAAGGGCTTCCATCGGCGCAACGACGCTGGTGTCAAATATGACGGTGGCCTGTCTCTTGTTGCAGTTCGGCCACACGCCGCGACTATCGGCGCATATGAGCTGCATCACGGCCGATAGATCCGCTCTGTAACCCGTACGCTACAGCCATGACGCCGGTTACGCGTTATGGTGGCAATACTCGAGGCGCCTCCGACCAAACAACCAGCAACCGCGATGATGGCGCATATCATGAGCGAAGGCAGGCTGTTCAGCTTGAAACCTTTCGATCGGGCTGCGTGTCCGCAATCGTCGGAACCCGCAACGCGCCACCGAAATGCGGACGATCGCGGCCTCCATGGCCGAAGATGGCATCAAGGCGAGCATGCTCAGGTTTGCTAATGACTACAATAAGTTTGCTGCCCGCGATCGTTGAACTCTAGGGCGCCAGGCGCTCGCCCGGGGCCGTGCGCAGGAACAAAACGGAGGGGGCAAATGGGCGGCAAATCGTTTAGCCACAAGCGCGCGGTACAACTGCGCAAGCTCCGCCGCAAGCAAAAAACGCGGACAGCTCAGGAGAAAACGGGCTTGAGGAAGGCAAAGCCGAAAAAGAAGAAGATATAGCGCGTTGGACGCTCGCCGCTCACCGCGCGTCCTTGCTGCAGCGCTCTGCTCCATAGCCTGACCTAGCTGTGAGCTTTCCATAGGTTGTCCATCCGGCCCTTGCCGAGAGAAGCTGAAGTTGTCGAAGCCTCAGCAACCAAGGAGGACCGGATGAACATGCACAAGAATGCCCGGCTGAGGCCACGCGGTCGAGAGCGGATCGTGGAACTGGTTGCGAACGGGCAGACGCCGAAGGCCGTCAGCGTAGCCGTGGGCGTCTGCCCGCGAACAGTGCGCAAATGGCTAAAACGATATGACAGCGAGGGTATCGCCGGGCTGCAGGACCGCAGCTCGCGACCTCATCGCTTGCATCGGCCGAGACCGCAGCCGGTTGTCGAACGCGTTGAGGCGCTTCGGCGTCATCGACTGACGGGCAAGGCGATCGCGGTCGAGGTCGGCGTCTCGGAGGCCACGGTGAGCCGCATTTTACGCCGGTTAGGGCTGAACAAGCTGAGCGCCATGGAGCCGGCTGAGCCGGTTCGACGCTACGAACGCGAGAAGCCGGGCGAACTCATCCACCTCGATATCAAAAAGCTCGGCAAAATCGGCTCCATCGGGCATCGCATCACCGGACGCCGAACTGGCATGGTCAACCGCCATCTTGGTATCGGCTGGGAGTTCGTTCACGTCTGCATCGACGATGCCTCCCGCATCGCCTTCAGCCGCGTGATGAAGGACGAGAAAAAGGAAAGCGCTGTCGCCTTCCTCAAAGCAGCCGTCGCTTACTATGCCAGCCTGGGCGTGAAGATCGAGCGCGTCATGACTGACAACGGATCGTGCTATCGTTCTAGAGCTTTCGGTCGAGCTTGCAAACGGCTTGGCCTCAAGCTCATCTTCACCAGGCCGTATACCCCAAAAACCAATGGCAAGGCCGAGCGCTTCATCCAGACCAGCCTGCGCGAATGGGCTTATGCTCGCGCCTACAACACCTCGCACGAACGAACCGCCGAATTGCCAAGATGGCTTCACCGCTACAATTGGCACAGGCCTCATGGCAGCATCGGATCAAAACCGCCCATCAGCAAACTCAGCTTGGCTAGAAACAACCTATTGAGGCTCCACACCTAGCTAGTTTCTGTCGCGAAAGGCAAGATAGTGCTGTGGAATCGGGGTTTCCAGCGCTTTTTCTATTTGGATTTTGCTTGCCTCTCATATGTGTGGTGTGACACACATATGAGATGATTCGCAGGAATTCTGAGTCGGCTGCCGATGTCATTCGCTGGATGCAGAGCGAGGCGGCAGGGTTGTGGCCGGCGTTTGCTGGCTCGCTGAGCTTGCGACGCAGTCGGTGCATGCGCGAGAACTGCCCGGCCTGTTTGTCCGGCGAGCAGCATCAGAGCCACGTTCTGTACGGCCGGCACAATGGCCGACGGTTCGCGGTTTACGTGCCCGAAGAGCTTGTAAGTGAGGTGCGCCGCGCTGTGAGCAACGGGCGCGCCTTGCAGGATCTGCTGGTGCAAGCCGGCCCGCGCTACGTGAAGGCGTTGAAGCGCGAGCGGACCAAGGTGCGCAAGAGCAAGAGGAGCTGAGCGGTGTGAGGGCGACGGCGCGACAGATCAGTTTTGCCGATTGGGAGTTGATGCGGCAAGGTGATCGGAGCGTGCGGCTGGAGCCGCTGTTGGAAGCGATCTCCGCTTTTCTCGACGACCAGCGGGACGTCATCGAGTGTGTCCGGCGCGATCTGGTGCGGGGCTTGAAGCAACCTGGCAGCGGTCGTCACGGATTGACAGCGACGCAGGTCCTGCGCTCGCTGGTTCTGATGCGGCTCAAGAACTGGGACTATCGCGAGTTGCGCGAACGCATTGCGGATGGATTGACGCTGCGTCAGTTCACTGACTTCTACTGTGCGCCGGTCCCGAAACACGATGCCTTCCAGCGCGGCTTCATCCGTCTGACGCCACAGACGCTGAAGGCAGTCAACGACTTGGTGGTTCGGGCGGCGGTCGAACTCGGATTGGAGGACGGTGCGAAGCTGCGGGTCGACACTACGGTGGTGCAAACTGACATTCATCATCCGACCGACAACACATTGTTATGGGATGTGGTCCGCGTCGTCACGCGCTTGGTCCGTCGTCTGGCCAAAGCGCTGGAACTACGACGAATCAAGGGGTTTTGCGACCGCACACGCTCGGCGCGGCGGCGGATGTACGAGATCCAGCGCATGACGACGAGGCAGCGTCACGAGCAGCAGACCCACGCATACCGGGTGCTCATCGACATTGCCGAGGAGGTCGTAGGAAACGCACGCGCGGGGCTCGAGAGGACCCGCACGATGCGCGGCAAGGACATGTTCACCGACATGGCCATCGAGGAGCTGCGCGGGCAGATCGAGCACTTCTGCGGGCTGGGAGATCGTGCCATCGATCAGGCACGTCGTCGTGTGCTCTTCGGCGAGCAGGTCGCTACCGACGAGAAGATTTATTCCATCTTCGAGCCCCATACCGACCTGATCAAGCGCGGCAAGGTGCGCACGCCGGTCGAGTTCGGCCACAAAGTCTTCCTCGCCGAAAGCGCGGAAGGCCTGATCACGCAATACGAGGTGCTGAAAGGCAATCCGCCCGACGAGGTCCACGTGGCATCTTCCCTTCAGCGTCACCGGCAAGCGTTTGGCCGGCCTCCGCAGCTGTATGGCTCGGATCGCGGCTTCTTCAGTGAGCAGAACTTGACATCGTGCAAGCACGCCGGCGTCAAGCTGGCGTGCATTCCGCAGCGGGGCGGCAAGAGAACACCGCGGCGCAAAGCGTACGAGAGCAGCGCGGCATTCAAGAATGGTCAGCGCTTTCGCGCCGGCATCGAGGGACGCATCTCGGTGCTGTTCCGAGGCCGCGGCATGAAGCGCTGTCTCGCCGAGGGACGCGACCGCTTCGAATTGTCGGTCGGCGCCGCTGTGCTCGCCAACAACCTCATGAGAATCGCGGCACTACTGGCGACTCGGTTGCCCCGCAGACGAAGAGCTGCTTGACCGACACGCAGTCCGCCTCCCGGCAAATCAGAGCGGCCGCGGCTCGGCGTGTCTCGAGCTGAAAGTTTGCCAAAGCAATACCGAGCCAAGCTCGAAAATTACCCGTCCGGGGCTTGCCGATGCCTGTCTCTACTGGCACTTTGTGCCCAATCCATCGAGATAACTTGGATCGCCGCCATTCAAACCGGGCGTTTCGCGACAGAAACTAGCTAGGTCCACCGTAATCTCCTCGCCGTGCCTTGCTGTTTCGCCATATGACCCTCGACTTGTCATCGACCGGGCATGATTTTGCCCTGCACGGCGAAGCACAATTTACAGAACGTTTAAACTCGACCGTCCAAATGGGCAGGAACCTAAATGCCGAAATCGTAAGCGGTGACGGCTGATTTCGGCACAGCATCAGGTCCACCGGATTGACATGCAGGATCCATTCGCCATCATCGCGGTCATCCTGTCGGGCCTATTGGCGTTTGTTGCCGCCTTAGCGAGCTCGCTTGGGTGGCTTGTGGCTATGCTGATTTAGACACGCCTCTTTTGCCAGGCTCAACTCCGGCCCGCTATCCCGCTAGTTTTCCGATTGGAATTGGCCGGCGTAGCATTGAACGAGTTTGGACGCCTACTTCGTCCGAGACAAATGGAATCAGCGGATGCCTACAACGAACGCGCGGCGGGAGAGGCAGCAGAATACCACCAACCCCACTCCTCACTGACTGATGAGAAACGCACAACCGGAGCGTCATCCCGTCGGACGCCGTAAGAAAGTTGATGCGGCAATCGTCCAGGCAGAGCGCGAGCGGCGATTGGCTGTCGGCGAGTCTGTCGCTGGGAAGAGCTTGGCTCGGCATTTCGGCATCTCTCTGAGCACACTCGAGCGCTATCTAAGGGAAATCCGTTTAAAAGAAAAAAGCCTCATCGCGCAATCGAGTGGGTGATTTCTAATCATTTTGATTAGCAGCAGCTTTTGCTGTTGTTGTTGCTGTGCGCATGTGGGCAACGCGCCTGCATTGTCCATCATGTGCACAGCGAGGCTATCCACGTCATGCGTGGATGTGATTGGTCGAGGAGGCGCCGGCTTGCTCACCGCCGTCGGGACGATGGATAGATGTGCCGACGCTATAGCTCCGGCAGCATGCAGGTGAGGATTTTGGAGCGGCTCAGGCCCTATGAGAAGTTTGCCGAGATGATTGATCGTCATTGGGATGGCATCGCCGCCTACTGCCGGCTGGAGAACAAGGTCTCGCTCGGCTTTGTCGAAGGGCTCAACAACAAGATCCGGGTTATCCAGCGGCGCGCCTACGGCTTGCGTCCAGATGGCGCATGACATGGAACTTGTCGAACAAAATCGCGGCGTTCGGCGCATGCGCCGCCGTCGCCAGACGGAACGGCCGCCACATATCCATCACCGCAAGGCGAATGCGCCCGCTATTCTTGGCGCCGAGCCAGACATAGAACTCGCCCATGCTCGCCTCCGAGCGGTCCTTGCCGCCAAACCAGATCGGCCGGCAGCGCATGAGATCGCTCACCACGATCCGATAAGTGTGGCCCTTGCGGATCGCAATCTCGTCAATGCCGATCACCTGCGGGCCAGGCCTGCCCGCTCGCGCAAGCTGGGCTTGCATGTACTGCTGGTCGAGGGTCTTGACCGTATGCCAGTCCAGCCGCAAATCCGCCGCAACGTCCTTGATCGTCGCAGCTCGACAGCGCCGGCCGACGTAATAGGCAAAGCGCTCGGTGTAGTGCGGATTGTCCGCCAGAAAGTCGAGCCGCTCGCGCTTCATCTTGCCGCAGTTGCGACAGTCGAGCCGGCGCACCTCCAATTCCAGGAAAATCCGCGTGTCGCCGCACGACAGATTGCGCACCCGGCAAACCTTGCGATCGTACCAGCCCACCTGCATGCGACCGCAACAGCCGCATGCCGTTTTTTTGACCGCCGATTGAGCCTGATCACCCGCGCTTTCGGATCACCGAAAATGCCGCGCACCGTCGGTTCCGGCCGAAAACCCGGGAAGCAATATGCATCCCAAAGCCGCCGCCTTCGCTTCGCCGGTCCCGCCATTCATCCGGCATGCCAAAACAGACCCGCTTCGTAATGCAAAAACTCTGCGCAATTCACAGGTTTTCCGGCCTTCCCCTACCCAAATTTACCCACTCAATTCCACGAAGACCCAAATTTTTAATTCGGGCTGACAGCTTCTTCCTGAGCGGGGCGATCCGCGATTCTGCCGTGCCGACAAGGCGAACGCCCCGGCGACGATATCTTTCCATTCCGGCACCGGCCCTCGTTCCGACGCTGGATCTCAGCGAGCCTCGCCCCTTCCAGGATGCTGCCACCGGGAGAATTTAGACGCATTGCAGTAACAAGGCGCCCATCGTCGTTGGCAGATTTAACAACTGATTTGAGTGCGTTAGCATCGCCCTCGGTGATTTCACCAACCATCGAGATAATTACTTTGCCTTCTTTTGATATGGCGCGCGTAATGGATGCTGCGTTGGCAGCGGGCGCAAACGAGACGCTAAACGCTATGAGCCCCGCCGCGATCCGCACGGCTAACCCCCAAGGAAACGCCCACCAATAAGTTGAATCTCGAGCCAGCTTAGCCGCAATGTTCGCCACAGTAGGTTGAACGACGGCGACCGGGTGCGGATCACGGCCGGCGCATGCCGCTAGGCGAGCCCAGCACCTAAGGCCGACAGCACGCCGCGCATTACAAGATCCCCCCAATGTCCAACAGGCGATCATGGGACAACCGGGGCGTGAGAACAAGGCCGAACGGGCGCGATAAACGCCTCAGTCGGACTCGACGCCCGGTCGGCTGACGCTTATTTGAATGCTATCCAGTCAGGTCTCGTTGCGTGAGGTTTTGCGTTGTCCCGGCCCGATTGGTCGCGCCCGCTGCCGCGGCCCCTAAACATTCCCACCGTCATGAAGCTGTCGACCCTCGCGGATGTGCTAGACTTGGTTGAAAAGCACCTGCCCCGAGCAATACCGCCGCAGGCCCACCTGGCAGCATGTATCCAAGGAGATCGCAAACGCGGCCGACGGTGAAAAGACTTGCTCGAAGTCTGCGTATCGCTTCGCTTGATGCTGGCCCTCGAAGGCGTCAAATGTCTGATGCAATGAAGGCAGCTCGCTTTTTGGCAGAGTAGAGATGCTGACGAATAGCGCTATGCTAGGCTTCAGCAGCGATTTGCTTAACCAAAGATACGATGCTTCGACGCATCTTGGCGTCTCTAATGTTGGTGAACGCCATGGACAAAGCGAGGCCATCTCGCGAGGAAATAAACCCCTCAATATTAGCTGTCTCCCTGGAGCCGGAGGTAGCGTTTGGTGACGACTTTCCATCAAAGAAGAAATCCGGCGTAACATCTAAGACATTGGCGATTTGTTGCAGCCGGCTCGCGCCGATGCGATTTCTGCCCTTCTCGTATCTGTGCACTGGCTGAAAAGAAAGGCCGACCGCCTTGCCTACGTCAGCCTGCGATAGACCGCGCAGCATGCGCTGCATGCGTATG